>NZ_JAOTNO010000012.1:0-163968 GCF_041644655.1 Brevibacillus sp. BD137 | reverse complement strand
CCATTTAAGCAATCTTCTGCGTCTTGAAAATAATAAACGTCGGTCTTCTTACTTCTGAAATCTGATGCGGCTGCAAGAGAAGTCCTTCTGGCGTGCAGGTTGGCTCGATGATCTCTTGGAGGGTAAGCCCCGATTGGATTAACGTATTGACGGCAGTGGACATGGAGCGGTGGTAAAAAAGCGCCTTTCTGCCGTTCATCATGTACATTTCACGTTCTCCATCTTCCAGGTAGTTGTCCAAGGGCCAGAAATGCTTCTGTCCTTCTTTGTCGCGTACCCAGCCCTCGACCTTTTTGCGAGCGGTAATATGCGGATGGAGTGTGGAGTATACGAAATGTCCTCCGTTGCGTAAGGCGCGGCTTATTTTGTTGATCACGTGCTCATAGTCACGAACATAGTCCATGACGAGAGAGCTCGTAATGAGATCGTAGTCATGAGTGGCAAGCTCAATGTCCTCCAGGGAGCTAAGTAGATATTGAATGTTCTCATGACTGTTATTCGTTCGGGCATATTCCAGCATATTGTGGGAAAGATCAACACCGATCACTTCACTTGCGCCTTGCTCTACACAGTATCTGGCAAACTGTCCGCCACCACAACCGAGGTCGAGTACACGCAAACCTTTTAGGGAGGGGAGACATCCGCGTAAGGCAGGCTGTTCGATCATATCATTCTCTGATTCACCGGACAGACGCAGCTTTTGATAGTCCTGATAAAAATCCAGTTGATCATACAGATTTTGTTTCATCCTATATCTCCCCGTTTCCATTTTTTCTCGGATTCCTATTATGGATAAAAGATGAAGATGATGTCAATTATTTGTTTAAAACGATTGAAAATGAGAGCAGGAGTTTGCTTTTTTTACGAGAATTAGTGATAGACAACCCATTTTTGTGATTCCGTCCGCTTTGCTGTGACGGTTTTTTTCTGTAAGAAGATTTGGTTTCGGTATTTTTTGGCGAGACTGAAATCGAAGGAGGGATATACGTGGACCAAATACTTCAACTGATCAAAGATTACTGGCCGATTGCGCTAGCTATCATAATCATCATCATGGCTGCCCAATGGGTGGTGCGAAGTATCATTCGAATTATTTCGCTTGCAGCTATTATTGGTGTTGTGCTCGTGTTGTTTTTCCAATTCAGTCCTGAAGAAGTGATCCAAATGGGGCGCCAAGCAGCCGTAGCGACGCAGGAAGTCGTCGATAAAACGATTACTCCGGTATTGGACAAAGAGCTTAAGGATGCGGATATTTCCTTCAAGGAAGATGGCACCTATGAAGTGAAGACAACGAATATTCGTATCGTAGGTAAAAAAGGCGAATCCAAAGCGACTGTTTATTACAAGGATGAGGAATGGGAAGTAAATATCGGTCAATTGAGCAAGCTGTTCCAGGATCGACTCGGGAAAGCGGAGCAAGAAAGCAAGACGATGTAGAAAGGGAAAAACGCATGGGGCCAAAAAGGTCTCATGCGTTTTTTGCTGGATAGGCGAGTACTTCCTTTACCCATGTATCTAGCAGATGCTGATATTCTTTGCTCGTTTTGATTCCAGGGGCTGAGGCAAATTGTTTTTCTAGTGGGAGCGTGCGCAGTTTTTTAGCGAATTTCCCTTCGATATCATCTTCATCTTCGAATACCAGATAGACGACATCTTCCAAGGAGCGATAGCACGTAACACTATACTCGATTTCATTCATTATCGTTTGAAAATGACCGTGACTATACTGGCATAGGATGAACGTGAAGCCAAGGTTGTTTATAATTTCTAAAAATCTGTTCAAAAAAGCCGGTTCCACCATAATACACGCTAGCATACTGTTTGGATAATCAGAGTGACCGATGTGGAGTTCTGGAATAATTTCGATAAAGTCCTGCTTTCGTTCTGGACTGGCTTTGCCATAGTAATCATCGTTGAATTTGCGAATGATTTTCTTCAGGTGCTTGAAAGGGATTGCTGTGCCAATAAAAAGTCCGTAATATCGGTTCATTCTGTGCTTCCTTTACGCATTCGTCATATCCGGAGCTACGCGCAGTCGAGTTGCTTGCTCATAAGCGTAGGCCAGACGAAGTAAAGCAGGTTCCTGGAATGCCAACCCAGTCAGCATGATACCAAATGGTTTGCCCGCAGAAGTATAGCCAGCCGGAATCGTAATCGAAGGGTAACCAGCTTTGGCTGGGATTGCATAACCCGTACTGCCAGGGTACAAGAGGGCATCGAGTTCGTGCTCTTTCATGACAGCATCAAGACCTTGTTTCTGTGACATTTCCAAATCGAACAGGCGATTAGCCAGATATTCCGGTTCTGTCAGTGTGCCACTGGTTTGCTCGGATTCTTCCAGCAGCTCTTGCCCATAAAGCAGGGCTTGCTCCTCATGTGCCCGATTAAAAGCAATGACATCCTGTAAGGAGCGGATCGGGTAGGAGGCTGGTAACGTTTTTAAGTACGCATTTACACCAACCTTGAATTCATGCACGAGAACATGTATGTTCCATTCGGCATTTTCTGTCGGGATGTTGACCGTATCTATGATAGTTGCACCAGCCTCTTTGAGCTTTTCAATTGCTGCTTCATACAAGGTGATTTCTTCGGCTTCACACTCAGCCAAAAATCTGGAGCGTACAACGCCGATGCGTGCACCCCGCAATCCATCTGCATCGAGGAAGGGGAGGTAATCGGTCTGCGCGAGACCCTCGCTTTTTCCAGTCACCGGATCCTTTTCATCTATGCCAGTAAGCGCGCCAAGCAAAATAGCTGCATCTGTCACGGTTCTTGCCATCGGTCCGGCTGTGTCTTGGCTATGGGAAATCGGGATGATACCCGAACGGCTGATTAAGCCAACAGTAGGTTTGATTCCCACGAGCGAATTTTGTTCTGCTGGATGGAGAATCGACCCGGAAGTCTCCGTACCGACTGCTACAACGGCAAAACCTGCGGCAATCCCAGCAGCCGACCCCGAGCTAGACCCGCCGACATCGAGTACACCAGGACCGTATGGGTTCAACACTTGTCCACCGCGCGAGCTGTAGCCATCTGGCATGTCATTGGAGATAAAGTTAGCCCATTCCGTCAGATTGGTTTTCCCTAAAAGAACCGCGCCCGCCTCTCGGAGCTTCGTTACGACGAATGCATCCGCAGAGGCAAACGAATCAGCTAAAGCTAGAGCTCCAGCCGTCGTGTGCATCTTGTCAGATGTCGCAATGTTATCCTTAATCAATACAGGGATTCCGTGAAGCGGCCCACGACTACCTGACACCGCTCGTTCTCGATCCAGTGACTCTGCGATCGCTAGTGCATCTGGATTTAGCTCACAAATGGCATTGATTCGGATGCCTTGTTTGTTGTAGGTGGCAATCCGCTGTAAAAAGGCGAGGGTCAATTCCCGCGAAGTCGTGGTTCCAGCTGTCATTGCAGCTTGCCATTCGAGAATGCTCGTTTCATGAATCAATGACATAATGTATCCCCTTTTGCGAATGATTTGATTTTTATTATAGTACCAAATTCAGGGAAAGGGAATGAGAGGGGAGTGTGAGCCTTTTGCCTATAAAAAACAAGCTGACTCTGCGAGAGAATCAACTTGTTTGTGTTTGTACCAAATTATGCGTTTGATCCAGCAGCTTCCAGCTTCGCTTGTTCTTCCGCTTCTACATAACGGTTGCGAGGGTGCTCGCGGCATTCATCGGAGCAAGAACGCTTGAATTTTGTCTCACATTCTGTGCAGCAGAAGTGCTGCTTGTTGCAGAATGGGTTGGCGCAGTTTACATAGCGGTCTTCGATAGTACCACAGTAATGGCAACGGCCAATGACGACGTCTTCTTCGGTATGATTGATCGGTATGGAGATGCGCTCGTCAAACACGTAGCATTTTCCATCCCACAGGCGCCCTTGAACTTCTGGATCTTTACCATACGTGACAATTCCGCCCTCAAGATGGTACACATTTTCAAAACCTTGTTGCAGCAAGACACCTGTCAGCTTTTCGCAACGAATACCGCCTGTGCAGTAGGTCAGGACTTTTTTATCCTTAAACTGGCTCATGTTGTCACGAATCCACTCTGGGAACTCACGGGATGAATCCACTTCTGGGCGAATCGCACCACGGAAATGTCCCAAATCGTATTCGTAGTAGTTGCGACCGTCGAGGATTACGACATCCTCTTCCTGCATCATTTCGTACCATTCTTTTGGGTTCAGATAGGTGCCAACTAGTTCATTCGGATTGACATCTTCCTCCAAACGCCATGTTACGAGCTCCTGCTTCGGACGTACAAACATTTTTTTGAATGCATGCTCTTCCGACTCATCTATTTTAAACCACATATCACTAAAACGTGGATCTTTTCGCACATATTCCATGTAGGCGTCTGTTTGTTCAATCGTTCCGGATACGGTTCCATTAATGCCCTCCGGAGCGATGATAATCCGCCCTTTCAGCCCGTTATCCTTGCAAAATTGCAAGTGCTCGGCTGCGTACTCCTCATAATTTTCAATAGGAGTATACTTGTAATACAACAAAATGCGATATGGTTTTTGTACTTGCAAGGTACAATTCCACCTTTCTTTTTCAATTGTGATTTTAGATGCATCGGTGATTATACCACATTCCATTGTTAAAAGCGCTAAAAAAGTAAGGGGTTTGTGAGGGTTTTATGAAATCGGTGCTTCTTGCTGGATGTGGTTGCTTCTTGTACACTATGAATGGTAATCAGCCCACAGGCTATATGAGGAGAGACTATTACATGAACATGACAAATGAGCGCCCGGTTACACAGGTGAAAATTAAAAAGCTCCACCAGGACGCCGTGATCCCAGCGTACGCGAGAGCAATGGACGCGGGCTTTGATCTGGTTGCGGTAGAGGATACATTGATTGCCCCAGGACAATCTGCAAAAGTTCCCACAGGCTTGGCTTTCGCGCTTCCAGAAGGATTTGAATTGCAAGTGCGCCCTCGCTCCGGGATCAGTGCAAAAACAAAGCTGCGCTTGTCCAATGCACCAGGGACTGTTGATGCTGGTTATCGCGGTGAAGTATGCGTCCTGATCGATAACATTCGGATCGCTTCCGGAAAAAGCGGCAAGGTATGTCTGGGTGCTGGCGAAAACGAAGTAACCGTTGAACAAGAAGTCGATGCACATAGCTACTTGATCAAAAAAGGGGATCGGATTGCACAAGGCGTGATTGCAATCGTTCCAGTCGCGCAGTTCGAAGTAGTCGATGAGCTGGATGAGACGGAAAGAGGAGCGGGTGGCTTCGGCAGCAGCGGTATCAAGAGCTAGTTCTTGTTCTATTTGAGTGAAAATACAAGACCCCTGACCTATCATCAGCCGTGTACATGAGCTGATAGGTCAGGGGTCTTTGTTTTGATCAAAACCTCATCCTTTGGCGGATAAAAACCGGTCAATTCTCAAAAGGTCGTCAGCTGTAAGTGAACGTCCATCTGCTTTGACGAAT
Source organism: Brevibacillus sp. BD137 (assembly GCF_041644655.1). NCBI lineage: Bacteria > Bacillati > Bacillota > Bacilli > Caryophanales > Paenibacillaceae > Brevibacillus > Brevibacillus sp. BD137. Next base: position 158,517 of record NZ_JAOTNO010000012.1, on the reverse strand, counting down.
ACGCAAGGTCCATAGACCCAGTCTAAAAAACCATCTGACGTGATGGGGAAATTGTTTGCTTCTACTCCGCGAGCATCTTCATTTACAACGAGGGAGATTCCCTCCAGATGGTCATCTTCCACTACCTCATAGTCTCCGCCCACCAGCTCCTGTAGGTCATCCGTTCCTGCGATTTCTCGAACAACTGCATTTTCGTGCGGAAGCTTAACATATACCGTAGTCAAGCGCAATCACTCCTTCTAACACCCATCATACCGTATAAGCAATGAATTGGGCGATAGGGGAACGGATGCCGGTTGGCGTGTTGGTTATCCTAATGGTTGAGAATTGAAGGGACGTCCATAATGATACTTTCAGCCTGAGGGGACATGCTGATGATATTCGTGACCGGAAAATTGTATTGGCCAGAAACAGTTCCAGTGCCCCCCCTCTATCCCACTCTTACTGAGGATGTGAAGTGTGATGTCCTCATCATTGGTGGCGGAGAGGCAGGAGCGCTCGTTTCCTATTATTTGAAGCAGCATGATATGGATGTCATCCTCGTGGATAAACGGCGGGTGAGTGGGGGCAGCAGCAGCGCTAATACCGGTTTGCTGCAAATATGCAACGATAAAACGCTGACAGCCTGTATCCATTCGTTCGGTGAGCAAAAAGGAGTTCGTTTTTACGAACTGACGCGGCAGGCTGTTGATGAATTGGAAAAAATCTCGGGGCAGCTAAACCAATCTCCCGATTACATAAGGCGTGACAGCTTGTATTATGCCAGTAAACAAGCTGATGCGGAGAGCTTGCGGACAGAGTACCAGCTATTGAAGAAGTACGGCTTTCCTGTCACGTATTTGGAGCGTTCAGAGATAGAGCAGCGATTCTCCTTTTCAAAGGCAGGGGCTATTTTTTCCAGGGGAGATGCGGAACTCAATCCGTATAAATTTGCCAACGGTGTGATCGCCCACTCTGTGAAAAAAGGGATGCGCGTATACGAAAACACGGAAGTTGTGCATCAAAAAGTCCATGATGGAGGACTTTTGGTCTATACAAAAAGTGGGTATACAATCAAGTGCAGGCGTGCCGTGTTTGCTACTGGCTACGAAGCACAAACCATGAAGCGTAATGCCAACGCGGTGATTTCCAGCTCGTTTTCCATCGTGACCAATCCAGTCGAAGTGCTTACGGGTTGGCCGAATGCTTGTTTAATCTGGGAAACCGCCCGTCCCTATTTGTATATCCGTACTTGTTTGGAGGGCAGAATCATTGTCGGAGGACTTGATGAGCCGTTGAACGAACTACAAAAGAAGGATGCCTCTAGTCTGAAGAAGCGGGATCAATTACTCGCAAAGATTCAAGAGTTGTTTCCACAGATTCCCATGCGAGCCGAATATTATTGGGGAGCGACTTTTGTTGAAACGCATGATGGACTCCCGCTGTTTGGGGAGCAGGAGGGGTATCCGCACTGCTTGTTCACGCTAGGCTACGGAGGGAACGGAACCGTCTATTCCACGATCGGCGCGCAAATCATCAGTGATCTGATAACAAAAGGAAGTCACGCGGACGCCGATCTTTTTACTTTTGACCGGAGGAAATATGCCAGTGCCACAGTCTGATCGAAACAAGCTTTCCCTTTTGAGCGGGAAGGCTTGTTTTTTTGAGTAAATCAGAAAGGGCGGGCCCAAATTTACTGGATAGGCGAATAACATTTGAACGTGGCCTACCTGCCTAGCATAGGGTAGATGGAAATATCGTTGACAGGAACAGAAAGGCAGGTATAATTTTCAATAACAGAGTATTCCGAGTAAATTACTATAGATTAAAAGAGGAGTGAAGGTGAGCTGTATGAAAACCACGAAAGGCAAGGTCCAGACGATCCTGCAACGCGTAGGAATCGTTGCTATGGCTGCTGCTATGGCTGGCTGCTCGGCTGCTGCACCAGCAGAAACTGGTAAGGGAGCAGGGGGCAGCAACTCTACGGTAGAGCTGCTCAATGTTTCCTACGATCCGACGCGAGAGTTTTACCAAGATATCAATAAGGAGTTTGCCTTAGAGTGGCAACAAAAGACAGGTCAAACAGTGACGATCAAGCAATCACATGGCGGTTCAGGCAAGCAATCCCGCTCCGTCATCGATGGTTTGGAAGCAGATGTGGTGACCCTTGCCCTCGCTTACGATATTGACGCGATTGCCGAACACGGTCTGATTCCTGCTGATTGGCAAAAGAAGCGCTCGGAAAACAGCTCTCCTTACACCTCTACGATTGTGTTTCTGGTACGTAAAGGCAATCCGAAGCAAATCAAAGATTGGGATGATTTGATCAAGCCTGGTATCTCCGTGATTACTCCGAACCCGAAAACGTCTGGGGGAGCCAGATGGAACTACTTGGCTGCCTGGGGTTATGCCTTGAAGACAAATGGGGGAGATGAAGCGAAGGCACAAGAATTCGTCGCACAACTGTTTAAAAATGTACCCGTCCTCGATTCCGGGGCGCGTGGTTCGACCACTACTTTTGTCGAGCGTGGCATGGGGGATGTGCTGATTGCATGGGAAAACGAAGCGTATCTCGCGGTCAATGAACTAGGGAAAGACAAGTTTGAGATTGTAAATCCGTCCGTGAGCATTTTGGCTGAACCGCCTGTCACCCTCGTTGACAAATACGCTGACAAGCACAAGACAAGAGAAGTAGCGGAAGCGTACCTTCAGTTCCTGTATACCAAAAAAGGCCAAGAGCTCGCAGCCAAGCACTACTACCGCCCTCGTTCACAGGAAGTACTCAAAGCACATAAACCTGCATTCCCTGACATTCAATTGTTTACTATCGATGAGTTGTTTGGCGGCTGGACGAAAGCCCAAAAGACTCATTTTGCAGATCAAGGCGTCTTCGACCAACTTTACAAACCATAGACCTACACTTTCCTCAGAGGAGTTACCTTCATGAGAAAATCACTCAGCAACAGAGGGTTTCTGCCAGGCTTTGGCATGACCATGGGCTATACCATCATCTACCTGAGTCTTCTGGTGCTAATCCCTCTGTCTGTCTTGTTTTTAAAAGCTTCGACGATGAGCTGGGAGCAATTCATCGGGACGATTATGGATACGAGGGTCCTTGCCTCCATTCGTGTGAGTATTATGACTTCTTTTTTTGCGGCTTGTCTCAATGCGGTGTTCGGTGTCTTGGTGGCATGGGTGTTGGTTCGCTATCAGTTTGCGGGGAAGCGGATCATTGACGGCATTGTTGACCTGCCTTTTGCCTTACCTACCGCAGTAGGCGGGATTGCCCTGACTTCTATTTACGCTGAAAATGGCTGGATCGGGCAGTACCTGGCGGAGTGGGGGATCAAGGTAGCGTACACCCCCATCGGTATATGGGTTGCACTAACATTTATCGGTCTTCCTTTTGTCGTCAGAACGGTCCAGCCTGTTTTGCAGGATTGGGATTTGCAAATGGAGGAAGCGGCGGCTACGTTGGGCGCTACCCGATGGAATACATTTTGGCGGGTGGTTTTGCCGCATCTGTTACCGGCAATCATTACGGGTTTTGCGCTAGCCTTCGCCAGAGCCTTGGGGGAGTATGGCTCCGTCGTTTTCATCTCCGGGAACATGCCGTTGAAAACAGAGATTGTACCCCTTTTGATTATGACCAAGCTGGAGCAGTTTGATTATGCAGGCGCTACGGCAATTGCAACCGTCATGCTTGTCATTTCCTTTGTCATGCTTTTGGTCATCAACTACTTGCAATGGAAAATCAATAAATTCGATGCGGCCCGTTAGGAGGTATGGCGTATGAAGCATTTGACGGAGCCAGCTTATATCCGATGGACACTGATTATCGTGGCCATGCTCTTTCTTGGCTTGTTTTTGATCATGCCACTAGTGGCTGTGTTTACAGAAGCATTTCGGCAAGGGGCGGAGGTGTTCGTTGCCGCTATTACTGAGGAGGAAACGTTATCCGCCGTTAGGCTCACCTTGCTAGTGGCAGCCATTAGCGTACCGCTGAATGTGACGTTCGGGATCGCTGCTGCATGGGCAATCGCCAAGTTTTCGTTCCCGGGTAAAAATGTGTTGCTTACGTTGATAGACTTGCCATTTGCCGTATCTCCAGTCATCGCGGGCCTAATCTTTGTCCTCTTGTTTGGGAGTCAAGGTTTGGCGGCACCCTTGCTTGCGGCGTGGGATTTCAAAATCATTTTCGCGGTTCCCGGTATCGTGCTCGCGACGACCTTTGTTACCTTTCCGTTCGTCGCTCGTGAACTGATTCCGGTTATGGAAGCACAGGGAAGAGACGAGGAGGAAGCGGCAGTCTCACTCGGAGCAAGCGGCTGGAAAACATTTTTACGCGTCACACTGCCAAATGTAAAATGGGGGCTCTTGTACGGGGTTATTTTGTGCAATGCCCGCGCCATGGGTGAATTTGGGGCAGTATCCGTCGTTTCTGGTCATATCCGCGGCATGACCAATACGCTCCCGTTGCATGTGGAGATTCTCTACAACGAATACCAATTCGCTGCTGCCTTTTCGGTAGCCACCTTGCTTGCTGCCTTAGCCTTAGTGACGCTTATTCTGAAAAGCCTGATCGAGTGGAAGACCGAGCGGCAGGTAAAGCTGGATGAGGAACAACACTACGACGTGACAGGAGAGAGAGCCGGATGAGTATCGAGGTAGTGAACATAACCAAGTCTTATAAGAGCTTTACAGCGCTGAAAAATGTAAATCTGCACATCCCGGAAGGCGAACTCGTAGCGCTTCTCGGACCTTCCGGATCGGGAAAAACGACGCTTTTGCGTCTCATCGCTGGACTGGAGCAACCGCAGGAGGGAAGGATTCTCTTTCACGGAGAGGATAATACGAACCGCGACGTGCGCGAGCGGCAGGTTGGGTTTGTTTTTCAGCATTACGCCTTGTTTCGGCATATGAACATCTTTGACAACATTGCGTTTGGATTGTCCGTTCGCTCACGCAAAACACGACCGAGCAAGGAAGAAATCAGTGAAAAAGTTCATTCCCTGTTAAAACTCGTGCAGCTAGAAGGTCTCGCACATCGCTATCCCTCACAGCTATCTGGTGGGCAGCGCCAGCGGGTTGCATTGGCGAGGGCGTTGGCAGTGGAACCAAAATTTTTGCTGCTGGATGAACCGTTTGGCGCTTTGGATACGAAAGTGAGGCAGGAGCTGCGTCGCTGGCTCCGTCATCTGCACGGGAAGCTTGGGCTAACGATTCTATTCGTTACACACGATCAGGAGGAAGCGATGGAATTGGCGGATCAGGTAGTTGTGATGAATGAAGGGCGAGTGGAGCAGGTAGGATCGCCCGAAGAAATTTATCATCATCCGGCGAATCCGTTTGTGTACAGCTTTCTGGGGCGGGTCAATCTGTTTCACGGACGAATCCAAAATGGCAAAATCAAGCTCGGTGAGGCAGAGTTCGAGACAGATTGGAAGGACAAAGCGGTGGAGGCTCCCGCTGTCGGATACATGCGGCCACACGATGTAGAGATCTCAGTGCGCCCGCCAGAGGGGAAGTCTGCCAGATCGGTTCAGGCTGAGATTAACCATATTTCGCTCTTGGGGCCGATCGTTCGCCTTGACCTGAAGCGATTGGACACGGAGGAGGTATTTGAGGCAGAGATGAGCAGGCAGCGCTTTATGGAGCTGAACGTAGAAGAGCAGAGCATTGTGTACGTGACGCTGCACAATGTATCGATCTACGTGGATTCACAACCTGTACAGACACATCGCCCTGCCCGCGTTCCGTTGCAGGCCAGTGTTTGATCTGATTTCTTGCAAATAAACCGGTCTGCATATGCTGCAGGCCGGTTTTTGATGGGGTCACTCGTTATTCGCCGCGTTGCTTGGAGCGTGTCTGTTCTTTGCTAATTGTGTTCGATCTGCGGGTTTGTGAAGGGTTTTCTTTCTTTCCCATCTCATTTTTGACACCATTTTGCTTGGACATATCGGAAGCCTCCTTCCCACTGGATTGCCATGGTAGTTTTCCCTGCCAGAGTCCATTTCATGAATCAGTATTTTTTGCTAGACGCGAAATCGTTTACCTTTTGCAAAATGAGGTCATCTCTGGTAAGATAAGTGTTTGAACGATTCAAAAAAGGCAGGTATTGCGACGATGATAAGCACTCAGAACGTGACGCTGCGCTACGGGAAGCGCGCACTGTTTGAAGATGTATCCATTAAGTTTACCCCAGGTAACTGTTACGGCCTCATCGGTGCGAACGGTGCAGGGAAGTCTACCTTCGTGAAGATCCTCTCCGGAGAGATCGATCCGACGAGCGGTCACGTTTCGGTGACACCGGGCGAGCGTATCGCTGTTTTAAAGCAGAACCACTTTGAATTCGACGAGTACGAAGTGTTAAAAACGGTAATTATGGGCCACAAGCGCCTATTCGAGATCATGGAAGAGAAGACCGCTCTTTACATGAAAGAAGATTTCTCTGAGGAAGACGGCAATCGCGCGTCCCAATTGGAGGGAGAATTCGAAGAGCTAAACGGCTGGATGGCCGAAGCAGATGCAGCTAGCTTGCTGATCGGTCTCGGTATCCCGACAGACCTGCACGACAAGCAGATGAAGGATCTCGCTAGTACGGAGAAGGTACGCGTTCTGTTGGCGCAAGCGCTGTTTGGTAATCCACACATCCTGCTTTTGGATGAGCCGACGAACCATTTGGACATCGAGTCGATTCGTTGGTTGGAAAACTTCCTGGCGGATTATGAAAACACTGTCATCGTTGTATCCCATGACCGTCACTTCCTGAACAAGGTATGTACGCACATTGCGGATATTGACTTTGGCAAAATCCAAATGTATGTAGGTAACTACGACTTCTGGTACGAATCCAGCCAATTGGCGCTGAAAATGGTTCGTGATCAGAATAAGAAGAAAGAAGAAAAAATGAAGGAACTGCAAGAGTTTATTGCGCGTTTCTCTGCGAATGCTTCCAAGTCCAAGCAGGCGACTTCACGTAAAAAGCTGTTGGAGAAAATTACGTTGGAAGACATTCGTCCTTCCAGCCGTAAGTATCCGTTCATCAACTTCAAGCCAGAGCGTGAAGCGGGTAAAAACCTCGTAGCCATCGAAGGCTTGAGCAAGACGATTGAAGGCGAAAAACTGTTTGAAAACCTTCACCTCACCATCAACAAAGGAGATAAAGTTGCGTTTGTCGGACCAAATGAGCTGGCGAAAACAACCTTCTTCCAAATCTTGATGGGCGAAGTTCAGCCTGATAGCGGTTCTTTCGAATGGGGCGTTACGACTTCCCAAGCGTACTTCCCAAAAGACAATGCGGAGTACTTTAACTCGGATCTGAGCCTGGTTGACTGGCTGCGCCAGTACTCCAAAGATCAAGACGAGACATTCATTCGTGGATTCCTCGGTCGTATGCTGTTCTCTGGAGATGAAGCGCTGAAAAAGTCAAACGTATTGTCCGGGGGAGAAAAAGTTCGTTGCATGCTGTCCAAGATGATGCTGGCGAGTGCCAACGTATTGATCATGGACGAACCGACGAACCACTTGGATTTGGAATCCATTACTGCATTGAACAACGGCTTGATTGAGTTCGACGGTACACTTCTCTTTGTATCTCATGACCACCAGTTCGTTCAAACCATTGCGAACCGGGTCATTGAGTTCACGCCGAAGGGTGTCATTGATAAAATGATGACATATGACGAGTACCTGGAGAGCGATGAAATCAAACGCCTGCGTGACGAGCATTACGCGTAAGCTACTTACGCACATATAAAAAGCCCTTGGCTTCGCACTGATTGAAGTGCTGAAGTCAGGGGCTTTTTCTCATGAAACGGGGTCTTCCACGAACTCGACTTTATTTAGGAACGCTTCCTTGCTCGAGAAAATAACGCGCTCTTTTCGCGGGGAAGTAAAGAACACCACGATATATTGGTCATCGATGTATTCTACCGTACCTCGTTTCCTTGGTCTTTGTATGGTCTTCACTGGTTTATTCAACCACTCGTTCATCTGCTGTTCCTCCTACCTGACTTTCCCATTCATTATACCAAGATTAAAGACGATTTTCCTGACCCACTCTATACAGAATCGCTTCATTTGAGGAAATTTCTACTAGGAACAGGACGAGTTGAATACCATTTGGGAAGAGGCACATGCATAAGGTAAGGATGAGCAGCTTTCGTCTATCATGACCAAGATGAGGAGGTCCTACGAGCATGAACGTAAAGGCGAGGAAGCTTGTGATCAACGAAGAACGACTGCAAAAACGAATCGAGCAATTGGCGCAAATTGGGAAAATAGGCGAAACGGGTGTATGTCGACTCGCTTTGTCTGCTGAAGACCGAGCAGGAGTAGAGCTGGTGGCTAGCTGGATGAAAGAAGCCGGTCTTCACACGCGGATCGATGACTTCGGCAATTTGATTGGCCGGATGGCGGGGAAGGATGAACAAGCCCCGATCTTGATGATTGGCTCACATATCGATTCGCAACCGTACGGGGGTCGGTACGATGGGGTGATCGGTGTATTGGGTGGACTAGAAGTCGCGCAGACGGTGAATGAACAAGGAATCATACCTGCACAGCCTATTGAAATCGTTGCGTTTTGTGACGAAGAAGGATGCCGTTTTCAAAAAGGACTGTTTGGTTCCAAAGGCATTCTCGGTATGCTGGAACCGGCGGACTTGGAGAGGACGGATAAAAACGGGATCACACGCAGGCAGGCACTGATTGATTTTGGGTGCGATCCTGATCGCCTGGAAGCGTCTATTTATCCAAAAGGTAGTATCGGTGCTTATTTGGAGCTGCATATTGAGCAGGGGCCGATTCTCGATGACGCGAGAGAAGCGATTGGAATCGTGTCGGCGATATCAGGGCCTTTGTGGTGGACAGTCGAGCTGACTGGCTTTGCCGGGCACGCTGGTTCCGTACCGATGTCGATGAGAAAGGATGCCCTAGTCGGAGCGGCAAAAGTAATTTTGGCAGTAAACGAGCTGGCAAAGCTCGATCCACAAGCGCCAACAGTCGGTACGGTCGGTCACCTGGAGGTTTTCCCGGATTCGCGCAACATCATTCCCGAAAGGGTGCGTTTTTCGATTGATTTGCGGGATATCGATTTGAAGCGTCGCGATGAGCGCGAACAAGCGTTGCGCGAGGCGATTGAGCTAGCTGCCATAGAAGGTGGATTGCACTATACCATTACGGAAGATACAAATAGTGAACCGCGTTATTGTGCTGACTGGATTAAGGCAATCATGCATGAGGAGAGCAGCAAGCTCGGTGCCTCTGTGCGCGAGCTGATGAGTGGTCCTTTCCATGACGCATTGGCGCTGTCCTACGTTTGTGATTACGGGATGATTTTTGTCCGCTGCAAGGACGGTATTAGTCATAATCCGCAAGAATACGCAGCCTATGAAGACGTGGCACTCGGAACAGAGCTGCTCTACAAAACCGTTTTGCGGATGTGCATCAACCAATAATGTTGAGAGTCGCCCGTCTAAGCGGATAGGCGACTTTTTTCATACAGTCTATAACGAGACTTTACAGACTGTTTTTGATATATTTTAGTCTGAGAGGTTGTTATCACGTCTGAGGAAGGAAGAATGGCATGAAAATGCGTGTTTCCGCTGTGCAGTACCATCTGCATACCATACATAGCTTTGAAGACTTTGCCAATCAAGTTGAGCACTACGTGAAAAACGCGCAAGAGTACGACACAGAATTTCTCCTTTTCCCGGAGCTGTTTACGACTCAACTCATGTCAATCGGAGACGAACAGGGCAATGCGCTGCCGATTACAGCATTGCCATCATTCACGGACCGATATGTTGAGCTGTTTCGTTCCCTCGCTGCCAAATATGAGATGCATCTGATTGGTGGAACGCACATCATCGAGGAAAACGGCAAGCTTTACAATACGGCTTTTCTGTTCTACCCGGATGGACGTGTTGGCCAGCAGAAAAAAATCCATATTACGCCATGGGAAGTAAAAGGCTGGAACATGGGGGCTGGCGATTCGCTGCAAATCTTTGAGACCGACAAAGGGAAGGTAGCGATGATTATTTGCTACGACATCGAGTTCCCTGAGTGGGTGCGTATCGCCAAAGCACGGGGTGCAGACGTCATTTTCTGCCCATCCTGCACGGATGATCGCCACGCGTTCCACCGCGTACGTTATACCAGTCATGCCCGGACAATTGAAAACCAAGTGTATGTCGTGCTGACTGGAACAGTAGGCTCGTTGCCGACCGTTGATTTCATGCGAGCGAACTTTGGACAAGCGGCGATCTTGACACCAAACGATGTTCCGTTCCCTCCGCGAGGCATTCTTGCTGAAGGGGAAATCAACCACGACATGATGGTAACCGCTGACCTAGATATCCAATTGCTATACGATGTGCGGGAAAAAGGCTCTGTCACAACGTGGCGCGACCGCCGCACCGATTTGTATACAGACTGGAAGTAAGCACTCCATCGTGATCTGGACAGCAGGAGGATGCATATGTACAGAAAAGAGCTGTATGTATTTGAAGGGAACAAGCCACGGAAAGCCGTCATTCGCAACTACAATCGCGCAGACTTCTTCGAATTGATCCAAATACAGGCGGAGAGCTTTCCCCCGCCGTTCCCGTCAGAGCTATGGTGGAACCAGGAGCAGCTGACGAACCATATTACGCTCTTCCCGGAAGGTGCCATTTGTGTAGAAGTGGACGGCGTTTTGGCAGGTTCGATGACAGGGTTGCTCGTGAAGTTTGATCCGGCTCACCCCGAGCATAAATGGGAAGATGTCACGGATAGCGGTTATATTCGTAATCATGATCCTGAGGGGGACACGCTATACATTGTAGATATTTGCATCCGACCGAGCTTCCGCAAGCTGGGATTGGGTCAACAGATGATGCAAGCAATGTATGAGCTGGTGGTACAAAAAGGACTGCGCAGATTGCTCGGCGGAGGTCGCATGCCAGGATATGGACGGTATGCAGACCAATGGACACCTGAGCAGTATTTGGAGCATGTTCTGACAGGGGAAGTAAGAGACCCGGTGATTACATTTCTCATGCACTGTGGTCGCACGCCTGTTCGGGTTGTGGCAAATTATTTGGAAGATGAGGAATCTCGCAACTACGCGACACTCATGGAATGGAAAAATCCATTTCAACAGCATCTGTAGGGTGTTTGTTTATCCGACATAATCGATCGAGAGGGGATTTGACTGATGGAATTCGTACGTATTCAACATATTGACAATCCACTGTTTGCGAAGATGCACCGTTTGATGCAAGAGGTTTTCCCGCCTGAAGAAGTATTGGCGTACGATCTGTGGAAAGAACCGCTCGAAGATCCAGGCATTCGCGTATTTGTAGCTGTACACGAAGGAGAAGTTGTGGGCGCTACCGAATACCGTTATTACACAGACATGAACGTAGCCATGACAGACTTCACGATCATTGGTCGCGAAGGACTCGGGGTGGGACGTTTCCTCGCCAGGGAGCGTCAAAAGGACCTGCTCGCTCTGGCTGCTGAAAACGGCAAGGAGCTATACGGGATGTTTGCAGAAATCTACGACCCGTACCGTGTGGCAGAACACAGCTTTGGCGGAATCAAGCCAATGGACCCATATGTACGCCGTGAAGTGCTCTCGCATCTGGGCTACAAACGTACGAACTTTACGTATGTGCATCCATCTTGGCAAAATGACGGCGAAGCAGTATCTGGACTCGATCTGGGCTTCATGCCGACTAACGAGGAGCAAACGACCCTCGAAGCGGATCTGATCGTCACGTTCTTGAAGCGATACTACGCCGTGCTTCCACAAAAGCCACAAGCATGGCTCGACATGGTGAAAAACTTGGAGAGCAAAGAAATGGTGGAGCTGCTCCCTATCTAATTGAAAGACAACAAGAACCAACTCTCCTGTGGAGCGATGTTCACGGCTCCATGGGAGTTTTTCGTAGAGCGTAAGTCAGATTATTGCGAAAAAACAAGCTGCCGCATTTTTTCTCTAACCAGCAAAAACAGAGGTGAAACAGGTGAACGCTCAAAATCTAGCATCGATCTTCCTTTACATAGCCGTCATCTTACACTTGTTGGGCATGAGTGGCTGGACTTCTGCAAAGCTGGGACAACCAATTGAGCTAGCCATCCTCGCACTGATGCTCCTATCCATTTTCATTTTACGGAAAAAGAAACGAAAAAAGCGTCGGGCAAGAAGGCCAGCACCGGAAGTAGCCGTTATGCTTGAGCATGCCGAGGAAGGAGAACCAGGCAAATGATCCATGACATCCACATGCAGGCGATTCTGGACGCTTCTCATGACGGGATCATTGCGGTCGATCGGGATTCGATTATAATCGGAGTCAATAAAAATGCGATGGAAATACTCGGTCTGCCTAGCAATATTGTTGGACAAAAAATTACCCGTTATATCCCTAATTCAGATATGTTGAGGATTTTGGCAACGGGAAAAAAAGAAATAGGGGACATTGCCACGATCCTGAATCGACAAATTATCATCAACCGTTTGCCGATTGTCGTAGAGGGTGAAATCGTGGGGGCGGTTTCCACTTTTAAAGAGATTACCGACATTCAAAAAATGGAGATGCGCATTCGCAAGCAAAGTATGGAGAGCGGCTTGGAAGCCAAATTCCGCCTGGAGGATATCATTGGAGAATCTGCTGCGATCCGGGAAGCAAAGGAATGGGCGGAAACATTTGCGCGGACAGATGCGACCGTTCTCATACAGGGAGAGACTGGGACTGGCAAGGAGCTTTTTGCTCAAGGGATACATTTGAGCAGCCAGCGTGCAACCGGACCGTTCATCCCGGTTAACTGTGCGGCTCTCCCTGGCAATTTATTGGAGAGCGAGTTGTTTGGATACGAGGAGGGCGCTTTTACTGGCGCGCGAAAAGGTGGAAAGCCCGGGCTGTTTGAATTGGCCCACGGAGGCACTCTGTTTCTCGATGAAATCGGAGAGATGTCGATTCCGATCCAAGCGTTGCTCTTGCGTATCTTGCAGGAGAAAAAAGTGCGCAGAATCAGCGGAGAGCGTATCGTCCCTGTCGATGTGAGAATCATAGCGGCAACGAATCGGGATTTGGAACGACTGGTTGAGGAAAAGCAGTTTCGTTCAGACCTGTACTTCCGATTGAATGTGTTGACGCTTGAGTTACCTGCTTTGCGAGAGCGAATTGAAGATATTCCTCTATTGGTGACATCGATCATGGAAGAAATCAAGGAACGGGAAAATAAAAGGCATTTGAAAGTAGAAGAGGCCGTTTTCCATGTTCTCAAACAATACGACTGGCCAGGCAATGTACGAGAGCTGCGCAACGTTGTGGAAAGAATGGTCTTGCTGTGCAAAGATGACGCGCTTGGCAAGGGGGACACAGCTTTTTTTGCCAAGAAGCTGCATCAGCGACAATCTTACCGAGACCATGAAGAGGGAGAAGCAGAAGCCATCCGAAAGGTTTTGGCGGAGACGAAGGGAAACAAAGGGGAGGCGGCGAAAATTTTGGGAATGGATCGGTCCACCCTATGGAGAAAAATGAAGCGCTACGAAAGGTCGTAAAAATTGATGCAATTGCAACAATGTCGATGCATAATTGCAACAGAGTGCCACCGTTAGCTGCTTAGTTTACAGAAAATTAAAAACATATTTATTTGGCATGGTAGTTGCTTATTTATAGGAACACAACACATACGACTTATACGAAGAGGCGAGGGGAGAGCATGACACCACAACCGATTATTCGTGTAGAAAATGTCTCGTTTGCCTATCAGGTTAACCAAGATCAACAAATTCCTGTCCTGCAAAATGTCTCCTTGGAGGTGTTTCCAGGAGAGTATGTCGCCATCATTGGTCATAATGGGTCCGGTAAGTCAACACTGTCTAAGCATCTCAACGGAATATTGACTCCAAAGGAAGGCGATGTCATCGTCAACGGAATCAACACGCGTGAAAAACAGCGTATTCATGAAGTGAGGAGCCGTGTCGGGATGGTTTTTCAGCATCCGGACAATCAGATTGTCGCGACGATTGTAGAGGACGATGTGGCCTTCGGATTGGAGAACATCGGAACATCGGCGGAAGAGATGAAAACACGAGTGGATTTTGCCCTAGAGGCAGTAGGAATGAGTGCCTTTCGCCATCGACCGCCTCATCATTTGTCTGGCGGACAAAAGCAACGGATCGCCATTGCGGGGATATTGGCGATGAAGCCACAATGCCTCGTCATGGATGAAGCGACGAGTATGCTGGATAGCTACGGTAGACAGGATATTTTGGCCGTCGTCCGCAAGCTGCACCGCGAAGGAATGACGATTGTCACAGTGACCCATCACATGTCAGAGGTAGCAGAAGCGGATCGCGTTATCGTGATGGAGGGCGGCAAGATCGTATTGCAGGGCACTCCGCGAGAAGTATTTTCCCATCAGGAAAGACTTCGCGAGCTGCATCTGGATGTTCCGGACGCGAGCCGGATTGCCCATCTCGTTCATTCCGAATATAGCGAATTTACACCTGATCTCATCCACAATGAGGAAGTTGTCGCGGAGGTTAATCGTCTGTACGTCAGACAAGCGGAGGCGAGTGGTTCATGACGCAACCGATCGTAAACGTAGAAAATCTATCTCATGTCTATATGCAGGGAACGCCTCTCGAACATCGTGCTCTCGATCAGGTAACCATCCAGGTGGCAGAGGGCGAATGCTTGGCCATTATCGGTCATACCGGCTCGGGAAAATCGACGTTAATCCAGCATTTTAACGGCCTGATTCGCCCGCAATCCGGTACGGTCATCATTAATGGAATGGATGTCTCTCAACCGAAGATGGATATTCGTACGTTGCGCAGACAAGTAGGGCTCGTTTTTCAAAACCCGGAGGATCAACTGTTCGAAAAGCTGGTCGGTGATGATGTAGCCTATGGCCCTTTTCGGATGGGGCTGCCTTTAGAGGAGGTGCGGCGACGCGTTCAGTGGGCGATGGACTTGGTTGGCCTCTCGTTTCAGGAGATGAAAGACCGTCCGACTTTTGCCTTGAGTGGCGGACAAAAGCGCAAGGTGGCATTGGCTGGCGTCCTCTCCTTGCAACCCAAGGTTCTCGTGCTTGACGAGCCAACAGCAGGGCTAGACCCGCGCTCTCGTCTTGAGCTATTGGAACGCATCCGCCGTCTCAATCGGGAAGAAAAGCTTACGGTTATTTTCGTCTCACACAATATGGAGGAGGTCGCAAAGCTTGCTGATCGCGTTTACGTCATGGCAAACGGCAATTCAGTCTGCGAGGGGACACCACGAGAAATTTTTGGCAATCAAGAATTGCTGCGCCAGCATCATATCGGCACACCGGAATCGGTAGATATTTTATACAGGCTCCGTGAGCAGGGCTACAGCATCGATCCAAGCGCTTTTTTACCTGAAGAGACGGCGATGGAAATTTTGAAACTGATGAACCGCTAAGGAGGGGGTCCACATGTCAGCAGAATTTGAATTGACGCGCAATATTACCATCGGTCAATATTTACCCACTACTTCGGTTGTTCATCGTCTCGATCCTCGTTTCAAGCTGGGTGCTTTCGTCATCCTCATTCTAGCGATTGCCATCTGTGATACATACGTGGGCAACCTGTTTGCTTTAGCCATTTGTATCTGGATGTTTCAAATCTCGAAAATCCCTCTGCATTACGGCATATCCGGGATCAAGCCCGCCATCCCCTTTATTATTATTTTGGCAATCATGCAGTTGCTTTTCTACGGGGAGGTTGTCAATGGCGGAACCGTTTATTTGAAATACGGCTTCATCACGATCACGAGTGAGAGTGTGCGCCTCGTCATCGTGTCAGCCATGCGCTTTGTAGAAGTGATCTTTTTATCGAGTGTCCTCACGCTGAGTACTTCTACGACGGAACTCACGCACGGAATGGAACGACTGCTAGGGCCCTTGGAAAAAGTAAAGTTTCCGGTTCACGCGTTTGCATTGATCATCACGATTGCTGTGCGCTTTGTACCTACCTTCGCGATGGAAATGGAAAAAATGATGAAAGCACAAGCGTCCCGTGGTGCAGATTTCGGGACAGGAGAATGGTGGCGGATCATCCAGCGAACAAAAGACATGTTTCCCATCATCATCCCGTTGTTTAATGTGGCGCTTTCCAGAGCAGAAGATTTGATTTTGGCAATGGAAGCCAGATGCTACACACCAGGTGCCGCACGGACTAGATACACCCAATACAAGGCAGTAGGCAAGGATTACGTCGCGCTGATCGCAAGCATTGTCATTTCTGCCATCATGCTCGCCATACCTTGGTAAGGGAGACTAGCGGGAACTCGCCCTAGTAGGGCATTCCACATAAAACGCGTAAAAGGAGGAGTATGCATGGAAAAAGGCTTGACCGTTCGCAAGATTGTCATTGCAGGCGTTCTGGGCGCGATCGCGATTTTACTCGGGGTGACACGTCTCGGCTACATTCCGGTTCCGACAGCAGCGGGCAATGCCACTATTATGCACATCCCGGCAGTTATCGGGGGCATAATGGAGGGCTGGGGCGTTGGTATGATCATTGGCCTTATATTTGGAGTCTCTTCTTTCTTAAATGCCACCGTTCCGCTTTTTAAAGACCCTCTCGTCGCCATCCTGCCACGCTTGTTTATTGGTGTGACTGCTTACTTGACTTACGTTGGTTTGAAAAACGTCAATCAGTATTTAGCGATTGGTGCCGCTGGCTTTATTGGGGCAATGACCAACACGATCCTGGTCCTGGGCATGGCCGTCATTCGAGGATATATGACCCTCGGTGTAGCGACAACGGTCGCAATCACGAGTGGCTTGCCAGAAGCAATTGTGTCTGTCATTGTTACGGTGGCTGTTGTTGCGGCTTGGAAAAAATTAGGCTCGGCAGGCAGACAAAAATCAAAAATTTCAGGAGACTTATAATGAGTGGAACGATTGTTGACGTACCTGGCGTTCTCGTCGGGCATGCACAAAACGAAGAAACATTAACGGGATGTAGTGTGATTATGCTGGAAAAGCCATCTGTCTGCGGTGTGGATGTCCGGGGTTCTGCCCCGGGCACCCGCGAGACGGACCTCTTGGACCCTGTCAATCTGGTGAGTGTCGTACATGCGATTTGTCTTTCTGGTGGTAGTGCATACGGTTTGGATGCTGCTACAGGTGTCATGCAGTATTTGGAAGAACAAGGCATCGGACTGGATGTTGGCTATGGCGTCGTTCCTATCGTTCCAGCAGCAGTTTTGTTCGATCTGGCTGTTGGCGACTATCGGGTTCGTCCGGATCGTCAAATGGGCTATGAGGCAGCACGGGCAGCAAGCTGTGAGCTAGTAGCACAAGGAAACATCGGTGCTGGTACGGGTGCGTCAGTAGGAAAGCTGAATGGATTTGGGAATGCGATGAAGAGCGGGTTGGGCACAGCTTCCGTGATTCTACCCAATGGACTTGTCGTTGGCGCCATCGTCGCTGTCAATGCGGTCGGTCATGTGGTAGATCCGCAGTCAGGGACGATCTTAGCAGGGCCAAGAGATGAACAGGGAACGATTCGGGATAGCATGGAGATCATGCGCCAGCGAGCTTTTGCCCCGATTCCTCCAGGTACAAACACGACGATAGCTGTAGTCGCGAGCAATGCCCGCTTGTCCAAAGCAGAAGCAAACAAAGTAGCGCAAATGGCTCACGACGGGCTTGCCCGTACGATCCGGCCGATTCACACCATGTACGATGGCGATACGATCTTTGCGGTAGCAACAGGCGAAGTCGAGACGAGTGTAGACTTGGTGGGCGCGTTGTCCGCAGATGTGCTGGCTAAAGCCGTCATCCAAGCCGTTAAGCACGCAGAGGAGGTAGGGGGACTGCCTTCTTATCACAGTTACTTCCAGAAATAGGTGTACCATAATGGGATGCAGAGGAGAGGATTGGCGGATGAATCAGGTAATATCCTTTGTTGACGAGCAGGAGGTTGTACGCCTAACGCAGGAGCTCGTTAGAATTCCGAGTGTGTTTCGCCCTGATCAGGCAGGAGCGAATGAAGAGCGGGTCGCGCTATTTGTCGCCGATTATCTTCGCAACATGGGGTTGCAGGTGTTCTATGAAGAGGTTGTTCCAGGCAGACCGAATGTCATCGCATTTTACGATTCGGGTAGGCCTGGCAAGACGCTTTTATTCGAGGCTCATACAGATGTCGTAACAGAAGGGGATCGGGGTGCTTGGAGCTATGACCCTTTTGGCGGGACAATATCTGGTGGGCGTATCTACGGGCGTGGCTCCTGTGACACAAAAGGAAATCTGGCTGCCGCGATATGTGCCGTCAAAGCTATCCAACGATCCAAACAGTCTTTTACAGGCAAAATCCTCCTGTGCATCCCTTGCGATGAGGAGAGCATGATGATCGGGATCAAAGATTTCATCCGACGCGGCTGGGCAAACAACGTTGACGCTGCGATCATCTGCGAACCGGAAGAAAATCAGCTCTGCATTACGCAAAAAGGAGCGATGCGAGCGATTCTTCGTACGTTTGGCAAAATGGCGCATGGTGCCATGCCACTGACAGGAATCAATCCGAACACAAGGATGGCACGCGCCATAGTCGCATTGGAGGGTCT
This sequence comes from Brevibacillus sp. BD137, assembly GCF_041644655.1. Lineage (NCBI taxonomy): Bacteria > Bacillati > Bacillota > Bacilli > Caryophanales > Paenibacillaceae > Brevibacillus > Brevibacillus sp. BD137. The sequence goes on along the minus strand of NZ_JAOTNO010000012.1, from coordinate 139,945 downwards.
GGAGCGCAAGGAAATGGCTCGTCTGGGAGAGCACCCGATGTTGGGGTGGCCGAGTATTACTCCCACGATTTTGCAGGCACCGGTCAAAGGAGACGCCCAAATCAACGTCGTACCCGATCAATGCATGACCACGCTTGATATTCGCACGGTACCCGGGCAGGACCATCAAGAGCTGTACAAAGAAATCAGTGCTATATTAGAAGGATTAAGTAAAGAAGATGACAAGTTCAAAGCCACCTTGGAAGTTATCGAAGAGCGTCCTTGGACGTTGACTGGCATGAAGGAAGAAGTCGTGACCGCTGTCGCGAGCGCCTATCGGGAAATCACGAAAAAAGAACCCGTATACAATGGCGTTCCAGGTGCGACAGATGGAACCTTCCTGCACAAGGCAGGCATTCCGATTTTGACTACAGGCGCAGGCGATCGACACATCCCTCATCATGCAGATGAGTACGTAGCGATTGACCAATTGGTAGAATCTACCCAGCTTTTTGCCTTGTCTGCCTTGACGTTTTTGACGCAGCCGGTACGAGCTTGATCGTCTACAAAAGAAGTTTTCTTAGTAAAAACTTGCAGAATCTATCTAATTTTTTTTACAATAGGCTTGTTACATAAGTGAAAAGGAGGCGCGTGCCCATGAATATGCGCTGGAATTTGGACGTCTTGTATTCCTCATTTGATGCACCAGAATGGAAACAAGATTGGGAGAAGTTCGTACGGGAAACAGAAGAGATCAAAAGCTGGGCAGCGCAAAACTTGCAATCTTCAGAAGATGCAGTAGCGAAGATGGAGAATTACATCACGATGATGACCTCCGTCCTGCAAACGCAATTCCGCTTGTATGCCTACGGAGAGCTGACTGCCAGTGTCGATGCTAAGAATGAGGCAGCACTGCTCGCGATTGAAAAAGTGCAGAATCAGGCTGTTGAATTGGTTGAACCAGGCGTACACTTCCAAAAATGGTTAGGATCGTTGAGCAACCTGGACGAGCTGATTACCCAGTCGGAACTGTTAGAAACACATCGTTTTATGTTGACAGAAATGTCAGACAAGAGCAAATACATGCTAGGCGAAAAAGAAGAAATCATCTTGGCAAAAATGAAAAATACAGGGTCAAATGCATGGACAAAGCTCCATGAAATGCTGACCTCCACATTGCTGGTAGACATTACAGTCGATGGAGAGCACAAGCAGCTTCCATTGCCAGTGGTGCGAAATATGGCGAACGAAAAAGATCCGCAGCTTCGCAAAACGGCATACGAGGCGGAGCTTGCCGCTTACAAAAAAATCGTTGATGCTGCTGCTGCCAGCTTGAATGGAATTAAGGGCGAGGTTATTACCGTAGCGAAGCTCAGAGGCTATGAATCACCACTGGATAAGACGTTGCAAGACTCCCGAATGGATCGCGAGACGCTCGAAGCAATGCTTCAGGCAATGCGTGAGAGCCTGCCATCCTTCCATCAATACTTCCGTACAAAGGCGAAGCTGCTCGGTCATGAGAGCGCTCAATTGCCGTTTTATGATTTGTTTGCGCCAGTGGGCGAGGCAGACATGCGTTTCTCTTATGAGGAATCCCGCGATTTCATCGTGAAGCATTTTGGTAGCTTTAGCGAAAAGCTCGCCAACTATGCAGCACGAGCTTATGACAATCAGTGGATAGATGCAGAGATTCGTGAAGGCAAGCGTGGAGGGGCATTCTGCTACAACCTGCACATCGTAGGGGAGAGCAGAATTATGTCCAACTACACAGGCAGCTACAGCGATGTGAGCACAATGGCACATGAATTGGGACATGGCTATCACGGAGAATGTCTGGTAAACGAAGCTTTCTTGAATAGCGACTATCCAATGCCAATCGCTGAAACCGCGTCCATTTTGTGCGAAACCATCATTGCCAATGCAGCGCTTGAACAAGCGACCTCCGAGGAAGCATTTGCGATTTTGGAAAATGATATCAGCGGAGCAAGTCAGGTGATCGTTGATATTTATAGCCGTTACTTGTTCGAGACGGCTGTATTTGAGCGCAGAACAGAAGGTGCCTTGTCTGTTTCCACGCTGAACGAACTGATGCTGCAAGCGCAAAAGGATGCGTACGGAGATGGTTTGGATCCGGAAGCCCTGCACCCGTACATGTGGGTATGCAAACCTCACTATTATAGCGCGGATTACAATTTCTACAACTTCCCGTATGCTTTTGGACTCCTGTTCGCGAAAGGCTTGTACGCAGAGTATCTCAACCGCGGGGAAGCTTTTGTTGAGCAGTACGACAAGCTCTTGTCCGTAACGGGCAAAATGAGCATTGCGGATGTAGCAGCCATCATGGATGTTGATGTACGCTCCGTTGATTTCTGGCGGAATTCCCTCTCTTTGGTTGCAAAAGATATCGAAAAATTCGTTGAGCTCGCCTCTGCTCGCCTGAACTAAATTAGGAAGAACGTCCGTTATGTCATTAGCGGGCGTTTTTTATTTATGCTGCTAAGCGTTTTTGTGCGCATAGGTAACAGAGGGGAAGGAGAAAGTAAGAAAAAACAGATGAGGTGATTACGTGGTAAATGGATTGCAGTTACTCGACCTATTACGGGAAACGGAGAACAAGATGCTGCATTTACATAGAGCCATCGACAGAGTAAGCAGCGAGCCGGATTTCAAGGAGTCTGTCAGTGTTCTTACCGTAGTCGTTCGTGATTATCAACTTCAGCTCGACAAAATGAAGCAAGCGTTGGGCAAAATTGAAATCGGAGGGCAACAGCAACAACAGCAGCAACAGCAGGGACATAATACCGAAATACATTAAGCATAGAACGACAAACAGCCCTCGAACTGCGCTGAAAAGGCAGATAGGGCTGTTTGTTTGCTTATCCGTGTAGGAAAGCTTACTGGAAATTAGCGTAACGCTTCACACCGTAAAACGGGTAGAGCTTATGCATGTATTCGACTTTGCCATAACGAACATCTTCGCCATTCGCGTGCACAATTGCTCCATTACCCAGATAGATCGCTACGTGAGACACGCGTCCTTTTCCAAGCGCATCGTAGAACAAAAGGTCACCCGGCTGTGCTTGATCCAGTGATACTTCTTGACCGCCACGGAATTGATCTTCAGAAGTGCGCGGAAGTGTAACCCCAAGCTGATCAAAAACGTATGAAGTAAAGCCACTACAATCAAAGCCATTCGGAGTCGTTCCGCCTAAAACGTATGGTGTTTTGAGCAATGGCTCAAAAATTTCCTGCAAACGACCCAGATCTTCTGCATTTACCTCGGCAGGCAGCGAAACGGTAGAAGTGAGGTTTGGACTTAGGAATTCTGTAGCAACGTATGCTTCACGATCTTCGAATTCGATTTTCGTCCATTCACTACCCGTTTCTACGACTTCTACAATGGAACCGGATCGTAGCTTGCCTAACACTTTTGCGTCAGTCGAAGGCTTTTTACGCACATTCAGTACGTCACCAGTGACACGGGCTTTTTCACCAGCGGTTAGTTCTTTAGACTCAGTGGTAGCGTTATCATTCTGATCGACAGTTACATCGGAAGGAATGTCTGTCGCAATGGAGCCAGAAGTGTTTGCACCATGAATTGACAAAGTTTGTCCAATTGACAATCGATCATCATTCAGTTGGTTCCATTGAATAATTTGATCCACCGTGACCTGATGTTCGCGAGCGATCTTGCTCAACGTATCACCTGCTGATACCACATATGCCGATGAGGAAGCATGGGCAGCAGTAGGCAGCAGAGTGAAGAGGGCGAGGAAGGTGAGTAGCCTCGAAGTCTTTTTCATGTCATCGTCTCCACCAATCTACTAAAATCTGCATATCTAGCTAAAATTCTATCGGATTTTGCTTGGTAAATCTATGAAAAAATTAATCTTTCTATTATTTTTAAAAAACTATTGCTTCACAAGATAGGATCGTGCTATATTACATAAGTCGCCGCAAGATGGGGGACAAAACCACATGGAGCTGTGGTGAAGTTGGAGTTCACGCCGGTCTGTCACACCGGAGGTCGCGGGTTCGAGTCCCGTCAGCTCCGCCATTCTTTTACTAGAATGTGCGAATTGAATAGTTTCTTTTAACGTGCCGGTATAGCTCAATTGGTAGAGCACCTGACTTGTAATCAGGGGGTTGTGGGTTCAAGTCCTATTGCCGGCACCATTTTTATGCGGTCGTGGCGGAATTGGCAGACGCGCTAGATTCAGGTTCTAGTGGTGGCAACACCGTGGAGGTTCAAGTCCTCTCGACCGCACCATATGGCAAACAACAGGTTCGTAAATTAGCGGATGAAGCTAATTACGAGCCTTTTTATTTTTTCTAGCATGTTGAATCCTCCTCCATTTTCCATTACAATCACATTGTGATAATGAATCTCATTTTCACTATCACTTGATGATTCATAAACAAACGAGAAAGACAGTGGAGGGGTAGTTGTGGGAGAACAGTTGGAGCTGTTTGATGTAACCATTATCGGCGGTGGCCCTGCGGGGATGTACGCTGCCTTTTATAGCGGAATGCGCGATATGAAGACGAAACTCATTGAAGCAAAAGAAGAGCTCGGTGGACGAATGTTGATCTATCCAGAAAAAATGATCTGGGATGTAGGCGGTGTACCACCACAGTTATGTGAAAAGCTGATTGCCAATCTGGTGCAACAAGCGAAGACATTTGATCCTGCCATCGTCCTAGGTGAGGCGATCATTGGACTAGAGCCACAAGAAGACGGCACGTACATACTCGTTGCAAAATCAGGGAGAAGGCATTGGACCCGCACGATCATTTTGGCTTTAGGCCGAGGTATTTTGAAAATGGCAAAGCTGGAGATCGAAGGAGCAGAGCGCTACGAGGTGACAAATCTTCATTATACCGTGCAGGAACTGGAGCCATTCCGTGGCAAGCACGTCCTTATCTCAGGTGGTGGGGACTCCGCGGTCGATTGGGCAAATGAACTGGTGCAGATTGCAGCGTCCGTAACGGTCGTGCATCGCCGCGATGTATTTGGTGGACATGAACGGAATGTGAAGCGCATGAAGGAGTCATCTGCGATCGTACGCACCCCATATGCGGTCACGCAATTGCAAAGCTCAGACAAAGAAACGATCGATAAAGTGACGATACGTCATCTAGAGACAGACGAGACAGAGCAAATCAATGTCGATGCGATCATCGTCAATCACGGATTGAAGGCTGATTTCACCGGGATTAAAGAGTGGGGCTTGGACATGGATGAATGGAACGTATTTGTCAGCCCTCGTCTGGCAACGAATCTACCAGGGATTTTTGCGGCGGGTGATTTTGCGAGCTTTGACAGCAAGATTACGCTGATCGCGGGAGCATTCACCGATGCGGCTGTAGCCGTAAACAGTGCCAAATTGCACATTGACCCGGTAGCAGATCGGATGGCGTACGTTTCTTCTCATAACCAGCGTTTTAAAGAAAAGAACAAAGCCCTCGGGGTTATCGACGAGGGCGACGAGTAGAATTGATGTAGGACAAAAAGCCCAACATTTGCAGGTTGATTGTCGCTTTTCCCATACGTTACATTGTAAGAGGCAAGGTATAAAAACTAGGTCAGACGATATAAATAGGGAACTTCGTGCTAGATAATCGATCAACAAATGTGGGAGAGGAAGTAGAAATGAAGAAAGTTCGGCATTGGCTGATCACTATGGCTACAGTGGCCCTTGTGTTCTCGCTCGGTATGAACTTCGCGCCTGAGCATGCAATGGCATTACAATTAGACCAGGTATCTCCTTCTATCGAGTTGCAGGATAAGTTACAGGAAAAGTATGTGGAGAAGATGGGCCTCAAGGAAGACGAGGTTCTCGGCTTTTATTACTCATCGATGAAAAACAGCACAGATGAGCGTAAACATAACATCAAGCAAGCATTGAGCAAGATTCATAATGAAAAAATCAAGCCGCAACAGGTGTTTTCTTTTAACGATATAGTAGGAAATTCGAATTTGCCTGATGGTGGTTGGCAAAAGGCTGGAGTCATTCAGAACGGGCAGCTCGCTGATGACTATGGAGGCGGGATATGTCAGGTTTCCAGCACGCTTTACAATGCAGCTGCTGAAGCGGGAATGATCATGGTGGAACGGCATAACCACAGCAAATCGGTGAGATACGTGCCAGCGGGTCAAGATGCCACAGTCGCGTATGGCTATATGGATTTTAAATTTGTCAACTTGTACGACTTCCCTGTGAAAATCAAAGCAAAATCATACGATGACGAACATGTTGTGATTGCGATCATACGTGCGTAGCTTCGAAGGAATAAAGGGGGCATCCTATGGATGAACCCTGTTTTTTTCGGTATTTTGACAGGAAAAAAATGGATATCGATTTGGTTTTGAGTCATGCATTCCTGACCATACTGTTTTAGAAGGAGGTGCCGTGATGTTCGTTCAGGTGACAGGTGATTCACACAAGCAAGAGGTTCTCGTCATGGGAGAACGGTTAGAACGCCAGCAGGATGGTTGTTATCTTTTTCCTGGGAGACTTGTCCACGCATTGAAGCCACATGATTTGCCAGTAGGAATCCCATTCAAGCTCTCGGGTGCGCTGCCCTCTGGCTACGGGTTTTATCGGGAAGACTCTGTTGTTTTCCGGCGGACGAATGATACTCCTTCCCTGTGGATTGATGTTACTTCTACATATATGGTGGCGGAATGGGATGGCATGTTCTCGGTGGAAGCAACGGTTGAAGCCAGAAAGCATGTCGTGGAACAGCAACAGCAGTTTGCCTTTGTCCTCTCCGAAGCGACAGAGCAGCATGTGATTTTCCATTACGAGTTTTCCTGGAGCTCCAAGCAAGAGATGGATCTGGAGAGTGCTTTGGAATCTATTTGTGATACCGTGATTGAAGTAGAAGCACGAGGAAATGCCCGACTTTGGCCTGGCTATGGAAACTGCATGGAAGAGGACGAACAAGACAAGCTGTAATACGCCATGCAGCCATGATATAGTGAAAAAAAGACAGCCACCAAAGGAGAGGACAAAATGGAGCACGTCAAAAATATTTACTGTATCGGTCGCAACTATCGATTGCATGCTGCGGAGTTGGGGAACGATGTGCCAACCAAGCCAATGATCTTTGATAAGCCAACACATGCGCTTGCAATGGCAAATGGTGAGGCCATTGAGCTTCCTTCTTCTCGTGGAGAGCTCCATTATGAGGCGGAGCTTGTGATTCACATCGCGAGGCCATATGAGGCTGGCGTTACTCTTGACGAGATGATTGACAAAATAGCACTCGGGATCGACTTTACTTTGCGGGATGTTCAGAGCGAGCTGAAGAAAGCAGGGCATCCATGGTTGTTGGCAAAAGGGTTTAAAAATTCAGCGATTTTGACTTCTTTTCATCCTTTCCCTGGCATTGATGCACTGCACCAAACAGATTTCTCCTTGCTGAAAAATGGAGAGCAAGTGCAACGCGGCAATCTGCGTGATGTGATTTTTGATTTGGAAACGATTATTGCCTATATTTCCGAACATCTAGGACTGGATCAAGGGGATATCATTTACACGGGTACGCCAGCGGGGGTAGGACCTGTTACGGATGGAGATGTCCTCACTCTCAAGTGGGGAGAAGAGACGTGGGGGCAGTTTACGGCGAAAATGAAATAGGGACAAATGGAAAACCATCTTCTGACAGAAACAAGCAGAAGATGGTTTTTGTTTGGGGATCGGGCCAGCAATAGAGCGGGTTTTTGCGGCGAAAATCATCTTTGATACCGTTTTGTAACCTTTGTGGTTCTATGGAACTAAGGAGTAGCAACCGCCTACGTTACACCTTGTTTTCTGACTAGTCCCATGCTACCAATTCCATCATTGGAAAATTTTACGGTCTTATCCTCCTGTTTCCTCCTGCGCTATTCTGTCCATGTACCCAAGACGGGTGCCACAACATGACAAGGAGGAAAAGAAAGTGACGAAACGAGATTGGGTAATGAGGTCAACAGTAGCAGTCATGCTGAGTACGTCCCTGTTAATGGGTGGTCAAGTTGGAGTAGTGGCCGCTAAGACACAAGATTCAAAACAATCAGAGGTTGCAAATATTGCTACTTCTTTGATCGGGAAGGATTACGAGTACAAAGCAAAGGGACCGAAGCAATTCGGATCAGCAGAGCTGGCTACGTATGCGTACAAACAAGTAGGGATTTCCATCGGGAGCACAATCTCTAGCCTGTACAAGACTGGGACGAAAGTATCCGAAAAAAGCGTAACGCCAGGAGATTTGGTGTTCTTCGCCTCTAGCGGAAGCGGCAGCCCAACTTTTATGGGAATATACATAGGCAGTGATCAATTCGTTTATTCTTCGAAAGGGGAAGACGAGGTAGTTGTCAAAACATATTCGGAGTACAGTGACAAATTTGTAGGGGCTCGTCGTGTTATTGAGAGCAATTCCTCAGAGAATACGCCTAGCAAGCCAGAAAAGCCGGTAAGCACTGTTGCCGATCAAGTTATTAAAAATGGCGAAAAGTACATGGGCACCAATTACAAATACGGCTCCAGCAGTAGTACGACCAAAACATTCGATTGCTCTTCCTTTACACAGCGCGTGTTTAAAGAAGCGGGCATTACATTGCCGCGCGACTCCCGCCAGCAATCTACTGTAGGGAAATCTGTTTCCAAGAGCAACCTGCAAAAAGGTGATCTGATCTTCATGAAGGCATCGGTAAACAGTACTTCTGATCGGATTACACACGTAGCTATTTATGCAGGGGATGGGAAAATCCTGCACACGTACGGCAGTCCTGGTGTGACTTATTCCAAGTACGATGGAACGAACTGGGAAAAGCGCACCGTGAAAATCAAGCGCGTCATTTAAGCATTCGATCCATTTCAGCTCTCGTGCATTTGCATGGGAGCTTTTGTATTATATATGACGCTTGTTCGCACAGATCGTTTCGCGTCAATTTTTGCCATTAGGGAAAAGGGAATCATACCGCTTTTTCGTTCGCAGCAAGAAATGTGTTGTAATATTCAGAAATATACATATAATAAAAACTGAGAGGTGATTCAGGTGTCAGAAAATAGTCTACCTACCCCTGTTTTAACCAAGAAAGGACAGGAAACTCGCAAAAAAATACTGGATGCCGCAGAGCATGTGTTTGGCGAGCTGGGTTATTATGATGCCTCTATCGTCTTGATCACGCAGCATGCACAGGTGTCCCAAGGGACGTTTTACAATTATTTCGAGTCGAAGAAAGCGATTTATGATGAATTGATCAGGCAGCTGAGTAGAGAGCTACGTTCCACGATCAAAGAAGCGATCATGGGAGCAACCACGCAAGAAGAGAATTTGCGCCTAGGATTTCTGGCCTTTTTTCGTTGGATCAAACATCATCGCAATATGTACAGCATTATTCAACAGGCTGCACTCGTCGACCAGGAGCTATATCGCTGGTATTACGCCAAACTGGCAGCCGGGTACGTACGAAGTTTGAAGAACGCCATGAACGAAGGTGCGTTTCGAGAGATGGATCATGAGACGCTGGCTTATTGTCTCATGTCGATCGGACAATTCATCGGGATGCGTTGGGTTTACTGGGAAAATGAAGACGTACCGGAAGAGGTGTTAGAAACAGCCATGTCGATGATTATGAAAGGGATTGCTGCCAAGCCATAACCGATCCATTTTATAGGCAAAGGAGTAAAGTTCATGCACGGAATTGCTTATTGGATTGAAAAGCGAGCCCGAATCACTCCGACGCGGATCGCAGTGATTGCCAACGAGCAATCACTTACGTATCAGCAAATGAATGAGCAGATCCAACGTGTTGCCAACTATTTACGACATGAGCTACAGGTCAAAAAGGGGGACCGGATCGGCATTTTGTCCCAAAACAGTTTGGAGTATGTGCTTCTGCTGTTTGCCATCGCCAAACTCGGTGCGATAGCCGTCCCCTTTAATATCCGCTTGACCCCAGCAGAATTAGATTATCAGTTTGAAGATAGTGGTATTCGCGTGTTATGTGCCCAGCCAGAGTTCGCTGCTACCATTCAGTTGATCAAGGCGAAGGCAAGTGTTGCGCACATGATATGGCTGGAACCGGGAGAACTTCCTTGGAGCCAGGATGGGCCGAGTGAGTCATCCCAGCACAGTAGGACCGACGCAGATGACGGCAGTGGAGATGATCCATACATCATTTGCTATACATCAGGAACGACAGGAAAACCCAAGGGAGCAGTGCTCACCCAAGAAAACATGTTTTGGAACTCCGTACACAATGTAGCCGCGCTTGATCTCACCTCAGAAGACTGCTCGATTGTCTTATTGCCACTCTTTCATATCGGGGGAATCGGACTGTTCGCCTTCCCTACATGGCTTGCTGGCGGACGCGTCGTTGTAGCCGGGAAGTTCGACCCTGATAAAGCGATTCAACTAATCGAAACGCACCGAGTCACCATCGTGATGGGTGTGCCCGCCATCCATGAAGCCATTCGTCAAAGCCCTTTATTTGCAACCACATCATTCGATTCCGTCCGTTGGTTTTACAACGGCGGCGCTCCATGCCCCATGGAACTCATCCAGCATTTTCAGGAGCGAGGCCTCCCTTTTGGACAAGGATACGGCCTAACAGAAACATCCCCCACCGTGTTTATGATTGCCAAGGAAGATGCGAGAAGAAAAGCCGGCTCAATCGGAAAGCCCGTCATGTTTTGTGAAGTCCGCCTGATCTCGGATGACGGAAAAGACGTGGGTCAGGGCGAAATCGGAGAATTGCTTGTCAAAGGCCCGAATGTGATGAAGGAATACTGGAACAGACCAGAAGAAACAGCCAAGACCATCCGCGGTGGGTGGCTGTACACAGGGGATTTGGCACGTTATGATGAAGAAGGGTTCGCCTATATCGTAGGAAGACGAAAAGACATGATTATCTCAGGCGGGGAGAACATTTATCCGCTGGAGCTGGAACAGGTCATCGGCGAGCTGGATGGTGTTCAGGAAGCGGCAGTCGTCGGTGTACCCGATAAAAAATGGGGAGAGGTCGCGAAGGCGTTTATCGTGCCCAAATCAGGTGCAGTCATCACGGAAGCACACATCAAAGAACACTGTGAGCAAAGACTGGCGAAGTATAAAATCCCGAAGTCATTCGTGTTTTTAACTGAGCTGCCACGCAATGCGACAGGGAAAATTGTCAAGCAAGCATTGACCAGATTGAAAACAGATTCCATTACACAATGAGGTGATTACATGGCGAGATTTGCAATAGGGGAGCAAGCATCTTTTAGCAGAACGATTACGGAAACAGATATCGTTCTATTTGCGGGAATGAGTGGGGATTATAATCCGGTGCACATTGACCAACAGTACGCAAAAGACACGCGATTCGGCCAGCGTATCTCACATGGTCTGTTGACGGCGAGCATGTTGTCCAGATTGCTCGGGATGCAGCTGCCTGGCACCGGTTCCATTTACAAAGACCAGACCATTTCGTTTACGGCTCCGGTATTGATCGGAGACACGATCACTGCAACCGCCACTGTGCTGGAGTATCAAGAAGAGCGTGGCATCATTCGATTGCTTACGGAATGTACGAATCAGCATGGAAAAGTAGTTCTTACTGGAACAGCGACGATGCTCGTACCGATGGAAGGAGCGAAAGTATGAATCATCTTGAAGGCAATACGATCCAAGAGCAGACCATCGGAGTGGAAGCGACGTCCGTATTTTTTCCTGAAGGTGTAGAAACAGCTGAATGTTTGGCTGAAAAGACAGGAATCCCCATGCAAGTTATTGTCGAAAAATTCGGTCTTTATCAAAAGCATGTCGCAGATGACACCCTTCATGCATCAGACCTCGCTGTGCTCGCTGCCCAACAGCTGACTGGCTCGGTGATCGATCCATCTGAGATTGACGTGATTATTTACTTTGGCAGCCCGCACAAAGATTACTATGTATGGTCCAGCGCACCGAAGATTACATACGAACTAAAAGCGACAAATGCATACGGTTTCGAGATGATGAACGTCAGCTCGTGTTTCCCAATCGCCTTGAAGGTTGCCAAAGATATGCTGACGGCAGATGCATCCATTGAAAACATCTTGCTGGTTGCTGGCTGTAAAGAATCACAAATCGTCGATTACGACAATCCTCGCTCACGCTTCATGTTTAATTTTGCAGATGGGGGGACAGCGGCTCTTGTAAAACGTGGAGCTACTAAGAGCAGAATTCTCCACAGCTGTGTCATCACCGATGGTTCTTTTCACGATGATATAAGGGTACCCGCAGGCGGCTCGAGGCACCAACCTAGTCATGAAACGGTGGAAAACAGACTTCATTACATCGATGTGCCGAATCCGAGCGATATGAAAGAACGACTTGACCCCATCTCAATACCAAACTTTGTTCATGTGGTAGAGCAGGCATTGGCAAAAAGTAATCGTTCCTTGCGTGATTTGAAGCTGCTGCTTCCTTTGCACACAAAGCGTTCGATGTTCTTGGAGCTGTTGGAACGTTTGCAACTGAGCGAGGAGCAGGCCGTCTATCTCGATCATTACGGGCATTTGTCTGCACTCGACCCGTGTATTGGACTGCATGTCGCACAGCAAGAGGGACGTCTTTCCCCAGGGGATATTGTCGTAGCTGTCAGTGCTGGGACTGGATATACGTGGGCTGCAACCGTCCTGGAATGGTTAGCCGAATCGCAATGAACATGATGACACTCGAGGAGGAACGGGCGTGAAAAAAAGAGGATGGAAAATGTTGCTCCCGCTAGCGATGTCTGTTGTGCTTGTTGCTGGCTGCAGCCAAAATGAAAGCGCTTCATCTAGTGGCGGCAATACGATCAAGGTAGGCGTACTCGCTTCGCTCACAGGGCCATTGGAGAGCTACGGCAAGCAGACGGCAAGAGGTTTTGAGCTCGGGCTCGATTATGCAACAGAAGGCAAGCGAGAGATCGGTGGCAAAAAGATCGAGTTTGTCGTGGAGGATACGGAGACGAAGCCAGATGTCGCCGTCCAAAAAGCAACGAAGCTCCTGGAAACTGACAAGGTAGACTTTCTCGTAGGCTCCTCGAGTTCAGGCGATACGCTAGCTGTCCTTCCACTGGCAGAGGAGTACAAAAAAATCATGGTCGTAGAGCCAGCAGTAGCAGATAGTATCACCGGGAAAAACTGGAACAAATACATTTTTCGCACAGGTCGAAATTCTTCACAGGACGCAGTAGCAGGCGCTGCGGCGATTGCTTCTAAAGGAACGAAGATCGCGACGATGGCTCAAGACAGCGCCTATGGCCGAGAAGGGATCGAAGCCTTTAAGACCGCCGCTGAAAAATTAGGGGCTGTCATTATCGAAGAGCAATACGTGGACACGAGCACGACTGATTTTACAGCCAATATTCAAAAAATCATTAGCGCCAAACCCGAATATGTGTTCATCACGTGGGCAGGCTCGAACTCCCCGTGGAAACAGCTGCAAGATATGCAGGTTCAGCAAAAAGGCATCAAGGTGTCTACGGGAGCTCCCGATATCGCTGCATTGAAAACGATGGAGGCAATGATCGGGATGGAAGGATTCTCGGTGTATTACCATTCGCTCCCCAAAACGAAAATGAACGACTGGCTCATCGATGAGCACAAGAAGCGTTTTCAAGGCGAGATTCCAGATTTATTTACGGCTGGCGGGATGACGGCAGCGGTAGCGATTGTGGAAGCACTGAAAAAGACGAACGCCGACACAGATTCGGAGAAGTTGATTGCTGCGATGGAAGGCATGACCTTTGATTCGCCGAAGGGTCAGATGCAGTTCCGGGTGGATGACCATCAGGCACTGCAAACATTATACGCGATCAAGCTAGAGAAAAAAGACGGAGTCGATCATCCGGTCCCGGTGCTCGTTCGGGAGATGACGATGGAAGAGACAGCACCACCTGTCAGGAACCAGAAGTAGAGGAGGTGTGTGATGAGTTACTTGTTGGAAACGGTTGACGCAAGCGTAGCATTCGGGGAGCAAACTGTCATAAACAAGGTATCGCTACGCATATCGAAGCAGCGATTTACTTCGATCATCGGACCGAATGGAGCCGGAAAGACGACGCTGTTTAACCTGTTAAGCGGACAGCTTACCCCCTCGCAAGGAATAATCAAGTACAAGGGTCAAGAAATTACACACTTGCCCCCAGCAGCACGAGCGAGAATGGGGATTGGACGATCGTTTCAATTGACAAACTTATTTCCCAAGCTAACGGTGCGGGAAAATATTCGATTAGCCGTGCAAGCTTCGCAGGGAGTTCGGTTTCGTCTATGGATTTCCGAGGCAGATCAGATGCGACAGGCTGAGGAAGTTGAACGATTGCTGCATCTGGTATTGCTGGAGAAAAAGGCAGATGTGCTGGCAAGCCTACTGGCGCATGGGGAAAAACGAAAGCTGGAGCTGGCCATGCTACTTGGACTGCGTCCGGATGTTCTTTTACTCGACGAACCGACGGCGGGGATTTCGCTGGAGGAAGTCCCGGCTGTATTGAGGGTGATCGAATCCATAAAGGAAAGCAATTCGTGCACGATCATCCTCATCGAACACAAGATGGACATGGTCAAATCACTCTCCGATCACATGGTCGTTCTGTTTCATGGAGAGCTATTGGCTGAGGGAACCCCGACTGACATGATGCGAAATGAACAGGTGCAATCTGCCTACTTGGGAGGGTTGTATAAGCATGATGCTGCAACTTGATCAGATTGAAACGTACCTTGACCAGTTTCACATCTTGCAGGGTGTCTCGCTTTCTGTGCAAGCAGGTAGTATTACTGTCCTGTTTGGACGAAACGGCGCTGGCAAAACAACGACGCTTCGTTCCATTATGGGGCTTGCCCCGATCCGTCATGGCCAAATTCGCTATCGAGGAGAAGAAATCGGACATTTGCCGACCTATTCCATCGCACGTAAAGGGATTGGGTATGTGCCCGAGAATCAAGGGATTTTTCATGATTTTACGGTAGAAGAGACGTTCCGGCTCGCCATGCAAAAAAATGACGACGAACAAAAAGAAAAGCTCGCGTGGATGCTCGATCTTTTTCCAGACCTGTATCACTACTGGAAAAAGAAAAGTGGGCACTTAAGCGGTGGTCAAAAACAAATGCTTGCGATTGCACGAGCTTACGTGAACAGCAACGGACTCTTGTTAATAGACGAACCGAGCAAGGGGCTTGCACCCATCATGGTTGAAAAACTCATGTTCCACATCGAATCGATGAAAGAGAAAGCAACCGTGCTATTAGTTGAACAAAACTTTATGATGGCGAGCATGATTGGCGAGCAGTACTACTTGATGGATGAAGGGAAAATTGTCCGCAGTGGCGCGATGCAGGAGTTGAAGGATGATGCAGATACGCGACAAAAATATTTGGGTATTGCTTGAGCGTATGACAGGGAGGGGGAGGATGAAATGGATGTCGCGATAAATTTGCTTGTAAATGGACTGGCGACAGGCACACTCATTTTCTTGCTCGCTTCCGGGCTCACGTTGATCTTTGGCTTAATGAGTGTGTTGAACTTTGCCCACGGTGGATTGTTTGCCTGGGGGGCCTTTGCTGGTGTATGGCTTTTCGGATTAACGGATAGCTTTTTTCTGGCCATCGTAGGTGCTGCTGTCATCGGGATGCTGCTCGGTTTCGTGCTAGAGCGCGTACTGATCCGTCCCGTGTACGGTGATCATATTCAGCAACTACTCGTGACATTGGGCGGAATGCTCGTGATCAGTGAATTGCTCAAGGTGTTTTGGAGCCCCAATCCCATTCGGGCAGGATTACCAGATTATTTGCAAGGGAGCATCGAGCTTGGCGACATCATACTAATTACGTATCGCTTGTTTGTCATCGCAGTGGGAATAGCTGTGTACGTCGGGTTGCACCTGCTATTGACAAGAACGAGACTAGGCTTGATCGTCCGAGCGGGCGTCATCGATAAGGAAATGGTGCAGGCACTCGGCATCAATATTAAACAAGTGTTTACTTTCGTCTTTTTGCTGGGGGCAGGCATGGCTGCGCTGGGAGGAAGTCTGCTAGCCCCGTATTCGGGGGTAATTTTTGCGGAAATGGGTATGCAGTATGCGATTCTGGCATTCATCGTCGTCATTGTCGGTGGGATGGGAAGCGTTCAAGGCTCTATGATTGCGGCGCTTTTAGTAGGGGTGCTTGGCTCGTTTATGGCTTACTTCGTTCCAGAGCTTTCACTGGCAGTGAACATGCTGCTGATGCTGGCAGTGTTGCTTATCAAACCATCCGGCCTGTTTGGAGCGAAGGGGTGATCATGCGTTGACTACATCCGGATTGTTGAATCATCGTTTTATCCTCTTTGTGTTTTTGTCTTTAGCCGTTTTGCCGTTTTTTTCAGACTCGCGAAGCCTGTACATCTTGTTCACCCAAATCTTTATCTTTGCGATTTTTGCGATGAGCTTTGATTTGTTGCTCGGCTATACGGGGATCGTCTCATTCGGACACTGTATGTTTTTCGGCATAGGTGCGTACTCTGTGTCTTTATTTCTGAAAAACTTTGACGCGTCGGTCGGCTATTTCTTACTTGGCGTACTCGTTGCCATCGTCCTATCTGGGATTCTCAGTTATGTGATCGGGATGCTATCCTTGCGCTTAAAAAGTCATTTTTATGCGATGCTGACCTTGGCGATTTCCCAGCTGCTATTCGTATTGGCAGAGAAATGGCGCTCGCTGACGATGGGGGGAGATGGCTTCACCTTCCCGGTGCCTGAGCTGTTTCGGGATCGTTTGTCCTTTTACTATATATGCCTGTTCCTAATGGTCATGCTATTCGTCATCTTGCGGGCGTTTACGCACTCTCCACTCGGCAAGGTACTGAAAGCCATCGGTCAAAATGAACAACGCGCGGAAGCGTTAGGCTATCAAATTCTTCATTATAAGGTAATCGTCAGCATTGTCGCTGGAGTGGTTGCAGCGATAAGTGGGGGCTTGTACGCGGTCATGCTGCGATTCGTAAACACCCAAGTGTTTTCAATTGAAACGACTCTAGATGCACTCTTGATGAGCATGATCGGTGGGCTGGGAACGCTATTTGGCTCTATTTTGGGGTCGGGGATCGTAGAGCTGGCGCATCACGGATTGACTGAGTTGGCAAAGCTTCACCCAATATTCGAGAGATGGGTCATATTCCTTGGCTTGCTCTATATTTTGGTCGTTCTCTGCTTTCCGAGCGGAATTGTCGGCAGCTTTCAAGAGTGGAGGGAAAAAAGAAAACAGCGTTCCGTGCAGGCTGCGACGATTATAGAGCCAGTAGAGTGATAGGGATGAAAGAAGGGAGGTCAACCGATGGAAAAGGTTGGCCTTTTTTTGTCCCATTTTTGTCGAAAGAAAAAGGTGAGAATTATAGTGATGTCGAATTATCATTCATCAATCTTAGAAAAGGTGGAGATGTGCTATGGAATTAAACATGCCAGTGAACTATAATTTCGCAGCCCAGGTGGACGAATGGTCGAAAAAACATCCAGAGAGACGTGCGGTTTGGGAGTTAGATGAGCAAGGCCAGGAGCATATCCTTACGTACGAGGATTTGCGCCAATATTCAAATAAAATCGCAAATGGACTAGGGTCCATTGGAATCGGGCATGGAGATCGGGTACTCGTTCTGGTTTCCCGAGGAACATTGGCTTACGGACTCTATTTGGCACTACTGAAGCTAGGGGCAGTGATTTTGCCAGGGTCTGAGATGCTGCGTTCCAAAGATATCGAGTACCGGATTAATCATGCAAAAGTAAAGGCAGTGATCAGCTTCGCGGGAGCAATGAGTGAGGTTGATCTGATCAGAGGCAACTGTTCGACACTGCAACACTACATCACGACGGGCGAAGAAAAAGAAGGGTGGATTTCGCTTGAGGGGTTGCTTCAGGGGCAGGACACAGAATTTGAGGTAGTAAACACGAAATCGGATGAGCTGGCCTTCCTGTCTTATACTTCAGGGACGACTGGGGGACCAAAAGGGGTTATGCACGTTCATGGTTGGCCGTTTGCGCATTTGGCTGTGGCGGCTACACAGTGGCTGGACGTTCGCGAAGGTGATGTGGTTTGGGCAACGGCTGGGCCTGGTTGGGCCAAGTGGATCTGGAGCCCGTTTGTCTCTACACTAGGGCTGGGAGCGACCGCGTTTGTCTATAAAGGAAAGTTCTCTGCGGAAAATTATTTGACGATTCTGCAAAATTACCCGGTGTCTGTTTTGTGTGCGACGCCAACCGAGTACAGAATCATGGCAAAAGTAACGGATATAGAACAATACAAGCTGTCCGCCCTGCGCTCCGCATGTTCGGCTGGTGAACCGCTCAATCGGGAAGTGATCGACACATTCCGCCGCGTCTTCCAGTTGACCGTGCGAGATGGATACGGACAGACTGAGAACACGTTACTGGTGGGTACCTTTGTCGGCATGGAACCAAGGCCAGGTTCAATGGGCAAGCCATCGCCAGTTGTAAGAATCGCCATTATTGACGAAGAAGGAGCGGAGCTGCCAGTAGGCAAAGTAGGCGATATTGCCATTGACCGCCATATGGTGGCGCTATTCAAAGGCTATCTGGATGATCCCGGGCGCACTGCCAGAGCTTTTCGGGGTGACTGGTACGTGACGGGTGATCAAGGCCGCATGGACGAAGATGGCTACATCTGGTTCGAAGGACGTTCCGATGACATTATCATCTCAGGTGGATATACGATTGGTCCGTTTGAGGTTGAGGATGCGCTGGTGAAGCATGCGGCGGTAGCGGAATGTGCGGCGGTTGCCAGTCCTGATCCAGAGCGTGGTCATGTGGTAAAAGCCTTTGTCATCCTGAAAAAAGGGAATGAGCCATCCGAAGAGATGATCGTGGAATTGCAAAATCATGTCAAGCAATTAACTGCGCCGTATAAATACCCGCGCAAAATCGAATTTGTACAAGAACTGCCGAAAACGACCTCCGGTAAAATCAGACGGATCGAGCTGCGGCAGCAGGAGGCACGGCAAAATCAGCATTTATAGGGAATCGTTTGTCTTACGAAATTGTAAGATTGCTGTAAGTGGATTCGATGGGACGAAATGCGTGCATCCCCTACAATGTGAGTAGAAGCAAGGCAAGGGGGAATGCAGCATGAACCACCTTCCAATCCCATTAGGAAGAAACACCGACTTGTATGAAGCGGCGAGCATGCCCAAGATTAAGAAACTCGGTGTTCATTGGAAAAAACGACTGCGTATCAGTTTTCTCGTGATCATGATGGCAGCTATCCTGGCGCCGATCGTGCTTGCGTGGACAGGGAATATATGGATAGATGAAAAAAAGCTGGCTGCTGTACAGCAATCCAACAGTTATGTAAAGCTGGACGAAATGCCTGATTATGTGTGGAAGGCATTCGTTGCGATAGAGGATCATCGGTTTATGCAGCATCCAGGAGTGGATCCGATTGGATTGAGCCGAGCGATCTGGGTCGATGTCAAGGAAGGTGCTTACGTGCAGGGCGGAAGTACAATCACCATGCAGTTGGCGCGGAACCTGTTTCTGACGAACGACAAAACGATGACCAGAAAAGTAAAGGAAGTCGCGATCGCTTTACAATTAGAGCAGCGATACAGTAAAAAAGAACTGCTCGAAATGTACCTCAACGTCATTTATTTCGGGCACGGAAAATACGGAATTGGCGAGGCTGTTCCCTTTTACTTCGGAAAAAAAGCAAATGAAACAGGAAATCGAGCAGTAACATTAGGAGAAGCGGCCATGCTAGCTTCTTTGCCGAAAGGACCAGAGCGGTACTCACCGGTAAAGAACTGGGACAGAGCCAAAGAACGGCAGGAGGTTGTACTGAATCGGATGAACGAATTGGCCGTGATCGATCAAAGCGAACGTACATTGGCTAAGAACGAGCATATATCCGTTGTTCCTACTACCAAACGTGCAGCGAAATAAACGAATGTGATGGAATCCCCTGTCTGGATGGCAGGGGATTTTTGCTAGGGAACAGAAGAAGTATGCATTTGACATGGCCCGTTGCCTGATGGTGGAACAGCGGCGGGGATGCAGAGCGCTTCTTACGTCGTTCGGTTCACAGCCTTGCCCAAAGCATCTTCCAATACATGGGCATACTGCATAGTCGTCTCGATTTTGGAGTGCCCCAGCTGTGCTTGGAGCTGATGGGGGTCAGGGTTCAAGCGGAGAAACTGTGTAGCAAAGCTGTGACGAAGCTTATGGACAGACAAATCGGGAATGCCGAATGCTTTCGCGTACTTTTTGACCAGCTTTTGGACAGACCGTACTTCAATGCGATGCCCATTCGGATTGGCAGGGGAGACAGCGAGAAAAACAGCGTCCTCTTGCGGTTCGGGATTGTATTTGTCACGCAGCTGCAAGTATTTGGCCAAGTACTCTTTGCCCCAGTCACTAAAAAAGGGAGCGTCCTCTTTCTTTCCTTTGCGAATCAATTTCAACTGGTTTTTTTCCATAATAATGTCGGATAGATCGAGACTGACGATCTCTGACACTCGGAAGCCACCAGAGAGAATCATCGCGATCAAGGCAGTATCCCGGTCGCGGTTTTGCATGTGATACTGCTTCTTTTTTTCCGTATCGCAATGAGCCAAATATCCGTTGTAGACAAAATCAACGAACTGATAGATTTCGTCGTCTATCAGGATTTTTGCCCGAATGGCGTGGGCGCGTGCGAGGGGAGTCAGCTCCGTGATCTCCAGCTCGATTTTGGCGAGTACATTCCGCGTCAAATACGATTCCCCCTTTTCATCCTCAGCGAGGGCGGACAAGTAATGAAAAAGCGATTTCAGGCTCGATATTTTTCTGCTGATCGTACGGTCACTGTACTCTTTCTTCGCGCTTTTGGTAGGGTTCGAGAGCAAAGCGGATCGCTCATACAGATGCGACTCCTGCAAGTATAATATGTAGCTTTCTACCGTTTCCTTCCTTAAGTCATTCAAATCGCTTAACGGAATGTCCTTCATATCCGTCGCAGTACTCAATCCTTCTGTCATCATCCAGCGAAAGAAAAAGGAGAAATCGCGAAGGTATCCAAGCAAGGTGGAGGGTGAATTCTTTTTTGCTTTTTTATGCTCAATAAACTTTTCGACATACCACGGGTAGGAGCCCACTGTTTGCAAAAGCTGCAAGGCATCGCGCTGTTTGGTAACGGACATGCTTTCACCACCAACATCTATTTGTAATCGTATACGAACATATATTCTATCAAAAACCAAACGTTCTGGGAATTGCAAATTGAACAAGAAACCGTCATGATGGGGAGTATGGATCGATGATGGACAAGAACGGAGTGGATTTGTAGTGGCAACATGGGACTTATCTCAGACGAGACATCATGTGCTGATTTGCAATGGTGGAAGCTGTATGCGCAAGGGTGGCGAAGAGGTTACGGTGGCGATACGCGAAGCGATTACCGAAGCAGGCTTGGATGACTATGTACATACAACCCGCACGCGTTGCAACGGACGCTGTGAGGACGCATGTGTGATGATCGTGTACCCCGAGGGAATCTGGTATGAAAACGTGACACCAGAAGATGCACAGCAGTTGGTGGAAGAGCATTTTCAAAATGGCAGACCTGTAGAGTCCTTGATGACGCATCGCTTCGAAACGAACGGTTTTGTGCGTACGATAGACAACAAGCCCGGTATCTTAAAATCACAAAAGGCAAAAAAATGAGGAAAAGGCCACGATCTGCTCATGAAGCGAGAGAGTGGTTTTTTCATTTTCAGGAGTCTACGATTTACGACAAAAGGAGAAAGTAGGAGAGATGGCAATATCGAAAGGAAAATGATTGAAAGCGTTAACAATATGTCTTTGTGATGTGGACGTTTTAAGTAAATGGTGGTAAAATGTCTGTAGATTAAGTTGATTTTATGCGAATTTTATCAAAATGATATGTCCATACAGTGTGAACAATTGTTTTTGTGGAAGTTACTAATCGATGGCTGAATATATGGAGGGATTCTCGTTGGCGAGCAAAACACTTGAACATTTTTTACATGAAAATTTGGCAGATTTGAAGAGCAAAGGACTGTACAACGTCATTGATCCATTGCAAAGCGCAAATGGTCCTGTCATTACGATTGCAGGAAAAGAACTGATCAACCTCTCCTCCAATAACTATCTGGGTCTGGCTACTGATCAACGCCTTGTGGACGCTGCGATTGCAGCAGCAAGCAAATACGGCGTAGGTGCAGGGGCTGTTCGTACGATTAATGGAACCTTGGACTTGCATGTGAAGCTGGAAGAAAAGCTCGCTGCCTTCAAGCATACGGAAGCTGCAATCGCTTACCAATCTGGCTTTAACTGCAACATGGCTGCGATCTCTGCTGTCATGGACAAGGACGATGCGATTCTTTCTGACGAATTGAACCACGCTTCCATTATTGATGGATGCCGCCTGTCTCGTGCACAAATTATCCGTGTGAACCACTCCGATATCGATGACCTGCGTGCGAAAGCGAAGGAAGCAAAAGAATCCGGCAAATATAAAAAGCTGATGGTCATTACTGACGGCGTATTTTCAATGGATGGCGATGTTGCCAAGCTGCCGGAAATCGTCGAGGTAGCCGAAGAATTTGACTTGATTACGTATGTAGACGATGCCCACGGCTCTGGTGTTCTCGGTAAAGGGGCAGGAACGGTTAAGCATTTTGGCCTGTCTGATAAAATCGACTTCCAAATCGGCACGCTTTCCAAAGCAATTGGCGTAGTCGGCGGTTACGTAGCGGGACGCCAAGAGCTGATCGACTGGCTCAAAGTACGCAGCAGACCTTTCCTGTTCTCGACTTCGCTGACGCCAGCGGATGTGGCTGCTTCCATTGCAGCTATCGATATTTTGATGAACAGCACTGAGCTGCACGACAAGCTGTGGGATAACGGACATTACCTGAAAAAAGGCTTGAAAGAACTCGGCTTCAATATCGGGGAGAGCGAAACGCCTATCACTCCTTGCATTATCGGAGACGAACAGCAGACTCAAGAATTCAGCAAGCGACTGTATGAAGAGGGCGTGTACGCGAAAGCGATCGTGTTCCCGACTGTACCAAAAGGAACCGGCCGTGTACGGAATATGCCAACAGCGGCGCATAGCAAGGAAATGCTGGATCGTGCCCTTAGCATCTACGAAAAAGTTGGGAAAGAAATGGGGATCCTGAAATGAAAAAAATTCTGGTAACCGGGGCGCTAGGACAAATTGGTTCCGAGCTCATCATGAAACTACGCGATATTTACGGAGCGGATCAAGTCATCGCTACAGATATCCGGAAAAACGAAGAAGATCCTGTGGTGCAATCTGGACCCTTCGAAGTTCTTGATGTCACAGACGGAAACCGGATGTTTGAGCTGGCGAAGAAACATGGCGTGGATACGATCATGCATTTGGCTGCGTTGTTGTCTGCAACAGCAGAAGCAAAGCCTCTCTTGGCATGGAACCTGAACATGGGCGGGCTGGTAAACGCGTTGGAAGCAGCACGTGAGTTGAACTGCCAGTTCTTTACACCGAGCTCGATTGGTGCATTTGGTCCGACTACACCGAAGGACAACACACCGCAGGACACGATTCAACGCCCTACGACCATGTATGGTGTAAATAAAGTTTCAGGTGAGTTGCTCTGCGATTACTATTATCAAAAATTTGGGGTAGATACGCGCGGCGTGCGCTTCCCAGGTCTGATCTCGTATGTAGCGCCTCCGGGTGGTGGTACGACTGACTACGCAGTAGATATTTACTACAAGGCTATCCAGCATGGAGCGTATACGTCCTACATCGGCAAAGGCACGTACATGGATATGATGTATATGCCTGATGCGTTGAATGCGATTGTTTCTTTGATGGAAGCAGATGCCTCTAAGCTCATCCACCGCAACGCGTTCAACGTGACTGCGATGAGCATTGAGCCAGAAGATGTAGCAGCAGCGATCCGTAAACACATTCCTGAGTTTACGCTCTCTTATGAAGTCGACCCTGTGCGTCAGGCGATTGCCGATAGCTGGCCGAACTCCATTGATGCTACGGCAGCCATGCAAGAGTGGGGCTTTAAAGCCGAGTACGACTTGGACAAAATGACCGAGGACATGCTCGCAAAACTGCGGGGAAAGCTGCTCCAGCAAGTCGGATAAACGAATAGAGAAAAGGAAAATGTGCCACTTCTTCTTGTGCCGTGATGCGAGAGAGGTGGCCATTTTTTGTTTGTCCGTTCACATGCACATTATAAGACTATTGAATGCCTTTCCTGTTCTATGGGCACATTATGAAAAGAGAGGGGGAAAATCATGGATTTACCAAAAAACTTGCAGGACAACCATTCGAAGCACGACGAAGAAGGACAAGTCATCCCAAATATACAGGACAACAAAGACAGTAGTAATGAAGAACGACCAATAGAAAGCTGGGGCTGGTCGAATAATACCGAGACGGTTCGAGAGAGCTGATACCATGTAACAAACAAAACCTTCCGGAATCCGGGAGGTTTTTCTCGTACACACAAAGGGAAAACCGTCCAAACAAGGACGGTTATTGAGGCTTACAGGAGCATTTGTTGTTGAGGCTGATAGGCATTAATCATCGTGTTCATTGTGTGATCGGCAAGCTGTGGAGCTTGGTAGTAGCCTTTGGCATTCATGTATTGCCAGGTTTCATAAGCCATTTGCTGGCATGCATTAGCGCCATTTACATGATATTGCCGGATACCTGGATCTACGCACTCAGCCGCCCAGAGCATGCCAATTGCCGAGCCCGATTTATGCCAGTTCAGCATCAGGGTAGCAATCGTCATATCAGACAAGCGGGTTGGGTGTGGGTTGGGAGCAGCCATCTGGGGGTTATTAAGACCTACTGCTGTAGGTTGTGCTACACGCAATTGAATAGGAGCTGGTGCAATGTTGAAGCCTTTTCCCTGCAAGAGGCTAATCCCTTGCTGGTAGGCGTTCATGATCATTTGCTGATGTCTGTTAATAATACCTGTTAATTGCGGGTCTTGTGCCATCTCGGCAAGTACTCCGTGCATTTCAATCGCGGCGTGTTTGGAGCGGAGTGCTTCTTGTGTTTCCAAAAACTCATGAGCAGCAAATCGTTGCATAATAGCCTCCTGTAATCGAATTGGGTTACTGTCAACCTTTGATAGTGTTTGTATAGAATCAATGGATATTCAGGAAAAAATGGGGAAAGGATTGGACATTAGGCAAAGGGGTGCTAACTCACGTATTCCGCTGAGTACGAATTGAAGCCTGCATGTACCGAAAGTAACGTATTTGCATAGCCAACCAAACGATTGACGGTCTCATCTACCACTGCGTAGACGAGCGGATGCAGAGTAGGGTCATGCAGTTTTGGGTCATCGAAAATCACGGTGGTGTTGATGAACACATCCCGATTTCCAAACAGGTCGTAATGAATGAATACTTTCCCGCAAGCCCCTTCTGTCTGCGGATCTCGATATCCCGGCAAAAACAGATACCATTCCTCGGCTGTTGCAGAACGGAAATTTTTTGTG
Source organism: Brevibacillus sp. BD137 (assembly GCF_041644655.1). Classification (NCBI taxonomy): domain Bacteria; kingdom Bacillati; phylum Bacillota; class Bacilli; order Caryophanales; family Paenibacillaceae; genus Brevibacillus; species Brevibacillus sp. BD137. Next base: position 114,469 of record NZ_JAOTNO010000012.1, on the reverse strand, counting down.
AATGAGAGACCTTGGATAGCTTCCTCTGTTTTTCTTTTTAATTCAGGGCTCATCAAAATATCTGGCAAGAACCTTTCCTCCTTCTGCTCCTTTTCAGTATGAAGAAAGGAGGGCATTCCCATGCAGAACACCAATGATTGTCTAATAATCGTTAAAAGGAGACAAACTACAGCTAACTTGCATTCGGGAGGGATCATATTGACTGAACAAAACAATCAGGAAGTAGAAAATAAAGAACTGAAAGTGCTGGGGACGCACGCAGCAGGAAGTACCGATTTATTTGAGACCCGAAAAGCGTCAAAGGACGAAGTCGTCGAAGCGCCCAAGCATCCTGGCGGAGCGGGCTCATCCGGGACTTATTGAGAATTGCCAAGCACAACAAAAAGAAGCGCCTTTGCCACGGCTATAGCCGGACGCGGGCGCTTCTTTTCATGAGTCTTACAGTTTTTCTCGTGCATGTTTAAGGGTGATCGAATTAGCAATGGCTGCCCACATATCCGTTGATTCAGAGCCAACGTACCAGTACGCCAGGCCACCCACTTGCCATTGCAGACTAGCCTGAGCCTTCAGTCCAATCGAGCGGCTCTCTTCCAGCCAAATTGTGTGCGTGACGCCTTGGTTTTGATACGTCGAACGGTATTGTCCAACTTTATCGTCCCATACTGTTTTTGCTCTGTATTGCGAGAGCAACTGGTAAGACTCAGGGATGCTAATATCTGTTGACTTCAATGTTCCATTCGATTGGTACCAGTCGCGCGTGTAAAGAGGCATTCCGACGATGAGCTTTTGGGTCGGAACCTCGTCAAGCAGATCGGTAATGACTTTCGTAAACCAAGGCAAGGATGCTACGGAGCCTGCTTCTGATCCACCTACCCAATGCTCTTCATAGGCCATGACTACCAAATAATCCGCATACTTTGCTAATTTGGCAAAATCGAAAGGATCGCTCCAGTCTGAATCACCATCAGGCGGAATATCTACAGATAGGACAGTGCCTTTTGCGTGAAGAGCAGTCGCAAGCTCCTGAATAAACAAGGTGAAGTTGTTGCGATCCGCAGGGGAGAACCCTTCGAAATCGATGTTAATCCCATTTAGGTGGTATTGATCAATGAACGAAGAAAGCTTTTGCACGGCTGCTTTTCGTTTATTGGGATCGGACAGCATGGCGTGAGTAGCATCAGGATCAAATTTATTCCCGAAAAGCGGCCACACCTGCTTGCCATTTGCATGTGCCCATTGGACAAGGGAAGTATCCGTAGAGTCGCTAATCGTTCCGTCTTTTTGCAGGAAGTACCAACGTGGAGACAGCGTATTGACTCCGCTATTCTTGACTTGTGCGATGAATTCCTCTGTCGTGGATTGGTATTGCCATCCGAGAGAGACAAGCGACTTTGCTGTAACGTTTTGCTTCTTCAGATTCTCCTGAATTCGATACAAAATAACAGCGGTTTCTTCTCTCGATAGTGCGTGAGTCGGGCGGAAGTAGCCATTGTAGCCAACCAACCAATTTTTCTGTATGGCGTGGCTGACTGAGGGGCGTGCCCAGCTCGAAATCGCATTGGCATCCTTCACGGACAACTGGTAAGAAGACGAAATGCTTTGTTCCAGTGCGCGTACGAGAAATGCAGCGGCCTCTTCGCGAGAGATCGTCTGGTTCGGAGCAAAAGAAGTAGGACCGATGCCATTCGCGATGCGAAGTCCAGCAGCAGCTTGTACGTACCCGTATGCCCAAGAGTTTTTCGGAACATCCGAGTAGGCTGCGACGTTACTGATCACCGGTTTCATACCGAGCGTTCGTGTGAGCATCGCGACAAACTCAGCACGCGTCACCGGGCGAGTTGGGTGAAAGTACCCGTTTTCATCGCCGGAGATGACACCTGCCGCCTGTAGCGAACGGATTTGCTCTATCGCATAGCTGTTTGCGATATCTTTTAAATTTTTCGTCGAGGCTGTGGATGCAGAGACTCCGATGGCAAAAGAGAGACCGTACACCAGAAAAGCCAAGGAGACTAACCAGATATGTATCTTTTGTTTTTTCATCATACATCCAGTATAAGGAGGGAGAACCATTGTTTCATTGGTCAGATTTTGGTAGAAACCTAGCAGGGGTGCCCGAACTCTTTTTCAGGAGATGCGATATGATATGATGGAGGAATAAAAATAGAGAGAGTGAAGCGAGGCGGAGAGAAATGGAAGACGTACTGATTGTGGGCGGTGGACCTTGTGGACTGGCAGCGGCCATTGCCTGCAAGCGAGCTGGACTTGATCCCATCATTATTGAAAAAGGGTCGCTTGTCCATTCTATTTATCGCTACCCGACCTATATGATTTTTCATAGCACACCAGATTTACTGGAAATCGGGGGTGTCCCTTTTGCAACGGCGAACGACAAACCGACCCGACAAGAGGCACTCAATTACTATCGACTGGTAGCAGCGCGAGAAAAATTGCGCGTGAACGTATATGAAACGGTAACGGAAGCGAAGAAAACACCAGAAGACTTCCAGGTTACGACTACGGACCGTTTCGCCAAAAACCATACGTATGAAGCGAAAAACTTGGTGATCGCCACAGGTTATTTTGACAATCCAAATCGGTTACAGGTCCCAGGCGAGGAGTTACCAAAGGTTTCGTCCTTTTATAAGGAAGCACATCCGTATACAGGGATGAAAGTAGCGGTAGTAGGGGGGAACAACTCTGCCGTAGACGCGGCGATGGAGCTGGAACGGGCAGGTGCAGAGGTAACGGTGATTTGCCGCCGAACGGAGCTATCTGACAAGGTCAAGGCATGGACAAGGCCTGTTTTTGAGAGTCTGATCAAAAAAGGGCGCATCCACATGCTGTTTGGTGCAACCGTCGAGAGAATTGAGGAACGTTCCATTAGGGTGAGGATGGGCGAGGAAGTCATTACGCTTGCCAATGACCATGTATTTTCTTTGATTGGATACCGTCCGGATCGTACCTTCCTTCATTCGTTAGGGGTTATGATTGATGAGGAAACGGGAATCCCAGCACATCATCCTGAGACAATGGAGACGAACATCCCAGGACTCTATATCGCGGGAGTCATTGCGGCGGGCCGTCACGCGAACGCCATTTTTATCGAAAATGGAAGGTTTCATGGTGAAGGTATCGCCCGCCACATTGCCTCTCACTAAGAGCAGTAGCCGCTATTGATTAGAACTGCCACTCCAATTGTCGGCCTCCAATGAGGTGGTAGTGCAGATGGAAAACGGTTTGTTGTCCATGCTTGCCAATGTTGGTTACGATACGGAAGCCATCCTCGTTCACGCCCATTGTTTCTGCCACTTTTTGCAGCGACAGATGAAGGTGACCGATCAGCTCCTTGTCCTCAGGCTCGATAGCCAGAACGGATTGAATATGCTTTTTCGGAATCATCAGGACGTGAACAGGGGCGACAGGATTAATGTCGTGAAAGGCCAATACATGCTCGTCCTCATACACTTTTTTAGAAGGAATGTCTCCGTTTACAATTTTGCAAAATAAGCAGTCCATAGGGCTATACATCCTTTCTATAATGATAGATCGTAAAGCCTACTTCGTCATGCAAGTAGGCTTTCCCTGTTTTTTACTCTGGAAAAGTCCGTTCCAAAAACTGAAGAACCTCACGCCAAGAGTGCTCGGATGAGTAGGCGTTGTTTTTGGGCGTACCACCATTGAGCTGTGTTCGGGTAGTCGGTATGTATGGAAAACGGATCCCATGTCCTGTATCCGGGTAACGCAAATGCACCACCGAATGAGCAAACTGATGATTCTTTAACCGCTCGACCATTTGCTCGCAATGCTCTGCTGCTGGCCACCAGTGATCGTCATCCGAGGAGAGGAAGAGGATCGGGCCATTGATATTTTCCACCGGAATTTCAACAAATGGAAGAGGCTTTCCTTGAAACGACCAAGAGGATTGCGGGGAGAACGTGTCTGAACCAGCGAATGCCTTATCCGTCCCGATAGTAACAGTAGAGCTGGGACTCGAAGCAATGACAGCATGCACATGTTGATCGATCGATGCTGTGACTAATGCCAATTCTGCTCCTTTGGAACGTCCGAATAACGTGATTTTATCAGGGTGTACGGAGGGCTGCTGCTGTAACCAATGAATGGCGCGTTGAACATATTCGATCGGGATCTGGCGAATATCGTCAGGGAGATCGTTGCATTGGAAGTAAGCGAGTGCTAGCGCCGGATAGCCGTGAGAGGCGAACAAAGCAGCGAATTGTGAGCAGGAACCAATTCCGCCTTCGCTTCCACCTAGTACGACAATGGCGGGTCTTTGCTCTGTATGGGGTTTTGAAAAATACAGACCGACTAGACCATAATCTGTCACTTTTTGTATCGACACGTCTCGGGAGACAAAAATACGTTTCACGACTGCTTTCGCTACGGGCTTATCGTAGACTTCTGCCGTTAATTCTATCTCGGTGGAGCGTGGGGTGAACTGAAAGTCGTCCAGAGAATAGGCATGATAAAAACGCATGGTCTGGACATTCATGGACCAGAAAAGCCCCATCGGATCAATTCCCTCATACGTACCAAATAAGGGAGCTTGGGAAACCAAATCCACCGTGCCATTTTCGTCTGCTTGGAATATAGCATGTGAGGATGCAGTCAAATCTCCTCCAGGCAACCCGTTTTTGAGAGTAGCATGAAGGGTGATTAATTGATTCGGGACAAACCCGCTGAGTGTAATATGGACGGGAACATCGATGAAGGCTGTTGCAGGCGTAACTTCAATTTGTGGAAGCATCATTTTGTCAACACTCCTTCCAGATTACGGGAACACTTGACACAGTCATTATAGTAGAATGAAAAAAGTTCGACGGGACGAAATGTGACGGTATGGTTAACTTGACTTCTTGTTTGTGGTGTAACTATAATCATTACAACGAAAGGGTGACAACGTATGAAAATCAGCAGCCGTTTCTCCATTGCGGTTCACATTTTATCACTACTTTCCATTGATTCGAATTCGCATTGTACTTCCGAATGGATCGCAGGTAGTGTGAATACAAATCCAGTCGTGATCCGACGTGTACTGGGGCTGTTGAAGAAGGCTGGGCTCGTGAACGTACGTGCGGGAGCTGGCGGCGCTTCTCTCGCCAAGGAATTGGATCAAATCACGCTTCTTGAAATTTACCGTGCAGTCGATGTCGTGGAAGAAGGGCAACTTTTTCACATCCATGAGCAACCGAATCCCGATTGTCCAGTGGGAGCGAATATACAGTTTGTGCTGGAGTTGATTTTGACCCGTGCGCAGCATGCCATGGAGGAGATTTTGGGCGGAGTGAAAATGTCCGAGCTCGTAGATAACCTTCGTCAAAAAATAACCGAAAAAGCGCAGTAAGAACAAAATGCCCTTGCATAAGCGAGGGCATTTTTGCTAGGAAGGAGTGCCCGCATCCATTTTCCAGATGTTTCACGAATTCGGGTCAAAGGGGGTGGGATGTTTCTTTTTCATGATGAAGCAGCCAGCGTTTGCGCGAAAGTCCTCCTCCGTAACCTCCCAAATCACCATTGGAGTTGATGACCCGGTGGCAAGGAATGACAATCGCTAACTGATTCGCACCATTTGCTTGCGCGACTGCACGAAAGGCGCTTGGTTTCCCAATAGCTGCTGCAACATCGGAATAGGATGAAGTATGCCCCGGAGGAATCGTTTGCAAATGCTCCCAGACCATTCTTTGAAAAGGCGATCCGCACAAAAACAAAGGCGTTGCAAATTGTGTTCGCCCTCCGTCAAAATACTCCTCTAACTCACGTTCAATCGAATGGATAGGCGCTGTAGAACCAGGGATAATCGCTGACTTCGTTCTTTGTCTAAGACGTTCAACTTCTCGTTCCAAGCCACGACGGTCAATGAATTCAAGGAGATAGAGAGCTTCTTCATCCGCAATGGCTATCATGGGACCGAGTCGCGTATCCAGCCACGCTGCCTTTAAGATAGGATGATCGCCAAGAAGAGTAGGTGCTGCCCCCATAATTCGTGAAAATGCATCTCGAAAACCACTGCTAGACTCGTAACCGGTGGATAGCTGGGCATCGATGACGGCTTTTCCTTCTCTGATTTCTTTCAGTGCAATCCCCATACGTCGCGCCCTTGCATATTCGACGAACGTCATGCCAAAACGCTTTTTGAATTGGCGCCGCGCTGTTGCAGCATCCACGGATAATCTTTGAAAGTCATTTTCGGTCCAGTGCTGCTCGGGGTTTTCCTCTACAGCGTTTACTAGCAGACGCACGAGCTCTGAAACATGATTGGGATGTGAAAGTGGACGGCAGCGCTGGCAGGGCCGGAATGAGGCCAAAAGTGCTTGTTTGGCATGATCAAAAAACTCACAATTTATAAACTTAGGTTTTCTTGCTGGACACGTCGGGCGACAAAATACGCCAGTTGTTTTGACTCCAACAAAAAAGACACCTTCATATTCTGAATTTTTATCCAGTAACGCCTGATAATACTCGGACTTCATCTCGGCCGTTATCATTCGGTTCCCCCTCCATCGTTATGTTTTCATTTTATCGCTCACCCAAAATAGCTGCAGCCGAAAATCGTACATTGATTTTTTCTCGTACCTTTACTAGGAAGCAACAAGGGGGAAGGGGGGGGGTTGGATTTAAGCTGGAATTAGCCTGAAAATATAGATATAATAAACGTATTCAGAAATATGCGATAAACCGACAACGGCGTCGGTTGCGTATGAAAATGATGAGCAGTTGGCACGTCCGTTCACTGGTGATCGGGAGGTGGAGTATTGCGTCAGCATTATCGAGTCATCATCATAGACGACGACCCCATAACGCGTATGGACCTGGTCGAGATGTTGCAAGAGCAGGGATATAACGTCGTAGCTGAAGGAAAAAACGGCAAAGAGGCCGTTCGATTGACGCAAATGTGGAACCCGCATCTGATTATTATGGATGTGAAAATGCCAATTATGGACGGTTTGACAGCGACTGGGATTATCCGAGAGCATTCGGACGCAGCGATCCTTCTCTTGACTGCTTACAGTCAAAAGGACATGGTCATGCAAGCCAAAGCGAAAGGGATATGTGCCTATCTGGTCAAACCCGTCATGGAAGAAGAACTGCTACCGGCAGTGGAGTTCGTGCTTACAAGCAAACAATGAACGCAAAAAAGTGAATCGATAGGAAGAGCAACGGCGCTTGGACCAAGGCGAGTATTTCGTCTTTTGTTTCGAAGCGCTTTTTTCGTTCCATGAGATAGAGTTTACGGAAAGTTGAAAAGAAAGTGAGTGAAGCTAGAGATGAAATTGGCTTGCGTTGTACGTAAACAGCATTACCAGTTTACTTCGGTTCGTGATGTATTGGCAAAAGCAAGTGAAGAAAAGTCTGGCGATCACATGAGTAAACTAGCAGCTAATTCCGCACTGGAGCGGATGGCGGCCAAAGTCGTATTAAGCGAAATGCAACTTCGTGATCTATATGAAAATCCAGTCATACCGTACGAAAAGGACGAAGTGACACGGATCATTTATGATGATATCAATCTCTCTATTTACGAAGAGATCAAAAATTGGACAGTAGGGGAGCTACGGGAGTACATCTTGTCGTTTTCCACAGGAATGCCTGAGCTGACACGAATTAGTCGGGGGCTGACCAGCGAGATGATTTCCGCTACGGCCAAACTGATGTCCAGCATTGACCTAGTCATGGCTTCCCAAAAAATGAAGCATCAAGCCTACTGCAACACATTGATTGGCGAGCCGGGAAGACTGGCGTTCCGCTGTCAGCCGAATCACCCAATCGATGATCCAGATGGTATTTTGGCTTCGATGAAGGAAGGCTTGTCCTATGGATCTGGCGACGCCGTCATTGGAATTAACCCGAATAACGACTCCGTTGAAAGCGTTACCAAGCTCTTGAAAATGACGCATGATTTCATGCAAAAGTGGGAAATCCCTACACAAAATTGCGTGCTGGCCCATATCACGACACAGATGCAGGCTCTTCGCGGCGGAGCGCCCATTTCCCTGATGTTCCAGAGTCTGGCAGGTTCACAACGCGCGAATGATGCGTTTGGCGTGAACAAAGAGATTTTGGATGAGGCAATGGAGTTGATGCTCCGAAAAGGTACAGCGTCGGGACCAAACGTTATGTATTTTGAGACAGGGCAAGGCTCCGAAGTGTCGCTGGACTCTCATGAAGGCGTCGATATGCAGACGCTGGAAGCGCGTACGTACGGTTTTTGCCGTCACTGGAAGCCATTCATGGTCAATAACGTCTCTGGCTTTATCGGTCCAGAAACACTTTATGATGGCAGACAGATGATTCGTGCCGATCTGGAGGACTTGTTCATGGGCAAGCTGCATGGTTTGCCGATGGGAATCGCTCCGACTTATACGAACCACATGTATGCGGATCAGAATGACCAGGAGATTGCAGGGATGCTGACGACCTTGGCAGGGGCGAATTTTTATATGGGCGTACCAGGTGGGGACGATGTCATGCTCAGTTACCAAGACACGAGCTACCACGATGACGCCAGCTACCGTGAGCTCTTGGGACTGCGACCTCTCCGGGAATTTGAGAAATGGATGGAAAAAATGGGCCTTATGGAAAATGGTCGTTTGACAGAGCGCGCAGGCGATTTAACCATTTTTGACTAACGAGTGGGGAGGGAAGCAAGGTGAAACAGATCAATATGGAAGACTTGGTCCAGCGTGTAATCGATGAGCTGTCCAAAAAAGGCCAAGGAGTGATTCATTTTCCTGAGCAAAAGCAATGCGGGGTCAAGAATCCAAACAATCCAGAAGCATTGGAGCAAGCGATGAAACGAACGCCGGCTCGCATCGGAATCGGGCGGGCGGGTACCCGAATGAAGACGGGAAGCTACCTCCAATTTCGGATTGATCAGGCAGCAGCACGCGATGCGGTTATGAAAACGATCAGTCCAGAGCTGATCGAGAGTCTGCAACTACCTGTCCTCCATTCGAGAGCGACGAGCATGGAAGAGTATTTAATGAACCTCGACTCCGGACGGATGCTATCGGATGAGTCCGCTCGCTGGCTGGAGCAGCATGGGGATAAAAACAAAGACGTGCAAATTGTCATCTCGGACGGACTGAGCACCTCAGCGTGTGAGGCGACGATCCCAGACTTGCTGCCTGCGTTAATCCAAGGTCTTTCCATGAGAAACGTCAGTGTAGGAAAGCCTGTGTTCATTAACAAAGGTCGCGTCTGGATTCAGGATCAGGTCGCGTCCATCGTCAATTGCAAGGTCGTGATTTCCTTGATCGGAGAAAGACCGGGACTTGCGACGGCAGAAAGTCTCAGTGCTTACATGATTTACAAACCGGATGCCAATACGGTAGAATCAGATCGTACGGTTATTTCTAATATTCATAAGGGTGGCACGCTACCGATTGAAGCGGGTGCTTACCTTGCAGAACTTTTGGAGGAAATTTTGAAGTACCAGGCGAGTGGTGTTAAATTATCACAGCTTCGGGCGATTAACGGGTAGATTCCCACTGGCGCTTCCTCCTGTCTTGCACTAGAATACATAGAAGATAACCAATTTCTATGAGGAGTTGCTAAGCATGACGGAGCCAAACCAAAACGAAAAAAATACCAACGAACAAAAGCCTGGGAAAATCAGCCTGCAAGAGGCAATGAAGCGCAAAATGGCAGAAAAGAAACAAGCGCAAGCACAGGCTAATAACCCAATGAATCAAAAGGCGCAAAATCAATCAATGAAAAGCCAGCTCACCAAAAAACCAAACAATCAACGCAGACGTATGGGCGTATAGCTTCAAATGAAGCAAGGCAAAAAGGGAATGTGCAGCAACTTTGGCTGCAGATTCCTTTTTTGTATGATCATTTATACATATTGTTCTTCAATTTTTTTAAGGTATCGATAAACCAATAAAGCTAGTGAGAAGAAAAAGCACAGGGCTCGTAGACCTTGACAACGCCTACCCAGTCGGAACTTCAAAAAGGGGACCCGCTTGTCGAACACTTCTTCTCTGAGAAACGTCCGCCCATAGGGTGGCTTTGGCTCGACGGTCCCCTTTTTGAAGTGGAGACGAACAGTCCATCCCCCAGCTCGCGTGTCAGTGTCGAAGAGTCCTGTGCTTTTTCTTCTCCACCACTATGTTGACTCAAACGGAGGCAATCATGAAAGTAGAACGGCTACTCGCTATTGTCATCATGCTGTTGAATAAGCGCCGTGTGAGCGCCCGTGAACTATCTGACCACTTCGAAGTATCCTTGCGTACGGTCTATCGGGATTTGGAAACCATTAATGCAGCCGGAATTCCCATCGTAGCGTACCCTGGGGCAAGCGGCGGATACGAGATCATGGAGAATTTTACGATCGATCGACAATACTTATCCTTGGACGAGCTAGTCGCGGTTATTGCTGCGCTAAAAGGGGTTCATTCCTCCACAGACGACAAGCAAATCGGACAGCTTCTGGAAAAAATAAAAGCGTTACTCACCACTGCACCATCCTCTCTTCAAGGAAGTGCACATCCTGTTGTTTACGACTTTAATCCATGGGGCAGTACACCGGCGATCGCCGAAAAAGTAAACAAGCTGCGGGAAGCCATCGAGAAAAGACTTCGTGTGCGGATCATTTATACGAAAATACAAGGAGATGCGACAGAGCGCACCATTGAGCCTGTTACACTGATTATCAAAGGCTATGTGTGGTACATTTATGGCTATTGTTTACAACGCCAGGAGGATCGTCTGTTTCGCTTGTCGCGGATTGCAGACATATCCGTGCTGACAGAGGAATTTTCCCCTCGCCCCAATCAAATAGATAAACTGGAATGGCTCGAAGAATGGGATACGGCAGAGCGTATTTCTCTTGTCCTCGAATTTGCGCAGCGTGTACATGTAAGGGTACGGGATATGTTTGCGCCAGAAGCGATAGAGACCATGCAGGATGGCTCATTGCTGGTACGAACGAAGATGACAGACGATGAATGGTTAAACGGGATGCTGCTTAGCTTTGGCGATGCCTTGTGTGTACATGAGCCTTCCTATGTCAGACAGCGAATGGGGGATACGGTAAAAAGAATGGCGAAACTTTATGAATAAACGTTGGAACGTTGACAGATAGTTGTCAGGGTATGGTCGTTATACTAAGTCATGTAAACAAACTCTTACAGGAGCGTGGTTAATGATGAACCCAACGATCGTCAAACTGGATGAAATGCGTGTAGCGGGCTTGCAAATTCGGACAACCAATGAGGCGGAAGTCGGACCGGACGGGAAGATTGGGGGACTGTGGCAGCGCTATTATCAAGAAGAGCATCCCATCAAAACTCCCCATCAAAAAGAACCGGGTGTGGTTCTGGGGGTGTATTCCGATTACGATAGTGACGAGACAGGCGAGTACTCCTTGTTAGTGGGAACCGTTGTAGAAAAAAACGGTGAGCTTCCTGCTGAGCTCACAGTCAAGACCCTGCCGGCCTCTACCTATGCTGTATTTACGACTCGTGTCGGCCCGATGGTAGAAGTTGTGATGGAAGCGTGGGCGAAGGTATGGGAGTGGTCCCATCAACCGGGGAACAAGCGGACATTTACCGGAGATTTCGAACGATATGACGGAGTGCGCTGTGCTGATCCCAACAACGCGCAAGTGGATTTGTACATCGCGATTGCTGAAGAATAAAGAGGCATTCAATCATACAAGCAGTCGTAGTCGATCAGGCTACGACTGTTTTGCTTTTTTCCATGATTTCTTCACAAGTTTCGTTTACTCTAGAGGGAGAGTGGCAGAGGGGAGTCATACAGACGAATGGATTGGATAACCAATATAGAAGCCCTGGCAGAGTGGATTCGCTCTTTGGGGGTGCTGGGGATTGTCGGTAGTATTTTATTAAACATCGTGATCAGTGTGGCGGGTGTATTGCCGTCCATTTTTTTATCGGGTGCGAACGCAGTCGTGTTTGGCTTGTACGGAGGGTTCTTGATTTCCTTAACGGGAGAGGTAGTTGGTGCTTGCATAGCCTTCTTTCTGTACCGCTACACGATCAAAAAAGCAGATCGAAGTGATAAGCTGAAATCATTCAAATGGGTACATACCATCAATGGAACGACGAGTTTTCGCAAATGCCTTGCCATCGTTTTGCTCCGGATCAATCCGCTGATGCCTTCGGGTGTAATCAATTTAGGAGCGGCTATGACGAATATCACCTTCGGGCAATTTTTGGTGGCGACCTTGCTAGGAAAAGTGCCATCGATGGTTTTTGAAACATTCGTCGGTCATGATCTGATTACTTTTGGTGAAAACAAGTTTCGCTTGCTCTTTGCCTTGCTGGCAGGCGCTCTCGTCTTTTTCCTTTTTTGGAAAAAAGGAAAGGCTCAAACACAAGAGGAGTAGGGAGGATTCTTATGTCTACCATTTTGCTAGTCGATGATGAGCCGCAAATCTTAGAAATATTGTCCTCCTATCTGCAAAAGGAAGGCTATCATGTCCTGACCGCCCAAACAGGCAAGGAAGCAGTGGAAATGGCCACGACGATTTCATTGACCTGCATCATTTTGGATCTGATGCTTCCTGATTTGAGTGGGGAAGAAGTCTGCGTCCAAATTCGCAAAGAGTCGCGTGTCCCGATTTTGATGCTAACGGCGAAAAGTGGAGAGGCGGATCGGATTCGCGGGCTTACGATTGGCGCTGATGATTATTTGATCAAGCCCTTTAGCCCGAGAGAACTTGTCGCGCGTGTTCGAGCCGTCATGCGTCGTGCGGGCGATTATTCAACACTCTCCGATTTTGTTGAAGTGGGCGATTTGACCATATCGATGAATGAGAAGAGAGTCACGAAAAATGGAGTGGCTTTGGAGGTTACGCCGAATGAATATCGCTTGCTCACAACGCTTGTCCGTTATCCGGGGAGAACGTGGGGCAGGGAGGAGCTCGTGCGTGAGGTCATGGGCTTTGATTTTGAGGGATACGATAGAACCATTGATACGCATATCAAAAATCTTCGCCAAAAGATAGAGGCAGACCCGAAGCAACCTGAGTATATCAAGACGGTGTATGGATTGGGCTATCGCTTTGACGATCCCATGAAGAAGTGAGGCAACGATGAAGCATATTTGGGTAAAGCTCGCCTTTGTGATTATGACTGTCGGCGCATGCGCCGTTCTTTTTTCCTCATTGTTGTCCGTAAAGGAAATGGATGTTCATTTTTCCATGTATGCCGATGAGGTGAGAAATCAGCATAACCAAGAAATATCACGTGTCGCACTCGAGGCATATCAGGACAATCAAGGCTGGGGAGCGGAAGCCTATCATAAGCTGGAAGCTGTTTCTGAAGTCTTGGGATTACATATCACACTCCTGGATCAACAGCAACAAGTGAAAAACGAGTGGGGCAAGCGGCCAGTCCATACAAGCAATTACAGTATAGACAAGATTCCCCTCGTCAGTAAAGGTGTCATGATCGGGCAACTGGTGATTAGCCACGATGATCGGAGTGCGTACATGACCTTGGAAAGTCATTTCCAATGGGCGCATAAAAACACGACGTTGTGGACGATGGCTGTGCTGCTCATCCTGGTCATTATCATTAGCATACCACTCGCTCGGACCATGGTGCGCCCTGTCGTACAAGTGAGCACCGCAGCGCAACGAGTCGCAAGAGGCAATCTGTCCATACGCGTACCGGAGCCACGTGGCAAGGATGAGGTTACGTCATTGGTCGCAGCTTTTAACAACCTGGTCCAAAGTCTTGAGCATCAGGAGGAGTTGCGCAAGCGACTAACCTCCGATATTGCCCATGAATTGAGAACACCGCTGAACACCTTGCTGGCGCAAGTAGAGGGGATGATTGACGGTATATGGGAAACAACACCCAAAAATCTCGAAAGCACAAGGTCTGAGGTACTGCGCTTGAGCCGTCTCGTCCGCGATTTAGATCAGGTGATCCAAGTGGAGTCGGGCTCCTTGCAAATGCGCAGTGAAGAAGTGGAGCTGCGTGAGGTTGTCAAAGAAGTCACAGGGTCGATGAGTGCTACGTTTGCCCGAGCGCAAGTGAATTTTCATTACAAAGGGGATCATGCTGTCTGGATCACAGGGGACAGGCAGCGACTAGCCCAAATCGTGGCGAATTTGTTGACGAATGCCTGCAAGCATACGCCAGCGGGTGGAAAAGTCATCGTCACGGTAGACAAACCGAGTACGATGGTTCGGTTGCAAGTGAAGGACAGCGGCACGGGCATCGATCAAAAGGACCTCCCGTACGTATTTGAGCGTTTTTATCGGGGAGATCGCTCGCGAGCAAGGGAACGCGGTGGAGCAGGTTTGGGGTTGACGATTGTGAAAGGGATCGTGGAGGCACACAAGGGAATCATCTCGTTGGACAGCAGCGTGGGAGAGGGAACGACCATCACGATTTTGTTTCCGCCGCAACCATATGAACTTTATAAGGCGGGGCATCAGAATTAATGTCCATTCATAAAATCAACCTCCTGTAAAATGAGCAGGAGGTTGCAGGAGCGGAGTGAAAACGGCCGACGGGCATGTTGTTACCGACAACGACAAGTTTTGGAAGCTGGGGACTTTTTATTACAATCCAGTGTTTGTTATTGTGGTGGTTATCGTTATAGAAGTGCTGGCGAATTAATCAGCAAGACTACCGATTCTTGCTGATGTGATTGGAGACTAGTAAACCACATTCCAACTGAATACGTACCAATTTCTGAATAGGAATAACTGTATAGTTTAGTTCTCGTTCCAGCTCATCCGTATACTGTCGCAAATGGCGAAGCCCTTCTTGCAGCACTGCTTTCAGTTTTGTAATTGCCTCTTGGTCGTTTGAGCCTTCCTTTGCTAGCCGCTCTAGCTCAAATTCGCAAGTGCGGACCGCTAGTCCTAAGCTCAATCCTCGATAAAACTTCGATACCACGAAACTACTGAAAACTTGGGAACCCTTTGCCGGCTTTTCAAATTCAGGATCGCTCATTGCCCATTTTCTCTGTGCTTCGTTCCTTTCTTTGCGTGCCGGGGAAGAGGGGTCCATCAACTTGAAAAACGGGTTATCCTGCGAAATATAGGACCGTATGCCACCCAAAAGTTCCTCCAGCATTTCAAAGAAAGCCTCACTTTGATCTGCTTCGGTCAGAAGTGCCTCTCTGCGGGAGATATCTGAGTCACTCTGATCCTCTATTCGTGGATCGAAAAAATAGGGCAGCTCGGTGATTAATGTTACACAATCCGCTTTCGAAGAGGCGTATGTGTGGCTGTCTGCCCCCACATCAAGTGTCGGGGGTTTTCCTGTATGTTTCTCCATATAATCATAGTATTCGTCTTGCCCGTTTAAACTGAAGATGGCCGGAGCAAACTCTGTCGCAAATGGCGTCTCTGGTTCTCCGAGATCTAAAGGCACGTCTTCCTTCCTTGCTGAATTGTGAAATCCCTCGTATAATTCTGGCAAGTCGTGCGAAATATACCAATAAGCACCGCATAATCCTCCATTGTGTAGAGAATACATAAACTCAGGTCTAGTCTCGTCTATGATTTTCATGAGTACTTGCGTTTCAGGCAATGGTTTGTCAAAGCGATATTCTTTATATTCAAACGGAAAAGTCCATTCCACCTGCTCGTAGCCGACAGGTCTATAGTAATTTCTAATGTAGTTAAAAATAGTGTATGGTCCTTTAAACCAATTTTCATTTAGTCGCGTACCATCAGGGTCAGCACATTTGATGATGTACCACGTGAAGCCTAGCTCGTCGCGCAGATCCTTGTCCTCTGCCAATGCGCGGGAGAGATATTCCATCGTCATCGCGCCAATCGGCTCGTTAGGATGCGGGCAGGCAAAGCATAACGCATTTTTGGGCCCATCTCCAATTTTGATACATTGAATGGGGTGTCCATCGCGGGACTTTCCCGCCTCAAATACAGTTACAGCATCAGGAAACTCTTCGGCCAGCTTTCTGGTGCTTTCATCCATTTCATCTACTGTTAGAAATACCTTGTAGTCTGGCACCTTATCAATCACATGTTGAAAATTCATCGATCATTCCCCCTCGTCTGATGCAATATTTTAAAAAAGATGCTATTCCTATAACGTATCGATTAGGTTCTTGACGTACACGTAAAGACTCCATTTATTTTTCTACCCAGCTATCTTGGAAATTGGGAGAATAAGACGTCCATTTCACGCCTTTTACTCGCGAGTTTACTACCACAAAGAGCTTGTCATAATAGATAGGAACAACATATGCTTGCTCAAGGAGATGTTTTTGGGCATCTACATATACCTGTTTTCTGGCTTCCGTTTCAGTGGTTGCACGTCCTTTTGTTAATAAAGCATCCAGCTTACCGTCTTTTAGACCACTTATGTTAAAGCCAGCACCAATTTGGCTAGAGTGGAAACTTTGGTATAAAGCATCAGGGTCATCGTAACTATAAGTAACCATTGTCACATCAAAATTTCCTTTCATTTGTCCATCACTAAACGCTGACTCTTCTAAATTTTGAATGGTAGCTTTGATACCCACCTCGCCCAGCATAGCTTGCAACAACTGAGCTTGCAGCTCAAACCTAGCCGAACTCAAAAAGGAAAGGGTAAATACTTTTCCATCCTTTTCTCTCAGGCCTTCTCCGTTTACCTTCCATCCAGCAGCGTCAAGGAGCTTCTTTGCTTCTTCCACATTGTATGGGTACCCGTATTTTTCCAATGACTTATCATACCCCAATGTTGAAGGGGATAACAACGATTGGGCAACTTCTCCTTCACCCATCAAAACCGCCTGGACCATCGCTTGTTTATTAACCAGCATATGGAATGCTTTTCGGACTTGGATATCCTGGAACTCCGGTTTTGTCAAGTTCATATATAAACTAAGAGGTATCCCAGCCCGAAAGAGTTCCAAAACCTGATATTTTGGATTATTTCGATACTTCTTGATATCTTTTACGGGTACATCGAATGCAACATCGATGGTTCCGTTTTCCAAAGCGGCCAACATAACACTTTTATCTGGAATTGTTTTGATCACCAGTTTATCAGGTCTTGGCGGTCCTTGATTTTCATCGAGCGGCATGGCCCACTTAAAGGCTTCATTGCGAACCAATGTAACTCCCTCGCCAGCCTTCCAGCTCTCAAACTTCCATGGACCCATTCCCACAGGATTTCGTCCATATTCCTCACCATATTTTTCAATGGCCTTCATGGATAGCGGTTGAGTTACACCAATGCCTAAATCTTCAAGAATCGACACATTGGGTTCATGTAATTCAAGGATGAGGGTTTTATCATCAGGGGCACTGACGCTCTTCACCGGCATCATAACTATTCCCGCCAGTTTTGCTTTTGTTTTCGGATTCTTAATGCGTTCAAAGGTATCCTTAAAACTCTTGGCAGTCAGAGGTGTTCCATCGTGAAACGTAACATCGGAACGAATGGTAAAGGTGTACGTTTTTCCATCCTCTGAAATCTTGAATTCACTTGCGAGATTAGGTTTGAATTCTTTTGTAACAGGGTCCTTGTAGACCAGCGATCCACCCATATTCCAAGTAACACCCATATCGTTGCCAACTGACTTGTGAACATCTAAGGTATCTGCTTCACTTGCGTAAGCCACAGTGATGGTTCCACCTGTCTTTGGTTTGTTAGCCTCTGGCTGTTGATTTGGTTCAGGTGTGGTTGATTGTGTGCTACATGCAACCACCAACGACGTACATATCATAATTAGTAATCCTAAAATAATGCCATGAAATCTCTGTTTTTTCTTCTTTACCATGTTACAGCTCCCTTGTTCTGTATTGTTTAAAAAATCTACATGACGACATATTTTTGAAAGATATTTCCTCCTTTATGAATCCAACGCATCAGCCCCCCTAACTCCCGATTATAAAACCTCCAGCAAGAGGAGATTCAATCGTTAGTTTTCGACAATATGTTTCTTCAAAAGAATAAGGAGCTTGTTTTAGAAGCTCCCTGCGCATGCTGAAATTCCAGCTCAGTCTCATTTCATTATCGCGCAGTGAAGAAGTGGAGCTGCGTGAGGTTGTCCAAGAAGTCACAGAGTCGATGAAGTGCTACGTTTGCCCGAGCGCAAGTGAAGGACAGCGGCACGGGCATCGATCATAAGGACCTCCCGCACGTATTTGAGCGTTTTTATCGGGGAGATCGCTAGCGGGCGAAATGTAAGTCTAAACCGTATCGCTCTCGCTGAACATCGTTTATGATAGGAAGGGAATTTGAATATTCGATACAAAGAGGGAGAGGTACATGTTTGATTGGACTACCATGGGAGCATTTTTAGCTGTTGTGATCGGCCTCTTTTTAATTCCGGGACCCGCTGTCCTGTTAACTGCGACGCGTACCGTTCAGGGAGGACGTAAAGCAGGGATCATGGCAGGGCTTGGCATTGCTACAGGCGACTTCATTCATACGATTTTTGCTGCGGTCGGTTTATCCGCGATTTTGATGACATCGGCATGGGCATTCAATCTCGTAAAATTTGTGGGAGCGGCTTACTTGGTCTATTTAGGGGTTCGGGCCATGCTTGAAAAACCGGTTGACCCAGAGCTGCCAAAAGTAACACCGTTGCCACCGCTGCAATCGTATGGGCAAGCTATCCTCGCAGAAGTTCTGAATCCGAAGACTGCGTTGTTTTTTCTGGCGTTTCTGCCACAATTCGTACATCCGGAGCGTGGGGGAGCCATTTATCAATTCCTTGTCTTGGGATTGATTTTCGCCATCTTGGGGTTTTTTTACACCGCATTGATTGCGATCAGCATCAGACCACTGGGGCATCTGGTGAAGCGAATTTCCTGGCTGGGCCGCTGGAGTGGCAAGATCGTAGGCTCTGTTTACATCTTATTGGGATTAAAAGTAGCGCTGCAAGAAAGATAAAGGAATGAGTCGGGGAGAAAGTCTTCCCGACTTTTTTTATTGCTTGATTATTGGTGTAAGGTACTTTTTGGTGCCTATGATACTTGAAAGTACGTACTTCCTATCAAGTGAGGCATGAGACATAATAGCATTCAGAACCAACATATTCGCCAATCATGATAAGTAAGGGCCCTGCTTTGTGAACGGCAAGAAAAATAAAGGGAGGATACAACTTAGATGAGCACAATTACATCCAATGTGAAGCAGCAAGAAACTGGTGCGAAAAAATCGACTCTTGCTTTACTTGCTCTCGCAATCAGTGCATTTGGTATCGGGACTACTGAATTCGTTATCGTCGGTTTGTTGTCTACTGTCGCACAGGATTTGAAAGTAACGATCACCTTAGCAGGACTTCTTATTTCTGGATATGCATTAGGGGTAGCCATTGGTGCACCGATTATTACAGCACTCACAAGTCGAATCCCACGCAAAGCGCTACTCATGCTTTTGATGATTGTCTTTGTTGTCGGAAACAGTGCGGCAGCCTTGTCGAGTAGCTTTGCGATATTAATCATTGCCCGTTTTTTTACCGCGTTTTCTCATGGTGTATTTTTCTCGATCGGTTCGACGATTGCGGCTGATCTGGTGCCAGAAAACAAGCGTGCCAGCGCGATTGCGACGATGTTTACTGGTCTGACTGTTGCAACCGTTACAGGCGTACCTTTGGGAACGTATATTGGGCAAATGTTTGGATGGAGAGCGACCTTTTGGGGAGTGGCCATTCTTGGCGTGATTGCGCTTATCTCGACTGCGATTCTAGTACCAAGCAATTTAAAAAATGCCAAGCCAGCTTCCATTAAAGATCAAGTGAAAATCATTACAAACTTGCCACTGTTGCTTGTCTTTGCCATTACGGCTCTTGGCTACGGCGGTACCTTTGTAACCTTTACGTTCTTAGGCCCGATTCTGGAAGAAATCACAGGTTATCAGGCGAGCGCCGTCAGTTTGATACTACTCGTCTATGGGATTGCGGTAGCGATTGGAAATACGGTCGGAGGAAAAGCGGCCGACAAGAATCCGATAAAAGCACTGCGCTGGATGTTCATCGTCCAGGCGATCATTCTGATCATCTTAACATTTACCGCTCCGTTCAAATGGGTGGGAACCCTTACGATTATGCTAATGGGCCTCTTGGCCTTTATGAACGTACCGGGCTTACAAGTGTATGTCGTGCAGTTGGCTGAAAAATACGTGCCAAGTGCTGTTGATGTAGCTTCTGCCATTAACATTGCGGCATTCAATCTCGGCATTGCGATTGGAGCCCTCGTTGGGGGAATGATCGTCGATACGATTGGCCTGATTCATACTCCATGGGTCGGCGGGGTGATGGTGTTAGGTGCAGCATTACTCACGGTGATCAGCAGCAAGCTGGAAAAAACTCGTCGTTAATCGAACAAAGACGAGGATGCGGATCAAAGCATGTGTTCGCTGGTGGTTCCAAATTCATCATAGAAGGAGAGAGTATCGATGAGCAAATTCGACGGTCACTATGGTTTTCAGCGAATGTTCCAAGAAGGAAAGATGACGTTAGGATTTCACATTCCGCTGGAGGCATACGAATGGGAAGCGCCGACAATGGAGCGAATCTTGTGCCTAAATCGACTTCGCCCATTCCTACCTTTATCACGGGGTACAGTCAACAAACGATGGACTGGTTTGCGCAAAACGGAGATGGCTGGATTTATTACCCGCGTGATCCATTCAATCAAGCACATGCCATTCAAGAATGGAGAGAACTTGTCCAGAAATATCATCCAGGTGTATTCAAGCCGTTTATTCAGCCTCTTCACTTGGATCTAGCGGAAGACCCGTATGAGTCAGTCACGCCGATTCGATTAGGGTACCGAGTCGGCAGAAAAATGCTTTCAGAACTGCTGGCCATGTATCAAGAGGTCGGCGTCAATCATTTGTTCTTCGCCCTGTTCCCTAGCCAGCGTCCCATTGACGAGGTCATTGATGAGCTTGGACAAGAAGTATTGCCTTATTTCCCGGCTCATATCGACGCACCGGAGCGGGTTTGACTACATCTTCGTATGAGGAGGGGAGGATATGGGACGATACAATATCCCTGTAGAGGCAACATTGGAAGTTATTGGAGGGAAATGGAAAGTAGTGATCCTCTGCTTGTTGGCAAAAGGGGCAAAGAGGACAAGCGAATTGAAACGCGCAATGCCTGCCATCACGCAAAAAATGTTAACGCAGCAACTGCGAGAATTGGAAGCGGACAATATCATTACCCGCAATGTGTATCAGCAGGTTCCCCCGCGTGTCGAGTATGACTTGACGGAGTACGGCAGGACATTGTCGAAGGTTCTGGATGTCATGTGTGAATGGGGAGAGCGTCACATCGAAAACCAATTGCGAAAAATAGTCGAATGAAAAGGGGAAGTTCGATGAGAGGAATTGGCATGAAGCAATACGGTGGTATCCAGCAATTAACTGAAATGGAATGGCCAACAAAACCAATCGGGCCGGACGATGTGCTCATTTCCATAAAAGCGAGCGGGGTAAATCCCGTGGATTGGAAGGTGCGGGAAGGACTGTTACAAGCAGATTTTCCTTTTGAACTGCCACTTATTTTAGGGTGGGATGCGGCGGGCACGGTAACGGCTGTCGGTACGAATGTGCAGGATTTTCAAATCGGGGACGATGTCTTCTTCCGTCCAGAGCTGGAAAGGGAAGGGACATACGCAGATGAAATTGTCGTTCCGGCGAATATCGTAGCCCCGATGCCACATGGTTTGTCGTATGCGGAAGCGGCTTCGCTACCACTGGTCGGACTAACGGTTTGGCAGGCATTGGTAGAAGTAGGGAAGGTACAAGTGGGAGAAAAAGTCCTTGTGTTGGGAGGAAGCGGCGGGATCGGTTCCATGGCGATTCAGCTAGCAAAAGCGCTGGGTGCCTATGTGGCTACGACAACCAGCTCCAAAAACAGCGATTTTGTCCGTGAGCTGGGAGCAGATGAAGTCATTGTTTATGATCAAGGACCACTTCAAACTTCTACAAAATTTTCATTCATGTTGGACACGCTGGGTGGAGAAGCGTATGGTGATGCTCTAAAATTGATGAAGCGGCAAGGAAGAGTGGCAACCATTATTAGCGAGCGTGATGCCAAGAAACCTTCGTTCGCTGATGCGGTTGAGAAAGAACGAGAGCTGGATGTTGCTTTTGTGTTTACCCGTCCAGATGGGGTAAATCTGAATCATATCCGTGCGCTAGTCGAAGCCAAGAAAGTAAAGCCTATCTTGACGAAGGTATATCCATTGACGCTTGAAGGGGTTCGAGATGCGCATCTCTTTAGTCAAACGGGTAGAGTGCGTGGCAAGATTGTGCTCGTCCATTCATGATGGGGAAATGTGATTTATAATTGATGTTTTCACTGCTTATATTTACGTATGTCACCTGATTATAAGGAAAAGTGACAAATAACATCTGAAACCTGTTATGACAAACCGTTGTCATAACAGGTTTTTTTGAACTTTTTATAATGTCAGGTTTGATTAGCTGTTTAGGGGAAGTGTCATAATATTATATCAAGGATTTTTTCCATATAGGCTGTTTTGACACTGAGTGGTTTTGGGCAATTCTGTATAAGCTAAAGAGATCATTACGAGTGATCAAGTGGGGGAATGTCTCATGGATTGGTATGACCGATTAAATGAATACTTTCCAGAATATGAAATGAAAAAGGAAGGACAAATTCAGGCGCTTATCAGGGAAACAGACATTTACCACAAAGTCGATACAGACAAATTTCTTTTGCTGTACGCGGAGTTTCCGACGTTTATCTTCATCGATTACCTCCTAATCAATCCTGCCACGCGTGGACAAGGTATCGGTACCAAGGTCATCCAGACACTCAAAAAGAGAGGGAAAGACATCATTCTGGAGGTAGAACCTATCGATCTAAATGATGAAGATTCCATCAAGAGAGTCCATTTTTATCAAAAGAACGGGTTTGTGAAAGCGGACCGCATTCAATACAGCTGGGAAGAAGAAAATGGCGAGACATATGAAATGAAGATCTATTACTGGAGTCCGCACGATGATTTACCACAGGAAGTCGTACTCGGGAATATGTCCAAGGCCTGTAAGGAGATCCACAACTTCCGCGCCCACCAATACTACGGACGAAATGTTGCCAATCCGGATGAAGTGCTGCATTGGAAACACTAATGACGCCTTCAAGTTAGTCCAACACCCCTGTAAAAGAAGGGGTGTTGGTACAGGAGTCGCCACGCATAAAAAATGTTAAGGCCTTAGTGGGAGAAGAAAGTCGCAAACATGGATGTAGTTTTATTGAATGTCGCATCCATTTGCTAATCAATAGATCACAGATCCAGGATTCCCTTATTCCACAGGCACACGATTCCGTGATGGGTTACGAAATGCTTTCGACCCTGGATCTACAAAATCGAGAAGTGTTGGCGGCTTTATATTATTCAAAGATCCCATCTTAAGCTGCGCATATTCATACGAGGTTCAAGATGGTTTTTTATACTCTCAATTATCACTCCCTCCCTCTATCTAACCTGAGAAAACTCTTCATTAATCTGCAGGCCTTCATTAATACAAAAGAAGCCGCCAAATTAGTGGCTTCTAATGGAATGATGTTCGTATCCTTCGACACCTCGGTTCAGTAAATTCCAAAATTGTTCAACCATGACCGATGGGGGATATGGCATCGAACGGATAATCCACCATTCCAATATACCCACTGTTGCTGAAGTTAAAAATTGTACCGTAATGTCCCTGTTTATTTCCTTATCGAGATTGATTGAATCCAGATACTCACTCAGATTTTCCCTGAACATGGTCTCCATTTGATTTCGAAATACAGTGCTTCCCTTACTCTTCAGCATTAAGGAGTAGAAAGAAGCATGTTGTTCCAAATATTCAAAACTGTGAAGTAATGCGGTTTTGGAAGGGAGATGAAGTAGGTCATCTCCAGACATACAATGTCGAAGTAACTGGTTAATTTGAGCTACTATACATTGCTCGCGCAGATCGTACTTGTCATCGAAATGCAAATACACCGTTCCTCGATTGACATTTGCTTCTACGGCAATTTGATTGATCGTTATGCTCTCGAATTCCTTTTTTGACATTAGCCTCATAAAAGCATCCATAATCGCTTGTCTCGATTTTTGAATACGCCTGGCCATATCCTTCTCCCCTTTATCCCATCCAAAAAATGATCACTTCGAAGCCCTCTGTTGAACAATCAACAACCGAGCTTGTTTTAACCATTGAGCCCGATTTATCACCCTGATACATTCACTATATAAAACATATATTGATAATTCAACATATGTTCAAATTAAGAGGAGGTATAATCATGAAACTTACAGGAAACACGATTTTCATTACAGGTGGTGGTTCGGGAATTGGACGTGCGTTAGCAGAAGCACTCCACCATCTTGGAAATAAAGTTATTATCTCTGGTCGAAGTAAAGAGCGTTTGGAGGAGACAATCAAAGCGAATCCCGGCATGTCCGCAATGGAATTGAATGTACAAGACCCTACCAGTATAGAGGGGGCAGCCAAGCAGTTAATCGAAGAATTCCCGGATTTGAATGTCTTGATTAACAACGCAGGCATCATTCAACACGATAACGCGGCGGGCGTGATCGATGAGGATGTATTGGTTTCGACAGTCGCCACAAATTTGTTAGGTCCGATTCGGTTGACTTCTGCATTAATCGACCATTTGAAGTCCAAAGAAGAAGCCGTTGTCATTAACACGACTTCGATACTTGGATTTGTTCCGTTAGCGGCAACTGCTGTATACTCCGCGACGAAGGCAGCACTTCATACCTATACGCTGTCCCAAAGATACCTGCTTAAAGACACATCGGTAAAAGTAATAGAAATTGTGCCACCATGGGTTCAAAGCAACAACGATGAACCGCGTGCAATGCCACTTGCGTCATTCATTGATGCAACGATAAAGATACTTGGCACGGATACAGACGAAGTTCTGGTCGAAGAAGCGAAAATGTTTCGAAATAACCCTGGCCCGAACGAAGGAGTTTTTGTGACCCAGCTTAACGATACGATGAAGTCTGAACCTCCAAAGATTCATTAATCTAGCCCAGCCTCGGGGAGTCTCCTCCGTTCACGAAGCCTCTATCTTCCGTGGGATGTGACGAGGATGTTCCACTCAATTATTGCCAAGTATAACACTTTATTTTATTTCACCGTTTGTAGAGTAATGCTGCTCAGTAAAAGTCGAGGGGGAAAAGAAAGGGATCAGTGTAAATTGCTTACCTGATTACAAGTGTTTTTGAAAAAATGCCAGTTCAAAATCAGTAGTAATATCAGGATGTTTAAGGACAGTTGTTGTGATAACTCACAGGAAAAGAGCGAGTAAGTTGGAATGTAACAGCGGCGGGCTAGGATTGGATTTTTCAACCGAGCCCACCGCTGTTTTCATGAAAAAGCCAGCGTGACGGTGTAGATCGCCTTCACTGGTAACCGTCCGCTCTTCATCGCTTTCGAATCACGGCCCCCTGCAGAACGAAAGTAATCCCTAAGATTCCTACGATGGCAAGCAGGCGAATGAAACCGTTGGAGACAAACAAATTGACACAGATCAGCCCAATGATGATCAGAATAAGCAAGATCACCGTTTTACCCGACATGTACATATTCCCCTTTCCCCAAACAAAATGAGTGGTTTCGTCAAATCGGAATATGCGGGTCGTTCCATGGCGTATGTAATTTGACTTTTTGTTTGTCAGAATCTTCTGTTCGAATTCTAAGTACTTACTATTGTAGCGAATACAATGGTGGAAGAAAAGGCGGGATCACGTAAAAAACTCCCTTCTGTCATCGCCAGGTGTTCACCTGTACGCTTTAGAGGGAGTTTTCGCATGTGATCAGGCTACCCAGCTTACTTCGTAGCTAGCTGACGCTCCGTGGTTTGCTGCTTCAACGGCTGTCCGACCAATTGTGATCGTTTGGATCGAATCACGATGGCAGTAATCAACAGCGCAATACCATTGATAATAAATACGAACCGAATCGGGATGAGTCCTCCGAGAAAACCGCCAATGATTGGACCCATCATGGTCGCGAGCTGCGTCGAGGATTGGTTCAAGCTAAACGCCCTGCCGCGAAATTCTGGTTCTGTGACTTTCACAATCATGGCGTTGATCGACGGATAAACAGCGGCAAAAAATAGTCCGTACGCGAATCGCAAAATGCCAAATCCATACAGATTGGTGAAGAAAAATTGCAGTAAATTTCCGACGGCTCCACCCATTAAGCCGATGAACAAGATTTTGGAATAGCCGATATTTGACCCGAGCTTTCCCCATTGTGGAGCAGCAATGACCGTCGCGATGCCCACTGCCGCAAAAATGATGCCGGAGCTAAGGGATGCGTCTTGCTGCGAAGCGCCCAATTGCATGACATACACGGTTAATAAAGGCTCAAGAAGCATAACGGAAATCGTGACCATCAGACTCATACCCAGTATGGACATCAACGGGCGGTTTGCCAGCGCAGCGCGCAAATCTTCTCGTACACTCGAGCGACTGCCAGAGCGGTTCAAGTTCGTTTCCTTCACGAAGAAAGTAGCGATCAGCGCTGCTATGAGCACGACAAATCCTGAAAATATAAAAGCTTCCGCGTTTCCCCATACGTGACTGACGACACCGCCAACCAATGGACCGATGATTCCTCCTGTTGCTCCCGAAGTCGCCATAATCCCCAGTGCGTACCCGACGCTTTTTTCTGGTGTATTCGTCGCTACCAGCGCAATGGCAGCAGGTACGTAGCCGGCAAGCAAGCCCTGGAAGATCCGTAACACAAGAAACAAATAAGGGTCTGTAATCAAATACGTCAAAAAGTACAACAAAGCGAGGCTAAATCCAGAGCGAATCAACATGGGCTTTCGTCCATATTTGTCCGCGAGAGAGCCCCAAAATGGCGAGATGAGTGCACTTGCTAAAAACGTGATGCCAAACGAGATGCCGGACCAGGCTTCCAGATGCTCATTGACCCCCAGTGAAGTATGGAGGAAGATGGGCAGGAAAGGGATGGAGATGGAGTAGGCGGTGCTGCAAAAAAATACCCCAATCCATAAGACGATCAAATTACGTTTCCATGAAAATTCCATCTTCTGTCACAACCTTTGCAGTTAAAAAGCAGGAATGTTGTTATTGATCATTCTAGCACTGCAATTTACTGCTGACCAATTCGGAAATATGATCGGACTATTGCAAAAATGAAATAAGAGGAAACCTTGACTTCATTCGGACAAAAGAAAACCCCCTAACGACAAGAGATGAAGCTCTTGTACTCATTAGGGGATTTTCATGTAAACAGCAGGTTAATGTCCGACAGGTGTGCTTATACCCACACGATCAATCAATCGCTTACTTTCATCATTAAGTCCGGTGATGACGACGAATTTGTCCAGCTGCCTGTATTTCTCTACGACTTTCGAGATAGCCGTGACAGCTGACAAATCCCAGACGTGGGAACGAGAAAAATCAATGATAATCTGCTGGGGATCATCCTGAAAGGAAAACTGGTCGACGAAGTGTGTCATGGTACCGAAGAACAGCTGACCCGAGACGGTGTAAACCTTTTCGCCCATATCGCTCTCGTAGGAGGTGGCATGCAAGCGGGCCATCCTCCAGCCAAATATGACCGCACTTAGGATCACACCAGAAATGACCCCTTTTGCCAAATCGTGCGTAGCCACGACGATGATCACTGTAGTAATCATGACAACGGCATCCCCAACAGGAATTTTCCGCAGGTCTCGTATGGATTGCCAGTTAAACGTCCCGATCGATACCATGACCATGACACCGACGAGGGCAGCCATCGGGATTTGTTTGACAACGTCTCCAAGGACCAGGATCAGGAACAAGAGAAAAATCCCTGCAACCAAGGTAGACAGACGACCACGTCCACCTGATTTCACATTGATAACAGACTGTCCGATCATGGCACAACCAGCCATTCCTCCAAAGAATCCGGTGATGATGTTGGCGATCCCTTGGCCTTTCACTTCCGTATTTTTGTTACTGCGCGTATCTGTCATCTCATCGAGAATGGCAGCCGTCATCAATGATTCCAGAATCCCGACCAATGCAAGTGGGAAGGAGTAGGGCAGTATGATCATGAGTGTTTCCCAGTTCAACGGGACACTAGGAATGTGGAACAGCGGCAATTGACGTGTGATTTCACCCATGTCGCCAACGGTCCGTACATCAAGACCTGCCCAGATGGAAATGACGGTCATGACGATGATTGCTACGAGTGCTGAAGGGACTGCTTTGGTGAGACGCGGCAACAAATAGATGATCGCGAGCGTTCCAGCCAGCATGACATACATAACCCAGGACGCCCCAGTGAAATGGGGTAGCTGAGCCATAAAGATGAGAATAGCCAACGCATTGACGAAACCAAGCACGACGGTATGGGGGACAAAGGTCATCAGCCTGCCGATTTTACAGGCACCCAGTACCAGTTGCAAAATACCGGTCAGAACAGTCGCCGCAAATAAATACTCGATGCCATGCTCCTTGACCAGAGTAATCATTAATAACGCCATCGCACCTGTAGCAGCGGAAATCATGCCCGGTCTTCCCCCGACAAATGCAATGGTGACTGCAATACAAAAGGAAGCGTACAATCCAACCATTGGATCGACACCGGCAATAATAGAAAAAGCAATGGCTTCCGGAATCAAGGCAAGTGCAACCGTAATACCTGCTAGCATGTCAGCACGTACGTTCGAAAACCATTCCATTTTTCGTTGTTGAAGGTTCAAATATGTTCCTCATTTCTATAGCGTATCGTGACTTTCCCCTTTCAGAAAAGTCGGGGCCGTTTTTCACAGTTTTTCATTATAGTAAAAAGGAGTCATCTTCGCCATCCTTTTTTTTAGGGAAACGGTAAAAAGGCAGAAAGATATACGACTTTCCGACCGAAAGTGCAGAGGGGAATGGAGGGGTCAGTGAAAACTGGTGATAAAGGGTGGAGAAGACGATGGACAAGGAGGTTCGAGCCGTTTTTTTGTGCCAATGTGCTCGGCGAAGAAAAAAATTCCAATAAAGCATCGATATAAAAGACAAATCCATATATAATGAAAATGATTTTCAAAATCAAACACTTGATACGATGTTGTTCTTGAGAGAGAGGAGTTGCTGCTTCAATGCTTCGCAGATTTTTTTCTTACTATCGGCCTTATCGTGGATTATTCATCCTCGACTTCACGTGTGCAGTATTCGTTGCTTTGTTGGAGTTGGGATTTCCGCTTGCAGTGAATATGGTTGTCGATCAACTACTTCCGAGCAAGGATTGGAACATGATCGTGTGGGCGTGCATTGGACTTTTGGCTTTGTATGGTCTGAACGCCGGGATGAACTATGTCGTCACGTACTGGGGACATATGCTTGGGATTAATATCGAGACGGATATGCGCAAGAAGCTGTACGACCATATTCAAAAGCTCTCGTTCCGCTTTTTCGATAATACCAAGACGGGGCATTTGCTATCTCGCCTAACGAATGACTTGATGGAGATCGGGGAGGTGGCTCACCACGGTCCGGAAGATTTGTTTATCGCCGTGATGACGCTGATTGGTGCTTTTCTCCTGATGTTTAATATTAACGAAGAAATGGCGCTGCTTACGTTTTTGGTGATTCCGCTCTTGATATTCTTCGTTGTTCACTTCAACCGTAAAATGACGAGAGCGTTCCACCGTCTGTACGGCGACATGGCAGATTTCAACGCACGTGTTGAGGACAACGTAGGTGGAATGCGTGTCGTACAAGCGTTTGCCAACGAGCAATTTGAAAATAAAAGATTCGCAGAGAACAACCAGCGTTTTCGGATTACAAAGCTGTTGTCCTACAAAATCATGGCTCAAAATATTTCCGTCAGTTACGTGCTGATGCGTTTAGTCAATTTGTTCGTCTTGATTTGCGGCAGCTGGTTTGTGATTCAAGGTGAATTGACCTACGGTGAATTTATCGCTTTCTTGCTGTTAACGAATGTATTTTTCCGTCCGTTGGAGAAAATTAATGCGATTATCGAGAGCTATCCAAAAGGGATTGCCGGCTTTAAGCGCTACATCGAAATCATGGACACAGCACCAGATATTGCGGATGCTCCGGATGCGATCCAGGTAGAATCGTTGAAGGGCGATATCTCGTACAAGAATGTTTCGTTTAGCTATGACCAAGAGTCTTCTGTTTTGCAAAACATTGATTTAAACATCCGGGCGGGCGAGACCATTGCGTTTGTAGGTCCTTCTGGAGCAGGAAAAACCACGTTGTGCAGCCTCTTGCCAAGATTTTATGAGATCGACGGGGGCAGCATCTCCATTGATGGAATGGATATTCGCGAAATCACGTTGGCGTCATTGCGCAGCCAAATCGGGATCGTTCAGCAAGATGTGTTCCTCTTTTCAGGGACGATTCGTGAAAATATCGTGTATGGAAAACTGAATGCTTCGGAGGAAGAGATCTGGGAAGCAGCACGTCTGGCTAAGCTGGAGGAGTTTATCCGTTCTCAGCCTGCTGGTCTGGAGACGATCATTGGTGAACGAGGAGTCAAATTGTCCGGTGGTCAAAAACAGAGACTGGCGATTGCGCGCATGTTCTTGAAAAACCCGCCAATCCTGATTTTGGATGAAGCTACCTCTGCACTCGATACGGAAACGGAGGCGGCGATCCAGCAGTCCTTGCAGGAATTGTCCAAAGGCCGTACGACATTGGTGATCGCCCACAGACTGGCTACTATTAAAAATGCAGATCGCATCATCGTTGTAACGGAACAAGGCATCACAGAGCAAGGAAGTCATGATCAGCTCTTGGCTCGCGAAGGTATCTATAGCAGACTGTATCAAGCACAGTTCGGCACGTACCTCGACCAGTCAAACAGCGTTTTTTCTTGATCATGAAAAGAGAGGGAGTTCGTGATGCTAGAATGGGATGACGATTTTATTGCACAGCGGTTTACCATTACTTCAAAATCGAGACCCAATGCCTTATTTTCGATGAAGGCAAGAGATTTGGTAGACCCAACACATATGAATGAGCTTGTTCAAATCTATGCTCCGCTAATCAAGGCACACGAGCTGACTGCTGCTGGTACTTACATCAGCAGTTGGCTCACGAGCCCTTCTCTTGGCCTTTCGTACATGAGCTCTGTCTGGAATCGTGCACTTATCATGACGCTGGATCATATGACAATTGAATTGTTTTATGAGGATGACTATCCGCAATTCGCCTTTGTGATCCCGGCATATGAGATCGTAGAAGCGCCTGCCAGTGAAGCAGAGCGTGCAATCTGGCTGAAGGAATGCTATCGTGCGTATTTCCAAGATTTCCTGCACCCATTGCTCACGACGCTTGCAAAGGTAACAGGAAACCCCGAAGCGATGCTTTGGGGACAGTTCCCAACCAGGTTCAATTACTATATGGATGCTTTTGTGGCGTTGGTAGAACAGGATAGCATCAAGGAGCAAGTGAAGGCTGATTACGATGTCCTCTGTAATCAATTGGAAGGCGAGAGCTTTGGATTGCAAAAAAATCCATTTCGCGTGAAAGTACGCTGGATTGAGGATATGCGTGATCCGCAAGGGAAAGTTCGGATCAAGAATCAATGCTGCTTGTACTATAAGACGGGGGAGCAAAAGTATTGCTACACCTGTCCGCGGATAAAAGAAGAAGAGCGCGCTCTGATGAGAATTCGTGCGTAGCTGACCCTCCCTTTGCGGAGGGTTTGCTAACAAAATCAAACCCAAGGCTAGGGTCCATAACCGGATCGGGCCTTGGGTTTTTCACACTTACTCTTTCTTTGTTTGGTTTTCAGAAAAATGCTGTTGAACAGCTTCCAAAAAACGAAGCCATGCCTCGGGCAGCTTGGGCTCTTCTGTAGGGCGGCGCATAGTGGAATTTCCTTCGTTTTGTTTCGCTCGCTCCATTCTCCATCTATCCTTTCGTATCTAGCCAATCATGACGCAGGGTGAACAAGTCTCGCAGCTCTTCCGTTGATAGCTCTGTGATCCAGCTTTCGCCCGTCCCGACAATTTGCTGGCTCAACGATAGCTTTCTCTCCATCATTTCATCGATGCGTTCCTCAATTGTCCCGAGTGAAATGAATTTGTAGACGTGAACATTGCGCTGCTGTCCTATGCGATGAGCACGGTCAGTGGCCTGATTTTCTACCGCAGGATTCCACCAGCGATCTACGTGAATGACGTGGTTGGCTTCCGTCAGGTTCAAGCCAGTTCCACCCGCACGTAACGAAAGAATGAAGATGGCCCCGCGTTCATCGTCCGGAAGTGTCGGGTCTTGAAAACGAGCGATCATCTCATCGCGTTTTTCTTTTTTCGTGGCTCCATTTAGGAAGTAGACAGGTCCATAGCCTTCTCGCGTCAGCACCCGTTGAAGCATATTGCCCATTTGGATGTATTGGGTAAAAATCAGGCAACGCTCTTTCTTTTGGCGAATATCCTCCACTAATTCCAGCAGTCTTTCCAATTTGTGCGAACGACTGGCTTCGTCTGTTGTTGCGATTTCATTCAAAATGAGCGCAGGATGGTCACACAATTGTTTGAGACGTGTCAGTGTCGTTAGAATCAGACCGCGCCGCTCCATAGGGGAGGCTTTTTCCATTCGATCAAACATATCTTGAATCGCTGTCTCATAAAGTGCGCCTTGTTCGGTAGTCAGCGGTACGTATTCCTTGCTCTCATTCTTGTCCGGCAAGTCTAGCTGAATGTTCGGATCGGTTTTCACGCGACGGAGCAGGAAAGGCTGAATGAGTCGTTGCACTTGATTGATGAGCTGCTGGTCTTGGTCGCGTTCGATGGGATGGACAAAGCGCTGGGTAAATTCCCCGAGACTTCCCAAGTAGCCGGGATTCAAGAAATCAAAGATGGACCAGAGCTCACTCAGACGATTTTCGATCGGAGTGCCTGTGAGAGCGATCCGGTGCCATGCTTTCAATTCGCGCACAGCGGATGCTTGCTTTGTATAGGCGTTTTTAATATTTTGCGCCTCGTCGAGACAAATCGTATCCCATGTAACCATTCCTAGCTCCTGCTCATCCAAATGGGACAGGGCGTAGGAGGTAATGACCAAATCTGCTCCCTTGATCGCTGGCAAAAATGCCTCCTTCTTTTGGCGATCATTACCATAATGAATCATCACCTGAAGAGAGGGGGCGAAGCGCTTCAGCTCTTTTTGCCAGTTGCCTATGACGGAGGTCGGGCAAATTAAGAGAGAAGGAGTACTGGCTGGGCCATGTTGTTTGACATGAAGCAAATACGTAATAAATTGAACCGTTTTTCCCAATCCCATGTCATCAGCCAGACAAGCTCCCAACCCAAAGCGGCGTAAAAAGAACAGCCACGAACTGCCCTCTAGCTGATAATGGCGCAACGTCCCGTGAAAAGTAGATGGCTGCTCCATGATCGGAATGCGCTTTGTTTCTTGCAATTGGTTCAACAGCTCTCGCAAATGCTGGTTTAGTTGAACTTCAACCGTTAGAGAAGTGTCGAAATCGAACTCATCATCGGGTAGCTCCTCAACCTCCACAGTAGGGGCGAGGTGCATTCTCATGACATCGCGAAGGGACATGCCGTTTTTCGCTTGGTTTTTCTTGAGCGCTTCTTGCAGCTGCAAGAATAGATCGGGAGTCAATTGCACCCAATGCCCGCGAATTTTCAACAGGCGCTGCTTTTGTTTAATGAGTTCCTCAAATTCCTCTTCGCTGAGCTCTACAGGTCCCAAGGCGAGCTTCCATTCAAAATCCATGAGCTGGGAGACACCCAGGAACGATTGTCTGCTAGCCCCGACAGAGGTTGTAATCTTGGCTTTTAGCTTCGGTTTTACCCGACGCGCTTGTTCCCACCATGCTGGCAAAAAGACGTGAATCCCAGCTTGCACTAACTGCAAACTGCTCGAGGTCAAAAAGATCCATGCTTGCTCGTTCGTCAGTCGGGTGAGAAAACGGCTTTGATTCTCCTGGGTGTCTTTTTGCCAAGGGAGAATCTCTTTGCATTTGGTCAGGTCCGAGAGAAAACGATTCCAGTGCTCACGCCAGTCAGCAGGGATGCGAGCGGTAGCTACTCCCTCAGCCGTCAACTGGTGTGGCTCAATAAGAAATAACTGATCAGGCTCTTCACGATTCTGTAAATACACGTGAAGCTGCCAGTCATTGGGGTGCTCCTCGGCCTCGATGATTTGCAAGCATGTGCGAAACGGTGTCGTATCTGGCAGCCAGCCTATGGATTGCAACCATTCCTGTTCCTGAAGGTGTGGAGAAAGCTCGGTGCCCATGACGTACAGAGCCGGGTAATGCGTCAATAGCTGCTCCCACTTTTGTGCTATCGCACCAGTGCCTTGCAAGGATTCCTCCACGACAAGCGAAAGCCACCTATGGCCGTACTCCGGAAAATCGACGGGAGTATGCAGGGCTCTCCAGCCGATTTGTCCTTTTTTCCAAGAAGAAAAATCAGGGGCAAGGGAGCCTTGTGCGAGCGTATCACGGATCATTCCCGCTACATGCGTAAATTGTTCAAATGGCGTGCTGGATGAATAGGTCCGATGCAAAAGCCACTGGGGGGAGACGAAAAAGGAGAGGGCCTTGGCAGGACTAAGCAAGACGCCTTGCTCGTTTTTGTCCAGGAAGGTTCCGTAATAAGATGACTCATCCCACGCAAACAGTGTTCCTGCCAATTCTTCTGGATCGACCACTGCTCCTTGTGTGTCTTTGCCAGTAATCAAGAATTGTCCGTCTGCCAAAAGCTCTCCATCTAGAACCAATGTAGTGACGGTATTCATAAGTTGAAATTTCCTCTCCTTAGCTCTTCTTGAAAAGCACGTAACCGATTATGTTTGGCAGATAATTGTTCCACGTATCGTTCCCAGCGCACATCTTGGTTGGCTCTGTTGTAAATCGTCCTTACCTTTTTCATGAGCTTGATCGCTTCTTTGTAGGCCGTTCGATTACGTTCCGCAATAAGTCTGTTCACCTCACGTAAATAGAAAGGGAAGAGCAGAGTCGGTTCTGTTTCCTCAATTTCTTTAACCTGCACGAGCGAGATATCTGCCATGGGCACTTGAAACGACATTTGTAAATCAATCCATTGCTGAAACTGTCGTTCTTCATATAAATAGGCGGCATATTCGTGATAACTACTCGGTAAGAACTGCTTCAGCTTGGCGCCACACTCGGCTGATCGTCCCACTCGCTGCATCGCTTCCTGCCAAATGGCGATAACGAGACGGTATTGCTGTGCCTCGGCTTGACCGATTAAGGACGTCAAAGAAGCGGTCCAATCGAGAAATCGTTGCCATTCGCCATTGCGAGCGAATGATTTCATATAGGACAAGTAGAAGGAGAGGTTCAAGCGGCTCATTCTTTTCCAGATTTGTAGAGCAGCTTCGTCCTCCTTTTCCATCACATGAAAGTGGGCACGGAGCAGTAGCCCTTTTTCCTTTTCGGCGGCAGAACTGTTTTCATCGTTAATAAGCTGATCCAGCACATGGATCTCCTCTTGCATCCACTCTGGGTTCTTCAAGAGCATCCACCATAACATTTGATAGGCGAATATCCAGTAGAGAGAGGTGGCTTCGTTTTCTTTCAACTCCTTTGTGAGTTGAAGTGTATCGACGATAGCATCCTGATGGTGAGTCAAGAGAGCTGGGATATCCGCGAAGTACAATGTCCCTTCTAATTGGTCCAATAACCGCTCGGCGGTCTGAACCAAATCCAGGAACCAATATGATTGGCGGTACGTTTTGACGTATTGTGTAAGCTTCATGAGATGAAACAGATTGGCATGAATGACAAAGAGCTGTGCCCGATCCTTCGGCCACGAGGCAGCAACACTCAGTACATTTTGATAGCTCGATAATAACTCAGAGGAAGCTCGATACGATTCCATGGCCGCAAACAGGTTGCGTGTCCAGCTCTCAAAAAATGCCCACCATTCTTTGACGGAGCTGTTCGCGGTAAGCGCCGAGGAGATAGACGCTGTATCCTGCTGAGCAGGAGCGGTATGGCTGTATTTATAAGTAGGAATCAGCAGATGAGGAGAAAAAGTAGCTCGCCTTGGTTGTTGGGAGCGGGTCAAAAATGTACGAGGATTCTCGAACACACTGTACATCTGAAAAAAGGTGGCAGCAATATGCTTGCAAATACGCGAATAAGGGCAGGTACACGTACTGTTTTGAACCGTTTCCATATCGAGGCGAACATGATACACCTGGGAACCTTGAACATCACTCGTCAAATACTGGCCTTGTTCTACGCGTGTATTAAAGACGACACCATCTGAAAAGTACGTATAGCCCCGTTCAATAATGTGTCCTTCGACGGCAATTAGAATTTGCTCGCCTACCTGTATCGCTTGTTCCCGAGTCAACTCTCTTTGCAACATGTAGTCAGATCCTCCGAACGAAGTGTCATCCCTCCATTATAACCCAAAATGCGGAGAATGGAAAAAGATGCGTGTGTTCACAGGGGCAATAAAATGGTTGGGGCTATTAGCAGAAACAATGCTTAATTTTTCCGGGGACTGGGTGTATACTGTACACGTCGGATGAAAAGCAACTAAACGCAATGTGTTTGATTGCCTTTAGTTGTGTTTGTACAACATGAGAGAGAAGGGGCACACATGCTATCGATTTCGATTCTGCTCGTATTATCGTCAGGTCTTGCCCACGCAGTCTGGAACCTGTTCACGAAAAAAAGTGAGAACAAAATGGCGTTTCTTTGGTTGATTACCTTGCCAACAACCGTGATCCTCTTGCCTGTTCTCCTTTGGGAATTGATGCACGTACAACTGACATGGTCTTTGGTTCTTTTTCTGACTATGTCCTTTTTCTTTCAAGGATGCTATACCTTATTGATTTCAAAGGCGTATACATACGGGGATATCTCACAGGTTTACCCCATCATGAGGGGAACGGGGACGCTTCTCATTCCGTTTTTTAGCGCCATTTTCTTTCAAGAGTATTTATCGGTATCAGGATGGCTGGGGGTCATTTGCATCGTGATCGGAGTCTTCGCCATTAGCGGGATGATAGGGCCAAATCGTCAGGCTCAACCAGTGAATCCGCTCGCCCTGCGATACGCTGTTGCTGTTGGACTATGCATTACAGGATACACGTTAACCGACAAGCAAATCGTCCAACAATTATCTCCATTCGCTTTATTGGAAATAACGAACTTTGCCTGTCTGATTGTCGCTGGGGGCTTCGTTTGGAAGAAGGGACTCATCCGCCGTGAGTGGCAAAAAAACTGGCAAACGATTGTACTCGGTGCTATCCTGTCACCAGGTTCGTATTTATTGTTTTTGTTTGCCATGACATTGGCACCGCTGGCAGCTATTGCGCCCATTCGTGAGGTAAGTACGGTTTTTGGTACGCTCCTCGGGGTCTTCTTATTAAAGGAACAACAACGTGTATGGCGTCTGTCTATGTCGTTGATAATCACGATTGGTATTATTTCCATTGCGGTCTGGGGCTAAAGGATGATACAGAGTCGGTTGGGAGAATTCCTGGCTGGCTATTTTTTTTACTACCTGGGAAAGATGAAGGGGTAAGAAAATAACGGCTAAGGATGATCAAAATGGATGCAAAAGCAATTGCTCCGATCACTCATAAGCGGAAGAAAAAAAGAAGGATCGCAGTAAGAACTCTCGGAATCATCATTGGGGCCTTGTTGGTGGCAGTCGGACTGGAAATTTTTCTGGTTCCAAACAACATCATTGACGGTGGTGTTACCGGCGTTTCCATTATGGTCTCAAAACTTACGGGAGGCCCACTCGGCTTATTTTTATTCCTGCTGAACCTGCCCTTTTTACTTATTGGCTACAAGCAAATTGGCAAGACCTTTGCCGTCTCTACGCTATTCGGTGTCGTCGTGATGTCGTTGGGGACGAGCTACCTCCATCATGTTCCTAGCTTGACAGACGATTTGCTTCTCTCTGCTGTTTTTGGTGGGATCATCATCGGAATCGGTGTGGGACTTGTTATTCGCGCGGGCGGTTCCTTGGATGGAACGGAAATTGTTGCGATCCTGATGACGAGGAAAAGTCCGTTTTCGGTCGGCGAAATGGTCATGTTTTTTAACATTTTTATTCTAGGCAGTGCCGGCTTCATTTTTGGGTGGGACCGGGCCATGTACTCGTTAATTGCGTACTACATCGCTTATAAAATGATCGACATTACGATGGTCGGACTCGAACAATCCAGATCAGTATGGATCATCAGTGATTATCCAGCCGAAATTGGCGATGCGTTAACGGCGAGACTGGGGAGGGGAATTACCTATTTGAATGGGGAAGGTGGCTACTCCGGAGACGTTAAAAAAGTCATCTTCTGTGTCATCACCCGATTGGAAGAAGCGAAGCTGAAATCCATCGTGGAGGAAATCGATTCCTCTGCATTTTTGGCAATCGGTCATATTCACGATGTTTCTGGTGGACGGTTTAAGAAAAAGAATATTCACTAAAACCTTACGTACAAATTACCCCTGAGCCAGGTAGGTAGAACGACCTGATTGCGAAGGGGTAAAAATGTATTGACGGAAATAACTGAATTCATTTAATATTATGGCATGCCAAAATACAAAATAACGTTCCGTATTTTGGGACAATTGAATGGTGATGAAAAATGGACAAAACAGAAAAAACGGCAAACCGAAGTGTGTTAAAAACGCTAGAGTTTCTCGAATATTTTATCCAAAACAGTGAATTAAGCTTGGCTGAGCTTGTCGAGTTGTCAGATATGCCGAAGAGTACGGTATTTCGAATTCTTCAGACGCTGGAAATGCGCGGCTTTGTCTCCAAAACGACCACTCATAATCCGCCTAAATACCAATTGGGATTGAAGCTGCTGGAGTTTGGGAACATTGTTGCCCAACGGCTGGAGATCAGGAAAATCGCGCTCCCATATATGCTGCAGCTACGAGATACGGTGGATGAGGCAGTCAACCTGATTATTCGTGATCAAGACGAAGGGGTTTACATCGAAAAAGTCGATACCCGCCAGTATGTTCGTGTATATACGCAGGTAGGTAGAAAATCACCGTTGTACGCAGGGGCATGCCCGCGCATTTTACTCTCATTTCTGCCGGATCATGAGATCGAAGAATTGTTGAACCGGGTAGACATGAAGAAAATCTCACCTGACACAAATACAGACAAAGATCTTCTATGGCAATGGATTCACGATGCACGTGAAAACGGCTATACAGTCAGCTACGGTGAATTGGAGCCGGATTCCGCAGCAATTGCTGTACCTATTCGAGATTTTACGGGACAAGTAATAGCTGGCTTGAGCTTGGCTGGAGCTACATCACGCTTTCAGCCAGATCGATTGGAATATTTGGTACAGGAGACAAAAGCGGTAGCGAATCAAATCATGAGCAAGCTGGGTTATTCAGATGCAAAGGCGGGACTTTGATGCTGGAAATCAAAAATCTTCAGACGAGATTCCGAACCGATAATGGAGAAATTACCGTTTTGGATGGCGTTAGTTTTCAAATCAACAAAGGTGAGACGATTGGAGTAGTAGGGGAGTCGGGTTGTGGGAAAAGTGTCACCTCACTATCCATCATGGGGCTTCTGCCGAGAACCGCGCGAATCACTGGAGGAGAGATCCTGTACAACGGTGAAAATCTGGTTGCCTTTTCCAAGGATCAGATGAGGAAGGTACGGGGAAAAGAGATCGCGATGATTTTTCAAGAACCGATGACCTCACTCAATCCGGTTTATACAATCGGGGCGCAGATCATGGAGCTCGTCTTGAATCATACAAGTATGAACAAAAAACAAGCCAAAGAGCACGCGATTCAAATGCTGAAGCTGGTCGGGATTCCGAGAGCGGAAGAAATCGTTGATGAGTATCCGCATCAGCTATCTGGCGGGATGAGGCAGCGTGTGATGATCGCGATGGCGATGTCCTGTAGTCCATCTCTATTGGTTGCAGATGAGCCAACGACCGCGCTAGACGTGACCATTCAGGCGCAGATTCTTGACCTGATGAGAGAGCTACAACAGAAGAGCGAGATGACCATTATGCTGATCACGCACGATCTTGGTGTGGTAGCAGAGATGTGTGATCGGGTGGTCGTCATGTATGCAGGGCAAGTCGTCGAGGAAGCCGAGGTAGAAAAGTTATTTGCTACTCCAAAGCATCCTTACACGGTCGGTTTGTTGGGTTCGATCCCGGATATGGACACAGAACAGGAGTATTTGTTTACGATTGGCGGGACCGTTCCCAGTCCAGGTCAGATGCCCCCAGGATGCCGTTTTGCTGAACGATGCCAGAAGGCTTTTGACAAATGCTACGAGCAAGCTCCACCGTTATTCGATCTGAATGATGGTACAAAAAGCAGATGCTGGCTGTATGAGTAAGCGTAAAGGATGTGAATCTTTTGGAAAAATCAGAATCTACTCCCTTGCTTGAGGTGAGAGGGTTAAAAAAATACTTTCCGATTCGTAGTGGGTTCATGAAGAAGATAACGAATCACGTCAAAGCTGTTGACGATCTCTCTTTTACCGTTGCAACGGGGGAGACGCTCGGAATTGTAGGTGAATCCGGTTGCGGGAAGTCAACCACAGGCAGAGCCATTCTACGATTGCTCGAGCCTACGGGTGGCGAAGTGATTTTTCAAGGAGAGAATTTAGCAGCCCTTTCCCCAAATGAGATGAGGATGAAGCGAAAGGATTTGCAAATCATTTTCCAAGACCCGTTCGCCTCCCTCAATCCGCGAATGACAGTTGGGGAGATCATTGAAGAGCCGATGATCATATTCGAACTGTATGAAACGTCAAAAGAACGCAAGGAAAAAGTAGCGGAATTGATGCAGGTTGTCGGTCTGAAACCAGAAAATTCCGAACGTTTTCCCCATGAGTTTAGTGGTGGTCAGCGCCAGCGGATCGGCATTGCACGTGCGCTAGCGCTTAATCCCAAGCTGATTGTGGCAGATGAGCCAGTATCTGCGCTCGATGTATCCATTCAATCACAGGTATTGAACCTGATGAGAGATTTGCAAAAGCAATACGGACTCACTTACATATTCATCTCTCACAACTTGAGTGTCGTGAAGCATTTTTGCGACAGGATCGGCGTGATGTATTTGGGACGGATGGTTGAGCTGGCACCCAAAAATGCGCTATATGAAGAGCCGCTGCATCCTTATACGCGCTCATTACTGTCCGCAGTTCCGATTGCCAAGCCAAAAACGAAGCGAGAGCGCATCATCTTGACTGGAGATGTACCGAGTCCTGCGAACCCTCCGAGTGGCTGCACGTTTCATACGCGCTGTCCGGATTGTATGGAAATTTGCAAAACGGACAAGCCCGAATTTCAATCGATGGGCGATGGTCGATATGTTGCCTGTCATTTGTATAACCAATAGGAACAAATGACGGCTATCATATTTTTTTCAACATGAATGCCAGAACGTAAAGAAAAAAGGGGGACTTGTTTTGAAAAAGAAGGTAGGTATCACCGCTTGCTCCGCATTACTCTTGCTAGCTGCTGCTTTGGGCGGATGTTCGGGTAAGTCAACAGACACGAGCACACAGGCAAATCCGCAATCGAAGACAGAAGCGCAAGCTCCGGCAAAAAATGAACTTACACTTGGTGTGAATGGAGATCCGCACTCTTGGGATCCGATTGATACGTTTTTACTTGATTGGAGTACGGTAGCAACCTCTGTATTTGAAGGCTTAGTCGAGCGTACCACTGACTTGAAAATCCAGCCAGGACTCGCTGAATCGTGGGAGTTCAAGGATGACAAGACCCTTCAGTTTAAACTTCGTAAAGGAGTTACCTTCCACAACGGCGAGCCATTCAACGCGGAAGCAGTGAAATTTACATTTGATCGCCTGCTTGGTGAAGAAGGGAAAAAAGGACCACAGCAAGCGAACTATGCTTCGATTGAACGTGTAGAAGTGGTAGACGAGTTTACAGTCAACATGATTCTCAAGGAAAAAGATCCTGTACTCCTTACAAAGCTGGCAGGTTATGGCGGTGTGATCGTTCCGCCTAAGTATTATAAGGAAAAAGGGGACGAGTACTTTAACACGCATCCAGTAGGTACGGGTCCGTTCAAAATGGATAGCTATGAAAAAGATAACAAGGTTGTACTGATGAAAAACGAAAGCTATTGGAAGCAAGGTCAACCGAAGCTGGAAAAAGTAACGTTCCGTTTTATTCCAGAAGCGACTACACGTCTAGCTGAAATGCAAACAGGTGCGATCGACATTATGAAAAAAGTCGAGATTAGCCAAACAGAATCCATCAAGGGCATGTCTGATCTTGAACTGATGCAAGTCGGGTCGCCAACCGTTTATTCGATTCGATTCAATACATCGATGAAGCCAGTTGACAATGTAAAAGTCCGTGAAGCGATTGCTTACGCGATTGATGCAGATTTGATTATCGAAACGCTGCTCGGCGGATATGGTAAGCGTGTCAATTCCTTCCAAAGCGATATGTCTTTCGGCTATGATCCTAACCTGCCATTACGTAATTATGATCCAGAAAAAGCAAAACAACTGCTTGCAGAAGCAGGTGTGAAGGAAGGAACTGAGCTTGATCTCTTCCTCCCGGGTACAGATGCTACGTTTAAAGAGGTAGCACAAGCGATCGAAATGCAATTAGGCCAAGTCGGTCTCAAGGTGAAGCTGAATCTGGTGGACGCCTCCACATTTACTTCTGACCTCATCCCGAAAGGAAAAGCAGGACATATGTACCGGAATGGCTGGGGTGGATGGACGCTCGACTTTGATAATACTGCCTATCTGATGTATCACAAAGGTGAGTTCTGGAACCCTGATTTCTATGACGAAAAAGTAGAGGAGCTCTTGAAAGCAGAACGCTCCACGTTTGACCAAGAAAAGCGTATGGCAGTATTTAAAGAGCTGAATCAACGCCTGTATGAGCTAGTCCCGGATGTACCGCTCTATCAAACGATCAACCTGTGGGCTGTAAACAAACGAGTAAAAGGCTTCCAACCTCCGACAGATGAACGGATCGATTTGCGCGAAGCATCGGTTGAATAAGGAAAGTTTTGAACAGGGGGAGTAGAAGATGTCTCTTCTATTCCCTTCATTTTTGATAAAGGAGGAGCGGGATGGCAGCCTTTTTAATTAGACGTCTACTACATAGTGTTTTTGTCGTTCTTGCTATTACTCTTGTCATTTTTGTCCTGGTGCGAATGACTGGTGATCCAGTATCGATCATGTTTCAAGCAGGAGAGCCTACCAAAGAGGCAATTACTGAGCTTCGGAAAAATCTCGGTCTGGACGAGCCCGTTTATGTACAGTTCGGGCTTTATTTAAAAGATATGTTTACCGGCAACTTTGGCACCTCGTTCCGAACGGGTGAGAGCGTGATCGACATGATGAATGAGAAGATGGGAGCAACTTTGCTGCTTGCCTTTGGGGGAATGTTTGTCGCTCTGTTGATTGCGATTCCAGTAGGGATCATTTCCGCTGTTTACAGAGGCAGCGTAGCTGACTTTTTCGGACGCATTTTTTCATTGCTAGGAATCTCTTTTCCTAACTTTTGGCTAGGGATTATGTTAATCATCATATTTGCTGTTAAGCTGGGCTGGTTTCCTGCTTCTGGTTATGAAGGTCTGGAGTATTTGGTTCTGCCTTCCGTTGCACTCGGACTCATCTTGTCAGGAATTTTGGCTCGATTGGTTCGCTCTTCCATGCTGGAGGTAATGAATCAGCAATATATCAATACGGCCCGTTCCAAAGGGATCAAGGAATGGCTTGTCATCATCAAGCATGGCTTGCGAAACGCATTAATCCCAACGGTAACCTTTATTGGATTACAATTTGGAACGTTGTTGGGCGGTACCGTGATCATTGAGCAAGTTTTTTCATGGCCAGGTATCGGGCGTATGCTGATCGATGCGATATCGCAACGTGACTTTCCCGTGATTCAAGGCTCTGTCATTATCTTGTCTTTTTTGATGATCTTCGTGAATCTGTTGGTTGATATCAGTTATGGCTTTATTGATCCACGTATTAGGCAGGGAGGAGGAAAAAGCGAATGACGACAGCGACGGTTCCAAACAATCAAACCAATCCACCAATCAAAAAACGTGGAAAATGGAGCAAGATGGGCAGAAGATTCGCTCGAAATCCGTGGGCGATGACGGGGATGTTCTTGCTTATGCTTACCGTCGTATCCGCACTTTTTGCACCGGTAATTGCGCCATCCACTCCTGATAAAGCTGATTTGCGTGCACGGTTGGTTGCTCCCTCGTGGATGGACGATACGGGGAAATCCGAGCATTTGCTGGGTACGGATCAGGTCGGACGTGACTTGCTGAGCCGAATCATTTACGGAGCGCGAATATCGTTATTGGTTGGTGTCGTATCCGTACTGATTTCCTTAGTTATCGGGGTGATTCTGGGCCTCATCGCAGGCTTTTACGGGCGCTGGGTAGATGA
Organism: Brevibacillus sp. BD137; assembly: GCF_041644655.1. Classification (NCBI taxonomy): domain Bacteria; kingdom Bacillati; phylum Bacillota; class Bacilli; order Caryophanales; family Paenibacillaceae; genus Brevibacillus; species Brevibacillus sp. BD137. The sequence continues at coordinate 70,099 of NZ_JAOTNO010000012.1, read as the reverse complement.
TCTGTTAATGCGCTTGGCAGATGTACAGCTGGCATTCCCTTTCATTTTATTTGCGATTATCGTCATGACGGTCTTTGGGGCAGGTCTATGGAAGCTCATCCTTGTTTTGGGAATCAGTAACTGGGTAGGCTTTGCGCGACTGGTTCGAGGACAGGTCATGAGTGTGAAGGAAATGGAATACGTCCAGGCTGCCAAAGCAATCGGGGCTACGAATTTGCGGATCATCAGAAAACATGTCCTGCCAAACGTTTCTTCTTCGATCATCGTATTGGCAACGTTAAATGTAGCCACCAACATTTTGTTGGAAGCATCGTTGACGTTTATTGGATTGGGTGTAGACCCTTCGATTCCTACATGGGGCGGCATGCTGGCAGACGGTCGCAACTATCTGGAGACGGCATGGTGGGTTGCTACTTTCCCTGGCATCGCCATTATGATTACGGTGTTTGGAATTAACCTGCTGGGCGATTGGCTACGGGATGAGCTAGATCCAAATCTGCGCGTGTAAGGGGGCTAACCAATGAGAGGGCTAGGTGATATTTTTACAACGAAAGGGTTAGTTGCGGACCGAAACAATGACGGTGTAGCTGATTCGTTGTCTGTTTCCTTCTGTTTTCAAACGGGGATCGTCGTAGAAGGATTCATTGATTTTTGTGCCCGATTAGGCCTTGAAACAAGTGAGCTGGATCTGCCCTCCATTCGTATGGAAGATTCACCAATGGTTGCTAGCAACACGAAAAGCGATGAGTGGCTTTGCACAGTATGTATCGAGCCATCCTACGACGTGGATGATGCGTCATGCACTCTCGATCGAGGGAACAATCGAATTGCTTTCATTGGTGGAAGCGAAGAGAGTCTTAGCCGATTACTGCGCTGGATGGCGGCATACTGGACAGAGGCAGCACCTGCAACGGCTTCACTCGGTGACATTGAAAGGATTCGTTGTTCTTTACATGAAGTTCAACTGTATGTTTATGCGGATGCTTCACCTGTCTGTCAAATTGCGATACCTCAGAATGCACTGATGAGCTCTCATGAGGGAAGTCCTAGCGTAGAGAGACCAACTCCACTTGATAGTCTGACAGAGCTTTGGACAACGGCAGGGTTCTATCAAGCAGGGCGTACGGATGTAACGAGTCGGACAGATGTATTTTTTACAGGGCTTCAAACTGCAGAGGCGGTTATGTCTGCCGCCCGCTTTGCAGCTCGGATTGGTCTTGCCTCGACCGGGATACATTTCCCGCTCACAGGAGAAGCAAATCGGATTGCGGAGCTCACTTTTTCCTTACACATGAATAGTGAAGCACCTCTAGCAAGTGGAGTGGTCGAGGTAATCCCAGACCCTAAAGAAAAGACAACAAGGGTCATCCAGCTTTCAGGGGGAGGACAAGCGATTGTTGCGGCGCTTGATTATTTCGGGACGGCCACTCCGCACCGACTCGGGGGGACTTTTGGTGCATGGGAAGAATCAGACGAGCAAAAAGTGAAGGAATTCCCCTTATTTTTAGAGAAAACCTGGAAAGACCAGGGCGAACGAAATGAGATAGAACAGTTGTTTCATGAGCAGTTGATCGCGATTGTTAGGCAAAAGGAGACGGCTGGACGCTTAGCTTCTCCGCTCGCGGTCACCGCGTTTTTGTCAGAACCAAAAGAGATTCGACGTGCGTTGGAGCGATGCTGGAAGAACGCAATCACGGAGCTGCTTCCGGATAACGATAGTACGGTACATATTCACTCTGCTTTTAAACCAGGTTTGTGCTGGATAAAAGAAACGATTTTGCCGTCTCTTGCACGTACAGGGGAACGAGTAGAACGAATGTTGATCTCTTTCCAACGAGAAGAGAGAGAAGGTGGAATGGAGCTTTCTCATCGATGGCTTCAAGAATTATACCCGGTTGATCAGTTGTTGGAAAAAGAATTGGGCTTGTCCTTGTCGCAAGTATCATTCGTGATGGATGAGAACCTACCGACTACTTACCGAGTCGAGGCTTGGGGAGTCGGTCTTGCGCACTTAGGTACATGGAATTTGGATGTGCCTGTATCCACAGTGACGTATGCCGACGAGCAAAGTCGAGCTTATCCAACTACGTCAGGACTCTTCTTCTCCTATGGAACGACAAAAGAACAAATCTTGGTTCCGACGGATCGAGAGAGGTTTTGGAAATTCTATACACAGCAGTTTTTACCTGAGTTGACGGAAGGATTGTTATGTAAACAAAATGAACCGTATCAAGGAAACAGTCCGCTCTTTCATTCGATAGACGTAACCGTCACGATGAGTGAACAGGAAGAACGGCTAGACATAGACGAAGAAACAATTTCGTCATTAGAAGCGTTGCATGAAGATATTTATTTTTATACGCTGGACTACTATGCGTATTTGGGTGAAAGAAAAACGGGAGTGGCGTGGAATTCTCCTGGGGCGGTGCGACCATTTGTAAAGGTCAAACCAGCAAGCTCTCCAGTGGCAACCATTCGCGTAAAAGAATATACAGAAGAACAAGCTTTCTCTATTAAAACGACTCATTTATACTTCGAGGCAGAGCAATCTGCTCCTGTAAAAGCACGCATCCTGAGAACGAACGAAAAGAGTAGCAGCATCGAAGAACGGAAGCTTCCTTATTTACACCGAAACCATCATCCAGATATGGGCGATTGGGCAGAGCTGGCTACACATCCGTCTGTGCATATCTGGGAAGTAGAGGAATCGTTTGAAGGACGGCCGATTTTTGCAGTGGAAGTAACAGCACCCCAGACATCCACTTACGTATCAACTCACAAGCTATCTCTGTATAAACCAACCATTTTGCTCGAAACCGGACATCATCCAAACGAGGTTTCCAGTATGCCTGCTGCACGTGAGCTGGTGGCAGAGCTCATAACCGAAAAAAAGGATTGGCTTACTCGTTTCAATCTGGTCGTGATTCCATTTGCCAATCCGGATGGGGTCGCACTTCATCAAGAGCTCGTCAAAGATAATCCATTTTGGAAGCATCATGCTGCCCGTTATAATGCCGTGGGATTAGAGTATACCAATCACCGTTTTCAGCCGAGTGTTTTTGGCGAATCACGGGTAGTTCCCCAGCTGTTTTATCGCTGGTTGCCGGATGTAATCATTGATGATCACGGAATTCCTTCGCATGAATGGACACAACCATTCGCAGGGTACAATAGCCCGCCGAGATTCCCTGTATCTTATTGGATGCCGATCTCACTCTTTTACGGGATTGGCCGCGAGATGGAGCGATCTAACTATCCTCATCATGCTGTCGCGCTTGATACGATTCAAAAGGCAGCCGAGGAAGGGCTGAGACATCATCCACGTCTGTGGAACAAAAATAAACGCTTTATCGACCGCTACATTCGGTATGGACATAACTGGGAGCCAGCCATTTTTCCATTGCCTACTGATCAAGATTTCTTGTTTTATCGTTGGCCTACAAAGCCGAACAGAACCTCTCCTTCCTTACTCTCTCGTTTTCCTGAATGGGTGACGCTTGATTTAATAACGGAAGCGGCTGATGAGACGGTCGCGGGAGGAGCATTGCGAGATTGCATTGAAACGCATAAGATATTCAATCGTGCTGTCATGGAGTGTGTGGCATCCAGCCCACGGCGTGTTTCGCGACAGTATGGACAAGACCATATTCGACTCTCACGAATGAGACCGATGCGGATCGGAGGAGACAATGATGAAGACCATTTTAGTAACAGGGTTTGATCCTTTTGGTGGAGAAATGGTTAACCCTGCTTGGGAATCGGTAAAAGAACTGGGAAAAATCGAGTCTGATTTGTATAAAGTAGAGCTGCGCCAAATTCCTACCGTTTTTGAAAAATCTATCGAACAGCTGTACGCAGCGATAGAAGAAACGAAACCGGACATCGTGTTATGTATCGGTCAAGCAGGTGGACGAGGAGATATTGCGGTTGAGCGTGTAGCGATTAACGTTAATGACGCTCGAATCCCAGATAATGAAGGAAATCAGCCGATTGATACACCGATCAGGGAAAACGGTCCTACTGGCTACTGGTCTACATTGCCAATCAAAGCGATTGTCCATGAGTTAAAACAACAAGGAATTCCGGCTTCCATATCGCAGACGGCGGGTACCTATGTGTGCAACCATCTTTTTTATGGATTGATGCATTACCTTGCTGAGAAAAAAGCTTCCGTACGCGGAGGGTTCATCCATATCCCTTATTTGCCTGAACAGGCAGCAAGGCAAGCAGATCAGCCAAGTATGGCGTTGGAAACAATTGTAAAAGGCTTGCGGTTGGCAATAGAGACGACCATATCTCATGACCGGGATATTGTCATGGAAGGCGGACAAATTAGCTGAGCAGGAGGAGAAACCCTCCTCCCTTCCATTCATGTGGCAGTGCCGATATTCGAAAATGGAGGGAAAAACGTTGCCTAGATATGAATTCTCTCCTCTTGGGGACTCGGGTGTCATGGTCAAACTAGGAGAGGTTATCGATCAACATACCCATGAGAAGGTCATCCTATTCTCTGAATACCTACAGGAGCATCCTTTCCCCGGGATGATCGAATCTGTACCTGGCTTTACGACTGTTACAGTCTATTACGATCCGATTACTCTTTTCGATCCACTTGATGATATTTTGCCATACGATCGTGCCGTTGCTATTCTTGAGGAAATGTCACAGCAAATCTCCAGCACTCATTCTAAAGAGTACAGACTGGTAGAAATCCCGGTTTGTTATGGTGGGAGCTTTGGTCCAGATCTGGAGGTAGTCGCCAAACAAAATGGTCTGAGTATAGAGGAAGTGATTTCGATCCATTCGACAACAGAGTACCTGGTGTACATGATCGGATTTGCTCCCGGCTTTCCGTATCTCGGTGGAATGGATGAGCGACTGGCAACGCCGCGACGTTCCTCGCCACGACTATCTATTCCGATGGGGAGTGTAGGGATCGGAGGATTGCAAACAGGTATTTATTCGATAGAGAGCCCAGGTGGATGGCAAATTATCGGAAGAACACCACTGCGCTTATTTCAGGCAGGTGAAAGTTCTCCAAGTCTCTTGTGCGCTGGTGATAAAGTTCGCTTCCGTCCTATCTCCGAGCGGGAATACGATAACGGGGAGAAGGTGTAATAGTGAGTATAGAGGTGATTACGCCAGGACTTTGCACGACCGTTCAAGATACAGGTAGATTTGGCTTTCAGCAGGTTGGGGTTAGTGTCAGTGGGGGGATGGACAGGCAAGCTGTACAGATTGCGAACATGTTAGTTGGCAATCAACAAACAGATGCGGTTCTGGAGCTGACAATGAGAGGTCCTAGCTTATTGTTTCATAAGGACATGCTCATAGCCATTTGTGGTGGTGACTTCAAAGTCACGATCAATGATAGATCCGTCTTGCCCAATCGAGCAGTCTGGATCAGGAGTGGAAGCATCTTGAAGGTTGGCCTGGCCAAGGAAGGCTGTCGCGCCTATCTCGCAGTCGCAGGCGGATGGGATGTGCCAGTTGTGATGGGAAGTCGTAGTACGAATCTCCGTGGAGGCTTCGGAGGCTTTGCGGGTAGAATGCTTGCGGCAGGAGATAAGCTAATTCAAAGCCCTCCAGGTTCATTCAGCCAATTTCTCGCTAACCAATTGGAAAAAAAGGCAGGAGCAGCTCCCTTTTACCAAGCGAATTGGTTTATTCCTTCAAGTACGTTTGTAAAAAATGGAGAAACGGTTGTACGGGTGATACAAGGCGAGCAATTCGCAGATTTTTCGGAAAAGAGTCGACAAAGCTTTTTCGAACAAACCTATCAAGTGTCTCCTCAATCAGACAGGATGGGGTATCGTTTAACAGGACCGGCGCTTGAACTTACACAGTCAATGGAACTGATCTCGGCTGCGGTCACCATTGGTACGATACAGGTTCCGCCAAACGGTCAACCTATTATCCTGATGGCAGACAGACAAACCATTGGCGGTTATCCGAAGATAGGCTATGTGCCAACGATAGATTTGCCGATCGTCGCCCAGTTGCGGCCAGGCGAAAAGATCCACTTTCAAGAAATTTCTCTACGCGATGCTCAAAAGGCGCTTATCGAGAGGGATTCATGGATGAAGGCGATCAAGCTTAGTATAGAAGTAACCGCGGGATGGAGGTAAAAAGATGAAAACAGTAGATCTAAACTGTGATATGGGAGAGAGCTTTGGCGCTTATCAGTTGGGCAACGATCAAGAAATTTTGTCCTATATCACCTCTGCAAATGTGGCATGTGGTTTCCACGCTGGCGATCCTGCGACGATGAGAAAAACAGTGCAAATGGCTTTGAAGGCAGGTGTGGCAATTGGTGCCCATCCCGGATTCGCTGATTTGGTCGGCTTTGGTCGCCGCAACATGGAGATTTCCCCTGAAGAGGCATACGATCTAGTCGTGTACCAAATCGGTGCCCTGCAAGGGTTTGTACGGGCAGAAGGGGGCGTCATGCATCATGTGAAGCCACATGGGGCCTTGTACAATATGGCAGCGACAAGACCTGCTCTGGCTGAGTCTATCGCGTTGGCTATCTATAAAGTAAATCCGGAACTAGTGTTGTATGGCTTGGCCGGAAGCGAGTTAACGCGTGCAGGGGAAAAAATCGGTCTTATCACGGCGCACGAAGTCTTTGCTGACCGTACGTATCAACAGGATGGTACACTGACACCGCGCAGTCAGCCGAATGCGATCATTTCGGACCAACAGCAATCCCTCCAGCAAGTCATTCGTATGGTATGCGACGGACGTGTCCTGTCCCAGCAAGGCGTTGATATCCCGATTCAGGCCGATTCCATTTGTATTCACGGCGACGGTGCCCATGCGTTGGAGTTCGCACAGAGCATCCGTGAAGCTTTGTCAGGAGCTGGCATTACAATCGCAGCACGTTTTGCTCGATAGATCTCTATCGGGCTTTTTCTGTTTCCGCACTGGGAGTCTGGTATCGTGCGGTACCTCGCTTTTTTCCCCAGAGGAGGAAGAGCAAGAACAGCAGCGGGATATAGCCATAAATAAAAACAAAGCTTACTTTCCCATAAAAATCGAGTGTCATGAGCAAGGGAGCCGTACGAATGTGCTGAAAAGGACGCCAGCGTGCGCCCATTTTTGCGAGTGGGCTGCTTGCTTGATAAACGGGTAGTAGATGACCAGTAATTCAAAGCCCATATAATTGATAACCGCGTCTTTGGCAGAGGCAAATAAGGCGGTAAAGTTATGCGAAAACATCGGGAACAAGTTATTCGGGTGAGCGTATTCGAAAAGGAATAAAAACAAGAGAAGCATCAAAATCGCCGGAATCACTACACCGAAAAGTTTCCTCGTTCAGTAGGGGGAAATGCTTAAAATCATTGGAGTCTTGTGCGATGGAAAGAAACTCATTCCATTCCGTTATCATGTCGGTTTCGCTCCAGAAGCTGTTGATCATTTGTGTTTTACTATGTCCGGTTTGCAGTGGAATTGTCATCTAGGAAATAGAATGATTTCCTAGAGGGAGGGGAACAATCAAACAAAGAACGAAGCGTGAAGAGAAATGGAAATTGAGGGGTTCATATGCTGGAAGTTAACTGTGATACATCATCGCTGAAGGAGGAATTGCTGCAAGAGCTAAGGGGAATATCCGTTACGTTGGATGAGAGCATCCATGCTTTAAAAAATGAAAACGAATGTGTGCTCGGGACGTTTGATCAAATACGGACGAAGTTTAGCCGACTCGAAACAGTAGCAGCCTCCTTTTATTTACAATGCTATCTCTCACCCTATACAGGAAAATATCTGGATTTATCCAAGGCTGTTCAGCACTTGGCCAAAAGGCGCCAAGGAGCATTGATTGTCGTTGAGCGTGAGGACCCACTTGATCTGCTGCTGCAAGCAGGCATACCGATTGAGGCCACGATGAGCCATTCCTTGCTGGAATCGATCTTTTATCCTGGCAGCCCTTTGCATGATGGGGCCGTCCTGATTCGGGAAGATCATATCGTGTCCGCTGCCAATGTATTGCCATTATCTCAGGTTGTGGTAGGGGAAAAAAAGCTGGGAACCAGACATCGTGCTGCGTTGGGCTTGAGTGAAAAAAGCGATGCGTTGATCGTTGTTGTCTCCGAGGAAACGGGGAAAGCGTCCTTTGCCATGCAGGGACATTTGTATCCGATTATTTCCCCTTCATGAAAGCGCTTTGCAAAAAGTGGTTGTATGCGAGAAAAAAGAGGCTGGATTTGTCATGGTGATGACGAAATCCAGCCTCTCGCTATGTCAATCTCGTGTTAGATTTAAGCCCAATTTCCGTTCCGGAATAGCGGTTCACGCTTGCCGTCAGCTGTTTCTCCATCAATGTTCATCTCGGCAGAGCCGATCATGAAATCGACGTGAGTGAGGCTGATATTGATACCGCGACTAGCCAGTTCTTCATTGCTCATGTCAGCGCCACCTTCAATATTCACACTATAAGCGTTTCCGATCGCCAAGTGGTTGGACGCATTTTCATCAAAGAGCGTGTTATAGAAAATGATATTTGATTGCGAGATAGGGGACAGGTGAGGAACCAACGCCACTTCACCCAAATAATGTGAACCTTCATCTGTCTCAATTAATTGCTTCAGGGACTCTTCTCCCTTTTCAGCAGTTGCCGAGACAATTCTTCCTTTTTCAAAAGTCAGCGTAAAGTTCTCGATCAAATTCCCATGATAGCTCAAGGGCTTGGTGCTACGAACGGTTCCGTTGACGCCTTCTTTTAACGGCGCAGTGAATACTTCTTCTGTCGGCATATTGGCCATGAAGGAGACGCCGTCTTTATTTACGCCACCGCCACCAATCCAAATGTGGTTTTTAGGCAGTTCAATCGTCAAATTGGTACCGGGAGCTTCGTAATGGAGATAGCGGTATTGTTTGGCATTGAGTTGATCCACCTTGCTGTTCAATGTCGCATGATGGTCATGCCAAGCTTGGACAGGGTCATCCATATCTGCGCGAGTGGCGCGGAAGATGGCATCCCACAGGGCTTGCTCCTGTTCCTTTTGTGGCAAATGCGGGAAGACCATGGCTGCCCATGCAGGTGATGGAACAGCTAGCACGCACCAGCTCACTTTATCGGACATGGTATAGCTGCGGAACTTATGGAGAGCTTGACCAGCTGTTTTGTTAGCCGTAGAAATGCGGTCAAGACTTACTCCCTTCAGCAAATCGGGATTCGCCGCAGAAATGTAGAGAAACGCCGCGCCATTTTCCGCCATTTCCTCTAATCCCTGCACCTTCCATTGCGGGTATTCACGAAACGCTTCATCAGGAGCCAAATCATATTTCATCCGTGTGAGTTCATCGTCGGTCCAATCAATATGAACGTGCTTGGCACCCGCTTCATACGCTTTTTTGGCCACCTTTCTTACAAAGGGAGCAGTAGATAGCGGAGCAGATACGACTAACGTTTGCATAGGCTGTACGTTGACGCCGACTTTTACTGCGAGATCAGCGTAACGGTCAAACAAGATTTCAAAAGACATGGTTCATTTCCTCCTTTTAAGAACAAAAGGCTTACTTGCATTCTATCTATTTAACCTTACCCACCAAAATCACCTGCTTATCATTTGAAAGAATTTCCTAGGAAAGCGCAGAAAAAGACAGATTACGGCCTATTTCGAGCAAGTTATCCACTTGTTTATTTTGATTAATTGTAGGAAAATTCAAATGAAAAGGCAATTTTAGTACATAAAAAATATTTTATTGGCAGAATTAAAGGAGGCAGTCAGAGTGAAGACAAGACAGACACGTGATCAAGTCGCTGTCGAGTATACGTGGAACCTGAACGATCTGTTTGAGAGCCAGGAAGCGTGGGAGCAAGAGTTAGCAGAAATTATACAGGATCTGCCTGTCGTCACTGCATTCAAAGGTCAGCTGCATAAGAGTGGAGAGACGTTGTTGGCATGCTTGGAGGCAAATGAGGCGCTCAATGTTCGGGCGAGTGTCGCAGCGACGTATGCCAGACTGCGGTCGTCTGAAGACGGGACGAATCCACAAAACCAAGCGAACTCTGCACGGGTAGGGGATGTCGTATCCCAGCTAAACGCTGCGCTTTCTTTTATACCTTCCGAGATTTTGGCGTTGCCTGAAGGAAAAATCGAGAGCTTCTTGAAGGAAGAACCAGGACTCGAAACATTCCGCAAAAGCTTGAAAGATTTGCTGGAAACAAAGCCGTACCGACTGTCTGCTGAGACCGAGGAAGCGTTTGCGGCGATGGGCGAGGTTTTCGGTGCACCATACAACATTTACTTGCGCGGAAAGCTGTCCGACATGTCATTTGCACCCGTCCATGATGGCGAGGGAAATGAGCGTCCAGTATCCTTCGCGCTGTTTGAGACCGATTATGAGATGTCTTCCGATACGACGCTGCGCCGTGCTTCGTACGAATCCTTTTCGAAGACACTCGCTTCCTACCAAAACTCCTTCGCTGCGGTATACGCGTCAGAGGTGAAAAGACAAACCGTCATGTCTCGTCTGCGTGGCTATGAAACCGTAACGGACATGCTGCTTAAGCCACAGCAAGTTACACTGGATATGTATCACAACATCCTGGATATCATCGGGAATGAACTCGCTCCGCACATGCGACGCTATGCGAAGCTGAAAGCAAAAGAGCTCGGTCTTGCGAAGCTGGCCTTTTGTGATTTGAAGGCACCGCTTGACCCGGAATTCAGCCCGCCAGTTACGATTGAAGAAGCTGGGCAAAAGATACTGGCATCCTTGCAAGTGATGGGGCCTGAATATACCGCCATTATGGAAAAAGCACTGAATGAACGCTGGATTGACTACGTAGACAACGTGGGCAAATCGACAGGTGCGTTCTGCTCAACGACATACAGCAAGCACTCTTACATTCTCATTACGTGGTCGGGAAATATGCGCAGTGCTTTCACGCTGGCTCATGAGCTGGGGCATTGCGGACATTTTATGCTGGCGACAAGAGAGCAAAGCTTTACGAACTCTCGTCCATCGCTGTACTTTATCGAAGCGCCTTCCACACTCAACGAGCTCTTGCTCGCGCAGCACATCGTGGAGCAATCCGACGATCCTCGTCTGAAGCGCTGGGTCATTTTGCAATTGATGAATACGTATTACCACAACTTTGTTACGCATCTGCTAGAAGCGAGAATGCAACGAAAAGTATACGAAGCAGCGCAAAATGACGTACCATTGACTGCCAAACAGCTCTCCGAATGGAAAGGGCAAGTGCTCGCAGACTTCTGGGGGGATGCAGTTGATCTGGACGATGCAGCTAGTCTTACATGGATGCGCCAACCGCACTATTACATGGGGCTGTATCCGTACACGTATGCAGCTGGTTTGACCGCTTCTACCGCAATGGCAGCGAGCATCAAGCAAGAGGGACAGCCTGCCGTTGATCGTTGGATCGAGGTGCTCAAAGCCGGAGGGACGCTGACGCCGCTTGCGCTGATGAAAAAAGCTGGCGTGGATATGTCAGATCCGCAGCCAATCCGCGAGGCGGTTGCCTACGTCGGCAGTCTGGTTGACGAGCTGGAAAGACTGTTTTAACCTGAAATAAGAAGAAAAGGCTTGTGATCGCAAGGAATCACAAGCCTTTTGATTTGATCAAGCATGAAGGAGTCGTCATCATGACCGAATTTACGCAGCGCGCATTAAAAATCATTGCCGGGATTCCAGCGGGCCATGTCATGACGTACGGGCAAATTGCAGCGTTGGCCGGGAGTCCGAGAGCTGCCAGACAAATCGTTCGCATCCTGCATTCCATGTCCAAAAAGCACCAGCTTCCTTGGCATCGAGTCATCAACGCCCAAGGAAAGATCGGATTGCAAGATTTGGATTCGTTCACGCTGCAAAAAATGGCCTTGGAAAGCGAAGGGATAGTCGTGTCAGCAGCAGGAGAAATAGCGTTGGAGCGCTATCAGTTTCGCCCACAGGTAGTAGATGAGCCGGGATTCTAATAGCCGACCTCTACCGAAGCGATGACGATATAGGCAAGGTCGTTCTTGTCCTCTTTTTCAGCGATCACGACCCCGCTGCTTGTCAGCATGCCGCCATCGACGATTTCGAAGGAGACTTCCCCGTAAGGCAGTGCATGACGAACCGTTTCCAAGTCGAGCTTGTCCTTGTCAGCAGGAACGGCAAGTCTCACATGTACTTTCATGTTATGGATATCGTTTCCTGGCAGGACAGAACGCAATCCAGGCATCGAATTATGATGGATAGCATTTTGAACAGCGCGGACTGCGGCTTTGGTGACGTTTTGACCATGCATGTCGATGCCCATTCCAATTTCAATAAACATTACTTTTTCCATTGGCTTGTTCACTCCTGTTTTATTCTACTTTTCTACCATCCTTATCTTACCACGAAAAGGAATGGTTTTTTCTCTCATCTGTATTGTGTTTATCGTCAAGACATGTCATCATAACATGTTAGCATCTATGCTTGACGATTCTTTACATTATTGGAGGCAGGTCACAATTGGAACGTTATCCTTTTGACTACGATCCGTCCCAGCCGTTCATCTCTCAGGTGAGTGAATGGGTAGCGGACGTTTTTTATGAAGTATTGCCTGAGGCTGGATTCGAGGTGCGTGATGAGCAAATCTACATGGCCTTTCAGCTTGAACGGGCTTTTATAGAAAAGCAAACGATTTTTGCAGAGGCGGGAGTAGGCACGGGGAAAACATTGGCTTACTTGCTGTACGCGATCTGCTATGCACGATATACCAGAAAGCCCGCCATCATTGCCTGTGCGAATGAGTCGCTGATTGAGCAGCTCGTAAAACCGGAAGGCGATATTGCCAAACTGGCTCGCCATCTCAACCTGAAGATTGACGCGAGACTCGGAAAATCTCCGGACCAATATGTCTGTTTGCGCAAGCTGGATGAGGCGAGATTCCAGCCTGAGACAGGTGAAGCTTTCCAGCATATTTATCAAGAGCTGCCATCGTTTGTTCATACACATGAGGCCTTGCAGTCATTTTATCCGTACGGGGATCGCAGCACATATCCTGATCTGGATGACCAAGAATGGGCGCAGATGAACTGGGATACTTTTCAGGATTGCTTTGTGTGCGACAGACAGCACCGCTGTGGGCAGACCCTATCCAGAAATCATTATCGTCAGTCAGCCGATTTGATCATTTGCTCCCATGACTTTTATATGGAGCATGTGTGGACTTATGAGATCCGCAAGCGCGGAGGTCAGCTACCGTTGCTGCCGCCGCATAGCTCGGTCATTTTTGACGAGGGTCATCTGTTGGAGCCTGCTGCCCAAAAAGCATTGACGTACAAGCTGAATCACTCCATCTTTGAAGAAACGATTACGCGTGTCTTGAAGGGGGAGATCAGGGAAGAGCTCGCTATTGCCATTGAAGAAGCCATTGCCCAGAGCGAGGAGATGTTCTCCCGATTGAACGAAGAGAGCAAGGCTGTGATGGGCTCCAACCGCAAAGAAATCCATTTTCATCCGGAACTCCTTGCAACCATCCATCGTTTTACGAGTCTCGTCAGTTGGATTGAGGAAGAGCTGGCGCTAGAGGGTGGTCTGTATACGTTGGACGAGTTCCAGCTGCGAATTGTCGAGGAGCATCTGGAAATGATGCAGCTGGCACTGGGACTTTTCCAAGACCCGGATCACGTCATTTCCTGGATGAGTGAAGAGATTACTGGGCCGACCTTGGTCGTCATGCCAAAAAAGGTGCAGGAAGTACTGGAAGAGCGTGTATTCTCACAAAAGATGCCGATTGTCTTTTCGTCGGCGACTCTATCTGTTGATGGATCATTCAACTATGTGGCGGACAGCTTGGGCATTGAGCAATATCTGTCGTTCTCGGTGGCTTCTCCATACGAATACGACAAGCAAATGGAGGCTTACGTACCCACCCTATCTGCGACCGACTCTTTTGCGGAAAAAATGAGACAGGCTACCCAATTGCTGCAAAAATCAGCGGGTAGTGCGCTGTTGTTGTTTTCCTCCATGGAGGAATTACAGCAATTCAAGGCAGCTATCAAAAACGAGCCTACCTGTACGGATCTGCGATTCTTGTTCGAAGGAGATGCGGAAATCAGCCATCTGATCTCTCAGTTCCAAAATGACGAGAAAAGCAGCCTCTGTGCGGTCAGCCTGTGGGAAGGGCTAGATGTACCGGGGCCTTCGCTGTCCAATGTGATTATTTGGTCATTGCCATTCCCGCCGAATGATCCGGTGTTTACAGCAAAACGAAAAAGTGCAGCAAATCCTTTCGACGAGGTAGATATGCCTTACATGCTACTGAGACTGCGTCAAGGCATCGGGCGTTTGATCCGCACGAGAGAGGATAGCGGTCTGGTATCGATCTTGAGTCCGGAATTGAGCCAAAATGACAAGCTGAGACAGCACGTACAGGATGTATTTCCGAGTGGCGTAGAATGGAAAACGTCTTTGGACGGTGTGTTGGCGTAATGAAAAAGCAGGAAGCCATGAAGGCTCCTGCTTTTTTCTGTGGCTATTCCGGCATGTTGCCGACAGTAGGATCGACGACGAAATCTGGCTTGAAGCCTTCATATTTTACTTCGGATACCATTCCTTGCGCAGCGTGGCCCAAATCGTGGCAGTGGAACATCCAGTCTCCTGGATTGTCAGCTTCAAAGGCCACTACGTAAGCTTCACCCGGCAAAATGTTCAGCGTATCTTTAACCAGAGGAGAGCCTGAGATAGGCTGACCGTTTTTGCTTAATACTTGGAAGAAATGTCCATGCAAATGCATCGGGTGGATATCTTTTGGGGATTTGTTCACCAGTGTGACTTTGACCAGATTTCCTTTTTTGACGTTGAGCGGAGGGACATTTGGGAACGTGTTACCATTGATGGTAAAGGCCATTTTTCCATCTGCCGTTTCCGTGTTCAGATCCATTTGATACGTAATGTCATATTTCTGCTCTAGTGTAAAGCTGCTTTTTGCCGCCTCACCGTATTTGGTAATGTCTATCGTCGGCATATCGCCAGCTTCGGATTTGGCTGCTTTTGATTCCGAGCCTTCGTAGACGATGGGCACGACAAGGGACTTGGCGCCTGGATTTGTGCTGCGCTCCTCTAGTAACCATTTGCCTGGATTGTTTGCGACAAATTCGAGATCATATCGTTCTCCTGGTCCGATATTGAGGAGCTGGCCGCCTACTAGTGGCGGGTTATTGATAGGTTGCCCGTCTGTTGCTACAATTTTAAATTCATGACCTTGCAGATTCAGCTTGTGGTTCAAGTATCCGGCATTGACCAGGCGGATTCTGACCTTCTCATCTTCTTTAACAGATAGCGGCTGGATTGCCGGGCCTGTTTTTCCGTTCACGGAAAAGATCGTATACATCAGCGGCATCATCTCAGCGTCACTCATGGGCATCTCCATACTGGCCATGTTGTGACCACCAGTGGACGAGCTATCGGAAGAAGGGGCACTGGTGCCATGGCTCATGCCACTTCCGTGCATTTCCGCCATGCTATCGTCCTGCATCCATTCATCCAGAACGAGGGTAAAGTCCTTATCAACAGGCTCTGGCGTAGCTGGTTCCACCACAAGTGAACCGTACAACCCTTTGTCTACCTGCTTGGCGCTGTTTTGATGCGAGTGGTACCAGTATGTCCCAGCAACGTCCACTTTGAACTTGTAGGTGAAGCTTTCGTTTGGTTTTACAGCATTTTGGGTAACCCCAGGGATTCCATCCATGTTATTCGGGACGGGTAAGCCATGCCAGTGAATCGTGACCGGCTCGGGCAATTCGTTTTTCAACGTCACGCTGATGGTTTCCCCTTGTTTGACACGAAGCTGTGGACCTGGAACGGTTCCATTGTACGTCCATGCGTTTTTCATGGTCTTGTCATCGAGGTGGAGCATATTTTCTTTTGCCGTGAGGGTAAACGTAGTGCCTGTAAGTACCTCCATCGACGAGTCGCTGGATGCGGCCATCGGTTGGGGTTGAGCCTGTGAGGGTGTTTCGGGTGAAGAATTCATGTTGTGTCCATTATGATCCATCGTGGTATTGTCAGTGGCAGTTGAGCATGCCGATAACAGCAAAACGCCACCTAGAACCAGTGGATA
This sequence comes from Brevibacillus sp. BD137, assembly GCF_041644655.1. Lineage (NCBI taxonomy): Bacteria > Bacillati > Bacillota > Bacilli > Caryophanales > Paenibacillaceae > Brevibacillus > Brevibacillus sp. BD137. Next base: position 54,036 of record NZ_JAOTNO010000012.1, on the reverse strand, counting down.
AGCCCATGGGCGTATTTTCCGTTTGTTCATGTGCACTTTTTCCTCCTTTTCGCTGTTGGAGAAAGCGTACCAAACGATTGTGTAGAAAACATGAAGACAGGATATATGACACTTCTGTTACGCATTGAACAAAAATGGGAAAGTAAGCGTGAACAAATGCTATAATGGAGTATCGTACCTAGAAGTAATCAGTAGAATTGGACAGGGATGGTGTTCACGTGTGGGTAACGTAGATTTTGCGAGCTTGCCTTGGAATGTTTTTTGGGTTGGAGTCGCTTATTTTTTGGTCACAGGAGTCTTTTTCTGTCTTGGATTTATGCGATTGCTCTCCGAACGGGTGAAAAGTGGCATCGCATGCATGGTGATTGCAGTTGTCAGCGGTGGTCTTTTCTTGAATTATTTATTTACTCATCATATTTAAATTGGGATAATCAAGCGTAAATCCTCGTCGGTGCTGGTAATCGATGGGGATTTTATTTTTGTCTTGTGTTTCCCGTTTCGATTGGCGAAAATGGTAGTGATAGGGGAATGACCGTGGTTGATGTCGCTTTCCTTCGGGGGATACCGATTCCAGACCAACCATTCCTCACCAATTGGAAGAGATGATACATACAAGCTTTTGGATTTGACATGACATCTAGTAGAAACTTATTGGCTCAAAGGTTTATCAACAAATGACAATCAGGAATGTCAATACAACTCGCAAAATTTACGAACGAATGCAGGCTGTTGATCCGTAAATCTTTTGTGACAAGTAAACACGTTGCATTTTGCATCTGACAGTGGTGGTCTGCGATGATCAACAATCGTGAAGCTGATGGGGGAAAGTATACCAGCAGCTTCTTTTTTTGTTCCGCGTTTTTACCGGGAAAAAATAGGGTCAGAATGTAAACAGTTTGTAACGAGTTATCCCCCGAAACCGTCATATAATCAGGTTACACACAACTACTCAGCAAGAGTCTAACAAAAGACAAGGACCGGGTAATTTCCTTGTGAGACCATCCACTATAAGGAAGGTGTGATGCATATATAAGGGAGTAAGCAAACCAAAAACAACGAGATAGTGAGTAGTTCATCACATCCTGAATACGGGCAACGATGATGGGAAGAATTCATTTTCCATAAAGATAATGAACGAGACCAACCCCCGCTTTCGCACGATTCCAGAAACAGGGGTTTTTGCATTCATAGAGCACGCAATTCCCGATGTGTAATGACTGCCCCCAACAACAAAGGACAATAACAGAACGGAAGGTAAAAGGGGAGAATGAAATGTTTTGCATGGCGAGCACGAAGAATCACCATAAAAATATGAAAAGGACGATGGGTACGAAAAGAAACAATAATCAGAACGAATTAATCACTCGCCAACATGCAACGATGGGAGGCCACCAGCATGCCTGAACCGATCAAAGGCTCCAGCAGTCGATACATGGCTGGGATCGACGGGCTTCGTGCGCTGGCGGTACTCGCAGTCATTATTTATCACTTGAATTACGACTGGGCACCCGGTGGATTGCTAGGTGTCGGTATTTTCTTCGTTTTATCGGGATATTTAATTACAGACTTATTAATTGCAGAATGGAATCGAAATGGCAGACTCGACATGAAAAACTTTTGGTTGCGCCGTGCCAGAAGACTGCTCCCAGCGCTGTTCCTCATGCTGTTTGTGGTAGTGGCAGGGGTAGCCATCTTTTCCCCAGCCCAGTTGGAAACCATTCGAGGAGATGTAGGAGCAGCCGTTCTGTACATGAGCAACTGGTGGCTGGTCTTTCATGACATATCTTATTTTGAAAAATTCGGTCCGCCCTCACCATTAGGCCATCTGTGGTCATTGGCGGTCGAAGAACAGTTCTATGTCATTTGGCCGCTGGTACTCGCGCTGGGACTCCGCTTCCTGAAGCGCAGGGGGCCAATCATGATCATTACTTTGGTGCTGGCTGTACTATCCGCCATCCTCATGGCTGTATTGTATGAGCCAGGTCTTGATCCGAGTCGTGTATATTACGGAACGGACACACGCGTATTCGGATTGTTGATCGGTGCCGCACTCGCCATGATGTGGCCGAGTCGCTTGCTTACGACGAACATTTCACAAAAAGCGCGAATTACGCTTGATCTAAGCGGTCTCTTGAGCTTAGGGATTCTTTTGTACAGCATTTGGAACACGAATCAATATGATGACTATTTGTACGAAGGCGGGCTCGTCCTTCTGTCTGTCGTCAGTGCCGTGCTGGTCGCCGTACTCGCACATCCGGCAAGCAGCTTGGCGAAATGGATGGGCTGCAAGCCGCTGCGCTGGATTGGCGTTCGATCTTACGGTATTTATTTGTGGCATTTCCCTGTTATCGTTTGGACGAATCCGTTTTTGGCGGAACGGGAGTGGATGGCGATACCTGGAGCGGTTTTGCAGCTCCTCGCAAGCATTTTGCTGGCATCGTTGTCATGGAAATATCTCGAAGAGCCTATTCGCTATGGTGCATTAGGGAAAATCTGGAATCCATCCAATAAGGCAGGGCAGAAAACAAAACGGTTAAACCGTGTTTTGGCCACTGGTTGCGCGATTGCTCTTTGTGTTACGTATTATGGGATCGCTTCGCTCACGTCAGATGCGACCGCAGGAAATGTGACGCAGCCAACTCAAACGGTCAACGAGACGAAGGTCCCCGACAAGCCTCATGGTCCTGAGGTGCCAATCGTAGAGAAGAAGCCGGAAACGGTTCAAAAACCAGCTACTCCACCTACAAAACCGAAAAATGAGCAGAAGCCAACTAACAACGGACAAAAGCAGAAGCCTGCCGAGAAGCAGAAAGATTCGAATGCTTCCAAACAGCCTGACCAAAAACAGGAACCGATCAAAGCGATAGGCTCTGGTAAAGGGATCACTGTGATCGGTGACTCTGTCATGCTTGATGTGGCTCCTTACATGGAGAAACTATTGCCAGGAATCGTCGTAGATGCCAAAATCGGAAGGCAAATGGCGCAAGCTCCTGACGTAATTGCGCAGCTCAAGGCAAAAGGCCAATTGGGAAATCGCGTGGTGATTGAATTAGGCTCGAACGGCGCATTTAGTAAAGGGCAGCTCGACAAACTGCTGCAATCACTGGATGGTGTAGAGCAGATCATTCTCATTAATTCTCGCGTACCTAAACCGTGGGAAAGCGTCGTGAATAAGATGCTGGCGGAAACGGCTGCTGCCCATTCACATGTCGTTCTTGTGGATTGGTATACGGCAAGTGAAGGGCAAAGCTCTTACTTTTACAAAGACGGTGTTCACCCGAATAAGGAAGGCTCGCAAAAATACGCGGCACTCGTGGCGAGTGCAATCGCGCCGACGCAGCCAGAGAAGAAGTCGGAAGTGAAAGAGGAAGAGAAAGCGAAAGAGTCGACAGTAGAAGAGACAGGGCAGATTGATACACACAATTCAGTATTGGAAGCAGAAGGGCCTGAAGTTAGTTCAACGGAAATAGTGAATTGAAACAAGAGGACAAAAGACATGAGATCGAAAAAAGATCTCTGTTTTTTGTCCTTTTTTACACTTTTGAATAAGTAATAAGAACTAGGTCTTATTACCCCTGTATAAAAACGCAGAAATACCGATTAAAAGATTATGTGTAAATAACTGGTTAGAATGGTTGCTTTTATTTTTATGTTACAAAAGGAGTAGTTTAATAATGGAAAAAATAGAATGGCTTCAACAGCTTTCCGCAAGACAACCAGAGGATGCCACAACTTTTTATTGGCTAGGGAAGGAATTAGCGAGTAACAGCCGTTGGCTAGAAGCGATAAGTGCATTCTCTAAAGGGCTGACATATTGCGGCGATGATCACGAACTCAGAAATAACCTGCTGCAAGAATTAACTACATCGACTCAGCAATTACAACAAAGCACAAGCGAAAGAAGCTTAGATCCAATCATTCGTAATACAGAAGACCCGTTAAACAATGACCAAAACGAAGAAGTGGTATCAGATGAGACGTGTGACGGAAGTGAAACCTATACCTATTCGATAAAAAACAATCCAGGCTTTCAAGTTATTGATGGGGGTCAGAAACCAGAACCGACTGAAATTACAAGCTTAAACAAGGTAACTTTTGCAGATGTAGCGGGTTTGGTGGAGTTGAAAAAAACGATCCAAATCAGAATCATTAGCCCGTTTTTCAACCAAGGACTATTCTCGAAATTTCGGAAGAAGATCGGTGGAGGAGTACTTCTCTATGGACCTCCTGGTTGCGGAAAAACTTTTATTACTCGCGCGACTGCTGGAGAATGCAAAGCTAACTTCTTTCCAGTACATATCACAGACGTGTTAGACCCATATATCGGCGTAAGCGAACAAAATCTGAAGGCGATGTTTGAAAAAGCTCGTGCACAAAAACCGAGTATCATGTTTTTTGATGAGATTGATACGATCGGCTACAGTCGGTCCAAGTCTTCTAGTAGTTATATGAGGGGTGTTATCGATACGTTTCTAACCGAAATGGAGGGCATTGATACGAGTACAGATCAAGTGCTGATTATCGGAGCCACGAATATGCCATGGGACGTAGATCATGCGTTGAAACGCCCAGGCCGTTTTGACCGATTAGTGTTCGTAGCACCACCTGACCTGGAAGCGCGTAAGCAAATTTTTGAGTTAAAACTAAAGGGTCGTTTCTCGAAGGACATCGATACCTATACACTGGCAAAAACGACGGAATTTTTCTCAGGAGCGGATATTGAAAATGTGATCGAACGAGCTACGGAAGCGGTTCTCGAAGAAATCCTCGACTCAGGCGTAGAGCGGCCTATCATGATGAAGGATATGGAGAATGCTCTACAGGTGGTAAAGCCTACCACAATAGAGTGGTTGCAAACGGCCAAAAATTACGTGAAATACTCCAATCAAAGCGGGTTGTATAACGATGTGGAGCATTATATCAGGCAGTTCGGTAGGTTGATATAGTCTTCATCATTAGTTCAGGGGGATGGATAAATGTCGACCGAGAATTTGACAAAGGACAATCAAGTAGAACAGATCATAAAAAGAATGGACTTTTTTTATGAAAATCGAAAGTATGATCATGTGCTGGAAGAATACGGTCAATTAATGCGTCATGTTCCAGATCATTATGATGGGACATTACAGGCCGGTTGGGCGCATTATTATTTAGGCCAAGATGAAGATGGAGCGCAACTCCTCAAACGTCTGGTTAGCTTGTATCCCGAAGACGACAAAGTACATTGTTTATTGGGACTGTTATATCGAGGGCTGTATCAATTTGAGGAAGCGATCTTTCATGGGAAAAAAGCAATTGAAATCAATTCAAATAAGGGGTTTCATTATTTGGATCTTGCTACTACTTTGAATGCCAAAGTTCAGGATAAACACGGTGATTCCTTTATTTTTACGGGGATAAAACACCCGACGATTTTAGAAGAATATAAGCTTGAACTTGACACAATTGTTGAACTATTACAGACCGGGATGAAACTCATGCCAGATAGTGCGTCAATGCATGGCCTGTTAGGTTTCACGTACCTTCGTTTGTGTATGTTTGAGGAAGCCGAAGATGCCTTTAAAACCACTCTGGCTTTGAACCCTCAATTTGTGAAGTATTATGTAGCGTACGGTCGGTTGCAATATTTTTTAGGAAGAAAAGATGAAGCAAAAAAGCTGGTACATTTGGCACTAACTATTAATCCCGAAGATAGTACAGCATTAGAAATCATCCAATATTTAGAAAAAGAGGATGAAATCGATAAAGATGGTGCTGTTTATGCGGGGCAAATCAAAAGTCTTCACAGACGTATTGTGCAGTTATATCCGAAAAGTCAAGTTCATCACCTTCGGCTGATCAAAATATTATTTCATTTTGGGGCAAATGAACCTAGAAAAGAATTAAAGTCATATCTGAAATTAAATCCGAATGATCTTGAAATGAATCTTACCTATGGGAAGATTCTTTATGGTAATAAGGAATATAAAGAGGCCCTTGACCATTTCCGGAGATGTCATACAATTTTCCCAGATAATGAGCATATTCAAAATTGGATAGATCGAATATCTGAGGATGGGAGTTTTATTATAAATTTTTTTTATTGGGGAATAAATCCGCTATTTAAGATGATTCGCTGGCTAGGCTTTGTAATTCTCTTTCCCATTGTTGTCGCTAAGAATAGTCCAGCGATCTTTCAATTTCTGTACTTAAAGGCACGCAAACTTCTAAGAGGAGGTAATGATGAAATATCATTACAATTTATTAGAGGAAAATAGCCAGCTTCAAGGATCAGAAGAGAACGTAAATCTCGATGTTGCGTACATGGAAGCATTGTGTAATCGATATGACAATGATTATAATTTTATTTCGAGTACAAGATTATCTTCAAAATATCTAACGTTGATCGATAAATACTATGGCTCAGCAGACGGGGAATCTATTCTTGCATTCTGTTCCAATAGGTTTATTTTTAATAAGGTAAAGGAGGGGGTTGTACTTAGCTCGAAAGGGATCTATTGGCGATCAGGTCAAATGAATCTCGATCCATCGTATTTGACATGGTCACAATACGCTCAAGCTACATCGGCAGTTGATGAGGTTTGCTACATTCAGTTCAGACCTGACCATATATTTCAATCCAGAAGGTCAAATATCCTCACAGAGGTTCTGGAAGATTTTTATGTTTATATGGCATCGCTATTGGTGACAAATAACCCAATTATGTATCATTACGATCAATCTTATAATCGCATAGGGCGAATTCCTACCGTCCGGACGTATCATGATAAATGGATGTTGGTCGAGAATGGGATGCCGCTGTATCCTTTACGGAATAACGATATTCATTGGGTGATTGAAATGGGGCAGGTTGACACGGCGAAGTTACAAGTTTGGAAACCAGGGATGTCAGAATGGGTTTATGTCGAGGAAGTTGCTGAATTGATGAATAAAGGATAATTTCCATCAAACAATAGCAGATCAGCTCATGGACTTTTTTCTCACTCTCCTGTACGATAGCTAACGGAAGAATAATGCATCGGGTGAAAGAAGGAACAATCATGATTCGGTCGTACTTGCTATTGCTTTTTTGTGTGACGTTGTGGGGCAGTAATTTTGTGTTCGGAAGCATGCTGGTTAAAGAGTTTCCTCCGTTGTTTTTGGCAGATGTACGCTTGCTTTTCACATCTCTGTTTCTCATCATTTACGCGTGGCTGGCCAAAAAATTCGTAAAAATCACAGCGCGTGAGCTAGGGCTTCTTGTATTGCTTGGCTTAATCGGGACGCTGGCGAATCAAACGGCGTATTTCAACGGGCTCTTGACGACAGACGCGACAACGGCATCGTTGATTCTTTCCTTGTCACCGATCGTCACCGCAGTGCTGGCCTCTTTGTTTTTGAAGGAGCAGTTTACTTTGCGTATGAAGATTGGGTCTGGCTTGGCGCTCATGGGAACATTCTTCGTTGTCGGTATTGGGGCTGGACTCTCCATTACCAAGGGAGTCTTACTCATTGTGATTGCCATGGTCGCATTCTCGTCTTCCATGATCATCATTCGCAAACTAACGCAAACCATCCAGCCGTTTATTGCCACTGTTTACTCGACGACGGTTGGCACGTTGTTTTTGACTCCCGCGGCGATGTTGACGATCGAGCCGGGGGCGCAAATCAGCCATGAAGTGTGGGCATGGGCGATGCTCATTTTGACCGCGATCCTCATGCAAGGAATATGTGGAATTGTCTGGAATCAGCAATTAAAGGTGGTAGGCACGGGCAAAGCAGCTATTTTTCTTAACTTGCAGCCCTTTGTAGCGATGCTGGTCGGGTTTTTACTGCTTGGCTCGCAGGTGACGTCGATTCAAGTCGGAGGCTCCTTGTTAATCGTCGTGGGTGTGATTGTTGCCAGTGTTCAAAAGAAACAAGCTGTTCAGCCATCGAAATCGGTATAGAGCAGCTTACTTGCTCATAAGAAAAGGACCTGATGGAAAGGTCCTTTTTTTGCATGGAAGGAAAACGAATGGACACTATACGAATTTGTACATCAGGATATCATCTGCGTATTCATTCTCAGCCAGCTTGAATTCTTTCACTTTTCGTCCTTCTTCCACAAATCCAAGGCTTTTGTATAAAGCGATCGCTCTCAGATTGTTGGAGAACACCCCTAAGCTCACTTTTTCAATGAGCGGATGCTGCTCTGCCCAAGCTAACAACTCCTGTAATAAAGCCTTGCCAATGCCCTTATTTCTGTGAGCTTTCTGGATCATCATTGTGATCAAACCTGTATGAGACAAACGCTTGCGAGCCGGAGATACGAACACGACCATGCCAGCCAATTCCGCGTTTATTTCCGCTACGAACATGGTGTCCCTGTCATTGTCGATGATGCTTTGTATCCACTCAAGCTGCTGCTCCATGGTTTTGTTGAACTCTTCGGAAACAGCAATGAAAAATTCACCTTCGCAAAACACATCACGTTGCATAGATAAAATGGCTGCCGCATCCTCGATGCGAACGAAGCGAATGGTCACTTTGTCTTCTGAATGTCTAGTCAATGATTTCATCCTTCCTACCATGTTGATGCCTACGCTTTGTTTATCCAATACGACCTATATTTTGAAAGCTTTTCGTAATTGCGCCGACATCTCATCCAACGATTCTTGCGCTTGCTTAATAGTCGTATGGAATCCGATGAAGGAATGGATCAAGCCTTGTTCATTCCGATAGACGACATCGACACCGCTATCGCGTAGCTTGTCAGCATACGCTTTTCCGCCATCTCGCAAAGGGTCATATTCGGCAGTAATCACCATGGCAGGAGGCAGGGCAGTGAGATCTGCACCATGGATTGGATCAAGATAGGGATTTTGCAGATCGGAAGGCGGTAGATAATGAGAGAGGAACCAATTCAGCAATTCCACATCCATCAAATAGCCACGCGCATTTTCCTGCATGGATGGGTAGGGAGTGGTGTCCACAATTCCTACGGCTGGATAAATTAATAATTGAAATACGATAGGCGGCCCCTGTCGTTCTTTCGCCATGAGACACACGACTGTGGCAAAATTACCTCCGGCACTATCTCCCCCAACCGCTATCCGCGATGGATCAATGCCAAATTGATCAGCATGAGCTGAAATATAAAGAAGAGAATCATAGGCATCTTCCAATCCAGCAGGAAAAGGATGTTCAGGAGCGAGCCGATAATCAATAGAAATGACCACACATTTTGCGTTATTTGCGAAGTTGCGACATACCGAGTCTGCTGTATCAAGATTGCCAATCACAAAGCCGCCCCCATGAAAGTACACAAGTGCAGGGAAGGGGGCATGTCCTTCTGGTATGTATATGCGAATCGGAATAGAACGACCTTCTAAGGGAAGCGAGAGATTCTCTACCTTTTTTACCTGTTCACGTTCCGCGCCTGAATCTCGATTTTGATCAGTCGCCATTCGCATTATCTGTGGTGTCAATTGGTCAAAGTCAACATCATGGCGTGAGCGGTTGAAGACGTCTAATATTTGTTGAATGTGTGGATGAACGGGCATGTGTATGACCCCCTAATCGCATAATAGTTGGATAGCTTATATGCATGACCAGCAATGATCCACAAAAGTTTTCTGGAAATCACAAGCTTAGGCCTTTCTCAAGGAGAAACAATTAAGTGGTTTGTGGCGAGGGGAGTATACGATAAATTTTCCGTGGGCGCCCTCGGTTCGTTGGCGTCTCTTCCCCAATAAGTTCGATAATGCTGTGCTCAGCCAAGTCACTTAAGATTCTTCGCGCATTGCGAGGTGTCATCCCCATCCATTCCGCGATCATCGAAGCGCTGATATATTTTTGCCCCAGTGCTTTTTGGACGGAAATGATTTTGTTAAACGTCGTAATACTGACACCAGCTTTTTTCAGATTTTCGCTGATTTCTTTGTCCTGTGTCCAATATTCGTAGCTGATGCTGTTCGGCTGACGCAGCGGACCTTCAATCGAACCGTCATGGTCAACAAGGATCACGGCATCCTGATGGTTTTTGGCGTGACCGAGAGCAAGCTGTGCGTTGCGCTCCGCAGACAATGCTGTGACACCAAAGCCGATTCCCATATTCGCGTGCGAGTGGGTGAGCAGCTTAATTTTTTCCAAAAGGATCGTGGGGTGAAAATCTGGATTGTCTTCATATGATCCGCGGGTGGAAAAAATAATGAACTTGGAATTGCCGACTGCGACGAAGCTACCGGAAATCGACTCTGTGTAATCAAGTACGAGCTCTTGTAGCTTCAAATCGAGGCGCCGTAGCTCGTATGCGTTTGCAGGTTCATTAACGAGCCTTTCCATGTCGGATACCTCAATCAATTGAACAGCAATTTGGGAGCGCTTGAAGTGGAGCGTTTCACCCTCTTGCAGAATTTGCTTGAAAATCTCTCGAAATATAAAGCGCGTGAAGCCCATTCGGTATACTCTGATTCCTTGTCGTTTTAATTCTTCGGTGACGTAAAGCGTTCCCGTCACACAAGCGTCTACTTTGCCTTCCTGGATAAGGCGGGTGTGATAGGCTACCAATTCAGCTCGCTTTCGGAATTCTTTATACGGCTTTAGGTATGGATTCTCACAGTGTAGGCCCAATTCCTCTAAAGTCTCACGAAAATGCGCTTCCGAAATGGTGTCGAAGCTCACACGATCTAAAGAAAGACCATCGCGGTATACCAATTCGAGCAACACTTTGGTCAGGACACTTGAATTGACTTGCGGATAAAAGGCTTTTTTCTTGCCGATATGCGCTTTTGCCATCGAATAGGGGGCGACTCCAGAGAAGAACCAGATATCTGTTTCCATATCATTTTCGGCTACATAGGCAGGTACTTGTTCCACTCCTTGATAAACAAAGGAGGTGAGTAGGATGTGATCGGAAAACTCACGACCCACAGCTAGCATTGCATCTACTGAATCTTTTGGACCGACTATGCCAACTTTTATCATCAAAATATCCTCCAAAAAAGTTAAACTACGGGATAAACCATTCGTCAGGAAGGAGATCCATCCTTTCTTTTGCATCTTAGTATGCCAGTCTTTCTTATATAGATAAGATATAACCCATCAGATGGGTATGCGAGCTGTCGCGACCACGAAGCTTTAAATAGGGATGTTTTAGGGAAATTTTCCGTATTAATTGTTTTATATTTGACAACTTTCAGCAAATTCCTTTATGAATCGATGTAAAAAATAAAAAAATCAGAATTGACATTAAATAATTACGGCACTATATTGTTGAATTAAGGAATGTTTTAGGTCAATTTCCGTTAAAGAGGTTGTTCAAAAAGTTGTCTTTTGATCACGAAGTAGTCAAGAAAGCGAATTCGACATCGAATATGGCGTTCACCTCCGAAGTCCGGTGCTCATGTAGATAGCCTACACTGCGCTCCTCCTTCGTTCGGTTCTCTCCATCTTCTCGGTGCTGAAAAGTCAACCTTTTGAACTAGAACAAAAGGAGGGTACGTTGAATTTTCTCAATCTTTTTGCAAGTCTGGACTAGGGGGCGTATAGATGTCGCGTTATTTACTCAAAAGAATTTTGATGATGGTACTCACCTTGTGGATTATTGTAACGTTGACTTTTAGCTTGATGCATATGATCCCTGGTGATCCATTCGCGTCGGAGTCAGATCAGTTGCCCGAGCAAATATTGTTCAATCTGCGTGCCAAATACAATTTGGATGAACCGCTGCCGATGCAGTATTTGCTTTATCTAAAAAGTTTGGTCATGCTCGATTTAGGACCTTCTATTAAGTCGGAGACACGCGGTGTCAATGATATGATCAAAGATGGCTTCGGAGCATCTGCAATGATTGGTTTGCAGGCGATAGCGGTTGCCCTTTTTTTCGGACTTTTATTCGGAACAATTGCGGCATTAAACCGAAATACCTGGATTGATTATGCGGCAATGGTCATGGCTGTATTAGGAATTGCTGTACCCAGCTTTATCATGGCGCCATTGCTCATTAATTACTTGGCAATTAAATGGCCGTTATTCCCAGTAGCTACGCTTGCCAGCTGGAAACACTCGGTTCTGCCTTCACTCGCACTTGCTTTTGGACCTTTAGCGATCATTACACGCTATATGCGTACGAGCATGATTGACGTGATGAACCAGAATTACATACGGACCGCTGAGGCGAAAGGAATTCCGACTTTTCTGATAGTGATCAAGCACGGAATCCGCAACGCGATTTTGCCGATCGTCACGTTTATGGGACCGCTTATCGCGGGGTTGTTAACCGGAACGTTTGTTGTCGAAAAGATTTTTGCGGTACCAGGGATCGGCAAATACTTCGTCGATGGCATTTTCAATCGAGATTATCCCGTTATTCTAGGAACGACAGTATTCTACAGTGCCATCTTGGTACTCATTATCTTCTTGATTGATCTGGCCTATATATTTATCGATCCACGAATCAAACTATCGAGCAGGGGGAGGTAGCCAATGGCGGTAGATCAATCAGTAAATGAGTTGTTTCGACCTAGAGCTCAAAAAGCAGATGGACAGATCGCCCAGATGCGACCGAGCCTGACTCATTTTCAACAAGTAGCGAGAAAGCTCGTTAGAAACAAGCTGGCCATGGTGGGTTTGACCCTGATTGTTATGCTGATAGCTATGGCGATCATTGGACCACATCTCGTTTCGTATAGCTATTCCGATCAGAGTCTCTTGAATGCGAATCAGGAAATTTCGAGCGAGCATTGGTTCGGAACAGATGAGCTGGGGCGCGACATGTTTTCACGAACATGGTACGGAGCGCGGATTTCACTGATTATCGGAATATCGGCAGCGTTAATTGACTTGGTCATCGGAGTGACCGTCGGCGGTATTGCCGGATACATGGCCGGTCGAGGCAAAAAGGGTGACCGAATCGATACCATCATCATGCGATTGATCGAGGTCTTATACGGATTGCCATATCTGCTCGTGGTGATCATGCTGATGGTTGTCATGGAGCCTGGAATCGTTACCATTATCATCGCATTGTCCGCAACCGGTTGGGTAGGGATGGCTCGTCTCGTTCGGGGACAAATCCTGCAATTGAAAAACCAGGAGTTCATCATGGCAGCGCAGGTGCTGGGCGCCAAATTCCCTCGCATCTTGTTGCGCCACCTGATTCCGAATACCATCGGAGTCATTATCGTGAACTTGACGTTTACCATTCCGTCGGCGATATTTGCAGAATCTTTCCTCAGCTTTCTGGGATTGGGTGTACAAGCGCCAATCGCTAGCTGGGGCACGATGACTAACGATGCACTCGGCGTCATTTTGACAGGGGATTGGTGGAGACTTTTCTTCCCGGCCTTGATGATTTCTTTGACGATGTTTGCCTTCAACGTTTTCGGTGATGGCTTGCAGGACGCATTGGACCCAAGAATTCGCGAGTAACCTCGCCACGAAGATAGGAGGATCAGACATGGCGGATCATTTGCTACAAGTAGAAAACCTCCGCGTACATTTCAAAACGTACGGTGGAGAGGTACAGGCTGTACGGGGAGTTACCTTTCATGTTGATCGTGGCGAGACGCTTGCGGTAGTGGGAGAGAGCGGTTGTGGAAAGAGTGTAACCGCCCAAGCGATCATGGGCTTGATCCCGAACCCGCCGGGAAGAATCGTGGATGGTCAGATTCGTTTTGACGGAAAAGTCATCACGGGGATGAGTAAGAAGGAATTACTATCGGTTCGTGGAGCTGAGATCGGGATGGTCTTCCAGGACCCGATGACGGCACTGAATCCGACGATGAGGGTCGGCGCCCAAATCGTCGAGGGATTTGTTCGTACTCAGCAGGTCAGCAAAGAAGAGGCGCGTAAAAAAGCGATGGAGATGCTTCGACTGGTCGGTATCCCCGATCCGGAAAAACGGGTCGATCAATACCCGCATGAGTTTTCCGGGGGAATGCGGCAACGTGTCGTCATCGCGATTGCCCTCGCCAATAATCCAAAGCTCGTCATTGCAGATGAACCGACGACCGCATTGGATGTAACGATTCAAGCACAAATCCTAGACTTGCTCAAAGAATTACAGGAAAAGCAGCAGCTCTCCATCGTGATGATTACACATGACTTGGGTGTCGTAGCCGAAATCGCGCACCGGGCCGTGGTTATGTATGCAGGAATTGTGGTGGAAACAGGCAAGGTAGAGGATATTTTCGCAAATCCGAAGCATCCGTACACTTGGGGCTTGATGCGCTCTCTACCGCGGATCGATGGTGTGGAAAAGGAACGACTGGTACCGATTGAGGGAACACCGCCGGATTTATTCCACCCGCCAAAAGGGTGTCCGTTCGCTCCACGTTGTCAGTTTGCGATGGAAATATGCGAGCAGCAAATGCCGGACGCTTCCACATTCACCGAGGGTCACCAAGCTGCATGCTGGCTACATGATCCACGGGCACCGAAGCTGGAAGAACTGGTGGCAGCAGGGAGGCAGACGTAGATGAGCCAAGCGTTGGTTGAAGTCAAAAATCTAAAAAAGCATTTTGAGATCGGGAATGGGATTTCGCTAAAGGCAGTCGACGGCGTGACCTTCACCATTCATCGCGGGGAGACGCTCGGACTAGTAGGCGAGAGCGGCTGCGGCAAGTCGACATTGGGCAGAACGATGATTCGCCTCTATGAAAATACAGATGGGGAAGTTTTGTTCAAAGGCAAAAATGCACATCGCTTAAAAGGAAAAGAGGCAGAGCAGTTCCACCGTGACGTCCAAATGATTTTTCAAGACCCGCAAGCAAGTTTGAATCCGCGTATGACCGTCATGGACATTATTGCGGAGGGCCTGGATATTCACGGCTTGTCCCGTGGTGCAAGAGCGGATCGGGTCAAAGAATTGCTGGAGCTGGTTGGCTTGTCCAAGGAACATGCGAACCGATTCCCTCATGAATTCAGCGGAGGCCAAAGGCAGCGGATCGGGATTGCCCGAGCACTGGCGGTCGAGCCGGAATTTATCATCGCGGATGAACCGATTTCGGCGCTTGATGTGTCGATTCAAGCGCAGGTTGTGAATCTACTGGAAGACTTGCAGCAGGACAGGGGTCTGACTTACTTGTTTATTGCCCACGATCTGTCCATGGTGAAGCATATTTCCACTCGAATCGGAGTGATGTACCTCGGCAAAATGGTAGAAATGGCAAACAGCTTCGAGCTTTACGCAAAGCCACTTCATCCATATACACAAGCGTTACTGTCCTCCATTCCGATTCCTGATCCGACAATCAAGCGGGAGCGCATCATCTTGCAGGGCGATTTGCCGAGTCCTGCCAACGCTCCAAGCGGTTGTGTTTTCCGAACAAGATGCCCAAAGGCCATGGAGCAATGCGCGGCACAGATTCCTGAATGGCAGGAAGCCGCACCAAACCATTGGGTCGCTTGTCATCTCTATCAGTAGTTCGATTTTCTATCTTAATATATAGGGGGAAACAACGTGAAGAAATTAGCTGCTTTTGCCCTGTCGCTCTCGCTCGTCATTCCGGCTCTGGCTGGTTGCGGCGGTAGTGGCGAGTCAGCATCGACTGGAGGTACCACTACCCCAGGCGCTGCTGCCAAACAAGAGGTTGTGTTCAATGCCAAGTCTGAGCCGCCAGATTTGAACCCACTCACGTCAACCGATACGACGTCCTTCTGGATCATGGATCACTTGGGGGAAGGTCTGTACACCAAAGATAAGGATGGCAATCCGATCTTGGGACAAGCCAAGGAAGTGAAGCTGTCAGATGACAAGCTAAAGTACACGTTCATTTTGCGCGATGATGTGAAATGGACAAACGGCGAGCCAGTGACAGCCGAGGATTTTGCTTTCACGTATATGAAGCATCTTGATCCAGCAACTGCTTCGACTACGGCTTACCTGCTCTATTACATTAAAGGAGCAGAGGCATACAACAAGGGCACAGGAAAAGCAGAAGATGTAGGTATCAAGGCAGTGGATGCAAAAACGCTCGAAATCGAGCTGGTCGCACCTACCTCGTACTTTGACAAAATGCTCGCTACCCGTTACTGGCACCCAATCAACAAGAAGCAGGCAGAGGCGAATCCCAAATGGGCAGCAAATGCGGACAGCTACATCTCCAACGGTGCTTACAAGCTCGTTTCCTGGAAGCATGACTCTGAGCTCGTGGTAGAAAAGAACGAGCATTATTGGAACAAAGCGGACGTAAAAATGGAGAAGATCACCTGGAAAATGGTGAACGATGCCACGACTGCTTATCAGATGTACAAGAGTGGCGAGCTCGACTTCAACAAAGAGATGCCGTCTGACATCCTCGCGCAAGAAAAATCGAGCCCAGACTTTAAATCCGTTCCTTACTACGGTACGTACATGTACATGTTTAACGTAACAAAAGAACCGTTTACGAATAAAAAGGTTCGTAAAGCTTTCGCCATGTCGCTTGACCGTAAAGCGCTGTCCGAAATGGTAAGCCAAGGTGGAGAGACGCCAGCTTACTCCATGGTTCCGCGTGGAGCGATGCAGCCAAACGGAAAAGACTTCCGCGAAGAGGGTGGAGACTACTTCAAAGAAGATTACGAAGCGGCGAAGAAGCTGCTGGCTGAAGGTATGCAAGAAGAAGGCTGGTCCACACTGCCAGAAGTTACACTCATGTACAACACCGATGAAAGCCACAAGAAAATAGCGCAAGCGATCCAAGAAATGCTCAAGAAAAACTTGGGCGTAGAAGTGAAAATGACCAACCAAGAGTGGAAAGTATATCTGGATACAACCAAGCAAAAGAACTATCAAATGGGCCGTATGGGCTGGGTAGGCCAAATCAATGATCCTTCATTTAACCTTGACTACTATTTGGGTGAAAGCCCGAACAACCGTACGGGTTGGGTGAACAAAGAGTATGATCAGTTGAATATGGCGGCAAAAGTTGAGCAAGACCCGAACAAGCGTATGGAATTGCTTCATCAGGCAGAAGCCGTTTTGATGGATGAAATGCCGTTCATGCCAGTCTACCACTACCAGCAAAACTATTTGGTGAAACCGAATCTGGAGGGTCTCACTTTCCCAGTCAACGCGTTCCCAAGCGCTCGCTGGGCAACGAAAAAATAGAAAAAAAGAGGAGTAATCTCCTCTTTTTTCTCTTTACATAATCCAACGAACATCAAGCAAAACAGGAAAGGATGATTTCTCGTGATTTTGGACTATCTGCAAGTGAAATCCGCGTATCATTTGAAGGTGGTACCGCAGCGTAGAGAGATTACCTTTTTAACGAAGCTGACAGGTATCGCGCAGTTGTGGCGCTGGAATGAAGAGTCCAACCGCTCGGAGCAAGTGACCTTTATGCCTGATCGAGTCGTAGAAGTTGACCATTCCCCGTGTGGGACGAAAACGATTGTCGGAATGGACAACAAGGGAGACGAGCGGCAGCAATTCTTTTTGCTAACGGAAAATGGTGCAGTTGTGAAGCCGCTGACAGACGCTCCTGATTATTTTCACTATTTGGGTGGCTGGTCACCTTGTGGGCAAAAGATCGCGTGGTCCAGCAATCGTCGCAATCCGCGCAGCTTTGATATTTTTGTACAGGATGTCGAGAGTGGCACGTATGAAGAAGTCTTCCGTTACGATGGGCGCACCGATCCAATCGGCTGGCTGCCAGATGGGAGAGGACTCATTTTCAGCGTGCAGGAGACCAACATTGACAATTGCCTGTATTTGTTGAATCTGCAGACGAAGGAAGCACAAAAGCTCTCCATTTGCAGCAAACATGCGCGCTATCATTCCTCGGTACTGTCTAAAGACGGCCAAACGGGATATCTCGTAACCGACCGCGATGAAAATACGAAAGCGTTGTGCCGCTTTTCACTCCGTACAGGAGAGCTGGATAAACTGGTGCACGACCCGAAATGGGACATGGAGGCGACCCAATTATCCCCAGATGAGAAGTTTCTTGCCTTCACGATCAATGAAGGAGGGTACTCCGTTCTTGCCCTCTATTCGTTGACAGAACATAGCTGGAAGCGGGTAGAAGGAGCACCACGTGGCGTAATCTCTTCCTTGGCGTGGGTGAATGATGATCAGCTCGCCTATACGTTGAAAAGTCCTACACTTCCAGGTGATATCTGGACATACACCCTTTCGGAGCAAACCAGCAGGCGTGTGACAAACATTGGTCAATCTGATGCTCTGGAGGATAAACTACTCATCGAGCCGGAATTGTGCACGTTTCATTCTTTTGATGGATTGGAAGTGCCGTATTTCCTTTATGCCAAAGATACATCTGAACCTGCAGAGAAAAAACCAGTCGTCGTCTACGTCCATGGCGGGCCAGAGAGCCAAATTCGACCGGAGTATCATCCTGTTTTTCAATTTTTGGCGAACGAAGGCTTTACGGTGGTAGCACCGAATGTTCGCGGCAGCATGGGCTACGGTCGGGAATATGTCCAGCTCGATGATCGCCGCAAGCGGATGGATTCTGTAGCAGATTTGGCTTGGCTGGTCAAAGATTTAGGCAACCGTCCAAGCGTTGACCCGAATGCGATCGGCATCATGGGCCGTAGTTACGGAGGCTTCATGACACTGGCTGCGCTTACGCATTACCCTGACCTGTGGGCCGCGGGTGTTGATATTGTGGGGATTTCCCACTTCAAAACCTTTCTGGAGAACACCGGGGAATGGAGAAGGAGATTGCGTGAGGTGGAGTATGGGTTCCTCGGTGAAGACGATGACTTTTTTGAAGAAATTGCTCCTTTGAATCATTCGCAGAAGATCACGGCCCCGCTTCTCGTATTCCATGGGCGCAATGATACGCGTGTTCCTGTCAGTGAAGCAGAACAGCTCGTAGCAGACATGAGAGGCAGGGGGCAAGAAGTCGACTTGCACATCTTTGAGGATGAAGGTCACTTTACCGAAAAGCTGGACAATCACATCACGTTGAATCAAAAGATTTCCCAGTTCTTTTTGGAGCAACTCGCATCCACCAATAAAATCGAGGAGTGATAAGCATGACGCAAGCAAAAAGAGGCATCACGGCTGAAGATTTGTATCAAATGCGGTACGCGAGTGATCCGCAGCTATCACCAGACGGAAAAACGCTTGCCTATGTAGAAAATCAAATCGATGAGTCCCACGCTTATCAAAATCACTTGTATTTACGAAAATTGGATGCAGATGATCCACTGCCCTTGACGTCTGGCTCCCGCGATACCTACCCGCGTTGGTCGCCTGATGGTTCAAAGATCAGCTTTGTCTCGAATCGATCTGGAAAACCACAGATTTGGCTGATCGATGCAAACGGAGGAGAGGCTAGGCAGCTCACGCGTTGCAAAAACGGCGTCAGCAATCCGACTTGGTCACCTGACGGCAAATACATTGTCTTCTCGTCAATCCTGGATGAAGGGGAAACATTCGCAGACCTGGAAGGAGCAGAGGAGAAAGAAAAGGCCAAAGCCATTCATGTCGGGAGAATGAAGTACAAATCCGATGATCTTGGTTTCATTTACGAGAAAAACAAACAGCTGGCTATTGTTCATGTAGAAACAGGCGAGGTTACTCCACTCAGCGATGGCCCGTACAATCATACAATTGGCTCCTGGTCGCCGGATGGAAAATGGCTCGCCATTACGGCGAACCGTGCAGAAGACCCTGATTTTCAGCACGGTGTTGACGTTTTTATCATTCCTTCTGAAGGGGGAGAATGGAAAAAGCTGACCAACAGCAAAGGGATTTTTGCCTATCCAACGTGGTCACCTGACGGTAAGAAGCTAGCGTATATCGGAAGTGAATCGGACACGCATTTGTACGCAGCACAGAAGCGCATCTGGGTATATGATTTTGAAAAGGGCGACTATTCTTGCATCACGGCTGATTGGGACGTTCAGGTTGGCGATTCGACCATCGGAGACATGCGTTCGCCAGGTCACCCGAATCCAGGCGCAATATGGACAGCAGACGGAAGAGGCATGTATTTCATCGCCAGCGAACGAGGAAATTCTGGCATTTATCACGTAACGCTGGATGGTAAAGTCACGACTGTTGTAACGGGCAATCGGAATATTTACGGCTTTTCGCTGCATGAAAACGAACAAACGGTAGTTGCTGCCATCAGTGATCCGTTTACGCCCGGCGACCTGTATCAAGTAAGTTTAAAGGACGGAGAAGAAAAACGTCTAACAGCGTTGAACGAAGAGCTATTTGCGGGCATGGAGCTCCCAGTTCCAGAAGAAATAGAGTTTGTCGCAAAGGATGGCTGGAAGCTGCACGGTTGGATGCTCAAGCCTGTCGGTTTTGAAGAAGGAAAAAAATACCCGATGGTTCTGCAAATTCATGGCGGGCCTCACTCCATGTATGGAAATACGTTTTTCCACGAGTTCCAGCTGCTCGCTGCAAAAGGCTACGCCGTACTCTATACGAATCCGAGAGGAAGCTTTGGCTACGGAGAGCATTTTGTTCAGGCATGCTGCGGTGACTATGGAGGGAATGATTACCGCGATTTGATGACAGCCGTGCAATTTGCATGCGATCATTTCGATTTTGTCGATGAGGACCGCTTGGGTGTCGCAGGCGGTAGCTACGGTGGCTTCATGACGAACTGGATCGTCGGTAAAACCAATCGATTCAAAGCGGGCGTAACCGATCGGAGTATTTGCAACTGGGTTAGCTTTTACGGTGTCAGTGATATCGGTTATTTCTTCACCGCGGAGGAGATTCAGGCAAATCCATTCACGAATCCAGAAAAAATGTGGCAGCATTCACCGATTCGCTTGGTAGAGAACATCGAGACGCCTCTGCTGATCATGCATGGCGAACATGACTACCGGTGCCCAATCGAGCAGGCCGAGCAGCTCTATGTAACATTGAAGCATCAAGGCAAGGCTCCGGTATCGTTTGTTCGTTTCCCAGGTGCCAGTCATGAGCTTTCCCGCAGTGGTGATCCAGAGCAACGCGTGTTGAGACTGCAATATACGACAGATTGGTTTGACAGCTATTTGGTTGCACACCAAAAAGAGAAAGTCGAATAAGCAGGTATGCCAATAGGAGGTGCCCGATTGTGAACAAAGAACAAGTGCTAGGTATCGTGCAAGAAAATTTGCCGCATGCAATCGAGAAGCTGAAGCAATATTTGCGTTTTCCTACCGTATCCGCGCAGCATAAGGCCATCCCAGAGACGGTTGAATACGTGGTCAAAATGATTCATGAGGTTGGCGGTGAGACAAAGGTACTCGACAGTCTTGGCGGAAATCCAGTCGTGTATGCGTTTTTTGCAGCAGGCAGTGAGGGAGACGCCAGCAAAACGCTCCTCTTTTACGATCACTACGATGTTCAACCACCTGAACCGTTTGATGAGTGGAACACGGAGCCGTTCGATCCGACGATCATCGATGGAAAACTGTATGCGCGTGGCGCTGCCGACAATAAAGGTGACCTCGTAGCACGTCTGACGGCGATTCAGATATTGCAGCAGCAGGCAGGCGGTTTGCCTTGCAACATCAAGTTTCTGATCGAAGGAGAAGAAGAGATCGGCAGCCCGAATCTGGAGCCATATCTTCGAGCGTACAAAGAGCTTTTCCAGGCGGATGCCTGCATTTGGGAATTTGGTGGAAAAGACGAAAATGAGCGAATCAGCATGGTTGCTGGGATCAAAGGAATGGCGTACTTAGAGCTGACCTGCGTTGGAGCAGAGATCGACATGCACTCCTCTGTCGGTGCGTATGTAGACAATGCAGCATGGCGCCTCGTACAGGCATTGGCGACGATGAAAAATCAGCAAAACGAGATTTTGGTCGAAGGCTTCTTCGACGGGATCGAGGAACCGACAGCGGATGAAAAGAAAGTTGTTTCCGAATTGCCGTTCAGTGAAGAGGCGACAGCAGAGCTATACGGTTTGAAACGCCCATTGATTACCGCAGCAAGCCAAGTGGACCCACGAGAAGCCATGGTTTTTCACCCGACCATGACCATTTGCGGTCTGGATAGCGGCTATACAGGAGAGGGCGCGAAGACAGTACTGCCGAAAAGCGCGAAGGCCAAGTTGGATTGCCGCCTTGTCCCAGGACAAGATCCACAGCACATCATGAATTGCATCGAGAATCATTTGGAGAAGCATGGTTTTACGGATATTACCGTCACCATGATCAACGGACAAAAAGCGTATCGCTCCGATTTCCATCATCCATTTGTTACTCACGTACTGGATACCGCTCGCGTCATTTACGATCATGAGCCAGTGCTTTCGCCAAACGCCGCAGGCACAGGTCCGATGTATATTTTCGGTGAACAGCTGAAGCTTCCGGTTGTCAGTACAGGGGTTGGCTGGGTTGGCTGCAAAGTACATGCGCCGAACGAATCCATCCGCTTGAAAGACTTCGAGGAAGGAATTGCCCATATGGTTGTCATGCTCTCTGGATTTGCCAAAGCGCTATCTGAGTAACAACCAAATAACGAAAAGGGGACCTTTCGTGTAAAAAGGTCTCCTTTCCTTTTCAATTGGAACCCTCCTCGCAGCACTTACAGAGTGGACTTTGCTTTTGCAAACCATGTACAATCGTAAAGGAAAGTGTACATATATCTACAGGAGGCGAAATGCGTGAACAGCGATACACATCCATTCGAAATCGCAACATTTGCAGGCGGATGCTTTTGGTGCATGGTCAGTCCGTTTGACAAGATGCCAGGCATTCAAAAAGTCGTCTCCGGCTATACAGGCGGTCATGTCGAAAACCCAACCTATGAAGAGGTATGCTCTGATACGACGGGACACTATGAAGCGGTCCAAATCACCTATGATCCGTCGCTCATCTCCTACGAGGAATTGCTGCAAATGTTTTGGAGACAAATCGACCCGACTGACGCTGGTGGTCAATTCGGTGACCGAGGTCAATCGTATGCGCCAGCGATCTTCTATCATAATGAAGAGCAAGAAAGGATTGCGCAAAAATCCAAGCAAGAGTTAGATGCAAGTGGTCGTTTCCAAAAGCCTATTGCAACGCTAATTTTGCCAGCCAAGCCGTTCTATCCGGCGGAGGATTATCATCAGGAGTACTATAAGAAAAATCCGGTCCGCTACCAATATTATCGGGCGGCATCAGGCAGAGCGAAATTCACCAAAGAAGCATGGCGCGACCGTGCGAAGCAAGAAGAATTGAAAAAAATCTTGACCCCGCTTCAGTACGAGGTGACGCAAAATAACGGGACAGAACGTCCGTTTACGAATGAATTCTGGGACCACAAGGAAGAGGGCATCTACGTAGACATCGTCTCCAACGAGCCTTTGTTCGGTTCCTTGGACAAGTTCGATTCCAGCTGCGGGTGGCCATCCTTTACCAAGCCCATGCAAGAGGAAAACGTAACCGAACATGTGGATTTGACACATAATATGATTCGGACAGAGGTTCGCAGCAAAGAGGCAGATTCTCATCTCGGCCACGTTTTCGAGGACGGTCCTGGAGAAAATGGATTGCGCTACTGCATCAATTCAGCAGCATTGCGCTTCATTCCGAAGGATCGCTTGGAGGAAGAAGGCTTCGGGGAGTTTAAGCGATTATTCGAAAAAGAATAGAGTGTGGACCGCCACTCTCTGGGAAACTTGGGAGAAGGGCGGTCTTTTTGCTACACATACAACGAGGGAAACATACGAGCATGCAGGGAGGGTCCAATGTATACACAGACATCCTTACACAGACGAATTGGACTGTTACTCGCAGCAATCATGGTCTTAGCAGGCTGTTCTTTCGGTCAGGAGCCGCCGCACAACAATCAAATCGCACCGACTCCCCAAAACGTTGCCGAGGGTGGGACGTTAATCATTGTACGTATGTCGGATGCCACAAATCTCGATCCCCATTTTATCTTGACGATCAATGAGGCGAGTGTTATCCAAGGAAAAGTGTATGAAGGGCTCGTCAAACGAGATCGGAACATGAACATTCAGCCACAGCTTGCAACGGCATGGAAGCAAATCGACGATCTTACTTGGGAGTTTACTCTCCGACAAGGCGTTGCTTTTCACGATGGGACTCCCTTTCAAGCACAGGCGGTCAAGAAAACATTTGATCGTGTATTAGATCCGGCCATGGCTTCTCCTCGAGCAGCCATGTTCGATAAAATAAAGCAGGTACGGGTCATCAATCCGTACAAAGTGCAAATCATTCTTCACAAACCATTTGCACCATTGCTTTCTATTTTGGCCAGTCACGAGGGGAGCATCATCAGCCCTACAGCGATCGATAAATACGGGCGGGAATTATCGCAGCATCCGGTTGGTACTGGCCCTTATCGGTTTCAATCATGGGAGCATGGCAGTCAAATCACGTTGAGCAAAAATCAGTCCTACTGGGGCGAAGCCGCTACCCTTGATCATGTCGTCTTCAAGGTTGTTCCGGATGATGCGGCTCGCATCGCGATGGTCGAAAATGGAGAAGCACATATTGCAGAGTCCATCCCTGTCATGGAGTTGGATCGAATTCAAGCATCCAACCAGATGCGTGTGTACCGCAGCGATGCACTCGGGACGGAGTTTATCGGATTTAATGTAGCACGTCCACCATTGAATGATATCCGTGTGAGGAAGGCCATCAGTATGGCGATCGAGACGGGAGCGATCATTAAAGGGGTGTATAACAATGTGGGAACAAAGGCGAACTCACCGATTGGCCCGCAAGTGTTCGGTTACAGTCCAACAGTGAAAAGCTACCCGTACGACATCAACCAAGCACGTCGGTTGCTCGCAGAGGCGGGCTATCCAGATGGTTTTCCCATTCATATGATTACCTACAACAGACGGGATCGAATCTTGGTTGCCCAAGTGATACGGTCGCAATTAAAAGGAATCGGCGTCGACGCGGAGCTAAAAGTCGTCAGCTACGATGACTTCGTCCGAACCATTGAGCAAACGAAGGAGCATGAGATTTTTGTCAGTGGCTGGGGAAATGCAACCGGGGATGCTGACTATAATCAGTACAATTTGTTTCATACATCAGGTGGCGGGGCGGGCAACAGTTTTCAATACAGCAATCCCGAGCTGGATCGTCTCATCGAGGCTGGCCGGGTCGAAACTGATCCTGGAAAAAGACTCGCCATCTACGCAAAAGCACAAGAAGTGGAGCTGCAAGATGCTTTGGTTGTTCCGATTCGCAATCTGGAGAATTTGGCTGTGATTAGTAACCATATTCAGGGCTTCTCCATCAGTCCAGCGGGTTACCTGAATCTCGATCAGGTCGTGATTTCTCAATAAAACATGTAACGAAAAGCCTATCAATTATGTCATAATAGGTACGTACTTTTTTACCTACATAATTGGATCCGCTCCAAAACGAAAGGAACGTTACAATGAGAAGTTTTCGACACCGACTTTTGCATCCGCTTGTACTCGTAACGGCATTGACATTTGTGTTGTCTGGATGTAACAGTACAGCTGCTCCACAAGAACCCCAGACACCACCATCCACGGAGTCGCCAACTCCTCCAAAGAAAGAAGCAGAGAAGCCAAAGGAGGAGACCACGCCTCCATCTGCTGAAACACCAAAGCAAGAACAACCGGAGCAACCCCAGAAAGCGAAGCCAACGGAAACGAAGCCAGCAGAAAAGCCGTCAGCTGGTCAGCCGCCTGAGCTGTCGTTTCCGGACATAGAGGTTGTGGGTGAGCCAGAGAGTGTTGCTGTACTGGTGAACAAACAACGCAAGCTTCCAGAGAACTATCAGCCAAATGATTTAGTGTTTCCAAATGTTCCTTACTTGCTCCCGGAAAAGAGCGAGAAACGCAAAATGCGCAAAGAAGCGGCGGGTGCGCTTGAGCAGTTATTTGCGGCAGCCCAGGCTGACGGTGTCCAGTTGGCTGGCGTATCTGCCTATCGCTCCCACGCCTACCAGAAAGCGCTGTTTAATCGCTATGTAAAAAAAGACGGCGTGGAGAAAGCACGGACTTACAGTGCCGTTCCTGGGACGAGTGAGCACGAGACGGGACTCGCGATTGACGTCTCTGGTAAGGATGGCAAATGTGCGGCAACGAGCTGCTTTGCCGGAACCAAGGAAGCAAAGTGGCTGGATGAAAACGTCGAGAAGTTTGGATTTATCATTCGCTACCCAGAGGGAAAAGACGCGATTACGGGCTATATTTATGAGCCGTGGCATTTGCGTTATGTAGGTGGCGAGATCGCGCAAGAAATCGGAGAAAAAGGAATTACGCTCGAAGAATATTCAGGTGCCGTACCTGTTTCCACACCATCGAATTAAAGAAGCAACGCCGATCTCGTACCGAAGAGAATCGGCGTTTTTGCTATGTAGTTATGCTATAATGTTCTCGGGTGAAGATAATGGTCGAAAAATCAATCAGAGAACGTATTATTGAAACATCCATGCGCTTGTTTGAAGCAAATGGCTACCACAAAGTGACTGTGGATCAAATTGTGAAAGAAAGCGGCACGTCAAAGGGAGGATTTTATCACAACTTCAAATCAAAAGATGAACTCCTCTACATCATTCATGATCAATTTATTACGTATGTGCTGGAAAAAGCGGAGGAAGCTTACGAGAAGTGGGATACCCCAACAGAACGTCTGCAAGCCATCGTAAAATCCTTCGTCATGATGATTGATCTATACCGCTCGCAGGTTACGATCTTTTATCAGGAAAGCTTGTTTTTAGCTCCAGAGTACTACACAGATATTGAAACGAAACGGGATCGCTATAAACAAATCATGTTCACCGTCATTTCGGACGGGATCGAATCAGGAGAGTTCCGCCCGGAGCTGCCAGTGCCGATTGTGTCCATGGCTATTTTTGGCATGGTGAACTGGATTTACAAATGGTATCAAAAATCTGGCACGTACTCGATCGAGCAAATCGCGGATATTTATGCAGATATGGTTCTTCATTCTGTTTTGAAATCAGAATCAATGGAAAACCCTGCCTTTCAACGTTTTTTCCTGCAATCTCAAGAAAATCCCTTCCATCCATTGTAGGGGTGCTAACAAGGATCATGCGGCTACACTCAAGCTTTTCCATAGGAGACAGGGGCATAGTCGCTTGATGGTCCCTTATATAATCCTTCGATCAGACCAACTAGTTGGTCTGTACTAGTATTCTGACATTTGCTATAATATTGACAAGACCAACTGGTCGGTCTTGCGCAATCATCATAGTCGGTTCGTGAGGTTGTTCCAGTCAGATTCGGAATAGGGGAGGAATAGTCGTGCTTACCATTTACGAATTACGAGAACTTGTGAAGCTATTGGAGCAGACAGACATAGAATCTTTTGAGGTAAATGACGAAGATTCTTCTTTGCGTATCAAACGAAGAAATGGGAATCCAGTCACAGTTGTGCATCAGCCCCCCGTACAAACCAAAAGCGCGCCAATCGTGACGGCGGCACCCGCTGTCCTTTTGCCTAAAAAAGAAGCGATTGAGCGCCCGGTCACAAAAAACCCAGTGGAAGCACCTCAGAAATCGGAAGAAGTGACAGAAAACTTGTACAAAATCACTTCACCTATGGTTGGAACTTTTTATGCTGCACCTGCCGTTGACGCAGCTCCATACGTATCCGTAAATGATCGTGTAGAGCCAACGACCATTGTCTGTATTGTCGAAGCCATGAAGCTGTTTAACGAGATTGAAGCAGAAGTAAAAGGAGAGATTGTCCAAGTCTTGGTGGAAAACGGTCAGTTGGTTGAGCATGGACAGCCGTTGTTCCTGGTGAAGCAAGCGTAATGGTGCAGCTTTTAAGGGGAGGACTAGAAGAGTGAGCAAACATACATGGTTCAAGGAATTCTCGGTTCCCACGTACGACCAATGGCGGGAAGCAGCAGAGAAATCGCTAAAGGGCGCATCTTTTGATGCCAAGCTACTGACGCAGTCGCACGAGGGAATTGTTCGCCAGCCCATCTATCGGTACGAAGATGTCAAAACATTGCCGCATCTGGAAGCGCTGCCAGGAGAGGCGCCTTTTCATAGAGGAAGTCAGCAGCTTGGCGAGCATAAGGAACACAAATGGCAGGTCTGTCAGGAAATCAGCGCAACGAGGGCCAAAGCATTTAATCAGGCAGCCGTAGACGATTTAGCGCGCGGACAAACGATGCTGCATCTGATAGTGGATCAAGCGACTTTGGCTGGACTTGACCCTGACGAAGCATTGCCAGATACGATTGGTCACAAAGGCGTATCTGTTTTTTGCCGGGAGGATATCGAGCAGGCACTCCAAGGGGTGAAGCTTTCAGAGGTCCCTCTTTACATGAACACAGGGGCGCTTGGCTTGCCCATTCTATCGATCCTTTTGGCACATGTTGAAGCGACAGGCCAACAAGTTTCCGAACTTCGCGGATGCATCGGGCAAGACCCTGTAGCGGTTCTGCTCACAGAGGGCAAGCTCCCTTGTTCCTTGCAGACAGCTTATAACACGATGGCAAGCGTAACGAAATGGGCAAAAGATCAAGCGCCCGCGCTGAAAACGATCTTGGTTCAAAGCAATCCTTATCAGGACGGCGGCGGAAACGCAGTAACCGAACTGGCTTTTTCACTGGCCACAGGGGTGGACTATTTGCAAGCGATGCTTGAGCGAGGGCTATCCATAGAGGATATCGCAGCACGGATGCAGTTCTCGTATTCGATCGGCTCAGACGTTTTCATGGAAATCGCGAAGCTGCGTGCGGCAAGAATGCTCTGGTCAAACATCGTGGCGGCCTACGGCGGATCAACGGAAGCGCAAAAGATGACAATTCACGCCAGAACCTCGGCTTGGACAAAGACGATTTACGATCCGTATGTCAACATGCTGCGTTCCACGACAGAAGCGTTCTCAGCCGTTATTGGCGGAGCAGACAGTCTGCATGTATCCGCATTTGACGAAGCGATCCGCCCTGCCAATGAGTTTTCGAGAAGGATCGCCAGAAATACGCAAATCATTTTGCAAGAAGAAGCGCATCTGGCAAAAGTGATCGACCCTGCGGGAGGTTCGTGGTACGTAGAATGGCTCACAGACGCTTTAGCGAAAAAGGCATGGGAGCTGTTCCAGCAGGTAGAAGCGCACGGTGGCATGCTGAGCGCATTAGAGGCAGGCTTCCCACAAGACTTGATCGCCCAGAGCGCGGATCAAAAAGCAGCGAGCATCGATACGCGTAAAAAGCGTTTGGTTGGAACCAACATGTATGCCAATACGGCTGAGCAGCCGCTGCAGGCCGAGAGTCTTCTGAGCATGCACGAAGAACGAGCGGAGGAAGCACGATCCCATCGGCTGAAACAGAATGCGACTCTCGTCTCCTCAGCGCTCGATGGGTTGGGGGAACATAACGATGAGCTCGTGGCACATGCAGTAAAAGCAGTGCTTCATGGAGCTACTGTGGGCGATATCGCCAAAGCCATGAGACGTGAAGATTCCGTGGAGACAATCATTCAGCCACTTCGTATTCACCGGGCATCCGAACGCTTTGAAGCCTTGCGGATGCAGGCAGATGATTTCTTGAAAACAACCGGCAAAAGACCGACCGTGTTCTTGGCGACGATGGGTCCTGTGTCAAAGCATAAGGCCCGGGCAGACTTCGCAGCAGAGTTTTTTGCGGTTGGCGGCTTCGACGTTTTGCGCGAGCAAGCATTCTCTACCACTGTAGAGGCGGCTGAAGCTGCGGTAGCATCGGGTGCGATGGTCACGGTCATTTGCTCGGACGATGCGAGTTATCCGGAGCAGGTTCCACCATTGGCTTATGCAATCAAGCAACGTGTACCTCAGATGACGGTTCTGTTGGCTGGCTTGCCAGAGGCGGAACAGCTGGCTGCTTATAAGGCGGCCGGTGTAGATGATTGCATCCACATGCGTTCCAATTGCTACGAGATGCTGCGAGAACTTCAGGAGCGGATAGGAGTGGACTCATGATGAAGCGACCTGATTTTTCACAAATGGCTTATCAGTCCAAACGTGATGTGTCTGATTTGTTTCCCCAACTGGGTGCGAATCCACAAGGAATGGAGCAAATGTGGCAGACGCTGGAGCAGATCCCTGTAAAACCACTTTACACAATGGCAGATGTGGAGGGGATGGATCACCTCGGCTACATGCCTGGTTTGCCACCATATACGCGCGGACCGTATCCGACGATGTACGTGACACAGCCATGGACGGTTCGCCAATATGCCGGCTTTTCTACGGCGGAGGAGAGCAACGCTTTTTACCGACGGAATTTGGCAGCAGGACAAAAAGGGCTATCGATTGCCTTCGACCTCGCGACGCATCGCGGCTATGACTCCGATCATCCCCGGGTAGTTGGTGATGTCGGGAAAGCAGGTGTGGCAGTCGACTCCATTCTCGATATGAAAATCTTGTTCAACGGCATCCCCCTCGATAAAATGTCCGTCTCCATGACGATGAACGGAGCGGTTTTGCCGATTATGGCGTTCTATATCGTGGCAGCAGAAGAGCAAGGGGTATCGCAGGCGGAGCTTACCGGAACGATCCAAAATGACATTTTGAAGGAATACATGGTTCGGAATACTTACATTTATCCGCCAGAAGCATCGATGAAGATCATTTCCGATATTTTTGCTTACACCTCCAAGCACATGCCCAAATTCAACAGCATTAGTATTTCAGGCTACCACCTGCAGGAAGCGGGTGCGACTGCGGATATTGAGTTGGCCTACACACTAGCAGATGGCTTGGAATACGTTCGTACTGGTCTTGCAGCAGGTATCGACATCGATGCGTTTGCGCCACGGCTGTCATTTTTCTGGGCGATTGGCATGAACTACTTCATGGAAGTGGCGAAAATGCGTGCAGGCCGCTTGATTTGGGCCAATCTGATCAAACAGTTCCATCCGAAAAACGAAAAGTCGATGGCACTGCGGACACATTCACAAACGTCCGGGTGGAGTTTGACGGAGCAGGACCCGTATAACAACGTGGTGCGGACGTGCATCGAAGCCAT
This sequence comes from Brevibacillus sp. BD137, assembly GCF_041644655.1. Lineage (NCBI taxonomy): Bacteria > Bacillati > Bacillota > Bacilli > Caryophanales > Paenibacillaceae > Brevibacillus > Brevibacillus sp. BD137. Next base: position 23,189 of record NZ_JAOTNO010000012.1, on the reverse strand, counting down.
GGCCGCTGCTCTGGGTCATACCCAATCTCTGCATACGAACGCACTGGATGAAGCCATTGCGCTGCCGACCGATTTTTCGGCTCGGATCGCGCGGAATACGCAGTTGTTTTTGCAGGACGAAACGGAGATAACCAAGGTCGTCGATCCGTGGGCAGGCTCCTATTACGTCGAGTCCTTGACAGCGCAGCTCGTGGAAAAGGCGTGGGCGCACATCGAGGAGATCGAAGCACTTGGCGGTATGGCAAAAGCCATTGAGACGGGATTGCCGAAAATGAAGATCGAGGAAGCGGCTGCACGCCGTCAGGCACATATCGATTCAGCGAAGGAAGCCATTATTGGCGTGAACAAATACCGTCTGGACAAAGAAGATCCGCTGGAAATTCTCGAAGTTGACAACACAGCGGTTCGGGAAGCGCAAATCAGACGTTTACAGGAGCTGCGCAGTAACCGGGATGAGGCGAGAGTGCAAGCAACTCTACAGGCCATTACGGAATGCGCGAAAACGGGCGAAGGCAATCTGTTGGAGCTGGCCATTGAAGCGGCGCGAGCAAGAGCTTCTTTGGGCGAAATATCGGATGCCTATGAAAAGGTCGTGGGCAGACACAAGGCGGTCATTCGCTCCATTAGCGGCGTGTATAGTTCCGAATACGCAGATGCCGATGAGGTAGCGGCCGTGCGTAAGATGGCAGATGAATTCGAGCAGTGGGAAGGCAGACGTCCCCGTATTATGATCGCGAAAATGGGTCAAGACGGACATGACAGGGGCGCAAAAGTGATTGCCACCGCTTTTGCCGATTTGGGCTTTGATGTCGACATCGGTCCGTTGTTCCAGACACCTGAGGAAACAGCGAAGCAGGCGATAGAAAATGACGTACACGTGATCGGCTTCAGCTCGCTTGCGGCAGGACATAAAACATTGCTGCCACAACTGGTGGAAGAGCTCAAAAAGCTGGGGCGCGAAGATATTGTCGTCGTCATAGGTGGTGTGATACCGGCGCAGGATTACGCCTTTTTGCGTGAGCATGGTGCCGCAGCTATCTTTGGGCCAGGAACAGTCATTCCTGTAGCAGCCCAGCACGTTCTGCAAGAGATCGTGTATCGCCTGGAGGCTGCTGGACAATGACCGGGGGCAGGGCAGACAAGAATTTCTTGAACGTTTCTTCCAAGGCACGTCTCCCACGCTTATCAGTGGATCAATACGTCTCAGGCGTACGAGAGAATAACCGAACGGTTTTGGCGCAGGCAATCACGCTGGTCGAGAGCAATGCTCCCGCCCATATGGATATGGCCCAAGAGGTGATCAAACAACTGCTTCCTTATACAGGTCACTCCATACGCATAGGGATATCCGGTGTTCCAGGTGCGGGAAAGAGCACGTTCATTGAAGCATTCGGCAGTATGCTTTGTGAAAAAGGTCATCGTGTCGCTGTTTTGGCCGTTGATCCGAGCAGTACGGTTACTCGTGGAAGCATTCTCGGCGACAAGACGCGGATGGAGCTCTTGTCACGCAATTCACAGGCGTTCATCCGCCCTTCTGCCACGGGCGGCACGCTTGGCGGGGTCAATCGGAAGACGCGGGAAACGATGTTAATCTGTGAAGCAGCAGGCTATGATGTGATTTTGGTCGAGACGGTCGGGGTCGGACAGAGCGAGACGACAGTCAGGTCTATGGTCGATTTCTTTTTACTCCTGATGCTGACAGGGGCTGGCGATGAACTGCAAGGAATCAAAAAAGGCATTATGGAAATTGCAGATGCGCTTCTGATCAATAAAGCCGATGGGGAAAACCGGACGCGTGCCTTGATCGCCAAAGGGGAATACAACCGTGTTCTGCATTACTTGCAGCCGGCAACCACTGGCTGGGAAACGAAGGCATACATGTGTTCTTCGCTGACAGGGGAAGGCATTGAAGATATTTGGGAGGTCATTGGTCAATTTCGTGAAAGCACCATCCAATCAGGCAGTTTCGAGGCAAGGCGTAAAGCCCAGCTACTCGATTGGATGCACAGTATGGCTCAGGACTACCTGCGCGCGACTTTTTTCGGCAACCAGCAAGTAGCCGAGCTGCTTCCCTCCATTGAAGGAGCCGTTGCGAGTGGCGAGATTTCACCGACGAGCGCCGTACAGCAATTAGTGGCGATCTATGAGAATGCGATCATGAAAAAGGAATAGAGAGATGGTGGCCCTTATGAGCAATAATATGTACGAAAAAATTGATGAATTGATGGAACGCAAATATAAAATCCAGCTTGGTGGCGGAGATGCTCGTATCGATGCTCAGCATAACCGCGGCAAGTTGACTGCACGCGAGCGAATCGAGCTCCTGCTTGACCCAGACACCTTTATGGAGCTGAACCCGTTTGTTGAGCACCGTGCTACGCATTTTGGTCTCGACCAGATGGAGGCACCAGGCGAAGGCGTCGTAACGGGCTACGGAAAAATCAACGGTCGGCCTGTCTATTTGTTCGCGCAGGATTTCACGGTGTTTGGCGGTGCACTGGGTGAGATGCACGCGATGAAAATCGCCAAGGTGATGGATTTGGCAGCGAAAAACGGCGCTCCCTTTATCGGTCTGAACGATTCTGGCGGCGCACGTATTCAAGAAGGGGTAAGCTCACTGGATGGCTATGGCACGATTTTTTACCGCAATGCCATTTACTCCGGTGTGATTCCGCAAATCTCTGTCATCCTCGGTCCGTGTGCGGGAGGAGCCGTTTACTCTCCGGCGATTACGGATTTCGTGTTCATGGTAGAGAAGACGAGCCAAATGTTCATCACAGGTCCAAAAGTGATCGAAACCGTTACAGGTGAAAAAATATCCGCGGAGGACCTAGGCGGAGCCAAAGTCCATTCGACGGTGAGCGGCAATGCCCATTTTACAGGAGAAACTGAACAGGAAGTATTGGAAGGGGTGCGCAGGCTACTCAGCTTCCTGCCACAAAACAATCGTGATCGCGCACCTGTGATAAAAGCAGAGGAGAATCATGGTTGGCAAGAGGAGCTCTTGGAGCTGGTACCTGCTGAAAGCACGAAAGTATACGATGTGCGCAAGGTCATCGAAAAAATCGTGGAACACGGTGATTTCATGGAAGTACAGCCGAACTTTGCCCGCAATATCGTGATCGGTCTAGCCCGTATCGATGGACACAGTGTCGGCATTATCGCCAACCAGCCAAAGGTCATGGCAGGCGGACTGGACATTCATTCATCGGATAAACTGGCACGTTTCATCCGTTTTTGTGACTGCTTCAACATTCCGCTCTTGACCTTTGAAGATGTCTCTGGCTTTTTCCCGGGAATCAATCAGGAGCATGGAGGGATTATCCGTCACGGGGCGAAAATCTTGTATGCATACTCAGAAGCAACAGTTCCCAAAATCACCGTGATTCTGCGCAAAGCTTACGGCGGCGCTTATGTGGCGCTCAACTCCAAATCTATTGGAGCAGATGTCGTGTATGCATGGCCGAATGCAGAGATTGCCGTCATGGGTCCCGAGGGGGCAGCCAACGTCATTTTTGCAAAGGAAATCGAACAAAGTGAGGACCCGGCTGCGACTCGCGCGGAAAAAATTGCCCTCTACAGAGAGAAGTTCGCCAATCCATATGTCGCGGCAAGTCTCGGCATGGTGGATGATGTCATCGACCCACGCGAAACCCGTCAAAAGGTCGCGCAAGCCTTGGAAATGCTCAGAAATAAGCAGGAAGATCGTCCGTACAAAAAGCACGGAAACATCCCACTTTAGAAAGGAGCTCTGATTGTGCTATGAAGCTGCATGAACTGCGTGAATTCATCAAGCTAGTGAATCAGTCTTCCATTGAGGAGCTGGAATGGGAGAAGGGTAAGACTCGAATCGTGATCAAGAAAAGTGCACCATTCGAAGGCGTGGCTGTCCATGCGCCTGTACAGGTGGGCGAAGTGGAGCATGGCTATCAGGAGGCAGCCGCTACTGCTGAGTCAGTTAATGTCGCTGCTGTGGCTGAAGCTGAAGCACCTAAGGAAGTGACACAGCAAGTCATGTCTTTGGGAGTAGGACTGTTCTATGCGGAAGTGACAGTCGGGCAGACTGTTCAAGCTGGCGAAAAGGTTGGACGCTGCACGGCTGATGCTCTTCAGCTAGCTGCCGATATTACGACGCCTGTTAGCGGCATCATCACGGAAATTCTCGTCGCGGATGGTCAGTTTGTCGATTACGGAAAAGCTTTGCTCGTTGTCAAAACTCAGTAGGAAGGAGTGCGCACATGTTTACGAAAGTATTGATTGCCAATCGCGGAGAAATCGCTGTCCGCATTATCCGCGCTTGTCAGGAACTAGGGATACGTACAGTCGCTGTCTTTTCTGAGGCGGATCGGGAAGCATTGCACGTAGAATTGGCGGATGAAGCGTATTGTATCGGACCTAAGGCGTCCAAGGACAGTTATTTGAACATGGCACGGATTATGACGGTCGCGCTTTACACAAAGGCAGACGCTATCCATCCGGGCTATGGCTTCTTGGCGGAAAACGCTTCGTTTGCCCAGCTTTGCCAGGATTGCTCGATAACCTTTATCGGTCCCGATCCCGAAGCGATCACCAAAATGGGGGACAAATCCGTAGCAAAAGCTACGATGAGTCAAGCGAATGTTCCATTAGTTCCAGGCACAGACGGTTTGATTGATGACATCGATGAGGCATTGCAGGTGGCGGAGAAAATCGGCTATCCTGTCATTGTTAAAGCAACGGCTGGCGGCGGCGGCAGAGGAATGCGTGTCGCTTTTGACGCCGATGAGTTGTCCAAGGCAATTCGTCAGGCCCAGAAAGAAGCGGAGACGGCATTCGGCAACGCTGGTGTGTACTTGGAAAAATATGTAGAAGAGCCGCGGCATGTAGAGATTCAAATCATGGGGGATAAGCATGGCAACGCTGTGTACTTGGGAGAGCGGGATTGTTCCATTCAGCGTCGTCATCAAAAGCTGGTAGAAGAAGCGCCATCTCCGGCGCTGGACCAAACGCTGCGCGAGCAAATGGGGCAAGCTGCAGTGGCGGCAGCCAAGGCGGTTTCGTACCACGGAGCGGGTACTGTTGAATTTTTGCTAGACAAGCACGGCCAATTTTACTTCATGGAAATGAATACGCGGATTCAGGTAGAACATCCCGTGACAGAGATGATTACAGGGATTGACTTGATCAAAGAACAAATATCTGTGGCAGTAGGCAATCCGTTATCCTTCTCCCAAGAAGACGTGAAAATCAACGGATGGGCAATCGAGTGCCGAATCAACGCGGAGAATCCTGCGAAAAACTTTATGCCATCACCAGGGAAGGTCGTCAATTACTTGCCACCAGGCGGTTACGGTGTGCGCGTGGACAGTGCGGTTTATCCTGGCTACGAAATCTCTCCCTTCTATGATTCGATGGTCGCCAAGCTGATCGTTTGGGGAACAGATCGCAACGAAGCATTGGCTCGTATGAAGCGGGCGCTAGGTGAGTTTGTCATCGAGGGCGTACATACGACGGTTCCCTTCCATGAGAAGCTACTGGAGCACCCTGACTTTGTCGCAGGGAATTTCGCTACGAATTTTCTGGAAAAAAATACGCTGGATTTGTAACGAGCATGAAAGAACTGTGACAGAAATCCCTCTCTGTTACAGTTCTTTTTTCATTTATAGCAGTATTCATTTATACTACTAAAAAGAAAGGAGGTAACACCTTGATTGATGAGCTTCGAAAAATCGGATTGTCAGATCTGGAAGCCAGATGTTATTTGGTGCTTCACGAGGAACCGAAAATATCTGGGTATGAAGTGGCCAAGAAAGTTTCCGTCTCTCGGACGAATGTATACGCAGCCCTTCGAGCATTAACGGAAAAGGGCATGTGCCGCATGATCGAATCGGAGCCTGTTCTTTATGATGCGGTACCGATCGGGCAGCTGATTCGTTTGTTACAATCGGAATTTGATCAAACAACCCGTGTCCTGCAAGAACAGTTGAAATCCACTCCCCGAACGTCTCCTTCCTTTTATAATTGGCAAGGTGACAAAGCAATTGAGACAGCCATTAAACGTATCGTCTCAAATGCAAACAAAAGCATTGTTGTCGATATTTGGTCCGAAGATGTTCATTGGGTAGAGGAACCATTGGTAGAAGCAGAAAAACAAGGGGTTGCTGTCACGCTAATATCCATTGGTGAATGCCATGCAAAGCTAAAAAATGTTGTCGTACATAAAAGGAGTGCGGAATGGCATCAAGTGCAATCCAGAAAGTTCTCTATTCTTTGCGATGCACATTCGGCATTGCTGGGCAGTTTTGGGCGTGGGATCAAGCCCACTATACTGGAGACGGACCACCCATCTCTCATTGAGTTGCTGCAAAACGCCTTCTACCATGACATCATCATGGGTCAGATCGAGAAGGATTTCAGCCAAGTGCTGGAAGAGAAATATGGGAGTGACTATGTACGCATTATCACACCTTACAGGGAATACTTATAACGGGTAACGTTTATTTTCATCCTATGTTTGCAAAAAAGGAAGTCAGTGGCTTCCAGTTTCGAAGACGACTCTCGTTATCAGACAGCCAATCCTTAGAGGGTTGGCTGTTTGCTATGGAGGAGCCTCTATTCTATTCTTTCAACTCGTCAAGAAAGCTTTTTACATCCTGATAATATCCATCAGGGTCTGTAGAATGGATATCATGCCCGCACGCTGCAAAACTGGCAAGCTTTGTGTTTGGCCGTTGGCTCACCATGCGCTCGGCCTGATTTTCATCCAGTACAAAGCTTTTTTTGCCATGGATCAGCAAGATCGGGCAAGAAGACGCCAGCCAATCGTTCCACCATTCCCCGTTAATGTGTCGTTGAGAGATAGGCATGCCTTTTAAATCAGAACGGAATCCCCAGCCTTGTTCATCCTCAAACACGCTTTCCGAAAAATAATCGACCGCTCGAACGCCGACTACCTCGAGCGATTTCCTTAGATCGTGTAAAGAAGGGGAGCGATGTGGGAGTTTTTCTGCAAAGGATAAGTCGGCCTTAATTTCTACCCCGATATCTTCTACGATGACCGCATTCACAAGCTCAGGATAACGAGCAGCAAATTGATAAGCGTTGACGCCTCCTAAAGAATGCCCAACGATCGTAACAGAAGCCCCATCCAAAACGGTCTGAACAAAGGCGAGAATGTCGTTGACGTAGCCTTCACGGGAATAATCCTTATCTGGGGCATGCTCACTCCAGCCGTGACCTCGTTGATCCAATCCAATCACGCGCCAATCTGTGAATCTGGAAGCAAACTTTGAAAAGGTTCGTGCATCATTCATATGACCATGCAGCAGGAGCAAAACTCCTTGACTGTCCCCTCCAAAATCGAGGTAAGATAGTTTTATGTTACCTGATTGGAAAAATTTTCTCGTTATCGTTCCTTTTCGTTCTGGCTGAAGCATACAGTAATTCCTCCTAATGGATAAACAGCATCATGTCCAACTCGACTTCTCCTTTACGTTAACAGTTAATCGTGACAGGAATTGTCATAATAAAAAATTTGGAGGGTTATGCCATGCCAAAATCAAAGACTGTGGAAATGTTGATGACTGTCAACTGGAAGCGCAAGTTTAAGAACTGATAAACATTTACTCGCAATGAGGAGGTTACTATGGCATTACCCAAAAAAGGCACGAGGGGTATAACAGTAGGAGAACAGCGATATCGTTGGGTCATCAGCCCAGCAGCGAAGGGTCTGCTCGCGTTGACCATCCAGCACAATGAAGGGATAGGTCAGTTGATTCGCGTGTATGTAAAATCAGATGTGAATGACTTTTGGGCGGAGTACCCACTTGTGCAGCATTTGGATATGAAAGTCATAAAGCCAGCTGACGTCGCAGCTATCATTGAAGAGGCGATCAAGCTGGGGTGGCAGCCTGACAAAAAAGGGACGCCTTTGAGCTTTGACTTCATCGGAAGCACGCTCGTCAAAAAAGGGGATACATAGCAATGCCGGAACGGGAATTGTCTAGATAAGCGAAGGAGAAGAAGTCGGATGGAATGGATAAATGTCAGTAAGACAAAGGATCTAGAGATCGTGCGAGCAGCAGTGGATCAATTAGATATCAACGAGCGGGATCAACGCGGGAGAACACCGCTGATGCTTTTTATCACAAACCGAATGCCACCAGAAGCGGTTCAGATGCTTTTGGATAAAGGCGCAGAGCTGGAGGCGATAGACAAGCTGGGCGATACCGCGTTGAAAAAAGCCGTCAAATTCAAGCAAGTCGAAGCCGTAAAACGATTGCTGCAACAGGGAGCCGAGCTTGACTCTCAGCATGGCATTTTGGCCACTGCTTGGAATGCGGCCAGGAACGACAGAACGATTGCAGACCTGCTGCTCGAAACGAAAGGAGCGGTACGTCTAACACTGTCTTCTGAGGAAGAGGAAACGGTGGACGATATTTTATATGACGAATCTGAGCAGAAGCGGTGCAAAAAAATAAAACGGCTTGATTCATCTGTACTCCTTCATGCTGTAGTGAATGGCTACAACTGGGATGACGGACCGGAGGCGATGATTGCGGCTTTTGAGAATCCTGCCTGTGCAACGATCACTCTTTTTGATATGTATGAACGGATGGATGCCGACTATTGGCTGGAAATGGATGAGGAGGAAATCGCGGAATCGGAGGAACGAAAGCGCTGGAGAATGCTCGCTATGCAATTAAAAGAGAAACTTGCAGATGAATGGGATTGGGGTTGATCATCATGTGTCGATATGGGATGTATGGTCCATACAAACAAATATACGCGTGTTTCACGTGCCGAAAAGTGTTCAAGCAAACCTCCAAGTATGAGTTGACGGAAGAAGAATGGAACAAGATCAAGCATAGCTGCCCGCAATGTGGTGAGGGAATGAAAGAGATGGGGCATGATTTCAAGGCTCCCAAGCAAACGGATGTAGGGCAGTGGAAAAAGGTTGAAATCCTCTATCAGCATGGGTTTGCCTATCATTCCTGCGGCTGCGATGGTCCTGGCTACCGACCAGCCGAATTACATGAAGTGAACGAGTTTCTCGAAAAGAATAAGCGGTTCAAATCAGAGGGAGAGAAATTGCCGGATAGACTCACGATATGAATGTAAAAACGAAGCAGGGGGCGGAGGATCGTGGCAACCTTCTTTTTGATCATGATTTACTTGTCGTTTATCAGCTTGGGTCTTCCCGATTCGGTGCTGGGGGCAGCTTGGCCGGTCATGCAAGCAGAATATGGGGCGGCATTTGGTATGGCTGGTGTGATCAACATTGTGATTGCGTCTGGAACGATCGTATCTAGCTTGATGAGCGGTGCATTACTAAAACGACTGGGGACAGGACAGATCACACTGATTAGCTGTTTGATCACAGCGGCAGCGTTGCTTGGATTTTCTTTTGCCCCATCAATGATATGGTTGATGGTATTGGCATTGCCACTGGGACTAGGAGCTGGCTGTGTAGATACCGCATTGAATCATTATGTCGCCACGCATTATCAAGCCCATCATATGAGCTGGCTGCATTGCTTCTGGGGTGTGGGTGCTACGCTTGGCCCCATTATTATGTCTGGCTTTATACGCGATCATGATTTATGGCGGAATGGCTACTTGACTATTTCTCTTATTCAATTTGCGTTAGTCGTTCTTCTAGCGTTTACACTTCCTTTGTGGAAACGGATGGAAAACATAAAGAAGCATGCTGTCAAAGAATCACAAGTTCAGCAGTCTCGTGGGCAGAGCGAACAACCGTTACGGACAAAAGGCGTTAAGCTGACTTTGTTCACATTTCTCTTCTATTGTGGGGCTGAAGCATCGGTAGGATTATGGGGGAGCAGCTTTTTGGTAAATGAAAAAGAGCTACCTTCGTCTGTAGCGGCGATGTGGGTAGCCATGTATTACGGTGGCATTACCGTTGGTAGATTTATCACGGGCTTTGTTACTTTTAAAGTGAGCAACCGCGTCCTGATTCGCAGTGGACTTCTCGTAGCATTCACCGGGGCAGCGCTGTTGATGTTTCCATTACCGACCTTCTGCTCGCTAATCGGTTTTCTGTTGCTCGGGTTAGGCTTCGCCCCGATTTATCCCTGTATGCTGCATGATACCCCAGAACGGTTTGGGAAAGAGCAAACGAAAAAGCTGATGGGCTATCAGATGGCGGTTGCGTACACGGGTGCCACATTTTTGCCTCCGTTGCTAGGGTGGCTTGCTACACAGACGACCATTTCTATTTTACCGTTTTTTACGGCCTTCTACATTGCGTTCATGCTATATGGTTCTGAGAGAGTCAATCGAATCACAAAGCGACAAGCTGCCCAATCAGAAACGTTCTAGCATTTTGGCAATCGCTATTTAGACGACAGCATGTTTTGCAAAGCTTTTCCGTATAATGACAGGGGCATTTCGTCGCCGCTGATATAATAAAAGATCGACATGCCATTCTCTAGAGCAAGAATCGTCCATGCTATTTCATCCGCGGATAGAGTAGAGTCACTTTCTTTTGGCATCAAGGTCTGTATGGCCTTGGAAAGATGCTGTACCGACTCGATGATCATGTTCGACCATCGCTTTCGAACAGACTCTTCACGCATGGCATACAGCAAAAATTCCAGGTTCAGCATGTTCCACGTGCGATTTTGTTGCTGAACGGACATAAAATAGGCGTTCATGGCTTCTATAAAATGCGATAATGATGGCTGGTGATCAATTGCGTGATGGATATTCGACACATGTAATTGCATCTGACCTTCCAAAATAGCGAGAAAGAGATCTTCTTTGGACTGAAAATGAGCATAAACAGCTCCTTTGGTAAATCCAGCATGGTCTGCGATTTTATCAACGGAAGCCCCGTGGAAGCCTAACCGAGCAAAGGTCTCAATGGCTGCGTCAATGAGCAATTGCCGTGTTTCCTGTTTACGCTCTGCTTGGCTTAATCTGCGTCTGTTCATTCGTCCACACTCCTTCTCTTGACAATCATACCATGTAGAATTAACATTCCATATAGTATTTAAATCCTTACTGGTATGTAAGATACAAATGGCAGTTTTGTAGGATTTAACCGTCTACTATGCCATGCTATTTTGGAGTACGATAGATATATAGATCATCTAGTAAGAGGGGACAGTGTACGAATGCAGAGGGAAGAAAGCGTTGCAACGCGGAATCGGCCTATGTCCAATATCTTGGCGCAAACGGTTAAGACGGGAATTATCAAATCGAATCTGATTCCGATGTTTGCCGGATTAACATTGGCACTATATACGTATCACTTCAGTCTAATGGATAAGCTGCCAGAAATCTTATTTGCTACAATCGGCTCTATTTTAATCATGGCAGCAGCGGGTGCTTTTAATAACGTGTATGATCGCGATATCGATTCTGTCATGGAGCGGACGAAAAACAGACCTACGGTGACAGGGGATATATCGACAAAGACAGTTTTGTGGCTTGCCTCTCTGATGACGATTTTTGGCTTGGGGGCTCTCGTCTTGGCATCACCATTGGCTGCTATTATGGGTTTTCTCGGACTGTTTTTTTATGTCGTGCCTTATACGATGTGGACGAAAAGAAGAACGATTTACAATACGGAGGTAGGGAGTATTTCTGGTGCAATGCCGCCGCTCATCGGTTGGGCCGCCATTCACCCAGATATAACGCATCCTGCTATCCTTGGTCTCTTTATCATCATGGTCATTTGGCAAATGCCTCACTTCTATGCGATCGCGATTCGCAAGCATGATGAGTACAAGGCGGCTGGGGTTCCGATGTTGCCTGTGGTCAAAGGTGCAAGACGTACCTACATTCAAACAAATGTGTATTTAGTCATTTTAATTGCAAGCAGCTTTCTATTTTGGTCATTAAGCGCTGGTCTTACGTTTATGGCTCTGCTCCTGAATGTTTTATGGCTGGTTCTAAGTGTCTTTGGATACCGGAAAATGGATTCACAGAAATGGTCGAAAACGATGTTTATTTATTCGCTGATTCATATGACGGTGCTGTTCTCGACAGTGATTATTTACTCGCTGATGGGGATTATTTTCAAACTGTAAATCCGTGATCATCCAAGCTGCCTTCACTTTGAGGGCGGCTCCTTTTTTTGTCAAAAAACCTTGACGGATAGCGGTTTCTTCTCATGTTCAACCAAAAATGGGCGCATGATCTTTGCACGAATACCCAACGTCACTTCATAAATCTAGAGTAGTTCCATGAAGTGGCGGAGGTGAAAACGAATGGATGAGTTCAAAAAAGAGCTAAAAAAATTGAAGGCTTCTGAAATAAAAGGAGATCGAATGCAGCGTTGGGACAAAGAAAAGATGAATGACGCGACGCTAGTTCGAGGCAGGTGTGGTGGATGTGGCAGATGCCACAGATGTAGTTGTGGTCGTTGCGGTCGTTGCTCTTGCTCCTGTAGCTGTTCCTGCTCCTGCTCCTGCTCTTGCTCCTGCACTTGCAGTTGCAGTTGCACTTGCTTCTTCCCATGCTTTATCGTGTTTGACGATTTCTAATCCATACGTAAATGAAGCTCCTGCCCCAAATGGTGACTTGGCAGGGGCTTTGTTATTCCAACTGGAATGTGAGACAAAGAGTGATACATAAAATAGTTGTGACATGTCTTGTCGCAAATTGGTTTATTTCACAACGTTAGGGGGAGGAGAATGGATAAGCTGAATCCTTCGATGCGCATAAAAGTGAAGCGGGATACAGTGTATATACCCGATTCAGACGGAAGTGTGTATTTTCGCAATAACATCGGGACTTTCCGCATGAAGGGCGACATGATCGATCGATGGGTAGATCAGTTATTTCCCATGTTTAATGGTGAGCATACGTTGGAGCAATTGACCGACGATTTGCCGGAAGAATATCAGCAACAAATTTTCCAGGTGGCCGGGACACTATTAGAAAATGGATTTCTTCAAGATGTGAGCCTGGAGGAACCACATGAATTATCACCAGAGGTCATGTCGAGGTATGCAGCGCAGATTGAATATTTGGATCAGTTAGGCGGATCAGGAGGGTATCGGTTTCAAAAATATCGAACGGAAAAAGTATTGGTAATCGGGGCAGGCTCCTTTCTGCTTTCTGCGATCCATGCGTTGCTGGAATCGGGATGCGTTCAATTCCATTATGCCATCACGAATGAGACTGCGACCAATCGTGAACGGCTGGAGGCGATTATAGAACATTCGCGTAGGAAGGACCCACACGTGAAGCTGGATGAACTCAAGCTGACGTCGTGGGAGGGGGCCGACTGGTCAGCGACCATCGAGCCTTTCACTGGTATTTTGTACACTTCGGCAAACGTAAACAAGGGCGAAGTGAGTATGATCCAGCTCACGTGCAGAGAGCGGGAGAAGGTGTTTGTTCCGGCGTTATTTGTCCAGCAAAAAGGAATGGTAGGGCCGCTGATTCATCCACAGTCAGAGGCTTGCTTTGAATCGGCTTTGCGTCGTTTACATCGGCAGGCTTTGTGTGCGGACCCCGAACAACATCCATATTCAATGACCGCAGCAGCCATGCTGGCGAACATCGCCGTTTTTGAATGGTTCAAATACGTTTCAGGTGTCAATGAAGCAGAGGAACCAAACAAAATTTATTTGTTAAATCTGGAGACGATGGAGGGAAGCTGGCAGTCCTACATGCCCCACCCCATGCAAAAAGAAGAGATGAGCATGGAGGTATTGGTTGAGAGAGAGCTTGAATTGCGGATATCCAAAGAGGCAGAACAGAAAGAAAGTCTATTGTCTCTGTTTCCGTCATGGACCTCCCCAGATAACGGGATTTTTCACAGCTGGGACGAGGGAGAGCTTACGCAGTTACCACTGGCACAGTGTAGGGTGACAGCAGTCGACCCTGTGGCAGATGGTCCTGCGGAGCTATTGTCAACTGTTGTATGCGCAGGATATACCCATGACGAGGCGCGTAGAGAAGCAGGATTGGTTGGGGCCGAGATGTATGTGGGAAGAATGGTGAACCACCTAATCACTCAAAATTCAGCTTATCAAGCCGATCTGGAGAGCAATATCGGAATTGGAGCAGGAGAAACGGCAGCAGAAGGTTTATGTCGGGCGTTACAGCATTGTTTGACACTCACGTATGTGTCAGAAATGAAAGGACGACAACCTACGGCTAGACCTGTGCATGTTGACTCGATTGTGGATGAACAGTCCCAGTTTTATGTACGGTCTTTCACTACATTAGGTGAGAAACTGAGGGTTGCAAAAGGTCATGAGGTATGCGGATTTCCGGTTTATTGGGTGGAAACGCGCACGTGGTGGTATGGGAGTATTGGCTTGTTAGAGCGAGAAGCATTGCGAAAAGCACTGATGTATGCCTTGCAACAGATTCAAACGCCAACCAATCAAGTGTCCAAGTATGTACTAACTGCGCAATCTGTCGGCTTGACAGGTGAAGCCATCGAACTTGCACGCAGTAGCGTTCAGGAAGAATCGGACATAGAGGTCTGGAAACAAGCTGTTGAGGTACTGGCTCTTCATCAACTTTCTCCTCGAATCATGAATGCCGCGATAGAGCCATTCCTGGAAGAGGACCTTGGTGGCGTATTTGCCTTGCTGCTCTCGAGGAGGTGCTCCGATGAGTGCTGACATTCTTGTCATTGGAGACGGAATACTGGCAGAGCTGGTTTCAGAACATTTAAAGAACGACTATCGGGTCTGGAACAGTGAAAACATGGCGTCTGTGACTAGTGGAGCAGATTTGGCTCTCCTGTTGCACGATACGTATCATCCTGCTTTGCATGTACAGGCGGAAAAACATTTTCGCCAAACAAATATCCCGTGGCTGCGCGGCTTTGTTTCATTCGGGGAGGCCATCGTAGGTCCGTTGGTTCATCCAGATCAAACAGGGTGCTCTCAGTGTGCAGACATGCGGCGATTGATGGCGGGACGCGATCGCAAAGAGATGTGGAAGGTACAAAATATGCTGAGGGAGAAAGGCGGCATAACCCGTGATCCATGGTCTTCTCGCTCAGGGTTGTTACAAGTGGCATACCATGTCAGTGCGGAGGTTGAACGTATAGTTAAGGGTAGGAAAGCCCAGTTATCTGAGCATATCCAGTTTATTGATTTGCAAACATTGACCAGCACGCGCCACTTCTTCTTGCCCAATCCTGTATGTCCGGTATGCAGTCGGCTGCCTGAGGATTCTGAAGAGCGGGCGAAAATACGCTTGAAGCCTATTGTAAAGCAAAGTCCGGACAGCTACCGGACAAAATCTATAGCCTCTTTGAAACAAGCTCTCTCCACCGAATATTTGGATTCCCGTACGGGGTTTTTGAATGGAAAAGTAAGAGATCTTGTCTCAGTATTCGCAGATGTAAGTGTCAATCTGCCATTATTTTCACATGACGAGGGCACGGCTGGCAGATCTGTTTCATACGCGGATAGTGAGATAACGGCGATTCTGGAAGGAATGGAAAGATATTGCGGGCTTATGCCCCGTGGCAAGAGGACGATGGTGCGTGACTGCTATGCAAACCTAGCGCCGCATGCCCTTGACCCGACAACAGCGGGGACCCATTCAGAAGAGCAGTATGCTCTGCCAAATTTTCCGTTTCAGCCATTTGATCCCAAGCGAGAGATGAACTGGGTATGGGGTTATTCCTTTAAAGAAGAGCGACCCATTCTTGTACCTGAGCTCATGGCCTACTACAGTATGGGATTCGGGGAGGGTGTTGTATTTGAGACCTCCAATGGCTGTGCGTTAGGTGGCAGTTTGGAGGAGGCGATCTTCTACGGCATCCTCGAAGTGGTGGAGCGAGATGCTTTCTTGTTGACCTGGTATGCCCAATTGCCATTGCCGCGCCTCGATCCAGCTACGGTCAATGATCGGGAATTGCTTCTTCTCATTGATCGGATGCAGACTGTTACCAATTACGATTTGTACTTGTTCGATGCGACTATGGAAAATGGGATTCCCGCTGTATGGACGATTGCGAAAAACCGCGGAGCGGAAGGCCTGCATCTCGTTTGTGCAGCAGGTGCGCATCCAGACCCCATCCGCGCTGTGAAAAGCTCCATTTACGAAACGGCAGCCATGCTCATGACTTTGACAGACAAGTACGAAGCGAATCGAGACAAATACTTGCGTATGCTTCAAGATTCGTCCCTCGTGAAAAAGATGGACGATCATGCAATGCTTTACAGCTTGCCAGAAGCAGCGAAGCGCTTATCCTTTCTCATGGATGCCTCACGTCCGATGGTCTCTTTCGCTGAACGCTTTCCTAGAAGAAACCAAAATCATGATCTAACAGACGATTTGCGGGAGTTGCTCGGTGTGTTCCAAAAGTTAGATCTCAATGTCATTGTGGTAGATCAAACGACACCAGAGGTAGGGCGCCATGGCTTATCTTGCGTGCGTGTATTGATTCCTGGCATGCTCCCGATGACTTTTGGCCAGCATCTTACGCGAATAACGGGATTGAAACGAGTATTGGAGGTCCCTGTGAAGCTGGGGTATGTGAAACAACCGCTGCGTGTAGACGAGTTGAATCCTTTTCCCCATCCGTTTCCATAACATGCATCTGGGAGTGAGCCGGATGAATCTCGAAAATTTCTTGTACCGCCTTCATTTTGATACAGAAAACGCCAGACCAAGTGATCTCGAAGTGGATTGGGGGGATGCGCCACTACCATACAAGCTGTACAGGGGGCAACCTGTCATTTCGCTGCCAGAAGATGTGTCTCTATCGCTCATAGATCAAACGGTTTCACAAGAGATGACTCTTCCCCAATTGGGTGCTTGGTTATGGTATAGCTATGGACTGATACAAATCAGCCAATCGTTGTTGGTAACCACGACTTCAGCAGATGCAGATTCTGAGTCGTTTTTGCCGCTTGTAATGAAGCGAAGGCCGGTTCCGTCTGGGGGAGGGCTCTATCCAAGTGAGCTGTACGTGTATTTGAAGCTGTCGAGTATTCCTCCAGGTCTATACCACTACGATGTGGCTCATCACAGACTCGTACAATTGCGCGAAGGGAATTTTGATCATGTCCTTAACCGAGCACTTGGTGGCAGTTGTCCAGTACATGCATGCTTTGGAGTAGCGTTCGTCTCCAGCTATTTTTGGAAAAACTTTTTTAAGTATGATGAGTTTTCCTATCGATTGCAGGGCCTCGATGCTGGTGTACTGCTTGGACAATTGCAGGAAATGGCAAAGCAGCTTGGTGTTACGACTGCGGTACACTACCAGTTCCTGGATAAAGCGATGAATGCACTGCTAGGATTGTCTGCCGATCAAGAGAGTGTTTACGCGGTACTCCCTTTATCACTCCAAACAGAAGAGGGGAGGCATTCGAACTCGCTAGCACAATGGACAGAACGAGAAAAGGGGGTGCTGGCAAGCGAGCTAACCAGAGCACTTCCTGAGCAAAAGCATGTGCAAGTGATACGTTCAAAAAGAATGAGACAATACCCTGCACTCCTGCAAATGAATGAAGCTGCCATGCAGCCATCTACCCATGCATTTCGACGATATTCGGATCAGGCGGAAAGCAAACGGCCTCGTCGGTCCGATGAGCGAATCCTTCTCCCGCGTTTGCAGAAACCAAGCTATGATCTGGCGGAATATTGCAGGGAGCGTTTTTCACCAGAAATGGACTTTATCAGGAGGAAAACAGACCAGAACCAGGTAGCGCGAATCATGGAAATGACGATGAGTGCGCTATCGTATGGCAATGATTTGGGGGGAAATCAAGAAGCAGCGTGGAGAAGGCTTTCTCTCTTTGTCAGCATTCATCAGGTAGAAGGGATGAAAGATGGGGCATACGCATACGGACCACTGGAGCACGCTCTTTATCCAATTGTCTATGGAGATTTACGAGCACGTCTACAAGAGGGAATGACCCTGGACAACGTGAATCTGTATCAAGTGCCGCTCTGCTTTCATGTAGTGGGAAAACGTGATCATCTGATCAATCAGCTAGGCTTTAGAGGGTATCGCATCCAACAGATGGAGGCAGGAATCGTCGTGCATCACTTGCTTTTAGCAGCGTTTACGTGTGGAATGGGCGGACACCCGTTACTCGGATTTGACGTGGAAAATTGCGATGATCTTTACAACCTAGCGTCCGAAGGGGAAACCTGCTTGATTCAAATTCCGGTCGGGCACTATCGCCCCCGCGCCAGATTTCAAACTGGACTTCATGGATAAAAAAGTGGAAGACCCGAGTCGCGACGACCCGGGTCTTGTCCTGGAAGTAAGGAGGGTATCGAGCTCATCTCATTGTAAGGTTAGTGTCTCTGTATCCACCTTCAACCATCGAACGGTCATTCCACGATCAGCAGCAACAGTCAGCCACAGGTCTACATTGGGAATTGCTCCCGGGCTTTTTCGCTGGGGAAATGTACAGATGCGACTTCTAATCGCCAATCATTCGAGCGCATAAAACTTCCTGGAGGGTATTCAAAGACGCATTCTGATTGCAGAGTGAAACCGAGCTTACGGCAAATGGCATTGGAGGCAGGGGTGTCCACAGAGGGATAGGCATGAATAAACTTGTGTTTTCGTTCTTGTTTGATGCGGGTAATCAGTAAAGCTAAAGCTGCAGAGGCGATTCCTTTCCCTTGAAAGGGTGGGAGGACGCTCCAGCCTACTTCGTATACGTTTTCTCCTTGCCAGATGCGGTCCCAATAGCCGATGCTTCCGACGGGGGTGTGATCTGGGAGCGATACTATGCTGAACATCCTGCTCGTTAGCTGTCTCCCCTTATTGACGTATCGTTCGTGTCGAGCTAGGAGCTGCTCTTCCGTCTCCGGGCCTCCGAGCTGCTCCATCATGACTGGTGCATTCAAAAGGCGTAGCAAAGAAAGATCGTAATTCGCCCAGGGTTGAATGCGGACAAGCTCAGTGTTTAGCGGTGTGGACATTCTCTCACTCCTTATCAACTAGATGGAAAATCATGCTATAATGGTGGTGCCCGAGTCATTCTTATTATCGGAGTATGGAAAGAGTAGCTGAGGTGTAGGAATAGACCCTTTCTGAAAAACCTCTGGAGTGTAAATCCAACGTAAATATCGCCACGGACAATATAGGAAAGAGAAAGGGGTACCTGTTCCATGAATGAAAAAAGCATTCATACACAACGGCTCAAATTGATTCCATTTACACATAGAATAGCAACGAATATTTTGCAAGAAAATTACGAAGAGTTATTGGATATGGGGCTTACATTAGGCAAAGGCTGGCCAGATGAGGATGCGATGGAAACGATCCCCAAAATCATCCAAGCACTCGAACTAACAGGGGTACCGACAGGATTTGAATCGTGGATGATCCTTACAAAAGATGGCAGGAAGATCATCGGTGATGTAGGATTCAAAGGAGTCCCGAATGCGCAGGGAGAAGTGGACATCGGCTATGGAATTATTGAAACCGAGCGAAAAAAAGGCTACGCGTATGAGGCAGCAGAAGGTTTAGCGAATTGGGCGTTATTGCAGCCAGATGTGAAAAAGATTACGGCGAAATGCCTGCTAGATAACATAGATTCCGCAAAATTATTAGTCAAAATGGGCTTTACAGAAATAAAGAGGGACGACACGATGATTTACTGGTCTAGGCAGAAAGAATAGTAGGCTAGAACAGAATCAGAGTTTTACACGAAAAAGGACGCACACATGGCAGTCCTTTTTTTCATGGAGAACATCAATTGCTGGAATTTTCTATGGGAACGTAGTAGGTATGTTTCGTGCCATCTTTATACGTTACTTCGAGTACACCTGATTGAAGGGATGGGCCTTTTGCTTTTACTTTTTTCTTCGTGGAGAAATCTCCTGACTTCGAGTCGACTTGCAACGTAATGACCGTATTGAAGACTTGAATGGTTACGCGTTTGATTTCTTTATTCGAGACTTTCCCTGTCACTTCGATTTGGTAATACGATTTAGGGAGCTCACTTGATTCAGCATGGAGCTCAATCTCATCTGGATGGAGGGCAAGCCTTGGAAGAAATTTCGTCTGCATCTTTACGATTTCCTCTTTGCGTTCCTTATCTTCAGGTCCAACGAGGATGTGTACGAAAGAGTTTAACTGAAAATAGTCTGGCGTTAGATCGCTCGGCAGTTCGTCTGTTCGGAAATATTCATCTTGCTCAATCGTTCTCCCGGGCTTTACGTTTTTTTCCTTGATGTCCGGGGTACAGGCAGGTTCGTCTTCAGGGTAGGGAAGCTCCCAAGAGTCTCCAGAGGCAAACGCTTCTAGCCGATTTGTTACACCATAGCAATGGCCAGTCGTGTATGTGATGGGTTTCCGCGAAGTATTCGTGACAATCGTATTTACGTGGTACATTGGTGAGTCATATTTTGGATTGTCGGTTTCGGTAATGATCACTTGAAACCGAAGTCCTTCTTTCTTGAATGGTTTGTCAATAAAAAACATGCCGGTTCCTTGTGTTTGGGCCGCGTTTACGTTCACGGCACCAGCCGTCATAACCAGTAAAAGACATACGAGTGAATGGACAATCTTGCGAAACACACAGTTCACCTCCTCACGTTTCGTTTTTGAAAAATGTGCATGGCACCCTCTCAATATTCCATATATTAACTATCCTTGCAATGTTTTTTGTTCCGGAAAATTTTATATGAAAATTTTCAAAGGAAAGGTAACCCCAGCCTTCCTTCTTTCGTATTGAAAGGAAGGAAAAGATGATCGCTTTTCATTGAACTATGCAACGCGTGTCTCTATACTGGAGAGATAAGCATTGGTAAATAATTGTGAGGGATAGCATGCAGAACTGGATGACCCAAATTATTGAACAATATAGTTACTTTGGCATCTTACTGATGATGGCACTGGAAAACATCTTCCCACCCATACCTTCAGAGGTGATCTTGACGTTCGGTGGATTTATGACGACGCAATCATCCTTAACGGTTTTTGGCGTAATCTTGTCAGCTACAATCGGTTCGGTGATCGGGGCAATCATTCTCTATGGAATCGGTTATTATTTGGACGTCAAAAAAATAGAGAAGATCGTAGAGAGATGGGGATATCTTCTGCGCATTAAAACGGCAGATATCCATAAGGCGAATAAATGGTTTGATCGATACGGGTACTGGACAGTCTTTTTTTGCCGCATGGTCCCATTAATCAGAAGCCTGATTTCCATTCCAGCTGGTATGACCAAAATGAATTTCCCGCTGTTCTTGTTGTTTACAACACTTGGTACGTTTATTTGGAACATCATCCTCGTGATGGCTGGTCACTTATTGGGGGAGTCATGGGAAGACATTCTGTACTACTTCGACCTCTATTCCAATGTCGTTTATGTTGTACTCGCCTTTGCGGGGATCGTGTTTCTCATCTTGTTCCTCCGCAAACGAAAAGTGGACGCCTAAAACCGAAAAACCATCTTTCCTTCGAGGGAAGGTGGTTTTTCCATATGGAACCAAGAGGTAAACATATTGCAAAAAGTCGTAATTTTCTTGCAAATACAAAACGCCGTAATTGCGCTAAGGTGTAGGGAGGGGGAGCAGGTGACATGGGCACCGCCCTCATTCTTGAGGCTGGGAGAGATGCAACTTGATCGATTTGCTACTCGTAAACGGCGTAGTCATTACCATGGACAAAGACCGTCGGGTACTACAGGACGGGGCAATCGCCATTGACAAAGGAAGAATTTTGGAGGTAGGCGACACTCCACTTCTAAAAGACAAGTATCCCGCGCAAAAGGTAGTCGACTGCAAGCATCATTGTATACTGCCAGGCTTCATTGACGCACATGGTCATGGCGGACATTCCTTGTTCAAAACGATTGCAACGGACAATATCAACGACTGGATGCCAATCATGACTAACACTTACAAGCACTACGTCACAGACGATTTCTGGTACTACGAGGGAAAGCTGTCCGCACTGGAGCGGCTTAAAGCCGGGATTACGACAGGTGTTAGCGTCCTGGGCTCGATGCCTCGCTCAGATGATCCGATCTTTGCCTTGAATCACGCCAAAGCGTACAACGAGGTTGGCGTCCGCGAAATCGTAGCGACAGGTCCATGCAACCCACCGTGGCCGCATCCCTTTAGCCGCTGGGTCGATGGACAAAAAGTAACGAAGGAGGTCACCTATGAGCAGGTTCTCGCTGGAGCAGAAGCAGTGATCGAAGCCCTGAATCACGCGAATAACGATAAAACCAGAGCATACATAACGCCATTTGTTATCGTGACCTCTGTTAATCCGTCCTATCCGACACCAGCTGACCAATTGTTTGGCTTAACCGATTTCGACCGGTACCAAGCGCGAAAAATTAGAGAGATTGCGAAAAGGTACGACACGCGCATCCATTCCGATGCTTTTGGGGGCATGGTTCACCTCGCGCTCCAAGATAAAGAGTACGCGCTGCTCGGTCCAGACGTACACTTGCAGCATTGTCGGGGGATTTCGTTTGATGAGGCGAAAATTTTGGCCGAAACAGGAACGAATGTGAGCGCTTCTGCTGGTTTTGGTCAAATCAATGCACGGACCCCGATTACGGAATTGCTGGAGATGGGAGCGACTGTTGCGATCACGACAGACGGTACTTCGCCGATGACTCCTTTTGACATGTTTCAGGCCATGCGCAGAATGCAGCTGCTGCAACAAGCGGCGCTGCGTGATTACTATTACCTCCCGCCGGGCAAGCTGCTGGAAATGGTAACAATTGATGCGGCGCGTTGTGTCGGCTGGGATGACGAGCTGGGGTCGCTTGAGGCTGGTAAAAAAGCGGACGTCATTACCGTAAATATGCATCAGGCCCACTTGAATCCAGAGAACATGCACGTCCATCGGGTCGTCTATCAGGCAGTCGGTGGAGATGTAAACCACGTCATTGTCGACGGTGAGCTGATTATGGACGAGCGCCGTGTTTTGAATGTGGATGAAAAGCAAATCCTCAAGGAAGCGAATGAAGAGGCGAATCGCACAATCGAACGGGCAGGTCTGAAAGTCTACATGCAGCCAAGCAAGTATTTCTGGGGGCATGCGCGAGCTTATTTGGATGAGAGAAGGTTTGATCCGACGAAGCTAGGGTAAGTAGTTGAATGAGGGCTAATTCTCGTATTCATAGAAGCGATACTAGGTGTACTCTCAGTAACGCTTCTTCCAGTTTTACTCAGGAATAGACCAGGGTTTATGACGCCTTGTGGAGAAGTGGTATTTTGAACGGCTATTTCTCTGATTTCAACAGCGATTGCATCTATTGCTGTTATCA
>NZ_JAOTNO010000011.1:0-197904 GCF_041644655.1 Brevibacillus sp. BD137 | reverse complement strand
TGTTTCATCGCCCAGAGGCGACTTTCTTAATTTATCACATAACCACTTATAAAATCAAGTGTTTTTTAAAACTTTTTTTCTCAGCCGTACTGCGTTAGCGCAGCAGCGACGTTTGTTAATATAGCATGGATCACAAACAATAGTCAACACTAATTGAAAAGTTTTTTATCCCATTAAAATAAAACCTGTTTCTCTGTCGCCCTTTTCCCCATCCTTGCATACAATCTCTTGAATCAACAAGCGCTGAAGCATCTTATCTATCACAAGAGGAATCTCGATTTCTGCTTCTTGAATCATTGGATGATTCATCAGCTCTTCCAAACGCCAAGGCCCTGATTTCGTATCCATGAGCTCAACCAGGTATCGAACAGATTCCTTTGTTCTGGATGCGATCCAAAATTCAATTGCCAGCACAAGTAGTTCAATTCGCTTCTCCAATGCTTCCGCATTAAAAGACAGCTCCTCATACAACTTATATATAGAAGGATCTATCTGTTTGACTTGCGTCCATAAAGCTGGCTGAGGATGATCTCCCGCTTCATATACAATGAGACGAGCCAAATAGTGAATCGTTTGAATGGCAGAGTGATGTGCATCCAGCATCATACCTTGCTGCAAAAACTCTTTTGTCTCGTGAAAAAAACGAAGGATTTGGGAATACTCCTTACAGATATGTTTTTTCTGAAGAGAAGATGACAAACTAGCCAGGCGCAGCTTCATTTGTTTCATATAATGCTCTTTGTCCCAAACAATTTCTGCCCTTCGAAGCATCTCGGCAAGTCGTTCATCCAAACCGCAAATGGCTCCCTTCTCCAGTTGCCACGTGCTGATTTGCTGCTCGATGATCACTTGTTCCTGAAATAGCATGCGACGGATTTTACCATCTGCTTGGGGCTCATTTACTACGACGAAATAAAAGATTCCCTCGCGAAATGGGACTAGCATATCCGAATCATTTAAAACAAGCACCGCTTGCACATCCAAACGCTGCTGGAGATTTTCCAGATACGTCTGCCTTAAAGTCATGCCCTGTTCCTCCCTGCCCCCTGGGTTGAACTTATGGATTCTACAAGTCTTGTCGGTTTCCTGCTTGTCAACAGACAAATCCTTTGTATGCTATACTATAGGGTAGGAGGAATGATCATGAAAAATACAGAACGCCTGAGCAAGATCAAACGCATGCGCACATGGGGCAACTGGAGCATGGTAATCGGCATTTTGCTGATGTATACAGGGTACGCATTTTTTGCAGGTTATTTGGACTTTATTCCTTTACTTGGAAACCTCTTAAAAGGCTCTTACATTTTTATGACGCTGCTTTTGATCATCGGGTTCATTCTGACAATGGGCAGTACAGTCTTGTTTATGATTTCCGGGATGGTCTCCACTTCAGCTCCACAGGTGCAATGCCCTTCATGCCAAAAAGTCACGAAGATGTTGGGAAAAGAAGACGCCTGTATGTTTTGTGGACAACCTTTACGCCTAGAAGACGGACATCCTCAGCAAAACCAGACATAATATGATTCCTTTCAACTATACGTAAAAAGCCACCTGCCAATTCCCCAGCATTCGGGGTGCAGGTGGCTTTCTTTCGTGAAAGCTGTCTGTCTTTTATTTCAGAGTCTCGTCAATTGCTTGCCAGATCTCCGGCACCTCAAAACCTCTGCGCCAAGAAGCCACACCCGCCAAGTCATACTTATTAACGATCTCCATACGCTTCTTCATTGACGTCACATCTTCTATCCACATTTTATAGACATTGCCATCCTTCGGGTCTTTGTACTCCACATAATGTTGACCTGAAGCTTCATCCATAACTGGCGTCAGCTTGCGTTCGTTGATCCATTCCTGCGCTTTTGTCATGGAATAAGCTTTGGAACTCACCTTCACGGTTCCATCGGCCTGCTTCGCTTCCGTCCATAAGCGTGTGTAAAACGGCACACCCAGCAACAGTTTTTCGTTAGGGACTTCTTCCAGCACTCCTTGCAAGCCCCGCTCCACCCATGGCAATGATGCGACGGAACCAGCTTTTGGACTCGCTGCCCAATGCTCATCATACGTCATCACCGCAACATAATCGACGACTTCGGCCAACGCTTTCCGATCCAGGAACATGGACCATTGCTTCGCGTTTGACTTGATCGTCACATCTATGGTAAGAGTCAGTCCTTGCTGATGGAGATACGGCGTCAGCTCCCGAACAAACTGTACGAGCTCTTCTTTCTCTTCTAAATACACGTTTTCAAAATCGATGTTGATGCCATCGAGATCGTATA
The DNA here is from genome assembly GCF_041644655.1 of Brevibacillus sp. BD137. Lineage (NCBI taxonomy): Bacteria > Bacillati > Bacillota > Bacilli > Caryophanales > Paenibacillaceae > Brevibacillus > Brevibacillus sp. BD137. The sequence continues at coordinate 195,628 of NZ_JAOTNO010000011.1, read as the reverse complement.
GATGAGCGTAGTACAGAAGCTGGGCAATTAATTGATCTCGCTTGTCATAGCTACTGAGAACGGATTTGGTCCAATCTGGATTAAACCCGTTTGTAACAAGCCCCCAAACCTTGTAGCCCCTCTTATGGGCCCATTTGACGTATGCAGGGTCGGCCCTATTCAATAGTTTTCCTTCTGCATCCTTCATTTCAAACCAAGTAGGTGAAACTACATTTACCCCTGGTAATGCACCAATTTTTGAAACATCCGGATTTTTACTGACGACGTGCTCCCATACGAGGTTGATCTTTCCCTCAGGCTTCCAAGCAGCGTGTTGTTGTCCGGTAGCAGTCGTGTGCTCTAGCTGGACTTTGCGCACATCTGTCATTCCAATACTTTTCTCTGAAATGAATCCACCTACTCCCGAGGCCGTCAAAACGTGATACCAGTTTTCCTTTTTACCAAGAACGTCGACAACCTCACCCGCAGACAGCTCTGCTACAATCGGAGTTCGGTGAGAAGCACCCGTACGGACTGCTTGTTTTTCTTCCGCAGCGATTACTTTCGCTTGCTGAATTTCATAGCCCTCTTTTTCAACGACCAGGACACCCGTGTCTGCTTTTCGCTCAAAAGAATACGGATACAGCTTTTCCAAAGGATCCAAAGGAACATAGCGTGTGCCGTCGACCTCTTTCACTGGAACGAGTAAATCCACAGGTTTTTTGTTCAGATAAGCGACAACTTCTCCGCTCTCCATCCGAAGCACCTTATCCTTCGTCGTGACGATAACGGAACGTGTAGGTTCATCCCAAAAAATCGCTGGATCAATGCTTTCTTTAATGAAATCAAAGGGCAACAATATTTGCTCTGATTCCAATATATACGTAGACTCTTTCCGCGAGCCTTCGTATACAATCACATTTTTGTCACCATCATACGGCTGCACATGCTCAGTTGAGGCACGGAGTACAAAAAACCAGTAAATGCTGCCAAAGATAGCCAACAAGAAAAAGCTTAACAAAAACAGCCTGCCAAAAGCCCTTCTTCTTCTTCGTCTTGGTCGCAGAGCTCTACCTGACTCCCTGCTCATAATCTCCACCTGCTTCCCGGTACATAAGCCTGTCTTCTGACTTGGGCTGTATGATTTGACTCATTATTTCGATCATAGCGTTGGTTCAATACATTCACAACCTTTTGTATTCTGGTAATTCACGGACAAGCTTCTACCAAAAAGAAGACGTACGAGAAGCCAAAAGGTTACAGATATCGACAGAAAGGGTTATGTCCTCCAAAAACAAGCACCCCCTGCATCACCGGGATTATCCGATTCAAGCAGGAGGTGCTCATCCATCAAATACATTCTTAGTGGGGATTCTTTTGACAGGAATCACAAACGCCATAAACTTCCATACGATGTCCGGTTACTTTGAAGCCGATGTCCTTGGAAGCAGCTACTTCTGCATCCCGCAAATACGGAAAGTGGAAGTCACTGATTGCCCCACAGGTGGTACAGATCGCGTGATAATGATCTTCTTCCACATTGGCATCGAATCGGCTGGACGCATCCCCGTAAGTGAGCTCTGTAACCAATCCAGCATCTTTAAAGACTCGTAGATTGTTGTAAATCGTTGCAACGCTCATATTCGGGAATTTGCCTTCAAGGGCTTTATATATTTCGTCAGCCGTCGGGTGAGTCATCGTTTCCAGCAAATAGGTCAAAATTGCATGGCGCTGTGGTGTCATGCGAACCCCGGTATTCTTCAGGATTTCAACAGCTTTCTCCACACGTTGTACCATCTTGTTACACCCCACAGTCTTTCGCAAGACAAAAGAACAAGCTTCTCTAATGTCATTGATTAGAATTACTATAAATAAGTGTACGTCTAGTCGGCGAAAACTGTCAATATCCATTCATTCGATTTGAACAGAAAGAAGTGGAAAATCAAGTTTTTTACTTTGCTTTTGCAGGCTTTTTGGTTGCAGGTTTTTTGGTTTTTTTGGCTTCAGCCTGTGCAAACTTACACATGGATTGAAGTGTACAGCTACCGCACTGTGGATTGCGCGACGAACATACACGTCTGCCGTGCCAGATTAGCCAATGATGCGCATCCGTCCACTTCTCTTTCGGAATGCGCTTCATAAGCTGCCGCTCCACTTCGTCCACATTGTCGCTATTCGCAAGGCCTAACCGGTTTCCTACGCGGAATACATGCGTATCCACCGCGATCGCAGGAATCCCGAATGCATTGGACAAAACGACATTTGCAGTCTTTCTCCCTACCCCCGGCAATGCTTCGAGCTCGGCATGCGTTTGTGGAACTTCGCTATTGTATTTTTCGTACAAGATTCTACAGGTCTCTAAAATGTTTTTACTCTTATTCTTATACAACCCAAGCCCTTTTATATGCTCTTCCATTTCTTCCTGTGTCAAATGAAGGTAATGCTCCGGCTGGTTTAGTTGCTGGAACATGGGTGCGGTAGTCTCATTCACCCGTTTATCTGTACATTGGGCCGAAAGAATGGTCGCAATGAGAAGTTCAAACGGGGTTGTATAATTCAATTCACAGTGCGCATCCGGATAAAGCTGCTGTAAATTATCCAAAATGTCGGCCACAGGTACTTTGCGTTGTGCCATAAATATATCCCCCTTTTCCCTACATTATACCGCCTTGGTCAACACAGCGATCGATAGCACCGCAGACTGCAACTGTTGTACAATGAATCTGGAAGTATTTAACGGGAGGAGGTTTTCCATGAAAGTATTCCTGACTGGTGCCACAGGTTTTGTTGGACGGGGTATACTCGAGCGCTTGCAGGCAGAAGGATATGAGACGGTTTGCCTCACCAGAGCTGGTTCAACAGGTAAGCTTCCCTTCACCGAAACCGCCAATCCACATGTTACGGAAGCAACTGGCGATCTATTTGATAAAGAATCATTGATGAGAGCGATGGATGGCTGCGACGCTGTCATCCACCTCGTTGGAATTATTCGCGAACAACCGGGGAAAGGCATTAGCTTTTCTCGTATCCATGTAGAAGGTACAAAAAATGTACTGGAGGCCGCTAAGCAAGCTGGAATCAAGCGCATTGTCCATATGAGTGCTCTTGGTGCACGCAAAAACGCCACGAGCTCCTATCACCGAACCAAATACGAAGCAGAGCAGCTTGTGCAAACAAGCGGTATTCCGTATGTCATTTTCCGTCCGTCTGTTATTTTTGGTCCTGGGGATGAATTCGTGAACATGCTCGCCGATCTGGTGCGGTTACCTGTCACACCAGTCATTGGTGATGGCTCCTACCCTTTGCAGCCAGTTGCTCGCAAGACGGTGGCGGATGTATTCGTCCAAGCCTTGGGCAGACCGGAATCAACCAATCAAACCTACGAAACAGGTGGACCCGAACGGCTTTCCTACGGACAAATTCTCGATACGATTGGCGAGGCCATTGGAAAGCGAAAGGTCAATAAAATCCACATCCCTCTCGCTCTCATGAAGCCTGTAGTAAATATGTTGGAGAGATTTCCATTTTTCCCGATTACCAACACGCAGCTCACTATGCTGCTAGAAGGAAACGCATGTAAGGATGGAAAGCTTCTCTACGAGACTTTTCATACAGAGAAAATCGATTTTCTGTCGGGAATCACCACTTACCTGCGTACCAAATAAAAAGCGGAAGCCCCCTGCTTGATCCCAGGGGGCTTTTGCCTATTCATGCAGTGTTTTTTCTACTGCACTTGTCTCTTTATTAATATGACGCGCCACAACGAACAGATAATCGGACAGACGGTTGAGGTATTTGACCACGGACGGGTTTACCTGCTCCTGCTGTGCCACATGAACAGCTTTGCGCTCTGCACGTCGGACGACCGTACGCGAAACATGGAAGGCAGCCGCAGCTGGATGTCCGCCAGGCAAAATAAAATTGGTGAGCGGCGGCAACTTTGCATCTAGCATGTCAATTTGCTCTTCCAGAAAAGTAACGTCCTCTTCTGCAATCGGCCAACCGACCTTCTTGCCTTCTGGCGTCGCAAGCTCAGCTCCTACATGGAACAGCTTTGTCTGAATGACATGGAACACATCCTGCAATTCCTTCCATTCTTCTGTCGCAGGCAACAGAGCCAGTGCCAATCCAATCTGCGAGTTGGCTTCATCGCAAGTACCGTATGCCTCTACACGGTCCGCAAACTTAGGCACGCGGACACCTGCAACCAGTGACGTCTCACCTTTATCCCCTGACTTTGTATAAATCTTCATTCCATATCCCCTCCACAGGTTCCGTTTACAAAGCCTCTGCGACCAGAATCAATTCTGAGCTATTTGCATCAAAAGGCGTCTTTGCAAAAGAACCGTATCGTTGTGTGACCTTCAAGCCATTTAAACGAAGCAGATGATGGAGCTCCGCGGGGAAAATGTAGCGGAGGGTAAATCGGCCCCTCACCCGTTCCGTCACAACTCCCTGTGCATCCGTACGCTCGTATATGCGTGTCACTTCGGACAGTTGCTGAAAATGGTCATAGCGGGTGTAATCCCACATCGCAACCTCTTCTCCTGACGGGAGTGGATAGGTGCCACGCAAGGACATTTTTTCATTTTCCTCGTAAAAATGATGGATCTTGGGTACAAACACGTTCATGATGAATTTCCCGCCTGGAGCCAGATGCTTGCGAATGCACGTCAATGCCTTCATTTGCTCTTGAACATGCAAAAGGTGCAAAAACGACCGAAAAGGAATCATAATCAGTGAAAATGACTCCTGCAGATCAAAGGCGCGCATATCCCCTTGCAATAGCTTTAAGCCGGATGTCACACCTTGTTCCTCAGCCTTTACCTGAGCCCTTGCCAGCATATCCTGGGATAGGTCAATTCCGGTAACGTCGATGCCAGCCTGCGCCATAGGAATGCTGATTCTTCCGGTGCCGCAAGCGAGATCCAGTACTTTTCCGCCTGCCAGCTTGGCTTGCTCCAGATAGAACTCAACATCACCCGTAACACCGCGTTGCGTGAGGTCATAGTAGTCAGCCCATTGATACATATTGCTCATCTGGTCCTCCTATGCTTGCATTTCTTTCGATTGAAGGTAGGCCATCACGAGCTTTGCCGTGTTGTCGAGCGCTTCTTTATGTGTACGTTCATGGGAGTGGGAAGCATCTACTCCCGGTCCAATCAAGCCATGGACAACGTCATATCCGGCTCTCAGCGCAGCACTTGCGTCAGAACCATAGTAAGGATAAATATCCACTTGGTAGTTCAGACCGTTCGCTTGTGCGAGCTTGGTCAGATGACTGCGCAATCCGTAGTGATAAGGTCCTGTGGAATCCTTCGCACATATGGACACGCAATACTCATCTGTCGTCTGACCGTCCCCAATCGCTCCCATGTCAACAGCCAGGTACTCCACCACGTTGTCAGGGATGCTGGAGTTGCCACCGTAGCCGATCTCTTCATTATTGCTGATAAAAAAGTGCGTGGTGTAAGGTAGCTTCAAGCCGGATTCACTCAGTTCTTTCAGAACCCCCAGCAGCACAGCTACGCTTGCTTTGTCGTCAATATGGCGGGACTTGATAAAGCCGCTTTCCGTTACCGTCACTCGCGGATCAAAGGAGACGAAATCTCCTACGGAAATCCCAAGCGCAAGAACTTGCTCTTTGTTTGTAACCTTTTCATCCAGTCGAACTTCCATGTTCGCCTCATTGCGCTCTGCTTTCCCCGCTTCTGAGCTGTATACATGCACGGAAGCTTTGGTGGACAAAATGGTACCGGTTACAAGACGACCGCTGCTAGTCTCTACAACGCAGTGCTCTCCTTCAATCGCATTGAATGCAAAGCCGCCGATCAAGGTCAGCTTCAAGCGCCCGTTGCTCTTTATTTCCTTTACCATCGCGCCCAGCGTATCGACGTGAGCGGTCAAGAGTCTTGCCTTTTCGTTATTGGCCCCCGCTACTGTTGCAACGATTGCCCCTTTGTTTGTCCGTTTATAAGAGACGCCAAGCTTTTCTAACTCTTGTGCAACCCAAGCCATTACTTTTTCCGTATTGCCGGATGGACTTGGGATGTTCGCCAATTGGCAAAAGCTTTGTACAACATATTCCGTGGATACACTCATCTGTATTCCTCCATTCGCTCATTGCGAAATACACGTTAGGATTGAAGCTCTTCCTTAATAAATTGAAGCACTTCCTGCACATGTCCTTTGACCTTTACTTTTGGCCATACCTTTGCGATGTTGCCTTCTTTGTCGATGACGAACGTGGTGCGTTCTATACCCATGTACTCTCGTCCGTACATTTTCTTCAACACCCACACACCATAAGCCTCAGCCACTTGATGATCCGGATCGGCCAAAAGTGGAAAAGGTAATTCGTGCTTCGCGATAAATTTATCATGCGATTTCACAGAATCCGGACTGATTCCGAGAACAACTGTATTCAGCTCAGCAAAGCCCGAATGGAAGTCACGGAAATCACATGCTTCTGTGGTACATGTCGGCGTTTGGTCCTTCGGATAAAAATAGAGTACTACATTTTGACCATGAAATTGGGAAAGTGAGAGGGTCTGATTGTCGCTCGCCTGCAAAGTAAATGCAGGTGCAGCTTGTCCTACTGCCGTCAAACTTTTCCCTCCTCTCGATAATATCCTGTTTTTGCTGGTCCCATTTTACCACAATCTAGTAGTGACTTCATCCGCATACAAGTTGCGCTTTGATTCAGAAAAGGATAGAATAAAAAAAAATAAAATTTGGCCTAGTCAGTTGGATGGTGAATTCGCATGAAAGAGTTTTATGAAGTAACAGATCCAGAAGCGCTAAAATCCCTTGCTATAGCGGAACGGGTTAAAATTTTGGAACTCTTTGAAGATTTGGAGCCCAGAACGGCCAAACAAATCGCTACAGAACTAGGCGAAAATGCTGCACGGCTACATTACCATGTGAAGGAGCTCGTGCGTGTTGGGCTGCTTGAGCAAGTGGATACCCGGGTAAAAGGCTCCATTGTGGAGAAATATTATGAGCCTGTTGCCAAGGTCATTCAGGTCAAGCTCCAATTGATGATCGAAGAAAACGCTCAACAATTAAGTGATGTCATGTTCACTCCGTTTCGTACTACGGAAAAGGACCTCATGCGAACTCTCAATCGCTTCGTCGCAAGCGACCAAGATGTTAGGAAAGAGTATAAAAATACGTTCGCTTATAATTTGACTGAATTTTATTTGAGTCAAGATGAACGTAATCAATTTGTGGAGGACATCTCTGAGCTGTTGCAAAAGTACAAAGGGTTCAAAAAGGAATCTGGTCGTCGAAAATTCAAGTTTTTCGACACCCTGTTCCCATTGACTCCAGCGGACCCAACAGATGATTCAGATGATCCTTTTGATGATTCGGATGAGTAAGTCACCAAGAAAACCATCAGATACGATGGTTTTCTTTTATTTTCTAATCAAAGGAGGACTCCCATGCGGACAATCTTGTTTGATTTCGACGGCACAGTTGCCGATACTCTCCCCTTGATCTTCACCGCTTTTCGCTCTACCTTTCAGCAGTTTTTACAAGAGCATTATACCGACCAGCAGATTGTAGCTCTCTTTGGCCCCACAGAGACAGGCATTTTGCAAAACAAGCTGCCCTCCCATGTGCATGACAACGCCCTCGCTCATTTTTATCGTGTATACACAGACGAACACTCCCGTATACAAAACCCAGAAAATATCCGAAACATGCTCGATGAACTACACACAGCCGGTATCCAAATGGGGATCGTGACAGGAAAAGGCCGCAAAAGCGCTGATATCTCCCTCCGAGAATGGGGATTAGACAAGTATTTTTCCGTCGTAATCACAGGGGATGAGGTCACTGATCCGAAGCCACACCCAGAGGGGATTTTTACCGCTATGCAACAACTAGGCGCTACACCGGAGGACACCATTTTTGTAGGTGACAGTGATGCCGATGTTTTGGCTGGTCGTGCCGCTGGTTTGCAAACAGTCGGTGTGGATTGGCTTTTGGTTACACAAAAGTCGGGAAAATTCGCTCCCGAGCCTGACTACCACTTTACGGATGTTCGAGCTTTTACTGATTGGATACTCGGACGCTAGATGAAAAAAGGGTGTGCCCTGCCGCCAAAGCGTGGACACACCCTTTGTTTGATTAATACGCCCTACCGAACCAGACACTATGCTGTGACTCTTTGCCGCAGCAAATGCAGGCTTTCTTTTGCACAGGAGGCTCAAACGGGATGTTGCGGGAGGTGAACTTAGTTTCCTCCTTGATCTTCGATTCACAAGCATCATCCCCACACCAGCCAGCTAACACCCATCCACTCGTTTTGTTTTCGCTCTCGTTTTTGGCAATATGAGCGGATAGCTGCTCCAGTGTATCGATCCCCAAATGGGAGTTCTCATCCCGAAAGGCTAGCGCTTTTTGGAACATATTTTGCTGAATCTCTTCCAACAGTTGAACAACTGTTTGCGCGATACCTTCAAGAGAAACCGTCACCTTCTCTCCTGTATCTCGTCGAGCCAAAATTACTTGACCATTTTCCACGTCACGCGGACCGAGCTCCAGACGCAGAGGAACCCCGCGCATTTCCCATTCATTGAACTTCCAGCCTGGCGTTTCTTCGCGAAGATCAGCACGGACACGCACACCTGCAGCCTTGATCTCGTCAAAGAGTGGATCAAACGCCTCCATGACTTTCTCGCGCAGCTTCATCGGACCGACTGGGATCATAATCACTTGTGTCGGAGCCATGCGAGGTGGCAACACGAGACCACGGTCATCGCCATGCACCATGATCATCGAACCAATCAGTCGCGTAGAGGTTCCCCATGATGTGGTGTGAACGTACTTGAACTGATTGTCACGATCCAAAAACTTGATTTCAAAGCCGCGGGCGAATTTATCGCCCAAATAGTGCGAGGTGCCCGCTTGCACTGCTTTGCCATCCTTCATCATCGCTTCAATGGAATACGTGTCGACAGCACCAGCAAAGCGTTCACTTGGAGTTTTTTGTCCCTTCCAAACCGGAATGGCCAGCTCCTGCTCGACGACCTCTCGGTAAATCTCTAGCATTTGCATCGTTTCCTGACGAGCTTCCTCCTCTGTCGCATGTGCCGTGTGGCCTTCCTGCCAAAGAAATTCTGATGTCCGCAAGAACGGCATCGTCCGCTTCTCCCAGCGAAACACGTTTGCCCACTGGTTGATTAATACAGGCAGGTCGCGATAGCTCTGAATCCATTGGCTGTACATATGTCCGATGATCGTCTCGGAGGTTGGACGTAGCGCGAGCTTTTCCTCTAGCGGCTCGCCACCGGCCTCTGTTACCCAAGGCAACTCGGGATTGAAGCCCTCGATATGCTCTTTTTCTTTTTGAAAGAAAGACTCGGGGATCAGCATCGGGAAATAGGCATTTCGATGCCCTGTCTCCTTGAAGCGCATATTCATCGCCTCTTGAATTCGCTCCCATAGCTCGAAGCCATCCGGCTTGAACACGATGCAGCCGCGTACCGGTGTGTAGTCCATCAAATCCGCCTTTTTGATGGCATCAATGTACCAACGCGAAAAATCCTCCGATTGCGGTGTAATTTCTTTTACAAACGCTTTGTCCTCTTTCATCCGTCTACGCTCCTTTTTGTTCTTACGTAAAATGCAAAAAATCCCCCATCCCAAAAAGGGACGGAGGATTAACTTCCGCGGTACCACCCTGATTGACTACAGCAGACGCCATAGTCCTCTCGATAACCCGATAACGGTGGGCATCCGGCTCAGTTCTTCACCAGCGGCTTCAGGATGGGGTGCAGTTATCCTTTACGTATCAGCCTTCCAGACTAGGGCCGACTCTCTGTCACGTGGGTATAGCTGCGGGTCCTTTCATAGCCTTTTCTGACTATCTATTAACTACACATATTAGCGAGTCACATCGTGGTTGTCAATTGTTGGTTCGCGCAGCGATTCGGGAGCCGAGCTTCACGTAGATCGGATATGCAACCACTGAAATCATAACACCTTTGAAAAGATTGAATGGTACGATTCCATACAGAACTAATGACCAGATACTTGTCGCATTGAACATGGACAAGAGCTGTTCAATCGGCATTTGATAAAGCACAGCATACGCAGGCAACAGCACATAAGCATTCGCTACAGCCATGACTATCGTCATCAAAATCGTCCCTAGAGCCAGACCAGTCAGGAAGCCTTTTTTGCCTTGGCCGAGACGCTGCATGTAGACAGCTGCAAAAATAAAGCTTGATCCTGCTACGACATTTGCGAGCTCACCGATCAACAGACCGTCTGTATTTTTGAAGAGCATATGCAGTGTATTTTTCAGTACCTCGATAATAACGCCAGCTACAGGTCCGTACATGAGCCCACCGATCAATGCCGGAAGTGTACTGAAGTCGAGCTTCAAAAAGCTTGGCATCAGCGGAACAGGAACCTCGAGATACTGCAGAATAAATGCAACCGCCGCCAGCATGGGAATCGTCACCAGCTTTTGGGTTGCACGTGTGCGCGAAGAATGCAGCGCTGTTTCTTTCATGTTTACCATCTCCTCATTGTTCTACTCCTTCTTGAGGAATGGCAACAGTCGTTGTAAGCTCACACGTCTTGTTACACAAACAGAATAAACCCTGTGGCTAAAAGTTCCACAGGGCATTTGCAAGCGTATGACAAACCATGCGCAAATAAAAGGTACAAGAAACAAGAGGGCTGGCCTCTACGTTCTCATCCCGTTTGCACAGGCAAACAAGCACGTGTGATAAACGTACTGTCGTCATCCTTCTCCCATCCAGACTGTACTGTCGGCTCTGGAATCACACCAGATCCTGCACTCCGTCGCTACCTATCAGCTCAGGAGGCTCGCGGGCTTAACATGCATAAAGCATGATCACCGCCGGTCGGGAATTTCACCCTGCCCCGAAGGAATGTGTAGTTGTATACAGCATATTATACTGCTGTTTTTTGATTTGACAATAGAGGAAACTGCCAGCTCGACACTTCTTGTTTATTTTTCCGATGAGTTTAATGTGAATATGACTCATCCCCATTTGAAAGGGGGTGAGGCCTGTGGTAACGAACGAAACACTCGGACTGCTTTTCCAGTTTGGGTTGTTCCTGGTCGCTTTAATCGGCTTGGTTGTTACCTTGACCAAAAAGAAATAGACCGCCCTTGAGTTGACAGCTCTGCGGTCTATTTCACAACACAGTATTGAGCCGCACCCCTTTGCGGGAAGCGCCTATTGTACCGACCGTTCCGGTTGCAGCCGGGACGGTCGTTTTTTACTTTATGCTTCTATATCTCGTTACATCTAATATTACCACAACGATTTCGGGTTATAAATCATCAAGAACCAGCTCCCCGATATTTCGTAACACCCCAGTTCCAAACGAGAAGCCCAATCCCGAAGAAAATAACAGCAACTACCGGCGTCATTGCCGCATACGTATACCAGACTTCCTTGCGTAAAAAGTAAGCCGCTGGATAAACACCCACGAAGGCAAACGGCAGCACGTAGGTGAGCACAAAGCGAATAGCCTTGTTGTACACATCTACCGGATAACGCCCATATTGCTGGATGTTGTAAATCATCGGGGCAATCCCTGTTCGCGAGTCGGAAAAGAAGCTAACCGCAGCAATCGCAGTATACACGCCACCGTAAATCAGTGCCCCACTGATCGAGAGCCCGATAAAGATGAACACGTCGTACCAGTAAAACGACAAATCGAGTTGAATGGCAGCATACCCCATGATGATGATTCCAGTTATGACGCCAAAAATGCGGTCTGGTGCAATCGACTCGAGGCACACCTGCGCCAGATTGTGAATCGGTCTCGTCAGGATGCGATCCATCTCGCCACGGATGATATACCGTTCATTGAAGTCCCAAAAACCGAAGAACATCGAGAACAATGCGTATGGAACCAAAAAGAAACCATAGATAAAGATAATCTCGTCACGCGTCCAATCCCCCATCAGCGGAACATGAGTGAACACAACAACAATAAAGACGAGATTGATCAACTCAGAAACCAGATTGGACACAAAATCTCCAAGAAAATCCGTTCGATAGGCAAGTCTCGTTTTGAAATACTGGCTTAGGTAGTCGGCAAAAATACTAAAAATATGTCTCATGTTTTGCATGCTCTACCCTCCTTGCACAACCAGCTTGTTGCGGGCAAGACGCCACATCACCAAGATGGGGACCAGTATGACAAACATCCAGATGAACTGAAAACCGATCAATTCCCAAGAGCGTTCCGTTGAAATCGCACCTGTGAAGATCAGACTCGGATAGTAGTTGACCGCCTGGAATGGAAGATAGCCCATTACCGTTTGCGCCCAACCGGGGAAAAAGCTGATCGGCAGCACGAGACCAGACATCAGATCTACCACGACCCGCTTGGCTCGCATCATGCCATCGTTTCGGAACAGGAAGAAAGTCAACAAGCCTGTCACCAAATTGATTTGTGTATTGATCAAAAACGCACACATCAAGCTCAGCAAATAAAGCCCCCATCCGGTCGCTGTAGCCGGGAAGCTGAACGGAATGATCAGGCTGATAAGAAAGATTCCTGGACCCGCGAAAAAGAGAAAGCGAAAGATCCCTTCCCCAAACGCCTGCGCCGTTTTCACGGACAAGTAATTATAGGGGCGTATCATTTCGATCGCGACCTTGCCTTCTCGGACGTCCTGGGCTATTTCTGTATCGATGTTGTTAAAATAAAACGCCCGCGACATCCATGCAATCGCAACGTAGGAAGTCATCTGTTCCACCGTAAGCCCGCCCAGCTGCTGCTGGCCTCCGTAGATCGCTCCCCATAAAAAGTAGTACGCACCGATGTTGATCGCGTAGATGATGATCCCGCTGTAATAGTTCACACGATAGGCAAGCATAGTCAAAAACCTCATGCGGATAAGTTCCATATAAAGCTTACGCATGGCTTCTTACCTCTTGGTCTGAGGAATAAATGTTGCGAACGATATCCTCTGTGCTCGTCTCCTCGATTTTCACGTCACTGACTTCAAACGATGACATGACCGTCGACAAAACAAAGGGCAGCATTTCCTGACTTCGCGCTACTTTTACATTGAGGGTAAAATCATTGATTTGCTCGATCTCACAAGGCATCTCTCCCAATGCCTGACGGAGTGCGGCTGCGGAAGTGCGCTTTTTCATTTGGAAGGACACCTCAGTGCCATTACCCCATTTTTCCTTGAGGTCATTCAGCAAGCCATCGAAGATCAGCTTCCCTTTGTCCATGACAAGCACACGTTTACAGAGAGCTTCGATGTCTGACATATCGTGAGTCGTCAACAAGATCGTCATATTTTCCGTCTCGTTCAGATTGCGGAGAAACTCACGGATTTTTTGCTTAACGAGCACATCGAGTCCAACTGTCGGCTCATCGAGAAACAGCAGACGTGGCTTATGAATCAACGAAGCAGCCACTTCACAGCGCATCCGCTGTCCGAGACTTAGCTTGCGCACTGGCTGACTGACGAACGGAGTAATTTCCAGCTCCTCAATCAAACGCTCCAGCCACTTTTCTCCTTCTGCTTCGTCAACCTTATAAACGCTTTTCAATAGGCGGAAGGACTCTAGTGGAGATAGATCCCACCAAAGCTGAGAGCGCTGCCCGAAAACAACTCCGATGGAACGAACATACTCTTCCCGCTGCTTGAAAGGCACAAAGCCGTTAATGACGATTTCGCCATCGCTCGGAGTTAAGATACCGGTCAGCATCTTAATCGTGGTCGATTTCCCAGCACCATTTTCCCCAATCAGCGCGAACATTTCCCCTTCCTCTACTGTAAAGGAAAGGTCATCCACTGCTTTTACCGTCTTGTACTCCCGACTGAACAAATCACGAAAAGCACCACCAAGGCCCGGTCTGGACTGATGGATGCGGAAATCCTTTTGTAAATGATTTACTTGAATCATGGAAAACCGTCCTTTTTTCTTCGCTTAAATACCATTTGTAGTGTATATGAGCTAATCGAATTGTGCAAAAGGCAAACTGCACCAAACTGTTAATGAAGAGAAAGGATCATGCCCGTTTTGTCGTCAGACTTTTTGAATCGAATATAGTGGATGCATTCGGGATCGTTATTTTCTAGAGAAATGAGCTCGTCTGTATAACGTTGCAGCCCTTTATGTACGATCGGCAGCACCGTTTCTTCCCACTCCGGCTGTGCTCCACCTAAAGCTCTCGGCATGAACAGACCGTCCGTTGCCAGCACCAACGCCTTCACGCCAACTCGATTCATGCGTCCATACTCAATAAAATCCCGACAGGCAGCATCGCCATTCAACACACCGTAGCCCCCTGGTCCATTCGCCTGATAGCGGTTATGGATCAGGATGTCCATACATCGTTCGTACAGCTCTGTTCGGGTACACAATCCTTCGTTAATTCCTTCTTCCCACTTCGCCAAGGCCGCCTGTTCCAAATGGCTGACTTGCGTATGGGTCAGGGGTCTTACCATGTCATCATCATAAACGGCAAATATCATGCAATCTCCCAACTGCGCGTACTCGATTTGGGCATCTTTTACACGGACGACTGCACAGGCCGCTCCCCACAATGCTTCCTTTTTCTCAAGATCGATGCCGCTTTGCCTCATCTGCTCCCGGAGAGCTTCGTTTATCATCTCCAAGTAATCGTGCAAAACTGCATCCTCAGGGATTGATTCCAGCTGCTTTTTTACAAGCTCAGCCGCGATAGCTCCGCCTGTCTGTCCTGCTGCGTTCTCATACGGGATCAGCGACGTAATGCCATCGATAACCGCATACACATGCTTGACCTGCTGAATCACATAGGCGTCCTCATTGCTTTTGCCGCTTCCTTTCATGGAGATGCACTCAAGTTTCATGATGACCCCGCCTTTACCCATGGAGTGATTTGCTTGAAAATTGTATCATTTTTCCTTTCCTTCATCTATAGCTCTCCGTTCATATCCAGTTGTTGAACTGCTGTGGTAAGATAATGAAGGACTTTTTCCAAAAGAAAAGAGGGAACATGCATGAAACGTGAACGATCCGCGCAACTGCACGAGCAAGCACTCGACGTCATTCTAGGCGGGGTAAACAGTCCTTCCCGCTCTTTCAAGGCTGTAGGCGGGGGAGCACCCGTAACGATGGAACGTGCCCAGGGCGCGTATTTCTGGGACGTGGACGGCAATCGATATATTGACTATTTAGCAGCATATGGCCCCATCATTACTGGCCATGCACATCCACATGTGACCAACGCGATTTGCGAAGCGGCTACCAACGGGACCCTTTACGGTACGCCTACTCCATGGGAAATTACCTTTGCAAACATGATCCGCGAAGCAATTCCTTCGATGGAACGCATTCGCTTCAACAACTCCGGTACAGAAGCAGTCATGACTTGCATTCGTGTAGCACGTGCTTATACCGGACGTGTCAAAATCATCAAATTCGCGGGCTGCTACCACGGCCACTCTGACTTGGTGCTGGTTGCTGCTGGCTCCGGGCCATCTACCCTAGGGATTCCGGACAGTGCAGGTATACCACAAAGCATTGCCAGCGAAGTCATTACGGTACCTTTTAATAATATCGAGGCTTTCGCAGAAGCTATGAGTAAATGGGGAAGCGAAACGGCTTGCGTCCTCGTTGAGCCGATTGTCGGCAACTTCGGTATCGTAACGCCTGAGCCTGGATTCTTGGAAGAAGTTAACCGCATTACGCATGAAGCGGGCGCACTTGTCGTCTACGATGAAGTGATCACAGCCTTCCGCTTCTGCTATGGCGGCGCACAAAACCTCCTGGGAGTTGAGCCTGATCTGACTGCATTGGGCAAAATTATCGGCGGTGGTCTGCCAATCGGCGCTTATGGCGGTCGTCGGGAAATCATGGAGCAGGTCGCCCCACTCGGACCTGCCTATCAAGCAGGAACAATGGCTGGTAACCCTGCTTCCATCCGTGCGGGAATTGCCTGCCTGGAGGTATTGAAGCAGCCGGGCGTGTACGATGAATTCGAAAGACTGGGCGCCCTGCTTGCGAACGGAATCATCGAAGCGGCAAACAAACACGGCGTAACCATCCAGCTCAATCGTGTAAAAGGGGCATTGGCTGTTTACTTTACGGACGAGCCTGTTCACGATTACGATGCAGCTCAGAAAGCGAATGGGGAAGTATTTGCTCGCTTCTTCCAGCTGATGCTGAACGAAGGGGTATGCCTGGCACCATCCAAATATGAAGCTTGGTTCGTGACGACAGCTCATACAGAAGAAGACATTCAATTCACCATCGCAGCTGTAGACCGCGCCTTTTCTCAGCTGTAAACCATTCCCACGTCCTTTCGCATCCATCCGTGGAAATAATAAGCCTGTTCACGATTATGTTTTCGAGGAGGATATTTCGGTGTCCAAAGGTGAAAAATCATATCCGCAGGCTCCTGAAAAGACGTTGGATTCTAAAATGAGCAGTAAAATGCTCGAAGTGAAGGGCTTTCAAACCCCGCGAAAAACCGAGCATCATAAAACCCAAAATCACGACAGATAAGTATCAAAACAGACACATTCCCAATCATACTGACGAGGAATGTGTCTGTTTTTTTGGCATGCGGCAACATTGTCAATAATGGTCAGAGAATGTACAATAAATTAGTGAAACTGCCATAGGACTTATTCGTATACATGAATATGGGACAGAATGTAGTAGTAAGGTTACATGTATGGCTTAGCAACATTCGTTTTCATAGATTACAACGAGGAGTGAGTGTGGAGTGTTTTTCCATCCTATGGATTTCCTGATTCTGATTGCATTCGGACTGTCGCTCTGGGCACAATTCCGTGTGAAAGGAACTTTTAACAAATTCGCCGAAGTTCCTACCTCCTCCGGTCTAACCGGTGCAGAGGCCGCCCGCCGCATGCTCGATGCCAACGGCTTGACGAACGTTCCTGTTCAACACATCCCAGGTACATTGACCGACCACTACGACCCGACTGACCGTGTCGTACGCCTGTCTGATCCTGTATACTTCGGCAACTCGATTGCCTCTCTGTCCGTTGCTTGTCACGAGGTTGGCCATGCAATTCAGCACAAGGTCTCGTACCCGATGCTGGTAGCTCGCCATCGCATTTTCCCAGTAGTCAACCTGGTGTCCGGTGTGGCGCCATTGCTGCTGTTGGCTGGTTTCTTCTTTAAAATGGCTGGCCTCTTGCTGATCGGGATTATCTTCTTCTCCGGAGCAGTTGCCTTCCAGCTCGTCACACTGCCTGTCGAGTTTAACGCAAGTAGCCGTGCAAAAGACCTGATGCTCAGAATGGGCTTCATCCGCAATGAAGAGGAACGTGGTGCAAGCAAAGTACTGGGTGCAGCCGCTCTGACGTACGTAGCTGCCGCTCTAATCTCTGTTCTGGAGTTGGCGAAGTACATCATGATTTTCCGAAGCTCTGACGACTAATCTGTTAAATGAAACATAAAGGTACAGCTCTCTCACATGGGAGGCTGTACCTTTTTTCATGAGCCTACGTTACAATAAAACGGGGGGTTTTTCACATGCGAATTGGAATCATTGGACTAGGCAGTATGGGTCAAATGCTGGTGAAATCACTCTGTAAAAGCGGTGTGATCCAGCCCGAGCATATCACCGTCTTCAATCGAACAAGAGAAAAGGCTGAAAATCTGCAAGCATCACATGGCATTCTCATAGCCGAAAGTGCGCAAGAGGTGTGCAATAAGGCAAAGCTGGTCTTCCTCTGCACAAAGCCACTGGATATCCTGCCTGTACTGCGTGAGTTGTCTATCCCTGAAAGTGTACATATCGTTTCTGTAGCAGCAGGTGTTAGCATCAAGGATTTGGAAACCGTCCATGCAGGTGCTGTGAGCAAGGTAATTCCTACCGTCACTTCGCAAGAACTGCATGGTGTATCTCTATTTACATGCAGCAGTCGAACAAGTACAGAGGATCGCAATGAGCT
Source organism: Brevibacillus sp. BD137 (assembly GCF_041644655.1). Lineage (NCBI taxonomy): Bacteria > Bacillati > Bacillota > Bacilli > Caryophanales > Paenibacillaceae > Brevibacillus > Brevibacillus sp. BD137. Next base: position 177,708 of record NZ_JAOTNO010000011.1, on the reverse strand, counting down.
TCTCACCCTCCTGTCTTCCATTAGTCAATCACAGGAAGTATCCGAGATCGAGATCGAAACAGCGACGATCCTCACCAGCAGCGCCCCAGGACTGATCGCAGGGATTCTTGATTCGTTCGCGCAGGCAGCCGTTCGCAAAACACCAGAGCTTGACTTGTATACTGCGAGAAGCATGCTGGTGGAAACGATGCTGGGAACCGCTCTTTTGCTCAAAAACGAACAGCTTAGCTTCGACCAGCTAATCGAACGTGTTGCTACCAAAGGTGGCATTACCGAGGAAGGCTTGCGTGTTCTGGATAAGACGCTTCCTTCTGGATTTGACGAGTTGTTTGCGATGACAGAATCCAAGCACGCTGCTATGAAGATACTTGTCCAACAACAAATAAAAGCATAAAACGCGGATAGGAGAACAAGACGATGATCATCGGTTGGATTGGTTTGGGAAACATGGGCATACCAATGGCTAGCAATTTGCTGGCAGCAGGCTACGATGTACGTGTCTGGAACCGTACACCGGGAAAAGCTGCACCATTGGTGGCATTAGGTGCGAAAGAGACTGCGACTTTGTCCGCGCTGGTGGCACAAAGCGATGTACTGTTTACGATGGTAAGCGACGATGATGCCGTAAAAGCAATCTATACAGGCTCAGACGGTCTCTTGAGCCTGTCCATTCAAGGCAAGCTTGCAGTAGATATGAGCACGATTTCACCGGATACATCCCGTTTTCTTGCCGAGCAGACCAAACAAGCTGGGCTACGCTTTCTCGATGCACCTGTATCTGGCAGTGTAGGACCTGCAAAAGAAGGGAAGCTCGTCATCATGGTAGGCGGCGAGCGGGCTGATTTTGAGGTAGCCAAGCCTCTGCTGGACAAGCTGGGCAAAGCCGCGTTTTATTTGGGACCAAACGGAGCGGGTACATCTGCGAAGCTGGCGATCAACCTGCTGCTCGGCATTACAGTACAAGGTGTGTCTGAAACATTACTATTCGCACGATCCCTCGGCATTGGTACGGAGCAAATGCTGGACATCATTTCCGAGAGCGCCGTAGGAACACCACTCATTCGCGGAAAAGCGGCTTCCATCCTCGCTGATGACTATCCGGCTGCCTTTGCCCTAAAGCATATGGCCAAGGACCTTCGCCTTGCGAATGAAGCAGGCGTCTCTACCCCATTGGCTGAATCCGTAAATGCTACCTATCGTCATGCATTGGAATCAGGACTTGGTGAGCTCGATTTGATGGCGATCCTGCGTCATCTCGAGGGAAAATGAATAATACTCCTCCCACTTACCTCCCGGTTGAAGTGGGGGGTTCTTATGTGTCGTCGTTACTGGACGCTTAACACAAGTGGCGGTAAATGCCGTTGGAACTTCTTTTCGTAAGATATTGTAGGCTCCATTCACATCTGCATTCAGCAAGGTTCCGTCTTTCGAACGATACAAGCCACGCTTCATCCGTTCTCCTGAAAATAAATAGGCTTGTTTACATTCTCCATGGCGTTGGAATGTCATCATGGTCCAAAAAACTCGCTTTAGATGTATAGGATTCTTCTCTTGTAATGACGTTGATACCGCTTGTATATCTTGACCGATTTCAGGTAACGACTTCTCGCCCTGAAACACGTCTCCTTTGCTCACCCCGAGAATCACCACCACCGTCAATCAGTTCCCACGATATGAACCATGTACCCGTATTAGATTCCTGACGAAGGAATGGCCTGTTACCCGCCAAATCTTTCATTCCAGGCATGCAAAAAAGCTCATTCCTACTCATGGTTCAAGTTAGAAAGAGCTTTTAAAAGTTTATCAAGCGTATTTGTCAAGTTTTTAAGTGTTTGGTTTGTTGGTTGTATTGTACGATCTTGTTGCTTGGGTTGTAAATGGGTATTTTCCCTATTGAAATGATTAGTTCATTCACGAATTATTGATATCCATTTTTTCTAGGTTTGGAAAACTAATGTCTGTCTCTGGCCTATTACTATGAAAATCAATCCAATTGTCTAAAACAAAAGCCGCACTACCACAACTAAAACTTCTATCGCTATCAAATCTCAATTTACCACCTCTTTCAAAAAATTGAATAATAGGTTCATAAATATCTTGTACTTCTAAAGCTTCTGGATACCCTTTTTCAACAAGATAGGCAAGCTCTAGATAATTTTTACATATTTTGTAATGTATAGGGTTAATAATATCAGGTAAACTCTCCTCTACTATTTTTTCAATTTCTAGGAAAAAACTATTATTTTCAATTTTTATAACTCCAAGTGGGCTCCCCATTGGACTTTGGGAAGAAAAATAAGGTTTAAAGAAACAAGCCATTCTTCGTAAATATTCACCTAACAGAACAGAATGAGATTCTTTCGGATTGTTTTTTATGTTCCAAATAATTTTGTTTATCCGTTGAACAGCATTATCAAAAGACAATATCATACTCATCACCTTTTTTAATTTTATAAAATGTCGAACTGTTCTCCTTATATCCAGGAAACGTCCCGAATTCAGGTTGATCTACAGCGTTATCATGTGCTCCAGGTGGTTTTGACTTCCAAGTTTTTGACTCAAAATCCGATGAATCTGGATGTCTATAGTATTCTCCTTTGTTGTCCATCCTATCTTTTTCATCTAGTTCATGTGCTTTTAACTGCTGAAACCACTGTTTCTGCGCAGAAGTAAATTCTCCTTCCAGCACTTTATGAAATGCATATGTTACTTCAGGGTCAGGTGTTAATCTGGACTTATAAAAATATAAACCTTTTTCATCATAAGCTGGAAAATCATATTTATTTAGAAATAGATGCGATTTTAAATCTATCGCATCTTGTAACTCCAAGCCAGTATTTTTGGCAAATTCTTCGATATTTTTCAACCCCGTACTTCTTATTTCTTCGGCTTTCTTTTCAGCAGCTACTTCAATCTTAAATTTTGTTTGTTCTTTAGGGGGGGCACCATATCTTTTTGGAGCTTCACCCGTCCCCTATGTTGTAAAGCTAAACTATTAAAAAGGAACGGTGGTTGCTAGATGTACTAGCAATACCACCTGTCAGCTTGCTTGTTTTTCTGCTTGTTCAGGGAGACGGAACGCTGTTTTGTGCTTCATCATGCCGTAGATGATGTTGACTAACCGCCGCATGACACATACCAAGGCTTGCGTTGGTGTTTTGCCTTCTTCTTTCTTGCGGTTGAAGTATTCGTAAAAGAGCGGATTGCGTGGCTTTTTGCTCCCTTTTGAAACTTGCACTTGCTGGACAGCTAGGTTGTAAAACAAACCATGCAGTATCCGATTACCCTGTCTGCTTTTTTGGTTCGTACCTTTGCCGCCGGAACTGAAATTGACAGGGGCTATCCCTGCAAAACGTGCCAGTTTATCTGCGCTGGCAAAACGGTTAATGTCGCCTATTTCTGCCACTAGAGAAGATGCCGTTACCAAATCTATGCCTGGCATCGTTTCTAGTTGGTAGTCTAGCCGTTTCATCATACCTTGCAGTTCGTCTTCTACATACTCAATTTCCTTCTTGTTGAACTGTATGTCCCGCACATGGCTCTTGATTAGAAAGTCTCGTTGTTCCTGATAGCTTCTCGTTGTATCACCATCTGCTTGTACAAGTGCCAATATTGCTTCTGCCTTCCTTGTCGAACACGCATTGCTACTTGATTTCCGTAAAAACTTCGCAAATTCTTCTACCGAGACACCGTTCAGTACGTGTGGGGCAGGGTACTTCTCCCAAAACGCTAGCGCACATTTGCCGTCGATGTCGCTAAAGAACTTTTTGTAACTGGGGTAATGGTAACTGAGTTGCATGTGCAATTGGTTTTTAAGGGAGATCAATCCCTTTACCAAGCCATTCCTTCTCGTCACCAGTTGACCAATCGTCCAGTATACGTCTTGCGGGTTTGCGTCGGGCAAAATGTCCAACTTGTTTAACAGGATTTTTGCTACACACTCCGCATCCCAGCTATCGCTTTTCTGTGTGGTCGGGTAACTTTGGCGCTCGGCATACGACAGTGCGGAGTTGACCTCCTTCACCTTCTGTTTGTTTTCCAGCAGGTACACCGCTAATGCCCTGCCGTACCCGCCCACATCTTCCAGCCCATACACAGGGGTCATGCCTCGCTTCTTTAATTGCTTGACATACGTGGTCAGTTCTTCAAAAGCGGACGGCTTGTTCTCAAACGTCACTTCCCCCAGTTTTTCGTTCCAGCAGTTGATCACCACCGCCGTATGAGTTTTCTTGTGCAGGTCAACTCCAATGTAAATATGCTTCTGTTTGTAGTGCATGCAAGGCATCACCTCTGTCTATGAAGTACGTTGAAAGGTAAAAAAATGTCGGCAACCTCAGCTCAAGCGTTAGTCAACAAGTGACCCGCAACGGGACGCCAGCCAATCCATTTTCTAATCGTTCAACGTCTCTATACCTACATATATTGAAACTTCAATGATTTTTAAGTACCTTGCAAAAATATTTTTCGACAATCCCTACACAACGGGTAAACAGTGATGCGTAGTATACGATAATTTCCAAAATCTGCACAACCCTGTATGTTTCCTGTCGTTTTCCTCTGCGAGAAGGTCGTATACTGTATATACGAAATCGTTACACCAATCGCTGTTGAATCTGCGGTTTATGCTGCCCCCAGCAATACCCCACATGGTACTTCAACTAGCGATTCCCATTGTTCCCTTGCTAACCAGTTGAAATCTAATTGATACTGGGCGGCAAGGGTTTCTTTTACCCCTGTTCGTATACGGCGATCATACATATCCACTCCGTCCCTCATGTTGCAAATCTGTTCTGTCCTTCTTCTAGGGAGTTCGCTCCAGTCTGGCACAACTGCCGCAAAATATTGTTTGTTCTGCTCTGGTGGATGTCCGTGCATATCAGTCAGCAGTATTTTCTTATCAGGTTTGTAGACAATCTCAATGCGGCTCAACTCGTGGTCAAGCATAATCTTTTGCTTTTCCCATAGTTCCAGCCTTTTGTCGTAAATACGGCAGTATCCGTTTGTTTTGCGCTGATGTGGAAGTCCGAAATACCTCGTGGTTTCGTACCTGCTGCAGTAAAATGTCCTTGCTTGTACACTTGAATTGGCTTGCTGCCTAAGAGCGTTGGGCTGCATACGTTATTCTTTAGACTTCATTGCCTTGCGTTCCCAATATCTGCGCTCGTACTCTTTCGCTTTCAAACGGTTCTCCGGCTTCTGCCGCCATTTGCGCCTATACTCACGCTCATACTGTCTTCTATATTCCCGACGAGCTTCTGATGCTTTCGGACTCAATGACATCATTGGCTTATCCCTCCAGTTCAGCTAACCGTTCCGTTTGAACAGCCAGGCATCTTGCTGTTTCCTTCATTTCTTCTTCTGCTCGTCGTATCATTGCTGCGGCTTCTTCTTTCACTTTTTCAAGCTCTGTTTGTTGTTGAGACAACATATTTTCGTTATAGGCACTCTTTTCCTTTAGTACACATGCTTCAATTTCAAGTTCATTCATGTTGCGAATCGCTTCTAACCTCTCATGAGCGTCTAGTTGATCTGCTAATGAGGTCAATTTTTTTGCTTGGTCAAGCAACTGATTTACTTCTGTCATCACCTGTGCGTCGGTTCGTCCTGACTGTTCCAGCTTATCTTCTTGGTTTCTTAACTCTCTGGCTTGCTGGTAATGCTCCACGATTTGTGCTCTAATCGCTTCATACTCTGCTTGTGCCTGTGCAATTAATCCTGTTCCCTCTGCTGTCGCTACCTGTTCACGTTTTGCCATTCGTTTCATCCTCCTTTGATTTTGAACATGCAAAAAAAGCTCATTCCTACTCATAAAAACAAGTTGGAAAGAGCTTTTGAAAGTTTATCAAGTGTTTGTATTGTTTAGTGTTTGGTTTGTTGGTTGTATTGTACGATCTTGTTGTTGGAGTTGTAAACGGATTTACACAAAACTTTTGACAGACCCGAATGTTGGTTTAAATCGCCACTAGGCAGCCCACTCAATATTGAAAAAAGTAACAATAGTTTACTCGGCACAACCATTATCTAGCGCATCCAAGGTTTCATCACTAATATCTAGTGGTTCCCTTTCAACTCGATTTGCAAGCGAAAGAAGATCAGTAGCACCAGCTACATTCAAATAACCTGCCCTTATAAAGAAATGGCCACCTCTTTCATATAGCTTTATTGCTGGCTCAAACAAATCTTTATTATCAATAGCAATTTGATTTCCTTCATCAATGAGTGCGTTTAACTCTAAATAACTGGTAGCAATTTCTCTAACATAACTATTGTCAATCTCCTTTAGTATTTGTAATTCATCAACACTCACTTGTGACTTAGTTATCGAATTTGAAATGATAATAAAAGGATACCTACAAGGACCAGGATAATATTGGAAAAATATTGATGCTCTTCTTAAGTATTCTTTACTCAAATGAACATGTGATCTTGCTTGCTTGTTTCCAATACAACTCCAATCTATTGCAGAAATACGCTTAATTGCCTGATTAAAATTTTCCATCAATTATTTCGCTCCATCTTCTCTATTTTTATTGCCCAAAAACTTTTTTCGAATAATAGTCATATGCTCCAGGGAGTTCAAATGAAGGTTGATCAGAAGCTACATCATGTGCACCAGGAGGATCTGAACCAAAATCATCACTATCTTTTTGATACGAACCAGGATTTTTATATGGGTAGCCTTGTTTCATTTTTTCACTTTCAGTTAATTCATGTTTAGCTAACTCTTGAAACCACTTTTTTTGTTTTGGATCCAGCTCACCTTTTTGCGCTTCTTTCCATATAAACCCAACTTCTAAATCAGGAGTAAAGTGGCCAACTCTATAACTTTGATTATCTAAAGGGATGTTATGTGTATCAAAAAACATGTGTTGTTTCATAGCCCTAATTTCTTCTATTGTCATACCAGTATTTTTTGCAACCTGCTCAATATCAGTCATACCAACACTTCTAATATCATCATAATCCTTTGATGCAGCTTTATATTCTTTTTCTTGAAATTCATCCATAAATGTGGGTTTATAATCATCTACACGCTTGTATTCATTCCAATCAACCTTTTTAAGGGTAGGTATTGATTCAGGAACATTACCCGTCCCCTAAGTTGTAATCTTAAACTTGGGAATAAAGAAGGTGGCAATCGGTTTACCAATTACCACCATTCTATCATCCTATCCTGCTTGGCGTTCCGTTAGGGGAGTAGCCGCCCTGTATTCCGTTTTGTTCTTCATCATGCTGTAGATGATGTTTACAAGCCTTCTCATCACGCATATGAGGGCTTGTTTCTTTGTCTTGCCTTCTGCTAGCTTCCGCTGATAAAACTCGTGCATGAGGGGATTACGCTGTTTCTTGTTGCTTCCTTTGGCTACTTGGATTTGTTGGACTGCTAGGTTGTGAAAGATGCTGTTCAGCACTCGATTTCCTTGTCCGCTTGCTTGGTCTTTGCCCTTGCCGCCCGAACTAAAGCGAACAGGAGCAATTCCTGCAAAACGTGCTAATTTATCCGCTTTTGAGAAGCGGTTAATATCACCGATTTCCGCCACCAGTTGAGAAGCGGTTACGACATCAATGCCATCCATCGACTCTAATTTGTAATCTAGTTGAGGCATGACCTGTCGAAGTTGAGCTTCTGTTTCTTTAATCAGTTCTCTGCTTCGTTTCATGTCCTGTACCATGTTCACAATGAGGAAGTCTCTGGATTCTTGGTAGTTTCGCTTTGTCTCCCCATCCTTCTTTACCAATTCCAGAATTCCTTCTGCTTTACGGGTAGAACAGGTGTTATGGCTAGCTTTGCGAAGATAGGTTGCCAGTTCCTCTTCCCCCACCGACTCCAAGTGATGTGGTGCAGGGTATTCTTCCCAAAAGGCAAGAGCGGCTTTCCCGTCAATGTCACAAAAGAACTTTTTATAGGACGGAAAGTGGTAGCTTAGTTGTTGGTGCAATTGATTTTTCAATGAACTGGCATGTTTGACCAATGCTTTACGTCTTGCCACCAGTTGCCCGATTGTCCAGTAAATATCCTGTGGATTTGCTTCTGGCAGTTCATCCAGTCTGGAGAGCAAAACTTTGGCGATACAATACGCATCCCAACTGTCGCTCTTTTGTGTGGTGGCATAGCTCTTACGCTCATTGTAGGAAAGGGCAGAGTTGACTTCCTTGACGATTTGTTTTTTCTCAACAAGATGAACGGCGAGTGCTCTACCGTTGCCGCCCGTGTCTTCCAATCCATAGACAGGAGTCATTCCTTTTTTGCAATGCTTCTTGACCCACTTCATCAAATCATCGAAACTGTTTGGCTTGTTTTCAATTTGGATTTCATCCAGTTTTGTATTCCAACAGTCGATAATGACGGCTGTATGGTGGGCTTTATGTAAATCTAGTCCGACATATATATGCTTTTGCTTGTAGTGCATAAAAGGAATCACCCCTGTATACAAATTCTTTGATGATTAGGAATAGAATGGGGGCAACCTCAGTTCGAGCGTTACTCTTTCGAGCCGCAATGGGACGCAAGCCTCTCCATTCAGTTCCTGTTACAGAATGGCTTCATGCAAGCCAACTGCTTGTATATCTCCATAGCAATATGTACCGCTATAAAAATCACGTTTGTCTAAGATTCGTTTAACTTGTACTTTTGTAAACAATCTGCCTTGCCCAGTTGTATAGCCTTCTTGGTTCAAGGTTTCAGCTATTTGGGTTAATGACCAAGCAGGATGCTGTTCCTTGATTTCAAATACTCTACGAACGGTCTCGGCGTGTCTCTCGTCTACTTGGATACACTTCTGCCCTTTCTTGGCTTTGTATCCGAATGTAGCTCTACCACCTGCATAGCCGCCCTGTTGGGCTTTCTTGCTCCTTCCTCGACTTAACTTCATAGCGATTTCAAGACGTTGGTAAGCGTCTAGCAACTCCATCAAGCCGTTAATCAGGAAGTCATTCGGGTCTTTCTTGTAAATGCTGTAGGTGGGTTGTTCGATGCTCCGAACGTCCACCCCGTATTTTTTAAATTCTCTGTGAACCAGAACCTTCACAATGTCAGACCGCCATAAACGGCTTGTATGGAGGACGACAACTGCATCAATGGTTTTACTGGCTAGAGAGGCTAACATGCTCTGGAAGCCCATTCTGTCTACTTCAAGAGCATCCTCGTTAACCTTCGCCCCACTGATACCTTCGTCAACATATATGTTCATCAAGTTCCATCCTTGCTCCTGACAATAGGAGCGGATTTCATCCTTTTGGTACGCTAAACTGTAGCCATCTTTGGCTTGTCCGCTAGTCGAGACTCTTACGTAACCGATGACGTTCTTCATGTTGTCGCTCCCTCAGTAAACTGCATCTCACTCGTAATTAACGCCAGTTCTAACTTGAGTTGACAACATTCCGTACGTAAATCCATCTCAATACGATTAACGGCTAATACAATATCCTCTATGGCTGTACGCTGACAACGAAACCCTTCCCGAATGGTAAAGTCCAAGATAGCAGATTGATAAGTGATACAGGTTTTCAATTTCTCATGAACAACAGCTTCTCTCATCTGCAACTGTTCCAGTCTATGGATTAAGTGATTCATGTTATCTCCCCCCTCCGTAACAGTAATTGAGATTAATGTAACGCCTAATAGATACAAACAAATTATATATCTACTAAGCGATACAATCAATCACTTTTATTAGACCCACCCAATCCGTATACGTATAATAGAAAGAGGTTGTTGTTCGGAAAGAAGGTTGGCTATGCCTATTATCGTGAAACTCAAGGAAATACTGGCTGAAAGAAACATGTCCCAACGCGAACTAGCCAGACTTACGGGATTAAGACCAAATACAATCAGTCATCTATGCTCAAATGAAGTCGATAGAGTCCATCTCAGCACGTTTGAAGTCATATGTAAGACACTCGACATCGAACTTCATGACCTTATCGTTATGGAAGATGAGTAGCACATTGCCGCACCCCTTATTGCCGACTATAGGCTCGTAGAACCACGTTATCGGCAGACACACCCCCATCTTTGTAAAAGTCTTATGTGTGTTCTCAGAGCCATTAAGAGAGCCGCCCGACAGGGCAGGACGGAGAAGGGCGGCGGCGGAACTCTTTCTTTGATTCTTGAATAAAGTATCCGCAAAAGAGTTATCCGCCGCTTTTACCAATCCCCTCCAAGAATCAAGAATCTCCCCCGAAAACGCAGACCGCCGCACGGCGTCTGCTGATTCTTCTTTCATTGATTCTTCTATTGGTTCTTCTTTATTGAGTATTGTTTATGATTATTATTAGTGAGACTATCTGACGCTTCATAACAGACTTTATGTCTATCATCCAGACTCCCTGTCCTTCTAAACCGACTCTATGTCTAAATCGTGGACACATTGTCTACAGCACCCTTTTTGCATCCTTCAACAGACTATTTGACGGTTATTAGGACAGAGAGTCTGCTGAAATGACAGACTCATCATTTTTACCCGTTCACATCGGACGGAAAGCGTTTGGTCATCTCAGCTTTCAGGAACTGAGCATAGCTTTCCAGAATCTCCTTCTCAGCGAATTTGTCAATGGGCAGTCTTCTTTCATTGAGTCTTTGAAGTTGGTCAATATACGACTTGTATTCGTCACGCTTGACCATGCCCTGAATCCAAAGCGTCAACTCTCGCTCGTTTACTTGCTTCCGTACGCTTCCGATAACCTCATGGGTCTTTTCCGACATTAACAGATATGGGTGGCAATGCAGATAATTCGAAAGGGAATAGGTGTTATTCTTACCCTGACTGACTAGAATCATCTTCTTGTCTGCCAATTCCTTGATATGGCGTTCTACTGACTTTGAACTGCATCCGATGTTTCTAGCCATCATTTCGATGGTCGGATAGCATTGACTTTTGTCGCTCATATACGCGATCAGGTCAATCAGAATCAGCTTTTCATATTGTGTTAAGCCGTAGCACCGATGAATTTTATGCGGCACTTTGGTAAACCCCTTATGTTGTGACGTAAACTGACTCTCTTGGCTCACCTTGTCCATGTACTCATTTGCGGCTTGATTATTCTTAATCAACCAGAAGTTACTCATTTTCATTACCATCCTTCTCATAGTTTTATGCCGCTGCATGGCGGCTATGAAGTTAGGAAGGTGGCTAGCCTACACGTTACCTTACCTGTTATATGTCAACTGGTCGTCACCAGATTCATTTCTCCACTGTAACAATCGCGATAACATGCCATTCTGTTGCTGATAAAATCAAAAATATTTTCGATTTAGCCCCCACTACTATTAATTGTCGTGCTACACATCCTTAAAGGTGCGATTGGTTAGTTTCTCATCCTCTCTATCAGGGCGACGTTCTTTACAGTTGCGATTGATTTCAAAAAACTGCGAGAAAACGAAGCTAACAAAAAACAGGTCAATCATGGTGGTATCTGACCATAATCGACCTGTTCGATGTAATGCTATTACGTTAAATAGGGTATAAAATTAAAGCTTCATGTGCGTACAAGTAAAATGAAGAAATCTGTGTACGGGTATTACATGCGTTAAGTCTGTAATTGGTAGAATGATGGATTCATTCTCCACCGGGTGGGGTCTTTTGGGGAGAGCCGCCATTTGTTTGTACTGTATAGCAATAGCGGCAGATAATAAAGAAACCACAATACGGGCGTCTAGCTCGCATTGTGGCGTTGTTGAATGTACTTATATGATATAGCTTTCGAACTGAAAGTTGTTTGACTGAAGCCTATTTTTAATAATTATTTCGGTATTGTCTCATTCCAATTTGTGTCGAGTTTATCCAAAGTTTTTTCACTAATATCCTCTGGTTCAACCGTGCTCATTTCTACAGAAATAATTCGAGAACGTGCAGCCCTTCCATAGGTTAACTCTCCATTATGGTATCTTATCCTCCCTCCTCTACTGAACAGCTTGATAATAGGAACATATAGTCCTTGGAATTTAAGTGCTACGGATTCGTTCTCACCAGATAAATATGCCCATTCCAAATAACTTTTGCAAGCTGATTTGACTAACCACTCATCCTTAATTTCGTTTAATTCATCGCAGTATTCATATATTTCAATTGGCAATTTTATACCGCACATATCTGCAGCACTAAAAACTGCCAGTCTCTTGTTAGGTTCGTGATCTATAAAGTCATAAAATTGAGAACCTCTCCTTAAAAACTCATATATTAATATTCCGTGTGAAGGTTTGTTAGGTTCTTCATTTTCCCAATTAATGTTTCTTATAATGGTTCTAGCATCTTCAAACATCTGATTCAACTAAGCGTCCTCCTAAAATAAATTTACTTATAGAATTATAAAATAGTCTCATCCGCTTTAAAATCTGGGAAGTCTTTTGGTGGAAGAGGTGCTAGATCATGAGCTCCCTCGTTAGGTGGTTTTCCAGTTAATCCTTCTTTAGGATTCCATGATTCAATTTTACGATATGGCATTCCTTCTTGCATCATTTTACTTTCCGCTAGTTCATGGTCTGCTAATTGTCTAAACCATGCTTTTCCTGCAGGCGATAATTCCCCTTGAAGTGCCTTTTCCCACCCATAAGCAATATGCATATCCGGATGAAAATAACCCGTATAATAATATTTTCCAGTAATAGTATCCGGTAAATTAACATGCTCAGTTAAAAACAGATGTTTCTTCAATTCAATAGCTTCTTCCAAACTAAGTCCTGTGTTTTTGGAGAACAGTTCAAGTTCATTCATATCTAGACCTGTTCTTCTTAACCTATCGTATGTCTGTTGAGCAATTTTTTCTTGCTTAATAAGTGGTTCAAATTTTATAGGCTCTCCTCTCGGTTCAATAGGTTTAATTGGTGGTACATTACCCGTCCCCTCATTATCTCGCTTATTATTCCCAGTATGATTGTTATGCCCGCCACCACCATTCCCGTCCCTCGAATAGAACATCGGCCTACCTGTATCGGGAACCAGCTTGGAAAATCCTTGCATACCAGCTAAAAGACTATTAATCATCTCTTGCATATCTTTCAACGCATCTTCAACAGTCTTCGCCTTTGTTTTGAACTTCCCATCCAGCGTTTGCATATCTTTTTTAATAGAGTCAAAAAGCCCGAATAATGGAGTTCCATTTCCGTCGCTTCCATCTCTGCCGTTACCATCTGGCGTGCGATCCCTATTTGGTCCATCTGGCGTCCGTTTGGCTGCTGTAGTTACTGTCTTCATAGCGGCTCCACCCATTCCACCTGACAGTCCACTCGCGATTACCTCAGCACCTATGACATCTACTCTTCCCGTATTCCTACCTCGTTGGTAGCTTTGCTCCAGTGTTCTTTTTAGCTTTGCTTCTTTACCTCCATACTTGTCTTCGAAGCGGTGTAGCCAATTCATCCCGACCGGAATAACGTAGTCCTGCATGGCGCTCTCACCGACTTTTGTACCAGCCGCTTGTATATCCCCCCAGATTTCAGGTAACGACTTCTCGCCCTGAAACACTTCTCCTACATAGTTTGCCGCACTCGTAGCTTTTTGTTCTGTTTCTTTTGCTAAGTTGTTCCCCTCGGTTAACGACTTAACCTTAGTTCCCCTAATGTTGGTGACCTTCTCACCCTCATCACTCGCTAACAATTGTACTCCCGTGTAGGCTACATCGACAACATCTACGGCAAAGTTCCATAGCGACGACAGGGTCTCTTCAACGACTTCACCTTCCCCTTTGGCTTCCGCCGCATCGTGATCTGCGAGTCGTTTATCTACCGCGCGCTGCCAGCCTAGACTCTTAATATCTTGTTCAAACGGACTCAAGATAGGTAGAAACGAATGACTCTTCTCCGCATCCAGAAGAATCTGATCGCTGCTCGTGTCGTTCTCTTCTACTAAAGCGATCGTATCCGTAGCTGTATCGAGGTACATCCCTCCCGAACCCACCATGTAGACAGCGGCACCATTTACATTCAGCTCTCCTGACGCGTGAATGTTTACATTCGTGTTACTGTTCAGACTCGCACCCCAGAGGCTACTCAGAGAAATTTCCAACGCACCTTCTTTGGCGGTCATCCTCAGTTCGGTGTCTCCCATAGTGAATTCTTTTCCTTGTGGGATGCCAAACGATTTGACTCCCGGGTCCACCATTCGCTTATCGTTCTTCTCGACAAAGCTTCCCTGTGGCGCATGACGGACAGAGTTGATGACCATCGCATCGTCCTCATCGGCACCTGGGAAATACAATTTTACTTTAGAGCCGATCTCCGGCATGAGGTATAGGATTTGGTTGCCTTCCGCCCCATACGGGAACCACTGTGCCTTGCTCTTATCTTGCGTTTTATCGATATCGAGATGGATTTTAACTTGGTTTCTTCCGATTTGAATAATTTTCCCGTCGATAGCGGCACCGATGATGGCTTTGTTATAGATCTTCGCTTGTTTCACACTTTTGCGAGTTGCGCAAACATACGTCCACCTGAATAGACCATCTACCATGCTTGCTATTCGCTTGGTAATAGCGTAGGTCTGCCCCTCTCGCAACACTTCATCCCCAAGCTCTAAAACATCGTCGTATCCAAACGTGTAGGTTCTATATGGTGCGATGGACTGGTTAACCTCGTATGGCCTGTCTTTCAGCTTGATCTGCTTTCTTCCCTCTGGTAGACCGACCCAGAAGCGCACCTTATTCGCACTCACATCTGGTACGAGGACAGCCCCTACGTGAGAGGCAATTCGTTTTAAAAATACCCAGTCCGTCTCTTCGTACTGCATGATGTATTTGCCCTGTTTGAGATCATCGAAGGCATTATCGATCATATCTCCACCAGGATACTTCGACACGAGCTCATCTACGATACTTGAGTACAATCGGCTCTCGTCTTGAAAAGAACACATCTTCACGCCCACATCCATGGCATAGGTATGCGATACAGCTTCCACCGTCACATAGTGGACATCACGGACAACCTTGATCTCCACATGATGTAGTCGTCCGATAAATATCGACTTCTTCTGCTTTCCTACCTTCTGACACAGCTCAATTACGTCGTGGCTGCTTGCTCTATGTATAATCTCATCTTCTTTTTCTTCGGGGACAATACCTGTAAAGTGTAATCTTGCATGTTCGCCAGTTTGATGGACAAATTCCAACCGATCAAGTCGAATCGTTCCATAGGACCAGACAATCTGTATATCCTGGTAGGTCATGACTCCATCAGTTCCCTGCATAAACCCCTCTCCTTCAATCACATCAATCCTGCCCATCCTTTTCAATCGTAATAATCCCTTTGACAGTACAAATCAGCTCCGACTTACTGAGTAATGCTGGCTCGTTTTTGACCAGTACATCGTGCTTTCCATCCGTCCACTTGTTAGCGATCATCGGTCTACATACGGTTCCTGTGTCCCTGCAAATACCAAAACATCCGATATTGGCATCGACAACGTTATCGGCAATATTCATGACTGGTTTACCACGTGCGTATACTCCGTGGCATTGCGGCAAATTTAAATAGCTGGTGTCTGTTCCCTCACTGCATTTTACCGTTGCCCCACGTACAACATAGGAATACTCACCGTGTGCCTTCGGAGCCAGAAGTTGAAGCAAAGACAAAAGCATCTCCCTACTCCCCTTTCGTTACATAACATTGCAATAACTCATACCAGTCGCATCGTTCGAATCAAGGCTCTAGCTAATGGCTGCCATACAATCACTTCGTCAGCTGTGAAATGGAAGCTACC
Organism: Brevibacillus sp. BD137; assembly: GCF_041644655.1. Taxonomy (NCBI): domain Bacteria; kingdom Bacillati; phylum Bacillota; class Bacilli; order Caryophanales; family Paenibacillaceae; genus Brevibacillus; species Brevibacillus sp. BD137. The sequence goes on along the minus strand of NZ_JAOTNO010000011.1, from coordinate 162,016 downwards.
GAGCAGCAACCTCTCCTCTAATGCAGTAACAAACAAGATTTGATAATACTTCCCGTTCTTTAGCGGTATGACGAATTCGCTACTCGCCACCTTCACTTCACTGAGCTCAATCACTTCGTTATGTACGACTTGCAAGCCCGCTTGCTTTTTTTTAAACTGAATCGTCATTGTACTCAAAAATTGCTCTACATCGTACATCTGTATGTGGTACGTCATATGTGTCAGACCAAACATGACTGTGCCTTTTTCATTTTTGTAAGTCATCTGATCGTGATGGTGAGTTGTATTTCCTTTTGATTCGATCCCTCTAGGAATCAGCCACATAGACGTTGGGAGATGAATCGCCATCTGCTCGTCGAAAAATAGCTTCTCTTCACAATAAATCGTTTGCCCTTCGTACTTAATGACACCAAGCTGCACTCCTGCCAGCCATTCTTCAGGTGACATTTGTGCCATCTTCTCTTCTACTTCCTTGATTTCACGTCGTTTCTGGATGTCATTCCAGGCATCCAAGATCTTCTCATCCCAGTAGACGGTCATTACTCCCTCCGTTGCACCTGCTCTACTTTTTGTAAAACGAACCCCGTATAGCTTCTGCGCAGTAAGCTTTCTGCTGCATCAAGACTCACCACGATATACGGCTCCAAAATTCCTTCAATGGCAAAAAAATGATGCGCCTTGACCTTTTCGTGGTCTAACACAAGTCTCTTTACGGTTCCATTTAGATAAAACTCGCTATCCTGTGAAAGACAATCCAAGGTAGGTATTTGCATGACCCAGTACACGTTTTGTGAGCCAGATCTCTTGTCTATCAAATGGACACATTTCCACTGAATTCTCGGATTGTATTTCTCGATAATCGATTTCATTTGTTGTGACATCATAGGTACAGGCTTTTCCAGCCAGTCTGTATACTCATTGAAGCTATGTTCAGCGACATCTAAAATCGAGATAGGCGGGAGCTGTTCGAAGCCGTCTTCCTTTCGTAGCCCCTGCGGCTTCACCTTTTGAGCGATTCGACTGTCATCCATGAGTTGGTAGTAATCTCTCAAGTCATCCCGCCCCCTTGATTTGATCTCGTGTGGAACCATCATCGATATGCACATCTTCGCTAAAGTCTTTAAACTCCCCGACTCTGATGCGCAAGCATTTCGCCTTATTTATCTCCGAATACTCTGGGAGTTTTGTAGCTTCTTGAATCGCTATCCGGATCAGATCCGTAACCATTTGACTAAAACAATCCAAGCGCTTCCATACCATATGCTCCACATCCGCTGTGTGTAGAACACCGATGTACTTTTTACGTTGCTCATCTAGAAGACGAATCAACGATGAAATCTCTTGAAAGGCCCAATTGGCGTCGTATCTGGCATAGCATTCGACAGGTTCCCAATACCATTGATCTGTATATGCCTCGACGAGGTAGGTATATGTACCTTCCATAATAGATGTCCTCAGCATGGAGTAATGAATAAATCCAACAGGTGCTAATTCCTCACGATCCTGCATGACTTTGATCCGATTTGCGATCTGTCGAAACGACTCCACAAACTCATCGACGAGCTGGGCTTGATGTTGATGGAAAAATAGCTGGACTGCCGCCACTCGTTCTGCCAAAGCAGGCAAAAACACCTGGTCGTGCAGATGCTGGAGTGCTTCTTCTTTCATCATGACCGTGTGTTCCTCCCATTAGTTCATTTTTATCTCTGTTCCCTTGATCTCGATCTTTTCATTTAATGAAATGGTGTTTCCTTTTCCAATCAGCTCGATCTTATCGGCTTTGACGCGTAGCGTTTGCCCGATCAGATATGCCTCTTTACTAGCACTAATGCTCACATTTTTATCACTCACGATCTCAATTCCGGTATTATCGCTGATTGTGATAGACATACCGCCTGCTGATATCACGATCTTATCTGGCGCCAGCATGATCTCCTTGCCGTATTTCGTACGGAAGGTCTTCACAGCCGGATCTTTCATCCGATCGGGACCCGCGCCCGCGCTCGGTCTTGGGCTACTTGGAGCGGAGGACTTTTGGGGAGCCGGAGATTTGGCATCTGGGTTATCTCGGAGCACCGAACTGATGGCAATACCGTCCTCTTCCTTTTTGCTCGGGAAGTAGATTCGTATCTGGTCACCTATTTCCGGCATGACATACCAACCTGTATTGTTCTCGGACGTATAGATCGTCGAATAAGGGAACCAGTAAGCGGTACTCTGATCCTGTTGATCATCCATGTCTAGTTTGGCTCTGATATTATCTTTTTGGATCTGAAGAACGCGCCCTTGGATAGAGGCACCAATGATCGCGTTGTTATACATTTTCTTGCGCGAGAGTCCCTTATGTGGAAAGAGCTTGTAGGTATGCGTTAGTATTCCTTCCTTCATTTCAGTGACGGCTTCTCCGACGACAAGCTTCTTGGACTTGAAGCTCACTTCATCACCGACTTCGAGGATCTGCGGGCTTTCCACTTCATATACCGTAAAATCTTGATCATCAATTCCTGGCACTCGGTTTTCCGAAGCGCTCTGATATTCCCCCACCCTCTTTTGTACCGTATAATGCTCGACCTCTAGCTTGCCTTTGTCCTTCCCTTTGGGCAGACCGAAATAAAATTTGGGTAGCTCAAAAGCCGTTGCAGGCACCAAGCCCGTATAGAATCGCGAGGCCATCCGCTTGAGAAACTGCCAGTCGGTTTCTTCATATTGCATCACAAACGTATTGATCGCCTTACCGTTCGTGACCGAATCAATATAATCGGCTTTCCCATATGTGGACAGCACCATTTTGACTAGCGCCGCATAAGTCATCGCTGGATTTTGGAATGAGCGTGTTCTCGGTTTGACATCCAATAAGTAGCTATGTGAAACAGCCTTCACTGTTAGGTAATAAATCCCCCTGACAGATTGGATGTTTACATTCGTCACGATGCCTTGAAACCATGGCTTCGGCTGCCCCTTCTCGTCCGTCAAAGCTACTTTGATATGCGTTTGTTCATTTGTTAGATTCACATAGCTGTCTTTCAGCTCATCTGGAATAATGCCCGTGATCGTTACCTTCGCGTGTTCGTTCATCTTTTTAACCACTTTTAGTGATTGCAAATGCGTGAATTTGTAAGGTGTCACTTGAATATTTCCATAGGTTAAAACCCGATTACTCACGTAGACTCCTCCCTCCGTGGATATATCCAATGTTCTATCTCCTATACCAAAATAGACCATTTTTAATAGCTAAACTAATGGTAGTAGTTGTTTCGATTGCCATAAATAAGCATAAAGTCCTTTTTTTATTTTCAATCTAGTGCTTTTTACCCTGTTTTTGGAAATATCCAATCGCCCTACCTACTTGTTGACCATTATCCTGTAACTACTAACACATAGGTAGCTGGGCTACAAGAAGAAGCACAAATCATACCGACTATAAGGACAACCTTTGGGGTGTTTTATAATGGAGAATTCATTACGCACGAAATATTGAGCTCAAACAAATTTGACAAATTACTAACAGAGCTTTTATCAGATGAATCAGGAGTTCGTTTTAAAGAAAAGAAAGACCGGAATTCTCTCCGGTCTTTCAGGCTATTGTTTCGCCTTCGGCCACTCATTAAAAATCTTTGCTTCCTCTACTGCCCGTGGATCTGACAATGCTCGTCATCATGGTAGGCGGCGAGCAGGCGAATTATGAGGCAGCCAAGCCGATGCTGGACATCATTTCCGAGAGCGCCGTGGGAACACCACTCATTCGCGGAAAAGCGGCTTCCATCCTCGCTGACGACTATCCGGCCGCCTTTGCCCTAAAGCATATGACCAAGGACCTTCGCCTTGCGAATGAAGCAGCGGCTACCTAAGACCTGAAAATAACGTCTTAGACTGGGCGCTGTTTTTTTGCATGCCACGCAGAGCATACGCCTATGTTTGACATATATTGAATACAAAAGGAGGAGTATGCTATGCATCGTCCGAATTTTCAATATATAAAATACAGTAATCGACTCCCTGTATACGCTGGTAAGACCTTTCGCTACGATTATGATGATGGCAATGTATTTATCATTCATTTCTTTGACGCTACTCATCGGCATGATGAAGGGGTGGCAGGCCCGCATACAGGATTCAATGGTTACTATACATTCAACTACGTGGAGATCGCTCCTTGCGTTTACTTTATGTATTGGCTGGAAGAAGTCTACACGGTCAGCCAAGTTGCTGATTTTAATCGAATGCTGGTCTATACCCATTATACCTATGATGCACAGGGTGTTCGAAAAAGTCTGTTCCATTCCGGTATCATAACCGAACTTTGCTAGCTTCACCTCATAATCCGTGGAAGATGACAAAGCGAAAGACCGGAATTGCTTCCGGTCTGTTGTCGTACGATATGCTATTGTTTGGCCTTCAGCCACGCATTTAAAATCTTTGCTTCCTCTACTGCCCGTTGATCTGACAATACATCACCGGGTTTGTTACCTTCCCCGATGATATAGCCCGCAAATGGCATTCCGACAAAAGAAAAAACATACTGAAACTGCTGAATAAGTGGCAACCCCTTCAATCTGGGCTGGTCTCCGCCAGTCGTAATGACATATGCTTGCTTTTGCCCGAGAGATTCTTTGAAAAAATAACGCTTGTCTCGCAAGCTCTGCGACCAGCGATCCACATAGTTTTTCATATGGCCCGACATGCCGTACCAATAGATCGGCGTAGCGAAAATGAGAAAATCATGGGCGAGCACCGCTTCCGTCACTTCATCGTAATCATCCGCGACTGAATCGAAGCCTCCTTCGTCATGCCTCTGGTCGTGAATCGGGCGAATGTTTTTCTCTCGCAGACGAATACTGGTGTGCTGCACGCCTTCCAATGCTACATTTGTCAATTGCTCCGTATTCCCTGCGTCTCTTGAACTACCATGTAATACGAGAATGTTCATGTGCTCACCCATCCTTACTCCTAATGTTCACTCCTCTTTATTGTAGGGAGAAAATCTAGCTTACTCAAACCTTAAACAACAAATGTCCCTTATGTTACGCTGATGAACGGCACCGTTACCTACAGTACGGCAATCTTCAAAAAAGGCTGCCAAATCAGTAGAAAAATCTACGGATAAGACAGCCTGCTCGTGTTTTAATTTGCAGAAACCCCACTTGAATGCACCGTCTGCTTTTTTTGCAAGCGCAACGCCAAAAGAAAAGCGATGAGTAACAATCCAGCAGATACATAATAAACAGCCCGGACTCCCTGCCATTCAGCGATAGCACCCATCACTAGGGCAGAAGTGCCAAAAACGAGTAAATCAATCGTCCCCTTTGCTGACAGGACATAGGGTAGTACTGATTCCTCCGTCTCTTGCTGCAAAAGTGTCTGCTTGCTTACATGCACCATTTCCAAAAACGGTCCCAACGCAAACGAAAACAACAGTGCCACCAGAGCGTTCGTACTACTGCCAAAACAAAAGGTAAAAAATCCGACGCCAATCGTACCACAAATGATCCAACGAAATAAATGACGCCGCATCCGCTCCGCATACATCAATAGCAGCGTCCCACCCGCAATGGCTCCGAGCATGTAACCGGCATTAATATAGCCCCACCATTCTTCCCCTTGTCCAAGCACATCGAGGACAAATGGCAGCATAATCGCAGCGATCCACACACCCCCGGACAAGCTGATCACGACATCCATCGCGACCAGCACTCGCAGGACAGGTACATCGCGAATGGCTTTCCATCCAGTGAGCCAGTTGGTTGTCGCCCCAGCTGCCTGTTCTTCTCGCAGCTTTTCGCTTGCCGGTGCTATGCCTGTCATCGCGATCGTTGCCACTACATAGGCACCAACCGTTCCCCATAGAACAACACCCGCTCCCAGCCAGGAAACGAGTAATCCTCCTGCGGCCCAGCCAGCAAAATGAACCGTTTGATCTGAGGTGGCAAGCAAACCATTCGCTTGCATCAGATCTTCTCGTCCTACCAACTGCGGCACCATGGCGTTTCGTGCAGGGTTTGCCCATCCATCCATAAAGGCGATGGTTGACCCCAATCCGAACAACAGCCAGATCCACTCTCCCTGCTCTCCCACACCCCTGCTGACAGCTAATGAGGCTATAGCCAAAAGTATCGTCTTCAAGCCTTGCGACAGCACGAGCATGCCCGTCAACGACAATCGCTGAAACACTAGTGGAGCCAACAAGCTGCTCACAGATTGCGAAGCTACGATGACAACCGGTATGAACGCCGTGTACATGACAGAACCAGTTGCAGCGTACATGACCGAAATAAACGCGACAATATAAAATACATCCCCAAGGTTGGCCAATGTCTGACCCGCCCAGAGGCAAATAAAGCGTCGATGCCACATGAAGCACACCCTCCTGTCGGTTCAGGACCAGCCTATACGTCCTGATGGAATATGAAGTTATTCACACCGACTCGCCGTCACAATGGAGGTGCACCTCTTTTCGCGAAAATTACCTTTTATTCTATTCCAGAATCAGGATGCTGTACAGATTTGTTTCGGAAAAAGCTGTAGTACACCCAGCCTGCGTTAATAAACAGGAAAGCACTCGTCATGTAAAAAACTCCGCTAATGCTCACATAACCTGCCAAAAAGCCGCCAATTATCGGTCCAAGCATGCTGCCAATACTGACGAAGCTATTGTTATAGCCGTAGACGCGACTGACCATATGTACAGGTGTTGCTCGCCGTAGCAAAGCATTGACGGATGGGAGTAATCCTCCCAGGGACAAGCCTAACAAAAATCGGAGCGCGACCAATTGCCATACCGTATGTACGAGACCTTGTGGAATGAAGATGATTGCGGCAGCCAAAAGCGAGAACAAGAGTACCTTTTGCGAGCCGAACCGATCTCCTAAACGCCCTAGCTGTGGGGAGGCAAAAACATTTGCTACCCCCATGCATGCCTGGACAATTCCGGCCCACAACGCTACCCTTGCCCCTTCTGAACCGAGCAACTGCGAAATGTAAATCGGCAGCACAGGAATAATGCTAAACAACGCAAACTGGATCATTACGGTTACAAAAAAGAGCGCCGGGAGTTCTTTGGAAGAAAAGATCATCTGAAAGTCTTCGCGTAGACTCGATTGTTCCTTTTTTTCAGGTGGAACAAAGTTCTCTTTCACCGTAAACGTAATGACCAAGGTCGCCAGTAATAATACGCAACCAGTAATTACAAAAATCATTCGAAAGCCGATCTTCTCTGCAAGAACACCGCCAAACAGCGGTCCCATAATGGTTCCGGCCGTAATAAAAGACTGAAGCAACCCTGTTGCATAGCCAATTCGTTCTTTGGGTACAGAGGATGCTACTAATGCGGTACTGGCAGGGATGATTCCGCCTACGAGTCCATTGAGCAGACGAAGAGCCAAAAGCTGCCACAGACTTCCCGCAAAACCGGTCATTGCCATGGTAATGGACATGAAAAATCCCGAACGCAGAATCATAATCTTGCGCCCGTGCTTATCGGCCAAATTTCCCCAAATAGGCGAGACGAGGCCCGCCGTCAAAAAGTTGGCTCCAAAAATAATCCCCGCCCAAGCCGTGACTTGATGAGGGTCTTCAATTCCGAAATCCTGCTGAATGTAAAGCGGTAAAAAAGGCATGATCATGCTCATCGCCACCATGACGAAAAACAACGATCCACAGAGCACATATAAATTACGGCGCCATATCTCCATCGGATTTCCTCCAATCCCATCTGCTTATCCCAGTTGCAGGTCGGATGCACTTCCTAAATCTTGCACACTCCACAGACCATGGTATACTCCCTTTCTCTCCAGCAATTGCTCGTGGGTGCCTTCCTCAACGATCTGACCCTCTTTCATGACAATGATTTTGTCCGCATGGGTAATCGTCGAAAGTCGATGGGCCACGATGAGTGTGGTTCTTCCTTTTGCCAATCTGGACAAAGACTCCTGAATCGTATGCTCTGATTCCAAGTCGAGGGCAGAAGTCGCCTCATCCAGAATCAGAATACCTGGGTCACGCAGGAAAACACGCGCAATCGCAATTCGCTGCTTTTGCCCGCCAGAGAGCTTTACGCCTCGCTCTCCCAGCTCCGTATGGTAGCCATTCGGTAATTCACTAATAAAGTCATGGGCATTGGCCGCCTTCGCAGCTTCTTGCACAGCATTGTCATCTGCATCAGGATTGCCCATTAAAATATTCACTTTTGCTGATTCACTAAACAAAATATTATCTTGCTGCACCATCCCGATGTGGTGACGCAAATTTTGCTGCTTCACATCTCGGATATCGAGGCCATCAATCGTAATTTTCCCTTCTGTCACGTCCCAAAAACGCGGCAGCAAGCTAATCAACGAAGATTTTCCGCCGCCTGACATCCCGACAATCGCAACCGTTTCACCAGAAGAGATGTTCAAATTCACGTTGTTCAAGACAAGAGGGCCTTCCTCCCGATAGCGGAAGGACACGTTCTCAAAGCGAATTTCGCCGCGAATGCGTTTGGTTGCAGGGTCTACAGGCAACTCTCCTGCGTTTGGCTTGTCAACGATATCGTACGATTCATCGATAAACTCGAACATCCGGTCCATCGATGCAATTGCCTGCGTCAGTACCGTACTGGAATTGACCAAACGTCGCAGTGGTGTGTACAAGCGCTCCAAATAAGCATAAAACGCAACGAGCGTCCCTACACTCATACTCCCGCCGATGACTTGGTAACCAGCATAGGCAATGACCAGTAGCGGTGCGATATCCGTCACCGTATTGACCACAGCGAAGGTTCGGGCATTCCACCGCGTATGTGCCAGTGCCTTATCCAGAAACTGATTGTTCTCCTTGGCAAATTCCTTGCTCTCCTGCTTTTCCAATGCAAAGCTGCGGATGAGCGACATGCCGTTTACACGTTCGTACAAATACCCTTGTAGATGCGCCAGTGCAGCTGAACGATCCTTTGTCAATTGACGCAAGCGCTTGTAGAAAAACTTGACGGAGATACTGTACAAAGGGAAAACGATAATGGCGACAATCGTCAGCTCCACGTCCATATAGAGCATGATCCCCATCGTCAATGTAATCGTAATCAGGTCCAGCCAAAGATTCATCAATCCCGATTCCACGAAGCTTTTGGTTGATTCCACGTCGTTAATGACCCGAGAGATGACCTCACCCGTTTTGGTATTGTTGTAGTAGCGCATCGACAGTCGTTGTAAATGAGAAAACAATTGATTGCGAATGTCGAACAAGATACGACTGGATACCCACTGTGCATAGTATTGCCGGATGTACTCAACAGGGGCGCGAACGACGGTAAATAACAAAAAGGCCCCGAGCATCAGCCAAAATAGCTGTTTCAGCTTTTCCTCTTGAGGAAGCGGACTTGGCAGCAGGTCATCAATGACGTATTTGATAAGAAGTGGCAGAGCAAGTGGGATCGCGAACTTAATAATTCCAATAAATATAGTGCCCAATATTTGTTTCCAATAGGGCAGGACATAAGCCAAATAGCGGCGTATGCTCAAGCATCATACCTCCTTTGCAAACAAGGAAATCCCTCCCCCGGTCATTCGGGAAAGGGATTATTCCTCATCATCTCGTACTAAAAGATAACGCTCGTACCAGCGTTGGACGAAGCCGTTTTGAAAAGGGCCACGTCGTGCGCTTACCCAATCCAGCACCTCACGCAATGCTGTCTGCACTCTTTCCACAACAAATGGAGGATAGTTCATCTGTTTGCTATGTAAAAGAAACTCCTCTTCGTCGAGAATCGAGTACGTCATATCGGGAAACACTTTTACGTCGAGATCATAGTCTATGTAGCTTAGCAATTGTCCCTTCATGCTGAAGGGCGAACCAATGTTGCAATAATAATAAATACCGTCATCACGAATCATGGCAATGGTATTGAACCACTGGCCTCTACCAAATGTACAAATGGCCGGTTCACGCGTACGCCATTCCCGCCCGTCTGCTTCTGTCACCTTGACCCGATCATTTCCCCCAATCACCACCGCATCACTGGTATGAATCAACGTAGATTTGTCCCATATGCGGTGCAACGAATGGTCATGTTTATAACTTTCTATGCGGATATTGGAGCCCGGAGTTGGTGACATGACTCTCCCCTTTCTTCTCTTCTCTATTTGAATGGGGACAAGCCTCCTTTAAGAAGAGAGCTTTTTGGAAAGTGTAACATATTTTTGTACTTCATAGCCAAGTGAAAGGTAAAACGGAAGGACTTCCGGATTTGATTGATTGACCATGATCAAGACGTTATTGACACCTCGTTGCTTGAAACGCTTTTCAATTGCTTCAACGAGTTCGCGACCAATACCTGAGCCTTGCATCTCTGGAAGTACAGCCAATCGGTAGAAATAGGCACGTGCTCCGTCGATCGTGCCAACCACGACCCCTACCACTCTGCCTTCAATTTCCGCAACCATTACCAGATCGCTGTCCCAAGCCAAATGCTGGGCCAAATCGTTCAATGACTCTTTGTCCGATTGGTCCAACCCCGTCTCCTGCCAAATACGTGTGATAGCCGAATAGTCACCGAGTCGAAACGGACGAATCAGCATGTGTTGCCTCCTTCGTAACCTTCTTCCTCTATTGTACAACACATGGACAACTTTGTCTTGTGTCGCCACACCACAAAGTCTCCAACTCCATACTCCATCTACAATAAATCATTATGTCAAAAGAGAAATACCGCCGTCTACAATCAATGTCTGTCCGCGAACCATCCACGCTTTGTCGGAGAGCAAGAACATCACAGCATTAGCCATATCTTCTGGCTCCACAATGCGTCCTGCTGGCGTACGCTCTGCTGAGCTACCGAGCAATTCTTCACGATTCGGGAAATGTTTGAGTGCATCCGTATCCACCGCTCCGCCAGATACAGCGTTTACTACAATATTATGCGGTGCGAGCTCGACTGCCAAATAACGAGTAATCGCTTCTACAGCTGCCTTCGATACGCCAACCGCTGTATAGTTGTCGAGTACGCGAATGGACCCAAGGCTGGACAAGCTCACGATTTTTCCGCCGTTGCCACCCTTGATCATTAGTTTTGCCGCTTCTTGCGCACAGAACAACAGCGCCTTGCTGTTAATTTCCATGGTCCAGTCCCAATGGCTTTCTTCCAGCTCCATCAGCGGACGCAATACACCCGATGCCGCATTGTTCACAAAGACATCCAAGCGCCCGAATTCCTGGTCAATTTCTGCGAACAATTCTTTGATTTTTGCTACATCCCCTACATTGGCTTTGATCAGATGGACACGAGCGCCCTTTGCTTCCAGCTCTGCTGCTGCTTCTCTTGCCGCAGTGCGGTTACGCAAATAGTTCAGCACCAGGTCATAACCCTGTTCCGCCAATTGAAGAGCAATCGCTTTTCCGATCCCTCGGGTCCCGCCAGTAACCAGTGCAACTTTTTTCGTTGTATTCATAAAAAGATTACCTCCCAACCTGACCAACTATTAATAGCAGGTACTAATATGTAAAAATCACCTTTTCATTATACAACTCCACCTGCGCTTTTTCTACCTACGGAAAAAATCCCGGCATGACTTGATCCTCTCAACTATAGCCATACTAAGCTCGCGGTATCAGGCAACCACTACCACATAAGGAGGAATGGCAGGGTGTACATAGGTCGGGAATTATCCGAATTAACCATGGTGCCACTAGCTGATTGGGAAATGAATGAGCTGCTTTATTACCATCACAATTTTTCGCAATTGGCAGCTTACCTTAGTGCAGAAGGAGCCTCTCTTCACGTCAAAGTCATCCATGAGCTTGAATCCAGAGGGCCTGTGAATGGAGACAGCGGGGGATGGGATCATTCCTCGTCACCTATTTACGATTAAGTAAAAAGCCCGGCTGCTCGTGTATGTAGACACGGCACCCGGGCTTGTTTTTAGATACGGAACTGACCGATCTGGTTTTGCAATTCCTCCGCGAGATGTTCGAGAGAAACGGCTGAGGAAGCGATCTCTTCCATAGAGGCTAGCTGCTCCTGGGCAGCTGCGGATACACTTTGTGTTCCATCAGACGCTTGCAGTGTCACTTCGGAAATATGACCAATGATCTCAACCACTTGCTGTGCCCTTGTAGAGAAATCACGTGTCGCTTCAGATACCTGACCGATTTTCTCTGCCACTTCATTGACGGCTGATTGAATTTGTTCGAAGGACTGACCAGCTTCGTTCACTTTTTCAATGCCTTCCGTGACTTCACGCTTGCTCTGATCCATGACAACTACAGCATGGTTTGTCTCCGCTTGAATCGCGGTGATCAGCTGATTGATTTGTTGTGCCGAGCTTGCGGATTGCTCTGCCAGCTTACGTACCTCATCAGCCACCACAGCAAAGCCTCGTCCATACTCCCCTGCTCTAGCCGCTTCGATTGCCGCATTTAGTGCGAGCAGATTGGTTTGGTTTGCGATGGCAGTGATCACATCCACGATGTTTCCGATTTCCTGTGAACGCGTACCCAAATTATCCACGACTTTTGCCAGACCGTGAATCGATTCGCTGGATGCATTCATTTGCAGCACAGCCGATTGAATGGCTTTGTTTCCGGTCACTGCCAAGTCTGACGATTCCCGAGCTGCGATGAAAACGTTTTGTGTATGCTCGGCGATCTGACCGATTCTTGCCGACATTTGTTCGACTGCTGCGTTACCCTCCTGCGTATGGGATACTTGCTGCTCGGTTCCTTCCGCCATTTCTTGCATGGTCTCTGCGATCTGTTCTGTCGCTTTGCTTGTCTGATCCGCACTTGCAGCGAGCTGCTCTGCCGAAGAAGCCAGCTGCTGGACAGAATCATTTACCGAATGGAGCAAGGAACGAAGAGATTCCGCCATATGATTGAAGGCTTTGCCCAACGTACCCAGCTCATCGTCACTTCGTATATCTACTTGTTGTGTCACATCGCCTTGGCTCATTTTTTCCGCTGCTTCTGTCAACATGCGCAGAGGACGGAGTAAGGATCGCAAAATCACGTAAATGACTCCGCCAGCAACCACCAGCGCAGCAATTATAATCACGAGCATCGTGTAAAAAATCGGATTTGCTGCTTCTCCTGCTTCGCTTTCATACATCACGCCAACCAGCTTCCAACCCGTATTTTCATTCGTAGTAAACACGGCTTGGACGGGATTTCCTTCGTGCTGAAACTGTAATCGACCTGACTCTTTTGCATATACAGTATCCACCCAAGACTCTGCAACCTCAATGCCAGACTCTCCATTTGGATTGACTAGCATTTTTCGGTTTTTATCCAAAATCGTCATAAATCCTTGGGTACCGATTTTCGCTTGCTTGACCGTCGCGTCCAGCGCTGACAGTTGAATATCAATTCCATAAACACCGGACTGATCAGGCAATGCCATCGCCATTCCTACCACGACTTTGCCGGTAATGGCATCTATGTACGGGTCCACAATAATGGTCTTGCCTGGCTGCTTCATGGCTGCTATGTACCAATCTCTCTTTCGCGGGTCGAATCCGTCCGGGAGCTTGGAATCGGTTGCAGTCATCATGCCGCCATTCTCGTCCCCGATATACGCTTCACTCACTTCCGAGTTTAAAGCGAGAAAACGCTGCAATTTCTTTTTGGTGATCATCCTGTTCTCTTCCTGAATGTCTTTGCGTACAATATCAGCAGCGATCCACCCCACATTCCTTGATTGCTCCATCAGTGTCCGATTCAAAAGCGCATCTATCAACCGAACGTTTTCAGAGGCAGTCGTCAGCAATTCATTTGACAGCTCTGCTTTGGCACTTTGATAAGAGAGCAACCCAAGCAAAAGCATGGGGATCACTAATATTGTGGAAAATGTAGCGATAAGCTTGGATTTTACAGTGAGTCGAGGTGTTTTCATTCGCTAGCATCGCCTTTCTGGTGTCATGATTGTCCTATATGGTTGCCCGATATATGTCTCATTGTAAACTTTTCATTGCCCACCAGACTACATATTTGTTTATTTTTTATTATCTTTTATTATATTCAGAATATACTTTCTTCTAGAAATAGGTAAAAAATCGCTTTACAACAAGAAAAAAATGCCATATTCTAAGAGTACGTTCCACACACACTACTACTTCGGAAAGAAAGGAGGCAGCACCATGATGATGATAGCAATGAACCTGAAACCAGCTCTTATGGATCGTCTTGTGGATGTTACAACTGAATATAGCAGCGCCTCCTGGGTCGACGAATTCCAGTAGTATTCGTACTCTTCAACATTTCCTTTTCGTCTATTACCGACCACAGGCGTTGTTGCTTGTGGTCTTTCTATGCCCTTCAAAACGGCATGTCCGTTTTTGTTGACAGAAGACCGCAGGCTTTCGCCCGTGGTCTTTTTCTTTCTCATGAATTAACATTTTCCACCTTGAAAGGGGGTGATTGGTAATGGTACTGAACTTTTTGCTTTTCACTGTCAAGATTGAACGCAATAAGGAACAAGCAGAGAAACTTTTCGCAGAAACTGCACGCTGTCGCTATCTCGAAGAACGCGCCGAAGAACACGCTTTTGAAGCTGCACAATTTGTGAGCCGCATTTAATGGACACCACTACTTGACTACAGGAGGGATTTTGGTATGAAAAACAAACAACGGCGTCAGATGATGAGGTTTACAGGAGTCAAAGCGATAGACGGTAGCTGACTGCACCAAACTAACGGGATGGGAGGGATACACTCATGTACATTCCAATGATTTTCTTCACAATCATTATTGAGAAACGGAAATTGACACCGAAGCAGCTTGAAGCAAAATACATGCAACAGCAAGCGCTGAAACGCATCGAAGAACAAAAGCATCAGATCGTCACACAATTTCCAGAGTTTTTGATTCGATAAAACGAAACAGGTTCACAAAGATCATGTCTGCGGGGGCATGATCTTTTTATTTTCCACTGCTACCCCCTCTCTCGAAGCTTTATAATGGATTCAAAAGAAAAAGTAGGGAGTGAAATCATGGAGTATCAAATCGTCTTTTTAGACATTGATGGGACACTCATCAACGAAGAGAAAATCATACCACCGGATACACTCGAAGCCATTCAAGAGCTGCAAAGAAACAAGATCGAGGTCGTCTTAGCAACAGGCAGAGCTCATTATTATTTTGACGAGCTTGCCAAGCAGTGCGGCATTGACTCGTATGTCAGTTGCAATGGCGCATATGTCGTCTATCAAGGAACAACCATTTATGATCGCCCCATCCCGACCAAAACACTCGATCAATTGCAACAGATCGCGGCCCAGCACGACCATCCTATCCTGTTTCAAGGCAGTACGGCGGGCTTTTCTACCCATAAGCAGCATCCGTATTTGGATTGGACCTTTCAGCAATTGAAGCTTGATTCCCCTGATCACAATGCAGATTTCGCCCATTCTGAAAATATTTATCAAGCGCTGTTGTTTACACCAGATGCGCATGAGCAGCAGTACAGAGAAGAGCTTCCCGCTCTCTCGTTTATACGCTGGCATGAGTATTGTATGGATGTTTTTGCAAAAGGCGGTTCAAAAGCGCTTGGTATTGAAGCGCTTCTCTCCCATATCGGGCTTGCTCCAAGCAAGGCAGTTGCTTTTGGAGACGGTCTGAATGACAAAGAGATGCTCTCTTATGTCGGGATGGGAATCGCCATGGGTAATGCGCATGAAGCTTTGTTGCCGCATGCCAATTACGTCACGCGCCACGTCGATGATGGCGGGATATCTCACGGCTTGCGTCACATCGGTCTGATGAAATAAATAAAAGCTGCCGAGAAATGCTCGACAGCTTTGCCTACCTGTTATTTTTGTCCCAACAGCTCACGAATTTTTTGATGCGCCATCGGAATGGTGTAAGCATCTAATTCCTCCCAAGCTGCGTATCTTGCATGAGCGGGGAGCTCTTCCCCATCGATCCAGTCACAGGACCATACTTGCATGTTCCACTGCAAATGGGAGAAGACGTGCTGAACCGTACCTAACGGCTGCATGACTTCTACATCGATTCCGAATCGTTCACGCAAACCAACTGCGAGTGCCTCCTGCTTGGCAGCATCACTTTCCTGTTCGGTTTCAACAGTAGGGAATTCCCACATGCCGGCGAGTAGCCCCTGATCGGGACGCTTGTTCATCAATACTTTGCCGTCGCGTATGATAATGCCTACTTGCAGATCAACAGGACGTGGAGGTTTGGCTTTGCCTTTGACCGGCAGCTCTTCTGCCACTCCTTCTTGGCGCGCCATACAGTAGTCAAACACCGGACAGGTCAAGCATTGCGGAGTGCGTGGAACACAGACCATCGCTCCCAGCTCCATTAAAGCCTGATTGAAATCTCCCGCTCTTCCCTCTGGAATGACTTGGCGTACGAGATGTTCGATTTTGATTCTTGTGGCAGGCTTGGCAATGTCATCGGTTAAATACAGCAGACGTGAAAAAACACGCATAACATTTCCATCCACAGCCGGCTCCGCCTTTTCATAGGCAATGCTAAGAATGGCACCTGCTGTATACGGCCCGACACCTTTTAGTGTAGCAATCTCTTCTGGTGTATCCGGCACAACGCCACCATAGCGAACAGTTACCTCGCGGGCTGCAGCTTGAAGATTGCGCGCGCGGGAGTAGTAACCGAGTCCTTCCCACGCTTTTAAGACATCTTCCTCGGGTGCTTTCGCTAACTCACTCACCGTCGGAAATTTCTCCATGAAATTCGCATAATAAGGTTTAACGGTCTCTACGCGTGTTTGCTGAAGCATAATCTCCGATACCCAGATGCGATATGGGTCTTTGTTGATCCGCCAAGGCAAATCCCGCTTTTGTGAGTCGTACCAGGCCAGCAAATCCTGAGCAAAGCCAAACACATGAAATTGTTCAGGAAGTGTATATTTCAAGCTTTCTTTTTTTCTCGCCATTTCCGTTTACTCTACTCCTTTTCAACCCAGTTTAAGCGGGACGAAACGCCCAAACATGCAGTTTTGCAGCTCCGCCGGAAATACAGTCGCAAAAGTCTTGATCTGTCAATCGGTTTGCCTTGATTTCTTCGTATATTTGAACAGTCTCGACCTCAAATGTTTCGACAAACAGACCGGGCTGATCCAAGCCCTCCATTGAGCGATACTGATGTGCACCCATCGCTTCCATTCGCTCAGCCATTGAGGTGAGCAATCGCAGAGCGTGACTTCGTTTTTCAGTATCCAGCTTGTATTCAATGAAAACCGTTAGCATGCGACGTGTTCCTCCTTTACCGATTCAACGCTTTCATCATACCTTTCCCACCCCGTACGAACAAGCACACAAATATTTTCAGAACGGGCGGGAATTAACCTCAGGCAAACGCTATAATAAACAATAACAGTGGAAGGAAGGGAGGAAGACAACGATTCCATGGATACAGCCACACATTTTGCCATGGGCTTTGGATTGGCCGGGCTCGCCTATCTTGATCCTGTCGTAGCTTCTACTCCGTCACTTGCAATGGCCGTCATGATTGGTACGGTCATTGGCTCGCAGGCACCTGATTTGGATGGCTTAGTCCGCCTTCGTGGTACCGCTGCCTACATTCGCAACCACCGAGGCGTTTCTCACTCGGTTCCCGCTTTATTTCTCTGGACTGGAGCCATTTTTGTTCTCATCCAGGCCATGATGCCACAGCCCCATTGGCTGCATTTGCTCGGCTGGATATTCCTGGCCGTCTGTTTACACGTATTCGTTGATTTGTTCAATTCCTATGGCACAAAGGGCCTGTACCCGTTTCGCGACAAATGGGTGGCGCTCAACGCCATTTTCATTTTCGATCCGTTCATTTTCGCTGCTCATCTCGTCGGTTTTATGCTATGGGCGGCAGGCGCGCATCCTGGACACGTCTTTTTATGGATATACGTGATCATTGCCGGATACTACTACTGGCGTTGTCAGGTGCAAAGACGTACGACGGAGCTGGTTCGCCAACGAATCGGCAAAGCTGGTACCTTCACCATCATCCCTACTCTTTCCTGGACGTATTGGACCTTCGTCGCAAAGACAGAGCAGCATTGGTATGTAGGTGAAGTCATTTCAGGGGACGTCGTCGTCTTGGACACCTTCTCCATCAAACCGGAAAATGAGCGGATTGCGGCAGCAAAGAAAAGTTACAAAGTCCAGTCCTTCCTCGCTTTTACTCATCATGTGCATGTAGAAACAAAGGAGCGTTCCTTTGGCTATGAGGTCAAATGGATTGATCTGCGCTACCGCTCGCGTTTTCAAGGGAAAAGTCACTACATGTTCGTCGCCGTGGTCTACCTCGATTTTGATCTGACCATCCGCGATTCCTTCGTCGGCTGGATCCACCGCGGAGAAGAACAGCTCACTAAAAAATTGGATTCAAAACGCTCGTAATAAGACGAGACTCCCGCCCCTGCTAGAAGAGGGCGGTTATTTTTTGGTCATCTGACCCGTTCATTTTTACCAAAATTGCACCTGTTCTCCTAGTCAAATACCCATTACGATCAAAATAACAACGACAGACTGGGGGACTCGACATGATACCAATTCGTTATTCTAAGCGTACCATTACTGATCAGGAGCAAATTGACCAATTTTTGCAAGTGGCAAAGGTCGGCCATCTCGGCTTGTCCAATGAAATCGAGCCGTACATCCTGCCTTTGAATTTTGCTTGGTGGAATGGCTGTATTTATTTTCACGGCGCGGATTCTGGCAGAAAAATCGAAATGATCAATGGCAACAACCGCGTATGTTTCAGTGTTTGCGAGGAGTACGGCACAATCGCCTCACCTGTGCCTGCCCATATCGATACGGCTTACATGAGTGTGTTTATCGCCGGAACAATTGAGCGTGTTTCTGAACCTGAGGAGATGCGCGATGCGATGCAATCCATGATCGACAAGTACGTACCCGGCTACTATTCAGAACCGTTGCCTTTGCAGCATGTCATCAAGTATCGTTCTTCGATGGGCAGTACAACCGCCATCTTCCGGATTACGCCTACTGCACTGACCGCCAAAGGTAACCCACTTTCCGAAGAGAAACAGTTCTATCCCGGCAGAAAAGTCGAGATGGATGTATAGCAACGAAAAAAGACACGCTCCTTTTTATAAGAGGCGTGTCTTTTGCTTCACTGATCTTTACTTATTATACGGAGCACTCATTCCTGTCGAAATCGCGATTCGGTTCCAGCAGTTGATCGTATTGATTGCCATAATCAAGGAAACGTACTGGTTCTCGTCAAAATGCTCGCGAACCTGCTGATAAAGCTCTTCAGAAACACCGTTAGCTGTAATGACAGTGACTGCTTCTGTCAGAGCAAGGACGGTGCGCTCTGCCTCTGTGTAAACCGCGGATTCTCTCCATACACTGAGCAAGTAAATGCGTTGCTCTGTCTCACCGAGCTTGCGCGCATCTTGCGTATGCATATCCATGCAAAAAGCGCAGCCGTTGATTTGGGAGGCACGAATTTTGATCAGCTCAATCAGTTTTTTGTCCAAGCCGCTCTCATTCACGAATTTTTCCAGCTTGAGCATAGTTTGATACGCTTCGGGATTCACTGCATGATGATTGATTCTAGCTTGCATGATTCATCTGTCCTCTCCACTCGAATTTTCTTTCACCCTCAAAGACGAGTGAAGCGTCGTTCTTGTGACGAGTCATCCATTTTCTTTTTGCAAATGGGCAAGCTTATCTGGATTGACCATCATGTACAAGCGTGCAATGCGATCTGCTTCATTCATAGTGATCTGGATGATCATTTTCAGCTGACCCTCGGAGTAGACGACGATTCCATCTTGGCCGTTGATCGAGCGAATCTGCATGGTAGCAAGAGAAGCCCACTTCGGCCATACCCCCATCCAGAAGGCAGTAATCCGCTCATCTGAGAAGATGGGATGAATAGCCGCACGAACCTTCCCGCCACCATCGCTGACAAGCACGGCATCTTTTGTCAAAAGTCCGATCAACGACTTCGCATCTGACTTGGAGATGGCCTGCATCAGCTGTTCTACCAAACTCGAAGTCCGACTCGACTGAGGGACGATCGCCTGATAACCTGCTTCAGCCAGCTTTTTTCTCGCAAGGCTGAACTTCTTACGGCAATTTACTTCGGTCATTCCGAGCATCGCAGCAATTTCGCTGTATTCGTAGTCGAGTGCTGTTCGGAGCACAAAAACAGCCCGTAGCGTCGACGGTAGTTTCTCCAAGAGAACAAGTAAGCCATACGAGACGGCTTCTTCGGCAATCACCGCTTGCAAGGGATCATTGGTTTCCGAAGCATCTAACATCGGCTCCGGCAGCCATTCCCCTACATACTGCTCCCGCTTCCAACGGGCTGATTTTAATACGTCCAGACAACGATTGGTCACAGCTTTGCACAGATAGCTTTTTACATGGTGAATGTCTTGGATGTCGGTACCTGCCAATGCAAGAAAAGTATCCTGAACAATGTCCTCCGCTTCCGTTACCGAGCCAGTCATCCGGTACGCAAGGGAAAACAGTAATGATTTATACTCCCGATAAACATCCTCCATGTGCACGGTCATTATTTTGGATCACCAAACTGCCAAAGGGTGTGAGTGAGACTTCCATAGCGGATGCTCATATGCAGGCGCTTCGCTGTACGTTCATCGTCGGCAGCACCCATGACGTACACGAGTGGTACAAAATGCTCGGTTCCATATGCGGGAACAGCTTTTTCTGCATGTGGAGCAAGTTCGCGATAGTTGGCTAGATCCTCGACATTCCAGTCAGTCAATGTTGTTTGCAGCCAGTCTTCGAATTGCTCCGCCCACTCAAAGGTATTACTACCAGACTCTCTCAGGTCCATATAGGAAAAATTATGGACAGTTCCGCCACTGCCGAGGATCAGAACGTCTTTTTCGCGGAGCGGACTGAGTGCTTTGCCGATCTGATATTGCTCCTTCACAGTCAGGTTCGGATTAACTGATAAGGCAACAACAGGAATATCTGCATCCGGATAAATATGGCGCAAAACTACCCAGTGTCCATGGTCCAAGCCTCTTGTCGTGTTCAAAGCGACAGGAATACCCGCTTCCTGAAGAAGTCGGATGGTTTCATCCGCTACTTCACGCTCTCCTTTTGCCGGGTACTCGATTTCGTATAACGCTTGCGGAAAACCGCCAAAATCGTGAATGGTCGGGAAGGTGTCCATGGTTCCCACCATTTGATCATAGGCTTCCCAGTGAGCGGAAAAAATGACAATAGCACGCGGCTTGCGTGGGAGCAGGCCAGGCAATTGGTTCAGTGCTTCTGTATATGCATTGCTTTCTATAGCAAGTAACGGGGCACCATGTGCAATGAAAAAAGACGGCATCATATGCGTACACTCTCCTCTATACTTTTTAAACTTAGTTACTTTTTGTAAGTATTATATCGCATAATCATCACGGTTACAAGTGTATCCAGAATTGATGCCGTTTCTTTTCTCTGAACAAAAAAAACTTGCCGTTCCTAAAGAACGACAAGCCTTATAGCTGGTAAAGTTACAATTACTTCGCTGCTGCGAAACGCTTGCTAACTTCATCCCAGTTTACTACGTTCCAGAACGCACCGATGTAGTCAGGGCGTTTGTTTTGGTAGTTCAGGTAGTATGCATGCTCCCAAACATCCAGACCAAGGATAGGTGTTTTACCTTCCATGATCGGGCTGTCTTGGTTAGGCGTAGAGCTGATTGCTACTTTTCCGCCTTCTGCAGTCAGCCAAGCCCATCCGGAACCGAAACGAGTAGTAGCTGCTTTTGCGAATTCTGCTTTGAAGTTGTCAAAGCTTCCGAAAGCCGCGTTGATTGCGTCAGCCAGTTCACCAGTTGGTGCGCCGCCGCCATTCGGGCTCATGATTTCCCAGAACAGTGTGTGGTTAGCATGGCCTCCACCGTTGTTGCGAACAGCAGTGCGGATAGACTCAGGCAGAGCATCCAGATTGCTGATCAGCTCTTCAATGCTTTTACCTTGCAGGTCAGCGTGTGCTTCCAGAGCTGCATTCAGGTTGTTAACATAAGTAGCATGGTGGCGTCCGTGATGGATTTCCATGGTTTGCGCGTCGATATGTGGTTCCAAAGCGTTGTGTGCATAAGGCAATGCAGGAAGTTGATGTGCCATTGTAACATTCCTCCTCAAATTATGTAGGTCAAGCTTACGACTTCATTATACTGTATGCCAAACAGTTTTTCAACAAATCGGTATGCAAAGTATATTAATCTATTTATTATTTCAAAGATTTCTATCTTGCAAACGAAAAGGAGCGTGCTAGACTTGGATTATTACAAACGAAGAGAATCAGGTGATTACTAGTGGAAATGGACTTATCAACGATCGTACTTCTCGCCGTCTTTGGATTCGTTGCAGCATTCATCGACAGTACTGTTGGTGGAGGTGGACTCATCTCTCTTCCCGCTCTGCTCGGTCTTGGAATGCCACCGTACCTTGCTCTTGGCACGAATAAGTTGGCTGGCACGATTTCATCTGCCACCAGCTCCTACACCTTTATCAAGAACGGCAAATTTGACAAGAAACTCATGCTGATCTTATTTCCCGTCTCCTTGATCGGCGCCTATTTCGGAGCGAAAACAGTTCTGTTCGTTCCTCAGGAGTTTTTGAAGACCCTTGTCGTGATTATGATGGCACTCATTTTTGTTTACACCCTTTTTAACAAACGATTCGGTCAAGATTCCAACTACAACGGACTGACCAAATTTACGCTTGGCATCGGGATTCCTTTTACATTTTTAATTGGATTTTACGATGGATTTTTCGGGCCGGGAACCGGTTCGTTCTTTGTTTTTCTGATGGTGCTTTTGTTTGGCTATGATTTTGTGATAGCAGCTGGCAATGGCCGAATTTTGAATCTGGCCAGTAACATTTCTGCGCTTTTTGTCTTCACAATGGAGGGCAAGGTCGTCTTCATGACTGGGCTCATCATGGGGATTGCGATGCTGTTGGGGGCGAACCTTGGTGCCAAAATGGCCATCAAAACGGGGGTACGTTATGTCCGTCCGTTGTTCTTGGTTGTATCCATTACCTTGATTGTGAAGATGGTGTATGAGTTGATTTTTACAGCTTGATTTAAAAAGACCTACTTGTACGTTGCTGTAGTGGTGGGGAGGAAACAGGAGAAAACGCTCAGCTTCTAGGGCCACCTGCTGGGGGATTGACTGCACGACTCCATGTAAAAAGCGAAACCGCGTCCAAAGTGGTCCCTTCCTCGAAGTTATTTCAGAGGTGGACGCTTAAGAGCGTGTTTCGCTTTTTGCATTCCGTCTCGGTCGGTGTCCCTAAGATCTTCGCTTATTTCTCCTGTTTCCTCTACAAGCCTTCCGTGTGATCCGATTTTTAAATGCCCTAAAGATTGAAGAATGTAATCAGCTACGCCAGAGAAGAATATTTCCAGACGTAGCGACTTGTGGAGTCCTACCGAGCGGAGAAGGGATGAGCGGGCAAAAGAAACGCAACCGTGCCCATGCGACGAAGCGGCTACCACTTTTGCGTTTCCCCGCGAATCCCTTCGGAGCGGGCATTCTTAGCCCTCAGCAGGACGGAGCCTGGAGCCTAGTCTGGAAATATTCTTCAAACCACTATAGCCACATAATACTAACCTTAGGTTGTTGCTGTAGTGGTGGGGAGAAAACAGGAGAAAACGCTCAGCTTCTAGGGCCACCTGCTGAGGGATTGACTGCACGACTCCATGCAAAAAGCGAAACCGCGTCCAAAGTGGTCCCTTCCTCGAAGTTATTTCAGAGGTGGACGCTTAAGAGCGTGTTTCGCTTTTTGCATTCCGTCTCGGTCGGCGTCCCTAAGATCTTCGCTTATTTCTCCTGTTTCCTCTACGAACCTTCCGTGTAATCCTATTTTTAAATGCCCTAAAGATTGAAGAATGTAATCAGCTACGCCAGAGGAGAATATTTCCAGACGTAGCGACTTGTGGAGTCCTACCAAGCGGAGAAGGGATTCGCGGGAAAAAGAAACGCAACCGTGCCCATGCAACGTAGCCGCTACCACTTTTGCGTTTCCCCGCGAATCCCTTCGGAGCGGACAGTCCCAACCCTCAGCAGGACGGAGCCTGGAGCCTAGTCTGGAAATATTCTTCTCCCCACTACAGCAATAAGCAAGTGATAACAAACTCTCCTACTCAAGCTGCCATGGCAATGCCGGGCTGGATTCGACCTCGTCATTGACAGGAGTTACCGCCGTCGATCCGCAGTACATCGCCCGCTCTGACAAGGTACTGACAATTGAGGATCGGATCAACGGTTTTTTTCAACGATGCATGAATGGTAAACCATTGCCATGCAACAGTGATGAAATGCGGGCAATGGTCGCTCATCTTATTTACATCGCTACAAATCGACCCTGGCTCATGAAAAGTGATACGGGCATAGCGAAAAAGGTCACCTGCACAAAGGTGACCTTTTTTGGCTAGCATGTGTGATTCGTCCCGCATTGGAGATAATGGCGCGTTCTTATCCTTCACTCTTTGTTTAATCAAGATAGCTCGCCATTGCCTTTGGTTCCAAAGGCACATAGACTAGCGAAGGGGTCTCTTGACCTTTCACCCATATATAAGCAAGCTGTACAGAATGGTTTTTCAAGTAGGCTCTCGCTGCTTTTTCTGGCTGCATCTCTTGCTCGTCAGTCTGCGCCATTGAAGTTTTGCTGGATAAATCCTTCTGAAAGCCGATCACCTTTCCGGTTTGGGAGTCGATGTCAACCGTGTACCCATGTACATGATTCTCCGGACGCTTTTTTCCAGACAGAGCTTTGAAATAGATGCGGTATGTAGGTGAATGGAGTTCAACTTTGATCACTTGTAGCCCCGTAGTTTCCGAATCCAGATATTTTTGAAGGAATGAAACGGCTGTATCGGTCACAACAGCAGCATCCTTCGCTTCAGCAGAAGGGGAGGTTGGCGGATTCACATACTCGAATCCAGTGACCTCACCTGTCAAATTGTTCGCCTGAAGAGAAACAGAACTGTTCTTGCCCACCTTCCAATGATAGGTAGTCGTACCCTTGTCGCCCTCCACTTTCCACAAGCTTTCTCCTTCTACCGTGAAATCAAAATTCGTTTCCAATATTCTCATGGCCTCTTCTTTATTCATAGCAATCATTCTCGTTCCAACGCCACTCACCTTGTAATTCTTGCCCCGCAATTGGTTATATTCCCTCTCGACTCCAATCAATTGACCATCTTTGGCATCTACAAAACCCATCAGGTCAGGATTGTAGCTGATGTTCTGCGTGTCTGAATAGAAAAGCGACATGACGTCGGCTAGAATGGACTCCGCCTCTACTTTAGAAATCGTACGGGATGGATCAGGAAAGGTTTGTTCATTTCGCTCTCTTATCTGAATCTGGCTAGCAAGTACAGATTTTCCGTTGTTGGCTTCATCCAGCATCACGATGTAGTGATCATTGATGAACGGAATCCCGTTTACGGTACGCGCAAAGACAAATTGCTTTTGCTTTGTATCCGACAAGGAATCTACAAACTGGTAGGAGCGACTATCCTGTCCAACCATTTGCTCCAGATAGGCAGCTGCTTGGTCATGCGGGGTAGTCGAGGTCGCTTTGCTGTAGGGAGCCGTTGTTGTCATAGTAGAGCTCTCCTTAGAAGATTTCTCTCCTATTCTCGACTCTTTTGTAGTAACTCGTTTTTCTGGCCCCGCTATCTGTTCTTTTTTTACCCCAACCGCAGGAGGTACCGGTACACTTTCCTTGGTATTTTCAGGAGCTATTTTTTTAACAGTCATCGGTTCAAAACTCGGAGGAGACAACTGGTCCGGTGACGAGTGCCTTGGTTCTTCTACGTCAGTTGAAGGAAGAGCGAGTGAAGCTCCCCAGGCAACCAACAGAAAAAAGGCAACAGCCTGAACACTCTTGATCATTCGATTGCTGACGATTGACTGCTGATCCATTTTCCTAGCTTTCGCCGCCAAAGCCACTCTTAACCGTTCCTTTGCTTCCATTTGCGGTTTTGGAGCATATTGATTCAATTCTTTCATTCTCTCATGTAGGATATCTACGTCTTTCCAATACATGTGCTCCCCCCTCCTTCCGTCCCCTTTCCTCCATCTTTTGCTGAACGAGTTTGATGGCCCGATGATAATCTACCTTGGCTTTGGACTCAGAGATACCCAGGAGCTCTGCTGTCTCTTTCACGCTGTGCCCCTCAATAGAACGTAAAATCACAACCATGCGATACTTGGGAGGAAGCGAGAGAATCGCATCTCTAAGCTGGCGGTCTCGCTCCTTTTCCATATAAATCTCTTCTGGCAAGCCATCCTTGGTTGGAAGCTCTTTAAACCAAATATCCGCGAATATTCTCTGGAATTTTTTGCGTCGATAAAGATCAATGGCAGCATGCTTGGCAATGGAGAATATCCATGTTTTTATCTGCACTCTTCCGTCATACCGAGGCAATGCCTGCAACACCCGCGTGAATACTTCTTGGGTGATATCTTCCGCGTCGTTTCTGTTCCCGATAAAATGATAGAGGAAATAATAGATGTCCTGATAATAGGTTTCGACAAGATCATGAATCCGCTCTTCATAGCTCCCATACATCTGCTTCCCTCCTTTACACAAAACAAGTGTGCTTGCTCCATTATTGAAAGCAAGCACGGCACTCCCTTATTTCTTCTTTCTTGGGTTTTGGATAGACTCCCCAGTCAGGGCGTCTACGTACTCTAACATATAGTCATTCTCTTGTGGCTTGTAAACCAGTATCGTGGACTCCGAACTTTCACGGTCTATGACCGGAGCATAGTACATCAGTTCCAATGGGTGATGCTTCAGATACTCTTTGGCAGCTTTCTCTGGTGAGACTGCCTTGGCTGGATCGGGATAGGTGACTGCGCTGGGATCGAATTCTCCAAACAGGCCCATGAGTTTGCCTGTCTCACTGTTAATCTCAACTCTATAAGATTGATCCCCAACCGGGATGCCTTTTATCGTGTTGAAAAAATCGAAGAAGTAATGATCGGATTGCTTCAGTCGGAAATCCTTGTCCAGTACCACTGCTTTTGTATCGGTATGCAAATAAGTTTGTAGCACTTTCAGGGCTGTCTTTTGAGCTTCTTCGATGGATACATTTTTGCTGGGCTCTTTAGAATCGTCCTCCAAATACAGAGCAACGACTTGACCATTCGTGGTTTTTACTCGTACGCTGGCGACTTGATCCCCTTTTTTCCATTGAAATTCCTTCACATCCCCATTTGGCACATTTTTGGGGACCATTTCAGTAAAAGTAGCTCCGGTTGTGTCAAAGCCAATAAGATTTTTCAAATGGCTCGCAGCTTCATCCTTATCCTTTGCAGTCAACTTTTGGCCCTGCGGCGAAACTGGAATAGCAGGAGCTGAAAGATTGGGTTCATGGTAAAATCTTGCATGTTCAGTCTCGACTGATTTACCCGACTTGGCATCCAAGAATCCGGACCAGGAGACCTGATAGGTCAACATCAAGCCACTGCGGTTATTCGAACGATATACAGGTGTCATCAGTCCTGCGACTGCTTTTTCTGCCTCTTCTAAAGACATCGCTTCTTCTGGTTTCGGAAGGGAAGCAGGATCAATCTGCTTGGAGATCTGCCCAACGTTGCTGATCAGAGAGACGACCTCCCCATTCCCATTCAGACCCAAAGACATTTTTTCATCATGATGCGGAACCCCGTTTATGACTAACCGATATGCGGGACCGCCCAATTGCTCTGACTTTTGCGGATTATATTGGTACATCTTCGCCGCGTCTCCCAGTAAAGCTTTCAAAAATGCATCCGCTTTTTCCTTCTGGACGTCCAACGGAAGCTCCTTGTCATCCGGTTCATCTGTCTCATAACCAAAGCTGTTGATGTCCCCTGTCTTCTTGTCCAGAAAAATGACCATCCGGGGAGTTTTTTTACCGTCTCCCTTTTTTCGTTCTACCATGACAGCATCGCTTGTTTCATCTATGTCCATTTTCTGAACAGTGAGCTCTTTCATATATGGCAGTAGCTCTGACAGCTTGTCGATTGTTTTTTGGGCCATGGCCTGCGCTGTCGCATCCACCGCCACTCCCGTATGGCTGGCTGAAGTCTTCCCAGCTTGAGCCGCCCATGCTGGCGTGGCTGTCAGAAGAGTTGCCGCCATGACTGACATAACTGCCCGATTCCATTTTTTCATCTATTCTTTCCTCCTCAGATTTGTTTCCTGCTTCTCATTTGCATTATTCGCACGAGCTTACAAAAGGTTACATTTTATTTCCAGTTTCCTCCACAAAAAGACAATCATCTGAACAGCGACTATCCGTCAAACAATCGGTTTCCCCGGTCAAACTATGGTTACAAACATACAAAAAAACCTTGCTATGGTGATAAAACAGCAAGGTTTTCAGGCTGACTTTTTATGTTTTGGCTCTTAGCTAGCCCCGGCTGTTACAGCCTTTGCTTGATGATCACGCACCGCCTGATTGCTCGCTGCCATAAACGCCTGCGCGACCGCCATCAGTACATCTCGATGCTCGGCAACTCCTTTAAAATGACTTCCGTTGGCGCTGACCGTCACGATCGCTTCGCCTGTCGCATGCTCTCCCGACGACAATGAATACAGCTCCATGTCCGTAAACTCCACATCGAACGGCAGTGCCTGCTTGATGCCTGCCACCAATGCCTCAACAGGTCCTTCTCCCGTGCCAGAGTATGCTTGTTCTTCTCCTGTTACATTGTTCGTAATGGTGCAGGAAGCCATGCGATGTCCGGATGTTCCGGTGAGTACTTGCGCATTTACGAGTGTGAATGGCTCCAGTACTGCGTTCACGGTATGTCCCACGAGTTCAAGCAATTGATGATCCTGAACAACTTTTTGCTTGTCAGCCAGCTCTTTAAATTGGACGTACAGTGTCTCCATCTGTTCATCGGTCAGCTGTATCCCGAATTCGTTTACACGGTGCTTAATGGCATGGCGACCGGAATGTTTTCCGAGAATGATCATGTTGCGAGGCACGCCCAATCTCTCCGGGTCCATGATTTCGTAGGTGCTGCGCTCTTTTAAGAGACCATCCTGATGAATTCCCGCTTCGTGTTGAAAGGCATTGCGACCGACAATTGGTTTGTTGAAAGCAATCGGGAAGCTCATGGCACGGCTCACCTTTTGTGAAGTGGTGTAAATGTACTCCGGTCTGATGCCAGTCTCGGCATCCAGTGCTTCTTTGCGCGTCTCAATGGCCATCACCAGCTCTTCCAAGGAGCAGTTCCCGGCTCGCTCACCGACCCCGTTGACCGTTACTTCGACTTGGGTGACACCGGCACGAATCGCAGCCAAACTGTTTGCAACCGCGAGTCCCAGGTCATTATGGCAGTGTGCACTGAACTCTACCTTGTCGCTGCCACGAACGTTTTTCATGACACGAGTGAACATAGCTCCATACTCTTCTGGCAGTGCGTACCCTACCGTATCGGGGATGTTGATAATGGTAGCCCCTTCTTCAATCGCTGCCTCAATCATCTCAAACAGGAATTCATCACCTGTACGAGTCGCATCCATCGGCGAAAATTCGATCCTGTCTACAAATTGTTTGCTATACGCAATCATCTCGCGGGCGATCTTAATCACCTGCTCTCTCGACTTGCGGAGTTGGAAGTCCAAATGAATACTGGAGGATGACAGGAACATGTGGAGTCTGCGACGCTCTGCCGCTTGTGTAGCCCGAACGGCAGCGTCGATGTCCTCTTTCACCGCACGAGCAAAGCCACAGATTTCCACGCCGTGAACCTCTTGCGAAATACGTTGCACCGCCATGAAGTCACCAGGGCTGGAGATGGGAAAGCCCGGTTCAATGACATCCACACCGAGGTCTGCCAAATGCTTTGCTATCACGATTTTTTGCTCAGGCGAAAGAGACGCTCCTGGCGCTTGCTCTCCGTCACGCAGTGTCGTATCAAAAATATGGATTCGTTTTGTCATGGGTATTGCCTCCTCAATTTTTAGTCGTTTTTTTCGTAATAAAAAAAGCCCACCGTCTCCATATACAAGAGACGACAGGCTTTTCGCTGCCGCGGTACCACTCTCGTTGATCCCCTCTTTTTCAGAAGAGAATCCACCTCGCTGTCCCGATGACGTGGGACGATCCGTCAAGGTCTACTGAACGTTTTCAACCTTGCCGCTCCCGGGTGAGATTCGAGCATTTCCTGACTGCGTCGCACCTACCCGCAGCTCTCTGGACAAGAAATTCGCTTTACTAGCTCCCGTTCTTCGCATTTGTTCTATGTCGTTATGAAAATCAAAAAAGGCCTGCCGTCTCTATCGAAGAGACGACAGACCTTGTCTATCGCGGTACCACTCTCGTTGACCCCAGCTGTTCGCCAGAAGTCCACCTCATGTACTGATCCTAGTCGATCAGCACAACCCGATCACGGAGGTTAACCGTCAGAACTTACTTCTCGATGCAGCGCTACATCTTGTTCAGTCCTGCCGCTCCCGGGCGAGCTTCACTGGCTTCTCTGACTGCGTTGCACCGTCCCGCAGCTCTCTAAACAGATCAAACCACTTACTGTTCCCGTTCTTCGCGTTATTGTTATTATTGTTTGAAATTTTATTTGATTTATATCCGGTTGTCAATGGAGGCTAGTAATAAAAATAATTTTAATTAGCAAATTAATTGAGCCCTCTCATCGAGCTGCGGCTGAACTGTCTGTAATAAAGGCAAGCGAGACCCAGTATCACGAGCACTAAAGCGGAGTAAATATTGCTATAGACCGACGCTCCTGGATAGCTATTGAGCAGATTCCAGCTTACAGCAGCTCCTCCATCAATCGACTTGCCGTACAGGGTAGCTGCAAGTGCACCTGCAATAAAGTTCAGCATTGCCAACAGTCCCATCCCGACGCCGATCTGTTCCTTTGGTAACGACTGTGAGATTGCGTTTGACATCGAAATCATCATAAACGATAGTCCGACATTGCCAAAAATCAGAAAAACGGCAATGAAGAACGGGGAAACCCCCGCAAAGGAAGAGAAAAGGACAAAGCTGCTCAAAAGTAGCACAGACGCTGTGTAAAATAAATACGAATTCCCTTTCTTATCTGCAAGAATCCCAGCCTTTTTCCCCAAGAACGCGGTCACAATTGCTCCTGGTACCATGACAAAGCCAATGAGCCCCGGTGCCAGATGATTCACATCGGCCAACAACTGTGGACTAAGAAAAGCGAACGAATAGCCGCTACCTATCATCAAAAAGGCAATGACCAGCCCGAGCGAATAGCGTTTACTCCGGAATAAGCCAGGGCGAATAAATGGTTCTGCAGTCGTCCGAATCCTTACCAGGAACAGAAGGAATGAGAGGATGCACCCCAGTGCGAGCAACAAGCTCTGATTCGTAATAGCTAGCAGAAGCAATGCAATCGTTATGGCGAGAAGCCCACCACCGATCCAGTCCATTTTGACGGCTTCCCGCTCCTCCTCCTCCAAATACTTACGGAAAAAAGGCACGGCAAAGAGTGTGAACAACGGCATGCAGAACAGCCATCTCCAATCGAGCAGACTGACCAGCAAAGAGGAAAGAACGGGACCTAATGCGCTACCGATTGCCATCCCGGTCATGGAGATTCCTAGAGCTCGGCCCCTACTCTCTGGGGGAAAATAACGCACCGGAATAATGGAAGACGTCGCCGGAACAACAGCAGCTCCTGCTGCCTGCACAATTCTCCCAAAAAGCACCATGCCATAATTATCGGCGAAAAAACCGATAACGGAGCCGATGGCAAATAGAATCAATCCGAATGTAAGCAAATGCTTGAGCTTGTAGGAATCAGCTAGCTTTCCGTACATCACGGTTCCAACCGCATAGATTAACAAAAAGGCAGACGTCACCCAACTTACTTGGCTAAAGGATAAATGAAACTCCGTCCTGATTTGCGGTAACACGATATTGAACATCGTAGCACTCATCACCGTAATCATGAGCGTAAACACGAGTACGCGAAGAACTTTTTCAGCAGATTGTTGTTGTGGTTCGGTTTGCATATTGGAAAGACACCTCTCGTTATCACCGATTTCTTCCCGGGAAGGTGATTGTTGGCCTTGCTAGATGTAGTTTATAATGATTTTAAAATAAACAAAAATATATCTTCTGACATGTAGTTGATATACCTGAGTATATGGAGTTGAATCGAATGGAATTGTTGCAATTGCACTATTTCCGAACAGTGGCCAAGTGGCAGCATATGACGAAAGCCGCCCAAGAGCTGCGGATTGCTCAGCCTGCTCTCAGCAAAACCATTGCTCGGTTGGAAGAGGATGTCGGGGTTCCGTTATTTGATCGCGAGCGAGGACGAATTCGGCTAAATACATTTGGGAAGGCGTATTTGGAGCGTGTAGATAAAGCACTGAACTTGTTAGAGGAAGGTCAAAAAGTCGTATCGGATCTAGCCGGAATGGAGCATGGTCGTATTCATCTGGCAACGTCGACCTTGGATCTATTATCAGAACCGTTGGGCAAGTTTCTCGCACTCCATCCCGATGTGCATTTCCAGATCACGCAAGCCACCATGGAAGAAATGGCACTCCTTTTGGAGTCAGGCGAAGTGGATATTTGCTTCACGCATTTGCCGATCAAGCTACCGGATATTTTGACAACGCCTGTATTGAAAGAAGATATTCATGTAGCTGTCCCACGCACACATCACTTAGCCAAGCAAACCAGCATTCAACTAAGCGAGCTGGCTGAAGAGTCCTTTATCGGCTACCGGGAGGACTTTCCCATCCAAATGCTGTATGATCAGTTCTTTCAAAAAGCGGGGGTTACCCCCAAATTCGCTTGTCGGGTAGATGATCCCGGCTCTATCAAAAAGCTGGTCCGGGCAGGTCTTGGTATCGCCCTCTATGGCTGTATCAGTCGAGAGGAAGACCCTCACCTTGTCATGCTTCCGATCAAACACCCGATTTGCCAGCGATATTTTCAAATGATTCGCCACGAAAAAAGATACCTCTCCCTGGCAGCACGCCAGTTCTGTGATTTTATCGTCCAGTATTTTGCTGATTCTCTTGAAAAATAAGTCCCTTTCCAACAGAAAAAAGCCTGGCATCCTTCGCCAGGCTCTTCCCCTACTCTTGTTTTCTTTTTTTCATACGTAAAATAATGCCGTCAATGAGCAGTCCAATCCCCGCTCCGTAAAAAGGGGCCGCAAACCGAGTTCCTTCGGCAAGCGGCAGGTCTTTCAAGTACACGATAAACACACCGACAATAAAACCGATCATCGTGTAGCGCAGCCGGGTCGCCCCCATCAAACGACACTCCCTTTCACGCTACTTCCCGAATTTATTTGGCATTTTCATGTTTTTCATCGTACGACTCATTTGTTTGAGCTGCTTTTGATTTAGATTCATCCCCATTGAGCGGGCCATGGCTTGAAGCTGCTTGTCGTCCATTTGCATGTTGGACATTTGTTTTTTCAATAAATAAGTCCCTCCATAAAATCCACCAGCGAGACCGATTAACAATGTAACAATTGGAATTACCCAGTTGTACCAAGCCATCAATACATTACCATCCTCTATACGTAATTATGAACTCTTTTATTGTACCATAGTTGAGCTATCTTCTGTAAATTGTGATTAGAAAACTTGGAAAATGAGAACACTGCCCTCAACAACATCCTTGTCTCAAGCATATTCTAATAGCAAGAGGTGAAACAACCATGACTCCAATTGTGATTCTGGACGCTGGACACGGTGGCAGCGATCCAGGCGGAGGTAACAACACGCAATTTACCGAGAAAGATATGAATTTGCAAATATCGCTTTACCAATATAATCGCTTTTTGGCTCTAAATATTCCTGTCGCGATCACACGGACAACCGATGTGACTCTGACAAGTGAGGCTCGGACTGCTCTGGTTCGAAACAGCAGTGCTCGCTACTGCATATCCAACCATATTAACTCAGGTGGCGGCCGGGGCTCCGAGGTCATTTACTCGATTTATGGCTCCCCAACCTTTCCCCAATTGATCCAGGATGCCCTGACAGCGGAGGGGATGCCGAATCGACGCATTTTTACGCGGACTCTGCCAGATAATCCGCGACTCGATTACTACTTCATGCACCGGGAGACTGGTAGCGTGGAGACGGTCATCGTCGAGTATGGCTTTGCCGACAATGCGTTGGACGCAAATAAACTACAGCAGGATTGGCGAGATCTCGCGGAAGGGGTAGTCCGGGCATTTTGCACGTACGCTAAACTTCCCTACCAGCCCCCTACGACACCTACTTCAAATCCAAAACCTACTACAGCACCTACCCTTGCTCCCACCACTTCTCCCGGAAACGGCGCTGACTGGAAGCAGGAAGCCGTCAACTGGCTGTATGATCAAGGCTTTTTAACAGACGAACAATGGCGTCAGCAGCCTGACCAACCTCTGCCGCTCTGGGCACATGCTGTCATCCTGAAGCGTTTATTCGAAAAGCTCAAACCGTAACATAATGTCTCCGTTTAATCTTCTGCCTTAAAACGGGTCAGCGGCGTATCCGTTAAACCCGAATAGTTTCTTTTTGCTGGCACACTCACCAATTCGTCCTCTGGATAGCGGTAGGCGGTTAACTTTCCGCCGAACACACATCCTTGGTCGATGTTGATGGTGCCATTTTTTCGTTTTGGTTCTGGATGCGGATCATGTCCCCATACGATGATGGGCGAAGTCACTTTTCGTTCTTTTGCCCATTCTCTGCGGATCGGGCGCCCATCCGGCCCTGTCCCTGCTACATCGCCATATCGGCAAAACGTGTAGACCGCAGGCGAATCCATCCCTATGTAAACATCGCGAATCCCCGCATGAACGGCGACCGCTACTATTTTTTCATTTTGTTTGATGATCATGTGCGAAGGAGAAGAAAATAGTAATCTACGGCTCTGCTCACGCAGTAAGGAGGCCTTCTTCGGTCCGTATTCTTGCTGATACAACCGAATCTCCTCTTCTACCTTTTCATCTCCGTGAGCCAATGTCACTGGTCTGCCATCCAACCAGCGGGCTACTTTCCACCCGTGGTTACTATCTACCATCTCAGCCAGGCCTGCCGTGACATGCTGGTGAAAAAATTGCAGCATTTTGATTGAGTAAGGTCCACGACTCGTGATATCACCGAGGGAAAGGAGCTTTCGGCCGTGGGGATGGCGATATGTACCGTCTGGGGCTCGTTCATATCCCAAGCGTTTGAGCAATTCTATAAATTCGTCGTAACAGCCGTGAACATCCCCAACGATATCCACACCATTGTCAGCCGAAAGCACCTTGGAGCGTGTTTGAGGTTTGTGCCTCATAGCCCGTCCCTCCTTTCCGTTATCTCTCATTCGTTACTTACTATCTTTACCACATCTACGAAAAAAACTCACGGTTTGCATACAAGAAAACGGTTTAAACAAGTAAACACGCGAAAAAGCCCCTGTTTACTGAGGAGCTATTTGGCGCGTTTACTTATACATGATGCTATGTGATTAACCTAAGCTATGTGTATGGACGTAAATGGCCGCTTGCGTGCGATCCTCCACGTTCAGCTTGGCAAGAATGTTGCTGACATGAGTCTTGACTGTTTTGATCCCGATAATCAGCTCATCAGCAATTTCTTGGTTGGACTTGCCCTGACCGATTAGCTTCAAAACCTCCAACTCGCGCGGCGTCAGCTGTTCATGTGGATGAGACTCTTGACCGTGACGGAAACGGGCCATGATTTTTCCTGCTACCCTCGATTCCAGAACTGGTTCACCCGCCGCAGCTGAGCGAATTGCTTTTGCAATCTCGGCTGCACGCGAAGTCTTTAGCAAGTAGCTGAATGCCCCCGCTTCAATGACCGGATATACCTTTTCGTCATCAATAAAGCTAGTCAAGACAATAACCTTACTGGAAGGGCAGCTTTCACGAATACGTCGAGTCGCTTCCACACCGCCGATGCCTTCCATGACCAAATCCATCAGAACGACATCTGGGAGCAGTTCTTGCGTCATTCGCACCCCTTCTTCCCCACTGCCTGCCTCTGCTACGACTTCAATATCGTCCTCTGTAGACAAATA
This sequence comes from Brevibacillus sp. BD137, assembly GCF_041644655.1. NCBI lineage: Bacteria > Bacillati > Bacillota > Bacilli > Caryophanales > Paenibacillaceae > Brevibacillus > Brevibacillus sp. BD137. Next base: position 126,020 of record NZ_JAOTNO010000011.1, on the reverse strand, counting down.
AGCAGCCAGACCCATCCGAACCATTTCGTGATCATCTACCAGTAGTACCCGAATCACCGAGCCTTCACCCTTCCCGTTCCGTCTGTAACACTATAGGAATACGCACCTCAATTTGCGTCCCCTTCCCAATCGCCGAGTAAATCTCCATGGAGCCTCCAACCTCTGCTACGCGCTCTTGCATGCTACGCAAACCGTAGGATGTCATTTTCTCCCCATCCGGATCAAAACCAACACCGTCATCCGTTACTCGCAGGCGAACCTGCTCTTGCAGTGTAAATAGCTTCACTGTAATCTGGGTAGCTCTGGCATGCCTCAATGTATTGGACAAGGACTCCTGCAAAATACGGAACAAATGATCCTCAATTCCACTCGGCAAGCCTTCGACGTCTTCGATCTCCCAAGTGAGCTGCATGGTATTTTTACGCGTCAGCTCATCTAAAAGTTCCAAAATAGCTTCCTTCAATGACTTGTTTTGTAACGTTGCCGGGCGAAGGTGCAAGAGCAATGCCCTCATCTCTGCTTGTGCAGCTGCTGCCATCTCTTCGACCAATTCAATCTGTTGGGCTGCACGCTGAGGATTTTTTTCGACAAGCCGCTTCATCGCCGCAGTCGTCATGGCGATGGCGAACAGCTGCTGGCTGACTGCGTCATGCAGTTCTCTCGCCAATCTCTGTCGCTCCTCAGTTACTGCTGCATGCTTTAATTGCTCTGCGAGAGCCGCATTGTGGTTCGACAACCGCTGCAAAGATGCTACTTGCTCTTCCCATTGCGAAGCCAAGCGATTGATCTGCCATCCTAATTCGCCGACTTCATCGACGCCCAATTCGGGAACCCGATATGACAGCATCCCGCGTCCAAGCTTCATGGCAGCTTCCCACAGTACACTGAGTCTTTTTTTCAACAAATTACCGATGATATAGGAAATGATCAATGCCACTAAGACACCTGCCGGCAAAGAAACAACAAAAGCAGCAAGCTGAATCAAGCCCTCTGGATCGGTAGGCAGATTGATGCCTATATATTCTGCCAGCCACTTCACAAGGTTGCGGTCGCTCATTATTTCGTTGTACCACCGATGAATCCCGGGGTGATCTTTCCATAAAAAGTATAGCCAAAAGAAACAAATAAACGCGGCAGTAATTGCACTGACGGCCAGTAACATGCCATAGCGCACGTATTGCCACTGAATACTTGCCAATCGCTGTCGACGCATCCGCCAGTACCTCCTAGATGTACTTGACTTTTATATCGCCGACAAGCAGCGAGATATGCAAGTTTACTTTTTGCAATGCTTCATCATACTGATCAGAACGAATCTTAACACTGCGATTGATACCTCCCTGCCGGTGGCTTAGCACCTCCAGGTCACCAATACTCAAGCCTGCCGTTACCGATACAGGAAGATCGATAGGCACATAAATCGTCACATCGCCTACCCAGCCCTCTACGACAAGAAACGCCTCATCCCGCATCAACACTGCGCGAGAAAGATCAATCACAACATCCCCGATTCCATGCCAGACATGCAAGTAACTCAGTTCAAAACGCCCGGAAGTCAGGTGATAATCCCCAATCAGAGAACTGCGGGAATCTTTTGGCAACATGTCGTCAGGTGATGAAGACATTTTTTCGTGATGAGGAATTTTGCCACCAACATGCTTCCATTTGTTCCAGTTGTCTTGCCAAGGGCGTTCCGCTGTTGAAACGTTCACGTCATTCGGGACACTCGCATCACTAGTCAAAATCGTCTCCGCAGCAGATGGGGTCCCACTCTCTCCCAATGGTTGATTCACATGGCGATCTCGTCTGCTGTTCTTGCCCCGAATCAACTGAAAGCCGAAATAAATAAACACGATTGGTACTGCAATCTGGAACAAATCATCAATCCCGACACCAAACCACATGTCCGTCGCGATGATGGTCCCCAGAGAGAATAGAATCCCTCCGCCAATCCGATTTTTATTCCCCCACAAACGAAGTCCAAAATAAATAAGCACCATCGGCCACAAATCAAACAGACCGAACGATATGATGCCCAAACTGTCTAATAAAAGACCGATTCCCGTAAAAATAATCAGGACACCAGCCAACATTTTGTGTAAACGGGACAGTTTCACAAAAGTCTCCTCTCTCACGCCCCACGCTGATCGTTTTCACTTTGTCCATTACGACATGTATAGATGAATGCAGGCGGAATGTTCAACAGGGTAAAGTCGATCTTGACCCAGGGAAAACGATCCTGCAACTCAGCTTGGAGTTGTAGCGAATATTGGAATGTAATAAATAGGCCCCCTGGCTTCAGTACAGATTGAACTTCGTCCAGAATTGCTGCCCGCTGCTCTTGTGGAAAATTGGCGAATGGCAGACCTGAGATAATGACATCTGCACCTGCAAGGTCCTGCTCCTCCAAGTAAGACCTAAGTTTAGTCGCTTCCTCCCTGATAGGAAGATCGGGAAAACGTGATTGAAGCATAGAGCGAAATTGGGAATCTCGTTCCACGAGCACGTACTGTGTGCCGGGATGCAAGCGCTGATAGATCGTTTGGGTAAATGCCCCTGTACCAGGTCCCAGCTCCAGGATCACATCGGTTGAAGCCCAATCGACGCTTTTCAACATTTGCTCACATAAAAAACGAGAGCTGGGGATGATACTACCGACGCGTCCAGGCTCAGCGATAAACCGCCGCAAAAAGACCAAGAAGTCCTGCAAGAATCGTACCTCCTAGGGGAAAAGCAGCCTGATGTACACAGGCTGCCGAATTGACACAATCTATTCTACACCTTGTCCCCCAGTTCCTGTTGAATTAGGATTGTACTGGTTTGGCTACCGGTGTTTTTACTTCATTAATGGATGCTTTGATGCTGGCAAGTTCTGCATCGATATCATCCTTTTCCAGCTCAGACAAAGCGTTTTCCCAAGCGCGGTTCGTTTGGCGCCATTGCCCGCTCATTTGCGCTTCTGCTTCCATGCGCATGACTTTCTCTTCCATGCGAGCGAAGCCACGGCCTGCGGACTGATTGCCGATACCGACAACTGCTTGATTGACTTGCTTTTGTGTACGAGCTACTTGTGCACGTGCCATCAGTGTGAACTTTTTCGCACGCATTTTATAGAACTCTTCCTTCAGCTCAGCCAGCTTCTCGCGCATTTGCGTAGCTGACTCGGATGCTGACAGGTAGAGAGTTTCATATTCCGCTGCACGGCCTTCGTACTGCTTCTTGTCAGCGAGTGCTCGACGAGCCAACTCGTCTTCTCCTTCAGTCAGGGCGAGCTTAACTTGGCGATCACGTTTTTCAATCAGAGCATTGGCTTCGTCCAATTGCTGACGGAATTTCTTTTCCAGAGCAACCTGACGGGCAACCGCTACTTCAACTTGTCCGATTTCTACTTCCATGTCACGCATATATTGATTCAGCATTACTACCGGATCTTCCATCGAATCCAATGCATCATTTACCGAAGCTACTGTCAGGTCACGCAAACGTTTAAAGATACTCATTATTTTTTCCTCCTCATCATATCACATCATATTGTTCATCCAAAAGACTCTTGCGACATTGGCGTTACTGTGGGCGTCTTCTTACATCTCTCTCCCAAGTGTCCAGCGTATCTTCCTTTAATACTTTTTGGGCCCATTCACGCTCCCAAGCAGGTGGCGCTTGTTTAGGTTCTTGGCTGGGACGCAGTAAGCGATATCCCAGATAAATCACCCCAATGGCCAGAAGCGCGTGAAACAGTAGGTCAAGCTTGCCAATCAACATCAGGAACCCGAATAGGAAGACCAGGATTCCCCAAAATCGTGAACCGGTTTGTCCCATGATCTTTTTGGCACCGTATATCATGATCACGCCGGGAATGATAAACCCGAGCAAGTCTCCGATATCGATACCCACCAGATCGAGAAGAACCAACCCACCGACTAGCAGCAGAACCAGCCCGAGTAGTACTTTGCCAGACCGTTCGCTCATTACTCGCTTACCTCCATTCGTTTTGCATGTGGTGCTTGTGGAACGTTATGCCCTTATTGTAGCCCTCGGTATAGGCTTCCCATAACGGGCGTGCGGTTGGTTTTTCCCTCCGTCCTTGGACGGAGACATTTTCCTGCCTTAATCGGACGAGCTCTCCAGCAAGGCAGGAATAAACCCACGTCGAAAGGCGGCTTGCACTGTCGAACGAAAACGTTACAGCATTTGACGCTATCTTTGTGACGAATATGTGAATGAACAGATAAAAAGAAGGAAAAAAAGGACTGGCGTAGAATCTTCGTAAGAGTGCGTGTAAAAAAACATCGAAAAATAGCCGAATTCCGCTTAGCGGAAACGGGGGAACCACGTTTTTGGGGTGAATGGTTGCTACTCCTAGCAGCCTAGGGCGTCCTTTCGACCGAACCCTTCAGCTAACCTCGTAGGCTCACGAAGGGAGCAGTTTCTTTTGCGCAAGATGGTTTTATCTTTATTTATGGCTGGATTACTTGCTATGGGGGCAGGCGCTGCACAGGCTGCTGAGGAGAATACTCTCCATGAAGTTGTCAGTGACTTGTACGGTACCCCTTACAAATCTTCCGGCTCGTCCAAAAAGGGCTTTGACTGCTCCGGTTTCACACGCTACGTATTTGATGCGTTAGGTGTAGACCTGCCTCACAATTCTGCTTCCCAGTACGAATTAGGTACAGAGGTAGACAGAAAAGATTTGCAGCCAGGCGATCTCGTATTCTTCAATACAAACGGTCGCAGCATTTCTCACGTGGGTATCTACATCGGAGACGGCACATTCGTGCACTCGGAATCTGGTCGTGGAGTCGTCAACACCAAGTTGAACGATCCATACTACTGGAGCAAGCGTTATGTAGGCGCCAAGCGTCTCAGTGCTCCTGTTCTAGCGAAAGCAGAAACTCCGAATAAGGAAAAAGCGGTGCAAGCTGCATCGTTGCCGGAAAAACCAGCTAAAAAATAGTCATTCGGCAAAATAATAAAAGCCAGGGACACTACGTCTCTGGCTTTTTCTGACGAAATTTAGTACCTGGTCTAAAGAGGTACCCTCACATATTAGAACAACTTAATAACTTACGGGGTTTCTTCCCCTGATAGGGTCAAAGCATGTTATGATAGACAAGACCCATTCTTTGAATGGTATTCCTTATTAATAGAAGTAACTGGGGGTTGTTCCGGTGAAAGATCACATTTTAATTGTCGATGACAATCTGGAGATTATTGAACTGCTAGAAGACATTTTGGAGAACGAGGGCTTCAGCGTTTCCTCTGCTGAAAGCGGAGAAGATGCACTCTCGTTGCTCAGCCAAGGTGAGCGTCCCAACCTGATCCTTTTGGATATTATGATGCCCAACATGAGTGGCTACGAGCTCTGCTCTCAAATTCGCCGTGAGTGGGATTTGCCTATACTGTTTCTCAGTGCAAAAGGAAAAGCGGTAGATAAGGTAGTCGGCTTTGAAATCGGCGCAGACGATTACATCACGAAGCCTTTTGATACGGAAGAGCTGCTCGCTCGCATTCGTGCCCACCTTCGTCGCTATGAGCGCATTCGAAAGCATACCGAAGAGCAGCCTGAGAAGGAAACAGCTTCTTCTCCGATTACGGTTTTGAAATTCAAGGACTTGGAAATTCATAAAGAAACGTATTCCGTATATGTATGTAACCAAAAGATCGAGCTCTCTACCAAAGAATTTCAACTACTCACCTTCCTCGCAGAAAATGCGGGCATCGTCTTTACAAGAGAACAAATTTATGACCGTGTTTGGGGATATGGTTATGGCTCGCTCAATACAGTGACGGTCCATATTAAAAACCTCCGTGAGAAGCTGGAAACGGAACGTCAATTCATTAAAACACAATGGGGGACAGGCTACGTATTTATCGGGGAGAAGCTTTAAATGAGCTTGCGCAATAAAATTTTTCTCTCCTTCATTGCCTTGCTCACACTCAACATTTTGTTGTTTAAATTTGTTTTTCAAGACATTATTGTCGCTCAACTCAAAAATGACCGGCATGATCAGTACCAAGCTGAGAAGGAAGCCGCAGAGAAGGTCATGCTCAATCAACTGCTTCTCGTCAGTAATTTCAAGGACCCAATCGAACGCATGGAGCTTGAGAAGCAGTTGCCAGACGACGTGATGTACCGCATGCTCGTGAAGGATGCCAATGGAAACACCATCTACAGCAAAACATCAAGCGCCTATAATTTAAAAATGCCTTCCCCCTCCTCATCAAGCCGTGGCGATTCTGCTAAGCAAAATGACCTCAAAGTGGTCGCTGAGTACCATTTTCAGCAGGAGCCACCGCGTACAGGGGAGATTGTTGTTTATTTCTACACGGATGATTACGACATGATGGCTACGACAGGGGTTTCCATGATGCTTTGGTTTATTTACGGAAGCATTAGTCTGGTAGGATTGGTTCTGCTCGCTTTGTTCGTTCGCTGGATACTACGGCCAGTTAACGAATTATCGCGCGTCACCCAAGAAATCCAGGAAGGGAAGCGGCTGGTCACATTTACGTATCGATCACATGATGAATTTGGGCAACTCTTTCGATATTTCGGGGAAATGGTGGATGAGCTTCGCTTAGCGGAAGAAAGACAGGCTGAAATGATTGCTTCGATTGCCCACGACTTCCGTACACCTCTCACCACGATCAAAGGTTATGCCTCATACATCGGCTCTGGTCGCGTGACGGATATGACCAAAATACAGAAACAGATGGGCAAGATCGAGCTAAAAACGACGGACTTGGAAAAGCTGCTGGATGAGCTGCAGGACTTCACCACACAAAGCTCTGAAGTTCGACTCAGTATTAACCGTATTCATGTCAAAAGCTTCTTGCGAGGAATCATTGAGGACTATTTGCCAAGAATCAAAGAGGCAGGTCTCACGTTTCAATGGAAGCTGCGAATCTCCAATGAACTACACATCGAAGCGGATGAGACTAAGCTGCGCCGTGTCATGGAAAATTTGTTGAACAACGCCATTCACTACAACAAACCGGATGGCTCCATTTACCTTACTTGTGATCAGCGAGAAGGACATGTCCTTTTTACTGTAATCGACAAAGGAGAAGGAATCGCCGCTGAAGACTTGACGAAGATTTTCACCAAGTTTTATCGGGCGGAAAAATCACGAAATCGCAATAGTGGCGGTACAGGCTTAGGCTTAACGATTTGTAAGAGCATCGTCCGGCTTCACGGCGGAGATCTAATGGTAAACAGCGAATTGGGAATGGGAAGCAGTTTTTCCTTCACCATCCCCTTCTTCCACGGGTAGCTTTCTCAAGCTACCCTTACTTTATATAGATTTATTCTCAGTTAATTATTTCTTTATATTTTACTTGTAAAATCATTTTTGTAAGCATGTTGCTTTCAGTGATAAATAACCCCCAGTTCGGTATCTGACACAATCGGCGAAACCGTAGTGATAAGATGCCTCTTTTTTTGTCTCCTGCTTCCATTTTTTTCCTACCTCTTTTCCAAACGCATCGGCAGTCCGTTCTTGGGACGCAAGGTGACCAATGGTTCGGGCTCCACTACCTGGTTCGGTTCAGCCAGTCGTAATCGATATCGCTGTGCAATCGTCGCCAGTAACAAAGCTGCCTCCATCAAAGCAAAGTTATTCCCAATACAAACACGCGGCCCGCCGCCAAACGGGAAATAAGCATAGGCTGGATTTCTTTTTAAGAGGTCGCTGTCAAAACGCTCTGGAATGAATTCTTCAGCCTGCTCATAGTAGCGTGGGTCACGGTGCATGACATATTGGCTCATCATCAGTGTTTCCCCAGGCTTGTACGTGTGACCGCCGATCTCAACCTCATCTACCACTTCCCGGTTAATCGTCCAAGCCGCAGGATAGAGCCTCAGCGTTTCCTGTACAATGAGATTCGTATACTTCAGCTGCGGAAGGTCTTCGACTGTCGGCAGCTTTTCACACAACACGGTCGACAGCTCGTCATGCAGCTTTTTCTCCACCTCGGGATGAGTAGCCAGCAAATAGAAAATCCACGACATGGTATTCGCAGTCGTCTCATGGCCAGCTACAAAAATGGTCATGACCTCGTCGCGCACCTGCTCGTCTGTCATTCCCTCCCCATCATCTTCATCACGCGCTGCCAAAAGCATCCCCAACAAGTCCTTGTGCTCTTCTCCTTCGCTATTACGCCGCGCTTCGATCAAGGAGTAGATCGTTTTGTCCAGTAGCTCACTCGACTCCAGGAACTCCCGATTGCTTTTGGTAGGTACGGACAACGGAATGTCGATAAACGAGGAGCCTTTGTTTGCCACATATTTCAAACCGACATCGATGGCATGTCCAATCTGATCGGCACCTTCCTTGACGGTTTTGCCAAACATCGTCTCCGTAATGATCGCAAGCGTTACTTTCATCATGTCCGAGTGAATATCGCGCAGCTCCCCGGTTTTCCAATCCGACATGAGATCAACTGCTTGCCGGACCATCACGTCTCCGTAGGTGGCGATACGATCTCGATGAAAAGCTGGCTGCATAAGCCGCCGTTGTCGCAAATGCTTTTTTCCTTCACTGGTAAGAATTCCATCTCCTACAACAGCTCGCGCAACCTGTAGTCCTTTCCCTTTTCGAAAATGCGCCTGTTTGCTGACCAAAACCTCTTTGATGTGATCCGGATTCGTTAACAGATAAATATGGCGGGAAGGACCGAAGCGAAAATGGACGACTTCTCCATGCTCTTCTGCCGCGTCGCGGATGAACTGAAGCGGCGATCGGCGAAATGCCATCAAGTTCCCTGAGATTGGAAGACCTTTTGGGCCAGTGGTCGTGATATTCATGCGTCTCCTCCTTTTTACATGCAAAATCCTACCGATAGTATCTGGCACGTTAAGGAGATTATGCGAAAAAAAACCACCCGAACTTCGGATGGCTGACGAAATCATTTTGTTTATCGTGTAACAGGCTGATCTGTACGCAACAGACGAGAAGCAATCAGTCGCTCGCGTACCTTAATACCAATCAGAGAAGCCAGAACAGCTTTGACAACCCCTACAATGAGGAAAGGCGTTACACCAAAAGCGACAGCTTTATCCCATGGAATGTCCATGACGTATTTGAGCTGTACAGCACCAAAAGCGAGTGTGACAAACATGCCAATGATATTGGCGATGATGGCGTTTTTCAAGGTGAATCTTGTTTTCTCCAAGTAGAGCCCAGTCACATAAGCGGTTGCAATAAACCCAAATATGTACCCGCCGGATTTTCCAACCAATATTTGCAATCCGCCTTTTGCCTCGCTGAATACAGGCAATCCGACTGCACCGAGCAAAACATAAATAACCAAAGCAAGTGTCCCGTATCGTTTTCCCAAAATCGTCGCCGTCAGCCCTACCGCTAACGTCTGCGCGGTAATCGGAATCAACGGCAAAGGAATCGTCACCTGCGACAATACCGCAGTCATTGCAGCAAAGATGGCAGAGAGCAATAGCCATCTCAAGCGTTCGTTTCTCATGCGTACTAGCCTCCGTTTTGTTAACTAAAAATAATATAAGGTTAACAAAATAATAATACGCATCTTCCCTTTTGTAAATCCCCGTTCTGTCCGCTTACTTTTTTGCTTGTTGATTCATGTATAACTGTAGCTTTTGAAGTGACTGAACCGTATGATCGATTAATTCGTTCAAGTCATCGATGTTGCCTTCATCAATTTTCCGATGAAAGTCCAGCGTCACCTGATTGGTTATTTGCTTCGGCGGCCAATCGATTCGATGCTCTTCTAGCTTAGCCGATACTTTCTGCGTAATATACGGTCGCTGCCCCCAGATGTCATTGAGAATCGATGTGATTTCTCTCGCTTCGGCGGGCACATCTCTGTAATTCTCCATCTGCAAGAAAAAATGGATGCAAATCGTACATCCGATATGATCTGTCAATGGCTGTTCTAGCTGCTCGGCTGCAATATCAGCTAACTGAGTACGAAGCTGCATCTCAGCACGGACAGCTGTGATATGCTCATGTTGATCAGCCAGTTTGAACTCGATCTGAAACTGTCGATGGAACGTAGCCATATCCATGACATCCGAACGGTTCGTAATCGTGATTGCCCCTTCGAAGTCCCGGTCGTATACCGCACCTTCTAACACAACCCTGATATTGTCAAAAACAAGCGGATGAAACATCTCGCGCCCTCCTTTTTTCCCAGGCGTTCCGGCCCTTTCTTTTACAGTATCTAGCATGCCTGCTTTCTCCTTGTTTTGCAAGCAGACCGACTTCCCCATGGCGGCGTCTTCAGGAGAATGGTACCATGAGAGTGATCCAACCTTTGAGGTGACAGCCATGTTTTTAATCGGAATTCTAATCGTTGTTGCAATCCTTGGTGAAATTATTCATCGTTTGAATCCATGGAAAAAGCCAGAACCTGCGTATGAGGATCTCGTCGCCCAAATCAAACAGACAGACTGGTACCAGGAGCTTTCTCGTGATCAGGCATGTCGTTCCGTTCTTGACAACGATCCGCATGTCCAAGCCTACTATGCGAGTACGTATGAAGCCAAACGTCTCCTTACACAAGAAGGCTTTCAATTGGGGCTGATTGATTACGTCAAGCAGGAAGCTGCAAAGCACGCCGATAAACCGCGCTGACATGCGAAAAAGCCGTTGTTATGGAACAGCGGCTTTTTCTTTGAATCAAAAAACAGGTATACCTGCCATGGCTCATGCCCTGTGGTATACCTGCTTCATCCAGTATTTATGCTCGACTTAGCGTTTTTGATGATAGTATTTGTAAGCGTCAAAGGATGCTTGCTCTTGGCAAGGTGCGCATTCTGTTGCATACGATTCAGCTTGTTCGTGGATCATCTGACCGCAAGCAGCACAGCATTTTGCTTCGAGATTACGAAAGAAAGAAGTGATCGGCGTCATGATTAAAACCCCCCGTGTGTTATTATCTGTATTGTATTACAACAGCATCTGTTTTATAAAAGTTTGTTATAATACATTACGCCGATTTATCTTTCGCTCTCGCTCATTCTCTCTTTATTGCTCCTTTTTTCGCTGTATTCATACATTTTTGTAAATTCCGCATCTGTTGTAACACAATGGCCTAAATCAGCAGATTGAATAAATACGGATCATTCGTAATCTCTACATAGCGGATACCATGCTGCTTCATCCGACTGACTAATGGCTGATAGTCATCCTTGCACTTCATTTCAATACCAACCAGCGCCGGGCCATTTTCTTTGTTGTTCTTTTTCGTATACTCAAACCGGGTGATATCATCGTGCGGCCCCAATACTTTTTCCATGAACTCTCGCAAGGCTCCGGCACGCTGTGGGAAATTGATAACAAAATAGTGCTTCAAGCCCTCATGCAGCAGGGAGCGCTCCTTGATCTCTTGCATCCGGTCAATGTCGTTGTTTCCCCCGCTGATGACACACACTACGTTTTTCCCGGCGATTTGATCCCGGTAGTAATCGAGAGCGGCAATCGACAGGGCACCAGCAGGTTCTACGACGATGGCATTGCTGTTATACAACTCCAAAATGGTTGTGCATACCTTGCCTTCCGGGACCAGCACGATGTCATCCAGCAGCTCCTGACAAATACTCATCGTTAGCTGCCCTACTTGCTTGACGGCTGCACCATCGACAAACTTGTCAATTTCATCTAAGGTGACAACATCGTTTTGCTCCAGAGCGGCTTGCATTGAGGCTGCTCCTGCCGGCTCCACGCCAATGATCTGGGTGTTCGGGCTGATGCCTTTTACGTACGTTCCCACACCCGCTGCCAATCCACCACCGCCGATACTCATAAAGACGAAATCAGCCGGTTCCTCCATATCATTCATGATCTCCAGGCCGACTGTTCCTTGTCCAGCTACCACCAATGGATCGTCAAACGGATGAACAAAGGTCCGATCTTCCTGAATGCAATACTTCATCGCCTCTGCAAATGAATCATCGAAGGTGTCCCCGATCAATACAACCTCTACATAGGAGCCGCCAAACAGCTTGACCTGCGATATTTTTTGGCGCGGGGTGGTCGCTGGCATAAAGATCGTGCCCTTGATTTGCAAATGGTTACACGAGTAAGCTACACCCTGCGCATGATTGCCCGCACTCGCACAGACGACACCACGCTCCCGCTCCATTGTGGAAAGATTCCGCATAAAATGATAAGCACCTCGGATTTTGAAGGAACGAACGATCTGCAAGTCTTCTCTTTTCAAATATACGTTGCAGCCGTAGCGCTCAGACAGCACTTTGTTTTTTTGCAAGGGCGTCTTCTCCACTACGTCTTTTAATGCATGATTGGCTACTACGATGTCTTCCACTCTGACCGTATGCATATATATGTTCCTCCTAAATTCCTTCTCTTTTGTAATAAGGACCAGACCAAATCAAAAAGCCCCCGCCCCAACCAGCTACGCACAAATTACGCACGGCTGGCTGAGGCGAGGGCATCGCGGTACCACTCAGCTTCTCTGTCTTCCTCACGAAAAACAGACTTTGGCAGTTCACTATGAAACTCCCGTCCGATAACGAGGACGAATTCGTTGTCCTATACTCACTGGCTACACAAGCTGATTTTCCAGGACAATGCTCCAAGGTGATTTTCAAAACAGGCTGGCGGCCATTCTTTCAGCACGGGGAACGGCTCTCTGCACGCTGCTTTCTGTTTCTACTCTTCCTTTTCAACGCTCATAGATACGAACTATTCGAATTAGTTAAACATTCTACGCCGAAACCCACTAGTTGTCAATCTTCTTGTTATTTTTTGCAGGAATATAATCACAAAATTCCGAATAGATAGGTCACAAGTATTCGATCGGAGGCGACTTTTTTGAGAAGCTACAGCCACGGGCATAATCACACTTCTCCCGAGACAACTTCCAAGCAAAAAACCGCTCCTGTACAAAAGCAAGCACACCTCCTCTCTCTAGCTTCCAGAGACGCACTCGCACCTGCACAGGTCGTGCAGCTCCAACAAAGTATAGGCAATCAAGCAGCCCTACAATTGCTTCGGAAAAAAGTGATTCAGCCTAAGAAAAATGAAACAGGCATGCCCGATGTGCTAAAATCTGGCTTGGAAAGGCTTTCTGGCATGGATTTGTCTGCTGTAAACGTACACTATCAGTCGGATAAACCGAAGCAGATCGGGGCGTTGGCCTACGCTCTAGGCACGGATATTCATTTGGCTCCGGGTCAGGAGCATCATCTTCCCCATGAAGGCTGGCATGTTGTCCAACAAATGCAGGGACGTGTGAAACCTACGCTGCACATGCAAGATGTAGGTGTTTCCGTTGCAACTGTTTCACCGCCAGTCAGCAAACCGATACAGGGAAAATGGGCGAAGATACCGGGTATAGCGAACAAGGTCAACCTAAAAACATTAACAGGAGAATTTTCCGCATCCGGCAAACAGCTTTACTTGCTTTCTGAAACCGGACAAAAATACGAGGAAGTTTCAAAAATAGGTGATGAACTGATCGTTAAGCCTTATGCTGAACCGGTTACTACATCCAGAATCCGTCCTTTTTATCAAAATTGGACTCCTGCCCAAACGACCAACCTGTCCATAGACAGTGGGTTTGGGCCAGTAGGTGCTATGCATAATCGTAGTGCCCCCTATCTAACATCCAAGCAAGAGGATTTTGGAGGCGCGAAACTTGGGACTACCTACAAGGATTTTATCAGGGGCTTGCGAGACGGGAGAAATACATCAAAATATGATGCTACTCTGGCGGAAGCCCTGCTCACTGAGGATATCAGCCTATTAGATTCCGACCTTCAGAAGCGAGCTGCCGCTATGTTGAGCACAACCGTTAACCTGGCGGAAGAATGGCGAAAACATGGGGCAAGCAAAATCTATCGTTCACTCTTAACGCAAATCATAGCGGGACAAGCCACTTTTGATGACTTCTTACGAGATTTTGAATTCATACAAAGCGCTGATGCGGGGCGTAAACAGGTAGCTCGTTATCAAGATTATTTCGATGAGGAAATCGACTACGATGATCTGACTGCTAGCGATCAAGCGATAATCGATCATATGTCTCCTGTCCGTGAAGATGACTTCAGTTCGGATGATGAACAACGTGAGGAAAAAAAGCTGAAATCGAAGAAACGATTATATGCAAAACGCTATCACCTAGAAGATGAGGATGATGGCTACATCTAGCTTGCGGAAAACCTGCTCCACTCACGACAAAAAAAACGGGTTCCCTTTCGAGCTAATTCACTCAAAACGGTACCCGTTTTTCTCTTCGCTACATCCTATACTGCTTCGTAAATCGCTTCGTAACGCTTGCCGATTTCTTCATCAGTCAAACCAGCTTCACGCAGACGGCCAATCAGTGCATTCGCCCAAATCTCAGTGCGCTGTGCCATTTTTGCGTATTTTTTCGCTTCCTTCACTTTGCGTTTGGAGCGATCTTCACCGTTTGACTTGAGGTTGTCGAGGATGAACAGCATGTGCATCGTATCTTCCTCGTTTAGCGTTTCCCAGCTATCGTTTAGAAACGCAGTTACCTTTTTGTAGTAGCCATCAAACTCGTCAAAAGAAATCTCAGTATCCATGTTGAGATATTCTTTCATTTTTTCAAATAGATCTTGCATCTAGCGTCACAACTCCCTCATTATTCTCCGCACTATTATAACAAAAACATAGCTGGACAGGAAGTTTCCATTATCTGTGAGGTTTTTCGAGGTACCTTCTCGCATACATGCAACGTCTCTCGTAATGCTCTATAATAGGGAAATACTGAATTGCTTGAGGAGAACGGAACAGATGACAACGCATAAAAAAGAACAAGACGCCAGCATCCGTGTCGGCCAGCAAATGACGCTCACGATTAAGAGCTTGGGCATTAATGGCGAAGGGATCGGCTATTTCAAAAGAAAAATCGTTTTCGTAGAGGGTGCCCTCCCTGGTGAGGTCGTCCATGCGGAAGTGACCGAGGCAAGAGAAAAATACGCGACCGCGCGTCTTTTACGAGTCGTTGAAAAATCAGCATCTCGCACGCAGCCCCCCTGTCCGGTCTATGCCGAGTGTGGCGGATGCAGCTTGCAGCACATGGATTATGCCGCACAGCTCGCAAGCAAGCAGGAAATCGTCATCGAGTCACTGCGCAAGTACGCCCGAATGAATCAGCCACCAGTTGCCCCTACAATTGGTATGGATAACCCGTGGTCGTATCGAAATAAAGCACAGTTTCAGGTAGGCAAGGAAAAAGGCAAGCTCATCGCTGGACTGTATCAAACAGGCAGCCACAAGCTCGTCAACTTGGAAGGCTGTCAGGTGCAGCATGAAGCGACAACGAAAATCGTCCAAACAGCGAAGCAAATCATCGAGGAGCTCGGGATTCCGATCTACGACGAGAAAAAACGGACGGGCGTCATCCGCACGATCGTAGCTCGTGTTGCTTTTGCTACGGGTGAAACGCAATTAACACTCGTAACGGCTACCCCAGAAATTCCACGGGTGAAAGAGCTGCTTTTGGAGCTCCGCACGAGATTGCCTGAGCTGGTAGGAATCGCACAAAACGTAAACACCCAAAAAACGTCACTCGTTTTCGGCGACAAGACCGTATCCTTATGGGGCAAGGCTTCCATCGCTGAAAAGCTAGGTGAGCTATCCTTCGACTTGTCGGCTCGTGCCTTCTTCCAATTGAATCCCGAGCAGACACAAAAGCTGTACAATCAGGTGAAAACGGCGGCTGGACTGACCGGAAAAGAGCTTGTGCTCGATTTGTATTGCGGGACAGGGACGATTGGCTTATGGCTCGCTCCTTATGCCCGCGAGGTACGCGGGATCGAGCTGATTCCTGAGGCTGTCGAGGATGCCAATCGCAATGCAGAGCGTAACCAAGCGGCGAATGCCAGCTTTCACGTGGGGCGTGCCGAGGTCTTGATGCCGAAATGGGCCAAGCAAGGGACTCGACCAGATGTTGTCGTAGTCGACCCGCCGCGGACTGGGCTTGATGATGCGCTGATTCGTTCCTTGTTGGATGTGCTACCGAAGAAGATTGTGTATGTGTCATGTAATCCTTCTACGCTGGCGAAGGATGTTGGGAAGCTGATGCAGCGGTATGAGCTTGTGAGTGTGCAGCCGGTGGATATGTTCCCGCATACGGCGCATGTGGAGTCAGTGACGCTCTTGACGTTGAAATAGGTGTTAAAGAAAAGGCTAAATTCCCTTGATGCAATGGGAGCTTAGCCTTTCTCATTTGAAATAGTAGGTTTCTTTTTGTAGCTTTTCGGAGGTTTTAGAAATAATTATTTTTTGAGGAATAAGTTATGTCCTCCTTTTCGTATTCCTAGTGTTTAGGATGTGATTTTTTCGATAGTATGGGCGTAAAATTGATCGGGTTTTGCTTCATTTAGAGATTGATGAGGGCGCTCCTGATTATAAAATTGGACATAACGAGCTATCTCTCTGAACTCTTAACGAACTTTATCATCAATACACCATCTTTCAGTTCGGCAGAATAACAATTTTCGTTTAGATTTTCAGTTGAATATTGATATTCGAGAATTGCATCTGCCATTTCTTGAGTGAATCTCCCCTTAAAATACGGTATATTTAGCTTAGTTCCAACTTGAAAATCTTCATCACAACAATTAATATCAATGTGTTCTATTATCGTTTTAACTGGATCGCTTAAATCAGCCCATTTTAAATTACATTGATTATTCACCACTTTCTTCCTCCTTAAAATAATCTTTTCATTTCATCAGAAGTTAAGTCAAAGGAGGTGAACCCCCTCCTTTGAGACAGTCTACAGACATAACAAAAAGAAGTGGGGCTATCACCACTAAAAAAGATGATGATAGCCCACGTACTTTAATAAAAAGCTATCCAAATTATTTACCACGATGCTTAGCTTTAGCTTTTTGAAGTCTTAATTCTCTTTTTCGTTCCTTCATTTCGTCTCTTTGCTGACGAGTGTATACTTTTTTCTCTTTTTTTCTCTTCTCATGCTCCAATCTCAAAGCCTCTTGAGCATAAGAAGAGATTCCTTTCATGCTTAGTTCGCGAGCCACTTGTCTGGCTAAACGTTTTGGATTAACCCTTCGGTCACAAGAGGTATGAATATCCACCTCCTGTGATGATTTGTTTGTGACTTCATGAATATTTTTCTGGATGAACTCCAGAATTTCATGATCCTTTGGTTCAGAACCAAAGAAATATCTGCCTGCTTTTAACTTACCGTAATCATTTTCCTCTACAACACCTACCCAAAATTGACCATCAAAGTAGACAGTCAGCTTCATAAATATTCCCCCTCAAAAGTATTACGGGTAACGATGGACATCCCGAGGGGGGAAGGTTACTGACATGGACAAAATTATGACCATGCGTTCGGACTACCAACCGAACCGTGTTTTTTCGTTCCCGTTGCAAAATTACTGGCTCATATTGTATCATTCATACCCTAAAATTTCCACGGGAACGCCGCCCTAATACACGACTTATCATATCGTCTTCATTCGTTACACCCTTTCCTTTATTTGGACAGGAAGTGTAATATCGCAAAGGCTATGTATGCAGCAACTATTATAAACATGAAATACATGCTTGCAGTCAGCACAGCGTAAAGGAAAAGGAACTCATTGAGGTCGTTTTAACACACATTCAGAATAATGAAATGCCCTTAACTCGAAAGTGGCGCAAGGGTAAGCCCTCAGCGCTCACTTTTGCGTTGTTCCAATCCGATTCACAATGCATTAGGGTAATCGAAAAAATAGTTTCTTCACCTATGCTTCCTTTAAGTTAGTATGGAAAGGTATCCTCTATTATTGTTTTGGTATTGTTCTCACAGTCTTCTCTTATCATGGCATACCCAACAGAATCAAATAATTGTCCGCCTTGTCTCCAGGATCTACGGTTATAAGATTCTTTTACAAATCCGCTATTAAAGAACGTTTTTCTCATCGCAAAATTATCATATCTGGTATGACCTTCGATTCTAATAATATGGGTGTACTTATTGAATACATAAGTACTTAACCAATGAAGGACATCCTTTGCTATTCCTTTGCCTCTAAACTTTTCTTTCAATCGCAAATCGAATAAACATATGGGATCTTCTAAATCAAAAACTCTTATTAAGCCAATTTTTGTATGATTATCCGTGATCCAAAATGTTTGGTTCCCGTTTTCGTTATAATGTCCGTTGGCTACATTTTCTCTTATAGACTCCTCAGTAGGATTCTCCTGTCCATGAAAATTCCATGTTTCTGATGTTAAAAATTCTACTAATTCATCAACCATGTTATTTTCAAACTCTACATATATGTACATCGTTCTCCCCCCTTGAATGGCTACCTTCAATTAACTGAATAATTTTCCAAAAATTCATACATCTCCATTACCCCACCATATCATATATCTGTTATCCCTACACGACGCATGTGGAAAGTGTGGCTCTTTTTGTGGACATAAATAATTGAGATTTATTGTAGCAAAGGGCCTCCCCTGCTTTTTTATCAGGTTATAATCATATTATGTATGAAACTGCCTTGATCACGTATAGAATAGCCAGACGAATCTCGGTTATATGAGTAAAAACATGATCCATATAGTCCAAGTCCGATTTATAAAGACATCCAAGCATATAATCCTTATACAAATAAAGATCATTTATCAAGCTATGATATGATAGCGAAGTACTTACCCGTCCTTCATTTGAAAAAGCTTGTCGATACAATCAGAGCTGATAGCATAGACACATACGAAGACAACATAAACTTCCAAGTGAGCAGCGAGGTTTGTGGTGGTATGCTACTTTGTGCTACTTACGGAACAATCTATGCCAATAATGAGCTAGAAGTTACGCATAATTGTTAATAAAAGAGTAACTGCCGTAAATACTGGCAGAAGGCCTTGAGAACATAGGAGGATACATGTCCTGGAGCAAATTGAAGAAACAACTGGAGAGCTTTCTCTGTCCTGCGTTAGATGGAAGGGTCGAATACCGTGCAACCGGTTACCGTTATTTACCTGATAAATCCGGAATTTGTTATATTTCCGTAGATAAGAAGAACGTTCTTACTATGAGTGATATGACTAGTTCAATCAGATGGTATCAGACGGAGCAGGAAATTAAGAATGATTCAGAAATCCAAATTCCTATCAACGATGAAGAAATGGAAGCAGTCAGAAAAGATACCAAGGGGACCGTTCCAGAGGATCGTCTAAAAGTAATTGCAAGAAATAGAAAAATATCAGAATATGCTAAGGAGCTTTTGTCAGCACAGTCATCATTAAGTAAATCAAATTTTACCGTTGTGGCTAATCAATTTTTATCTACTTCTATAGAAGAAAGCATAGAGAGCAATGATATCTTATTGAATATTCTAGCCTTGGTGGACAGAAGGGTTGGAAAAAAGAGGATTTTAAATATGTCCGAGAAGATGAAGTTAAAGCATCCAATTGTGCAGTATTTTTATGAATTACGGCTTAGTACATTATGAACCGAAGACCATGAGTTTCTGAATAAAAAAGGAAAGCACCCAAGCGTGAATGCTCTCGTGCTTTCCTATCAAATCAAACGGTTAGGAGGGAAAGTAGCCCTTTTTAAATAATTCGTACCATTGATTCAATGCATCGCCTTCCAAAACGCCTAATCTCTCCAAGATATGTCTTGAAAACTCCAATGCACCGCTTCCATTCGCAGTGATGAGATTCTCGTCCCAGATTGACTGACCCTCTACATAATGTTGATCTCCTCTGTAGTTCGGAGCCCCTTCCTTCAAATAAGCTAACGTATTGCCTGTATGTTTATGATTGTCCAAAAATCCGTGATTCCCCAGAAAAGTCGTAGCATCACAGATGGCAGCGACAGGAATATCCTTTTTCACACAATAATCAACTACTACTTTTGCGTGCTGATTCTTTTCTTCTCTCCATCCCGTTCCGCCAGGGATGATTAACATGGCGATATCCACATTCGGATTGAATTCGTTTACGCTATAATCTGGAAGGACCGTTAACCCACCCATCGAAACTTTAGGTTCCTGATCAATGGCGATTGTCTTTACACAATATCCTGTTCCTGGCTTGTTCAGCTCTGAACTGACGTAACTTGCCTCCCAATCAGCAAAACCATCCGTAATAAAAATTAACACTTCCTTCAAAGTGATTCCCTCCTTGTAACTTCATGTACAAATGAATTGTAAAACAACTTCACTGACAGTTATGGTCAGGAAAGAAAACGGAAATCACATGAACATCTTGAAGCGATCAAGCCGGAAACAAGAAACGTAATACCATCACGACAATAATCCCTGCGAGAACAGTTACCAGTAAACTACGTGTTTTTATCGCAATGAAAAAGGTGGGTATGGCTGCTAAAAGTTCAACATGATTCGTAGAAAAAGAAATATTTTCACCATTTTTAAATATCTCTTGCGCTACTAGAGCAGCCATAACAGATATCGGAACATAGCTTAACCATCGTGTTGCCCACTCTGGCAATTGAAAACGACTCAGTACCATAAGAGGAAGGACTCTAGGGATGAATGTAACAATAGCTGTACCTACAATGATCAAAAAAACATCCCATCTTACTTCCATTTTTCCATCACCATCCCTATCGTTGAAGCAAAAATTGTAGCAACAATAACTCCCATACTGCCAGACAACACTGAACTGGCTCCCACAGCAATAACAACTGCGATTATCGCAACAACCACATCACGTGCAATTTTTTTGCGACTTAACATCGAAAGTACCAGAAGTCCAATAAACATCGCTGTCAAAGCAAAATCCAAACCTAATCTTTCAGGATTTGAAATCCATTGTCCCAAAAATGCTCCGGCTATATTGGCTGCGCACCAGTTTAGATAAGCCGTTATATTTAGACCGTGCATCCATTTTTCACTAATGTAATTCTTTTTTGCAGCTTCGTTGATCGCAACACCAAACGACTCATCGGTAAGTAGAGACCCTACCAGCATGTTTCTAAGCGGAGAAAGATGTCGAAAATATGGTGCCAGGGCTGCACTAAGTAAAAGATGCCGAAGATTAACAAAGAAAATGGTAATAATAATGGTAGTAATCGAACTGCTTGCTACCATCATTCCGGCAGCGATAAATTGGGCGGAGCCAGCATAAAGAATTAAACTCATCAGGGCTATTTCAGCTATACTCAAACCCGCTGTCCTTTCGATAACACCAGCAGCAAATCCAATACTTAAATAACCGAGTAACGTAGGGACACAATCCTTTACACCTTGGCGAAAAGTATCCTTATCTCTTGAATCTGCCACCGTTTCGATTTGATCATTTGCCAGACCCATTTTATCCCTCCTTCGTCTTATTTACATTTAGGGCGTTATTGTGATAACTACTATGAAAAAGTGAAAGAAAATACGGTTCAAATTACTTGAACCGTTTTCCGGTAACCACGTGGAACAGGTCAGGATGGTTAATCCAGACAGCTTCGGCTTTCTCGGGGCCAACTTCCTTAACTAATTGCGCAAACATAATGTCGTGCCTGATGTACTCCACTGCTACTAATACAAGTGCTGGGTCTTGTGTTTTTATAGCCCATGCAGCGGTATTGGGAGCAAAATTTGCTATTAATACTTCTTCATTGTCCCGGGAGACAATGGTTAAACGACCACTCATACGTTCCTCTGCTACTTTCGGAGACATGTAATCATGATGAGTGGTTGCCCCCAACTCCGTATCGGGTGCTCCAAACAACATAGAAAATACAGGAACACCTTCTTTTACCCGCTTATCTACGTCCTGTTTAATAAAAGAAATCTGTGGTTGCCAAATCGATAACCATAGTTCTTCTCGGGCTTTGTTTATCATATCGACCATTTCTGTGATAACCAACTCATCGGTACTAATGCGTCGAACTACGTCTACTTGCTGTTCACTTTCTAATGCAGATAGATTTTTTTCAAGATAATCAAATGATTGCTCGAAGGAATTACGTAATCGCGTGATTAATTCTTTTGCTGGCAAAGGAGAGTAGGTCAAAGGTTCAGACGGTACCGTATAAACTGCTCCTTTATCTAACAATTTCCCCAATACCTCATAAATCATGGAACGCGGTACACCCGATCTTTTACTAATTTCATATCCAGTTATAGGAGACTGCTTTAAAAGCCCGATATATGCTTTGCACTCATATTGTGAGAATCCCAATTTCTGAAGCTCTTTATAGATTTCATCCAAAGAAAGCCACCACCTTTTATGCTTACCTTTAGTCTTTCGTGGTTATGATAATAACCTCTACGTTTCATGGTAGTTATTATAATAATCACTAATAATATCGTCAATCATTTTCATGACACTTTGAGAGAAAACAGCGAAAGAAGGGATATACGATGGATGTAGGGATGGTCATGCAAGAGCTTGAAGCTCTCGGCAAGGAACGAACCAAGAAAATTTATTTATCCAATGGCGCTCACGAACCACTTTTTGGCGTGGCTACAGGCGCTATGAAGCCCATGGCGAGAAAAATCAAGATCAATCAACCCTTGGCTGAGCAGCTTTACGCTACCGGGAACTACGACGCCATGTACTTTGCCGGTGTGATCGCAGATCCAAAAGCAATGACCAAGGCAGATTTTGATCGATGGATGGATTCGGCTTATTTTTATATGCTGTCCGATTATGTGGTTGCCGTAACCTTATCGGAAGCAGATATTGCCCAAGAAGTTGCCGATCAATGGATCACAAGCGGCGAAGAGCTCAGAATGTCTGCGGGCTGGAGCTGTTACTGCTGGCTTTTGGGTAATCGCCCCGATCATGAATTTTCTGAAACCAAACTTAGCAATATGCTTGAAACTGTAAAAAAAACGATTCACGATGCTCCCGAACGCACGAAATACGCTATGAATCAATTTATTTACACCGTGGGAACCTCCTATTTGCCACTCCACGATAAGGCGGTCGAAATCGCGAAGGAAGTAGGTCCAGTAGAAGTCCAAAAAGACAAAGCAAAAAGCAAGTTCCTAAACGCTTTCGATCATATTCAAAAGGCAGTAAGTAAAGGTCAGCTTGGCTTCAAACGGAAACATGTGAGGTGTTAACAGCGCGAACAAACTCCTTCTGGAGACTGAGGTCAAAATACATCGACTGCGGGATGTAACCACTCCCCCTTGGTATATTATGGTAGGTAAGCTTCGAAATTTAGATACGAGGAGATGTAATCCGTGAAGACTTTAATCGAATTCAAAAAAGTAACGAAAGAATACAAAATTGGAGAAGTGCCAATCAAGGCGCTTAATGGTGTTGATTTTTCCATAGCAGAGGGAGAATTCGTCGTTATTTTGGGTGCAAGTGGCGCTGGTAAAAGTACGATTTTGAATTTGCTAGGCGGAATGGATACGGCTACCTCAGGTCAAGTATTTGTTGGCGACCAAGAAATCACCACATTCAACGAAAAAAAATTAACGCAATTCCGCGGTGAGAAAGTTGGCTTTGTCTTTCAATTTTATAACTTAATTCCGAATTTAAACGCTCTCGAAAATGTTGAATTTGCCACAGAGGTATGCAAAAACCATCTGGATGCGAAAGAGATTTTACATAAAGTTGGATTACAAAATCGCATGAAGAACTTCCCTTCTCAGCTCTCTGGTGGCGAACAACAAAGAGTTGCAATCGCGAGAGCTGTTGCCAAAAATCCTTTGCTTTTACTTTGTGATGAACCAACCGGAGCATTGGATTATGTGACAGGTAAGTCTGTCTTAAAGCTTCTCCAGGATTTGAACAAAGAAACGAAAAAATGCGTCGTATTGGTCACACATAATTCCGCGATTGCTCCAATGGCTGACAAGGTTATTAAGGTAAAAAGCGGGATGATTGAAAGCGTTACCATTCATCAGGAAAAGCAAAGTGTGGAAGGGATTGAGTGGTGATCATGAAATTATTTTTAAAATTAGGAAGGGATATCAAACAATCGATCGGGCAATTTATCGCCTTTGTTTTGGTTATCGCAGTAGGAGCCTTTTTCTATGGAGGGCTCGTAACTTATAGCAATAATCTTAGTACTTATACAGAAGGTTATTTTCAAGAACATAACATAAGCGACCTGTATGTATTTTACAATCAAATCTCCCAAAATGATGTCGCTATTTTAAATGAAATAGAAGGCATTAAAAAAATAGAAGCACGTTATACCTTTGATGCCACGCAAGCCTTTGAAGGCGAAAAAGCTACATTGAAGATTCATTCCATCCCTGTCAAAAACGAAATTAACACGATTGCTCTGATTGAGGGCAAAATTCCGTCCAAAAAGAATGAGATAGTAGTAGATTCGCGTTATGCAAAAGAACATCTTTTTCAAGTCGGTGATGAAATCAGCATTCGTGCGAATGAAAGAAATTTTACATTTACCATTAGCGGTCTAGGTGAGAATGTCGAACATGCCAAAAAGAACGAAATACAAGACCATAAAACCTACGGAGTCGCTTATATAACCGAAGAGACCCTCTCTGAAATCTTAGGTGGCCTTTCTTATAATGAGATCATGATCGATGCTACAGAAGGTTACGATATAGACAAATTAGGTCAATCCATTGAAGCACAATCCAAACACCTTCCTTATGTAAATCAAGTCAGGAAAGAACGGACTTTCAGCTATTCGAAAATGAATGAAACGATCCATAACAATAAATTGATGAGTATGGTTATCCCGTTCGTTCTCTTTTTGATTGTCGCCATTATCCTGTTTCTTACCATGTCGAGAATGATTGATTCTCAAAGAAACCAAGTAGGGATTATGGAGGCTTTAGGTGTCAAAAACAGAAGCATCATGCTTCATTACATGGGATACCCTGTGCTGGCCAGCATCATTGGTTCAATCATTGGTTGTACGATTGCCGCACTCGTATTTGTTCCATTTGTAACGGCATCGAGTGCAAGAGCCTACTCTCTGCCTGGCATTACATACTCCCTTTCTTTTTACACTTTCATTCCTCCTATTATTTTCTCCAGTGCTTTTGGAATCCTGGCGTGTTACTTAAGTGGTAGAAGCATATTAAAAGAATGTGCGGCTCAGGCTATGCGTCCCAAACCGCCAAAGAAGATGAAAACGCTATTGATAGAAAGAATTCCAGGTATTTGGAGTCATATTTCCTATAGCTACAAACTCATCTTACGAAACATTTTCCTCCATAAACAAAAAGCGATAGCGAGCTCCATTGGTGTTGTTGTAAGCACCGTCTTATTGATCACTGCTTTTGGTACTCAATCTGCCCTGCAAAAGGTAGCGAGTCAAATGGAAGCGGTTTATACGTATGATTTACGAGTAGATTATATGCCGGGAACATCTATTGATACAGTAAAGCTCCCCTCCGGGATAAAAAATGGTTATTCTTTATCCACCTTTCCTGTTGAATTCATAAAAGGTGATGAAAAAGATAATGCCACTCTCGTTGTTACTGAAAAAGAAAACACTCTCATTCATTTCTTTGACGAAAATAAAAATCGGATCACGCTAGAAAATAATGGCGTGCTGGTACCAAAATCCTATGCTGACAAATATCATATTTCAGTAGGAGATAACATCCCTATCACGTTCAAAGGACCAGAGCTTCAAAACAAATCTGTAGATATGAAGGTTTTACATATATCTACGCAGTATTCGAATCCTTCGTTTTATCTCACACCAAACTATTTAAAGAGCTTTGGTATAGACTACAGCCCAACCTCGCTTTTCGTTGAAGCAAATAGCACTGCAGATCTTATAAGTGTTCGTAACTTCTTTGAACAAGACCCGCATGTAGAAGCCCTTGCAGATAGAGCTGATCTAAAGAAAACCGGGGAATATATTTTGAAACAAAACAATTTCGTATTTATCATGTTTATTGTTTGCGCCGTCATCCTTTATTTTGGCGCGATATACTCGATCTCTTCCATCAACATTTATGAAAGGAATCGCGAGCTTGCCACCCTTAAGGTATTAGGCTATCAAAAACATAAAATAAACCGACTTATCTTTTTTGAAAACCTGATACTCACTACATTTGCGATCCTTGTAGCTTTACCGATAAGCAGTTACGTTTATTCCGTGATTGTCAAAGCACTGTCTAGTACCCACCAACAAATCCCGGATCAATTAACGATTCCTATCCTGTTGGTTTCTGTTATTCTTGCCTACTTGCTAACGATTCTGTCCAATTTGCTACTTCAAAGAAAAGTAACCAACATCAATATGATTGAATCATTAAAAGGAGTTGACTAAAGCTATTGACCTCTTCTGACGCTCTGTCCTTACTCGTTTCATCCACAGCAGAATAGGCCATCATCCGTTTCCGTCCTGTACCTGTCTTCATACGATAAACAAAAACAGGGAGGAAACGAGGAATGCCCAAAAAAACCTCGCTTTGTGAGCAGTTCTCCAGAATTATCAGGGGGCAATCCGGCTTTGCCGGCGGAAAATGCGTCGCGACCATCAATCGCAATCAAATAAAAGCGACCATTTTGGGGAAAAGATTTCGTGTGACGTCTTCTTTTTCGTTCGAATCCTTGAATCCAAAAACGGGCAAAGCACTCTGTTTAGGGAGAGCCGCGTTCTTGCAGAAAGAAGTCAATCCTTTCATTACAGCCATCCGGAAGCAAGGCATAAGAGTCTCGTCCATCCGTAATGAATGGTTATTCGATCGTCCCCGCTTGATTTATGTAAATATGGAAGCAGTCGAACGACCTCTGGCTTTCGCAAGAAAAGTAAGGAGAGCATTGGATGCCATTCCTTCATGAGAATAGAAAGCAACGAGTCCTCTCTGTTACAGCAGGGAGGATTTTTCGTCTATAGAACTTAACAACTCCATCAGCTATAATGAAAAACAACCAAAAATGGGAACTTTAGCAAAAATCAGCACACACTCATACGTGTTACTAGGAAGGATTGATTCTCTTGGATACACAGATCATCGATATAGGCGTAAACCTGATGCACCGCTCCTTTCAACAAGACCGCGATGAAGTCGTTGCCAGAGCAGAGAAACAAGGAATATCCCCATTAATTTTGACAGGGACAAGCTTGAGAAACAGTATGGATGCCTCCCGATATGCGAGTCGCTCCAAAGGAAAACTGTACACTACGGCAGGTATTCATCCTCACGATGCAAAAAGCTGTGATGAATCGACGATCAAGAAATTAAGAGAACTCGCATCGCTTCCCCATGTGGTAGCGATTGGAGAGTGCGGGCTGGATTATAACCGTGACTTCTCCCCCCGTGATATTCAAAGAAAGTGGTTCATCGAACAAATCTCCCTGGCCACAGAACTTCAACTGCCGTTGTTTTTGCATGAACGCGATGCTCATCTTGATTTTGTCTCGATTCTCAAAGAGCATCGTCAAACTATCAATCGAGCGGTTGTACACTGTTTTACGGGAACCTCCAAGGAATTGGAAGCCTATTTAGAAATGGACTTCCATATCGGGATTACGGGATGGATTTGTGATGAAAGACGTGGGAAGCATCTTCGGGAGCTTGTCAAAAAGATTCCCTTGAACCGTTTGATGATTGAAACGGACGCGCCATTTTTAACTCCTCGTGATTTGAAAGAAAAGCCTGTGGATGGTCGGAATGAGCCCATGTATTTGAGGCATATTTTGCACGCGGTCGCGGGGTGTATGGGATTGAGCTCTGAGGAAGTAGCCAGCGCTACTACCAAGACTGCGAAAGAATTTTTTAGCGTATAGGTCTTCCTTTATTAATCAGCACATGTGGAAAATGTACCGGATGTTGATCACGAAGGACATATCATAATTAGTTATTCGCAAGAGGGACTAGTGCCCTCTTTTGGTTTGAATGTATATGTAATTTATTGGTATTTTTGTAAAATAACAAAGGAGCCTAGTAATAATAAGGTGGTGTTCTACAGACAAATTTTGGGGGATCATACAATTCTTTAATCATCGTAAGAAAATGAGTGAGATGCCTGTTTAACTCAAGTATTTTAAGAAGGAAGGAGCATCATGATGAATATTTTTTCGTTAATCATAAAATTCTTTGGTATAGGTTTTATCATTTTAGGAGCTTTAAAAATGGTAGGGTTAATAACCATAGAGTTCAAAAATATTTTCAGCCTTTCGCTAGCTGGTTTTTTCTTTGTACTGTTCGACTTTATTAGTCATTTTGTTGAAAAGTCAGATAAAAAAGCATTAAGAAACACATTATCATATTTACGGGTAGCAACCCTTTTTTTATCAATAATGACTATAATAGTAGTTCCATTTTTTCCTATTAAATGGAATACTCCTTTTCTAAAAGTTATAACTGATTCACTAGTTTATTTAAGTTTAGGAATAGTAATTTACCTTATTGGTTCTAAGGATAGACACGGAAGCAAAATAAATACTTCTTCTGTAGAAAAATGAAACAAGCAGATCTGAGTTAATTACAGTGATCATTTTCTCTTCAAAAAGAAATCGTCCGAACAGGTATAACTAAAACATTCCCTATAATGTGGATCAGGTATAATCAACAGATTCCAGCATGGGGTTGTTACCGATCGGTTTAAAACACGAATTGAAATCACTTTTATGGGCTAGAACCGCTATTGGAGTGGGACGCGATTAATCTGCGTTCCGCTTTTTTATTTACAACTCTATTACATCCCCATGCTATGCTTTACGAAAGGTGATCCAAGTGGCAACCATCCTAATTATCGAAGATGAAATTCCAATCAATGAGCTTAATAAAAGAAATTTACAAGCAGTGGAACATAGAAATTGAAGGATATGAGGTAGAGCAAAGACACCTGACTGATCTGCCCGGGTGTCTCGTTTTTTTTCATGAAAGTGAAAGATTGTCAGCAGCTACTCCGTCTATACAGTGACAAGGAGGTGGAACACAGTGGATGATCATTCTGGTGCACGAATTGAGCAATGGTTTCTTACATACAGCCAGGATGTATATCGGTTTCTCGTATATTACACGGGACGAACAGATATCGACGATCTGGTTCAAGAGACCTTTATTCGTGCCCTCAAAGCTATGCAGGGAACAGAGGTTGAGAATCCCAAAACGTGGCTGTTTGCCATAGCACGTAACGTAGCCATTGATGAAAGACGCAAGGCAAAGCTAATCAGCTGGTTGCCGGATATCTTCTTACAGCATCTCGTGTCGCAGGACAAAACACCGGAAGAGTCGCTGATGTTAAGCGAAAACAAGCGTCTGCTCTATGAAATGATCAATCAGTTAAAGTCTTCTTATCGGGACGTGTTGATACTCAGAGGGATCAAGGGATTATCGAGCAAGGAGACTGCGGAGGTTTTGGGATGGACAGAAGCCAAGGTCAATCTTACTTTGCATAGAGCAATAAAAGCGATTCAAAACAAAAGGCATGTTTCAATTGCGGAGGTGATGAACGATGCCATCATGTGATGAGCAGATCATTCTGGAAGAATTGAATCAATTCCCTGAGCAAACCCTTTCCCGAGAACGAAGCCAAGCAATATTAGAAGGTGTTCGAGAAGAAGGAGGTAGACTTCAAAAAGTGAACAAACGAAGAATGTACTATGGATGGATGGCAAAAGGGCTGATCACCTGCGGCCTGTTGCTCGGTTTTTTCTGGATGAAACCATTTTCTGCACCAGCAGAATCGACGAGTAGTGCAGCAGCCTTGACTCCTGAAGAACAAACGTATTTTGCTGCTGCTCAAAAAGCCATACAAGATGCGAGTGGCATTCAGAAAACTTTCCCATTTGGAGTGATTGAGAAAGACACAGACTCCTATAGTGTACAGGCAATGGATCAAGAAACCAGAGAAGCTCTCGTAACTTTTAAGCCTGGTACCACAGAGGTTCTTACCGTTTTCGCGAGGTTTGGGATCAACGAATTACCGAAGTCCTATCATACCTATGTAGAGACTGCACAAGAAGCATTTAAGAATACGAAACAGCAGGTTACCTTCCAAAAAACCAGTTTTTTCAAAGGTGGGAAGGAAGCATATTTTTCCTTTTGGACAGAAGACAAACAGAACGTCAAAGTCGATTTCCCAACAAATAAAGTGACTGGGTTCACATTGTATTACAACTTAGAAGACGTCGATCAAAAGATCATCTCCATCGCACAAACAGCCTTGATGCGTTTATCCAATGAAAAAAATCTTTCCTTTACCCAAGCCAAAAAACGTTCAGACGAAAGGGAAGATAAATGGCTGCTCATTAATAAACAAAAGAAATACGATGTAATGATCGGAGCAAATACAGGTCAAGTGTATAAAGTGAGCTATGAAACAGATAACTATAAAATTAAAGCACTAAATGAAGTCATACCCGTAACTAAGCCACTTATTCAAGACATTTTTGGCATAGATATCTCTGGGTATACGGCTTACGGCGGCCGGGACTGGGGCGGCTATATTTTGAGAAGTCCGGGGAAACCAAGTTTCTCCATACAGCTTGGAAATTTGGATGTTGGTGATATTAATCGAATGGAAATCGAATAGGCAAAGACAACGTCATTGTCTTGGCTCGGTCATAGCCGAGTAGCAACGGGTTCTATATTACGTATATGGAACCCGTTTTCCTTCCCCATCTTATTTTTGTTAGTCGATCGACAGCTTCATTTTTAGCCCCTCATGCGTCGCTTGCCAATAAGAAAACCCCTTTAGCTAAAAGGGGTGGGAAATGCATATATGCTTACTTGCAGGTATTTCTTCTATTCGGATTCAAAATCAGCGCATCATCTTCCAGCTCAAACAATTTATCCAATAGCGCATCCATGCCATGCTCCAATTTATATTCCATCTCTTCTTTATACAAAGGAAGTAAGAAATAGGCATGAATCTTGTTTCCGTCCTTGGTAGGAATGACACTGATTTCTTCTGATAGCTGAAACAGAACGACTCCATTTAAACCCGTGCCATCCGCATATGGTTCATATTCCTGATAATTCGGTATCGTATGCCCGTATCCCAACCATGTATTGTAGTGATGGGGAAACCGCGCCAGCATCTTCATCAGTCTGATTGGCCAGTAGTTATTTTCATCCTGTAGCGACTCTTGTGTCAGCTCCCAGGAAGCTGGCAAGAATATCATCAGTTCTGCTCGCTCGATATTCTCTTCCATCTGCTCCTGTATTTCATCCGGGATCGTCATCGGTAAATCACTCATCCCATTCGTATACAGAACCCAAAATGGCTCTTCTTCTGTAGGGCTCATCACATTCACATCAATATGGATCGTATCGGAAATAATTTCGTGAAAAACACTGCTTTCTCTTCCCGCAAATACTGTTTGAAAGTGGTTTCCGATTTCTTCTACATATTCCATGGGAGCTGGTGGTTCATACGTTGCCTGCTGGTCATATGTGTAAATGGTAGTGCCGTCCTTTGACTTTTCTCCGTTGTTCGTACCGCCGAATAGCTTTTTGAAAAAGTTCATCGCTGTTCCTTCCCTTCTTATCCTTCATGTGCGTGGTCCTCTCTATTGTATCGGTATGAGATACATCCAACTTTTACCTTAACTTTTCATTTCTTGCAAGAGAATTCCGAATCAAATTGCATAAAAAAGAGGGAAGCCTCTCTAGCGCTCCCTCTTTTCATCTTCCTTATTTCAGTTCTGTATAATATCTGATCTCTTCTTTCTCTACCTCGAATCCAACCGATTTGTATAAAGACAAGGCTGATAGATTCGTCGTTTCAACCATGAGATGCGCGGATTTCAGCTCATGCGATTTTAGATATTCCAATGCTTTTGCCAGTAAAAACTTCGCAAACCCACGCTTCCTCCAAGGTTCTTGTACGAAAACATCCTCGATTACTCCTTCGTCTTCTTCTCGCCATGCCATCGAGCCGGCAACTATCGTATCGTTATGACGAATCACCATCGATGTCCAGAGCGCTTTCCTCTTGTATTCGGACAATCGTTCAAGTCCTAATGGAGCATCCGGCCAAATCGTGGCTTCCACATTCAAGTAATCTTTTTCTTCCTCTGGGCTCTCCATTTTCCAATACGAAAAGTCAAAGTCTTCGTCCAGCGTTAACACGGGAATAGGCTCCAGTAAATCTCGCTTCATCTGATACAAGCAATTCAAATGCTTGTATCCCATTTGAGTGAAAAATTGGTTGTTCCCAGTTTCGGAAGAATCGTTGCCGACGCATAGCATTGTTTGGTGCGTACCTGGCAACGTTTCTTTTAATTCCAGAGCTCTTTGAAGAAGATGCTGATACACTTTTTCTAGCAAATCGGCGTCATTGTCTCGCTCCGGGAGCGTTTTTAGATTCACGTAGATCGAATGCTTGTTTTCTTCTGAACGTCCTGGAGGGATCGTATTTATGATACTGACTTGCCCCTTCGCAATCATTTTTCCATTTTCAAATGCACTATAGACATTACACCAATTTGCTTCTTCACCGCCCCACCAAAACGTCGCGTTTTCTTTTGCAGTAACAGCTTGATATAGCTCGCCAAGTAACGGGAAGTCTCCCTTTTGAAAATTCCGAACAATGATATCCGTTGATAATTGACTCACCATTATACCCCTTTCAAAATCAGGGAAGATCACGGGTTTACGGGCTACTTACGCGAGTTCCCCCTCAAAATTTTGCCCTTTGTCAGCATGTGCTCAATCACAATAAACGCCTCCTTTAACAGTTGTTGCCATCCGAATAATCATACCGTGTCCCTTATCAGCTATCAAACCATTTTCCCATCAAGTACAGGATTTATCTTGCGAGAAAATCAAAAACCAAGTAAACTTTATCTCATTTACTCGGGGTATGAAAATTATGGAAGCCCCCAACGTGTTCAAGCCATGATCGACCATGCAAACGTGATGGTTGCAGGATGAACATCACGCGAATCTTGATTACCAAAAAGGAGCTTGCTTATGGACTCGAGAATCCCGGAAAGCGTTAG
Organism: Brevibacillus sp. BD137; assembly: GCF_041644655.1. Lineage (NCBI taxonomy): Bacteria > Bacillati > Bacillota > Bacilli > Caryophanales > Paenibacillaceae > Brevibacillus > Brevibacillus sp. BD137. Next base: position 93,209 of record NZ_JAOTNO010000011.1, on the reverse strand, counting down.
ACCTTTATTACACGACTATACGCAACGGCTTATGACAGAACTGCCGAATGTCATCTATGGTGTGTATTTGTATGGTTCTATTGCTCTGTCTGGCTTCGAGGAAGATAACAGTGATATTGATTTTGTGACACTTTTGCATAGAAGGTTAACGAATGCAGAAATAGAAATGCTCAAGAATATTCATAAGGCTCTTCATAACACCAACCCATTCGCTAAAAGAATGGACGGCATGTATATCCAGCTGGATGACATCGGAAAAACCAATCCATCCTTGGAGCCTTATCCTTATGTTGACAGTGGGACATTCCAATCATCCGGCCACTATGATATCAATCATGTGACGTGGTGGATCCTCAAGCAACGGGGCATTACGGTTATGGGGAAAAGTGTTGAAGCATTACACATCCCTACCCAGTGGTTTGATGTCGGGGAAACGATGAAATACAACGTACATGATTATTGGTCGCCGAAAGGAAAAAGCATGATGAAATTCATGCTCGATGAGTGGGTAGAATTCGCCGTTTTCACCTTATGCCGAATCGATTACGCGCTCAACCATGAAGACATTATTCCGAAGAGAAAAGCCGTAGAGCACGCTCTGCAAGAGCTTCCCAGCGAATGGCATCTCTTACTGCAAGAATCCTTGCGAATACGCTACCAACCAAATGATCGATCTTTATTTTCGAACAGAATTAAGCGGGCAAAGGAAACCCAAAGATTTATTCGCTATATTTGCGAACCGAAGCTCTACCGCAAAGCCGCTTTGCGTAAAGAAGGAGATTTGCTTATGAAGATCATGGAGCATTTGCAACTTGAGCATTTTAGACAAATGGAACAACTCGAGCTTCAATACTATGATGCTGAATTTATTACACCGTACCAAGAGAGCTACAATTGGTATTTGTTTCGTCCCGATTCGGTCGTTGCGATCGAAGAGAATGGTCGCATCATCGCTTTTATGAACCTGCTTCCCGTCAAGCCGCATATTTACCTGCAAATTGCGCAAGGGACGTTTAACGACAGCCTGATGACGACCGCGGATATCGAAGATTTAACTACTTCTCCCGAGCAAGTCTATTATTTTTTGTCCTGTGTCGTTGTCGATCAAGCTTATCGGAAAAGCCCTGCCTTGCCCATGATGCTGCATCATTATCTCGATGTACTGGCTCATGTCGAACAGAGTGGCTACCGCATTCAATCGATCATCATGGATACTATCACAGAAGCAGGCAATCGGTTCGCTCAGCGCCTTGGCATGAAGCATGTGTGCATAAGCGACCACGACTCTCAAATACATGCCTCAGACTATGAGAGCTTCAAACAGCATGTGCTCGCGAGTTATCCCATTCTTTCCCGCTAAAGGCTTCGCATCGACTTGGTGCGAAGCCTTTAGGCGTACGCTACGTATACAGTGCTATCCATTCTCGCAGTCTCTCTTTTGCAAAAGCTCTTAATTCCGCTGGCTCCATAACCTCCATATGTCCGATCATATCCAAAATATCGCGACATGCTCTTTCATAGCTGTACAAATTAACCGTCAATTGCTCATACTCTCCCTGCTGCACAGCGGAAATCACCTCCAGCCTCTCTCGCACAGCCGGCTTTTCAGCATGCAACCTGATCACGACAGGAAAATATTCGACTTCACGACAAGCCTGCTTGAACGCCGCCTCCTGATTCGTCCAATAACCTGCCAACGAAAAGCTCTCTGGAATCTCGAATGCCTCCTCCCGTACATGAACAGAAGGAATCCGCTCGCACTTAAATGTTCGAACCTCCTGCGCGTTTTCACAGTAAGCAACGAGATACCACTCCGTTTTTTTCACGACGAGACCGTAGGGACATACCGTGCGTGACGAGCTGCTCCCATCCATTTTGCGATAGGCAATGACGACTTTGCTTGATCGCCAAACCGCTGCCCGCAAAACCTCCAGATTCGGTATGACTACTCTCTCTTCCCACCATGGCGTCTCATCGAAATAGAAACGCTTCTTCGCTTTTTCTATATCCGGCCGATAAATCTGCGGCAACGTCTTTTCCAATTTGAGCAAAGCAGACGTTAATTTGTGTCCAGTCTCGGTATCCTGCCCTACATGAATCCCCATCCCGGTCAAATACAAGTGCACGACATCATCGACGTACAGCTGTTTCAGATTGACCGTATATCCTTCCATCAAATAAATTCCACCGCCAGGCCCCGAGGTTGCCGCGATCGGAATCCCTGCTTGGGACAGTGCGTCAATATCCCGATAAATCGAGCGAACAGACGTCTCCAGCGCTATAGCGAGTTCTTTTGCTTTCATTTTTCCCCTTGATTCAATCAGCAGCAAAATCGCAATCAATCGATGCAGTCTCATCTCCAGCCTCCACGACAAAACGACCACTCTATTTTTCAACGCGGCCAAATTGATGACACGATGCTGTCAACAATACAAAGATATCATAGAGCTATCATGATGGGAGGGATGCAGGATGAATATTGCAGTATTAGGAACTGGCTTTGGTGCGTACCATGCACATCTGCTGAAAAAAATCGATGGTGTGGATAGAGTGGTAGTTTTCGGTCGAAATGAATCGAAGCTGCAAAAGCTACAGGAAGAGCTACATGTGGAGATTACAGACCATATTGACGAGATCATGCGCGATCCTACTATCGATGTCGTGGACATTTGCTTACCTTCGCAGCTGCATCGGCAATTCGCAGTAGAAGCACTCGAAAACGGAAAGCATGTATTCTGCGAAACACCGGTTTGTTATACGCTAGACGATGCACAAGCCATGAAACACGCAAGGGACCGATCAGGGAAAAAGCTGTTGGTGAATCAGTTTATCAAATTTGACCCGGCGTACGCCTACCTTCGCAGTGCTCAGACAGAAAACAAGTACGGACAGCTCCTCTCCCTCTCGCTCAAAAGAGAAACAGCTCCCTTATGGGGGGATCTGGGCTTGTCCTCCATTACGACCAATCTGATGATCCACGAGCTGGACTTCGTAACATGGCTGTTCGGTCGCAATGCCAGTATGAGCGCATGGGGGGCAGAATCATTGGATAAAAAACAGTCCATCGTCCGCTCGTGTTTTTGTTACCCTGATGCGTATGCTGAAATAGTCGCCTCCTCGCAGATGCCGACCTCGTACCCATTCACTGTTGGTTACGAGGCGTACTTCGAGAAGGCAAAGCTCGTCTTTCAGGAAGCCGACAGCCATGGTCAAACGGAATCTTTCTTATGGGAATACACATCCTCAGGCAAGAATGAGCTCGTTCTCCAACCCGTCAATCCGTATGAAGAGAGCTTGCGGCATGCCATTCAATGCTTTACGGACCATACACAATCGATCATCAATGTTGATCATGCTGTCGAGTCTTTGGAGCTCGCGCTTGCACTACAGAAACAGCTTGTACATCAGTAAAGAACAAACCTCCATGAAGCGTCTTTTCATGGAGGTTCGTTGCTTGCTCTTTATTTGATAACCTTACCTGTCGTGGCTTCTATTGCCCATGGCTGTTCTGAATCCCAGCGAATTTGGTAAGCAAGCACTGGCTCCGCCCCTTTTTCTGCTGGCAAGTACACGAGTTCCAGTGGAGCATGTTGCACAAATTGATCAAGTGCCTCTTCCTTGGAGAGCGTTTTTACTGTCTGATCAATCTGTATCCATGATAAATCCGAAAAGTTGCCCGTAAGCTCGGTAACAAGCCCGCTATCCAGCTCGACCGACACTTTATAAGGATGCTCCATGACGGGAATCCCGTTGACCTTCGGTGCAAAGGTAAATTGAATGGTGCTAGGTGACTCTTGCGACGCTTCCAATGACAGCTCACGAACATCGGTGGGGAGGAACTTCTCCAGGTGGGCTATCGCCAGTGTTTGTGCCTGTTCGTAGGTCATTTCACGTTGGTTCTTACGTTCATTTGCAGCCATCCGTGAAAACCCGAGGAATGCACCGTCATCTGTCGTCTCAACGGAAACGCCGTTGCCCTGCCCATCGTTCCAAGAGTATGAAATACCACGCGGATTTACACCGATGAATGCTTTTTGTTCCACCTTTATGCCCAACTTGCGCTCAAGCAGCTCTGCCACCTCATTAGAAGTTTTCAGCATGAGTGGTTTTCCTTGTCCCGAAACAGCAACGGACTTTTTCTCTGCTCTCGCTTGGCTGATCAGCGTGCCTGTTTTCGCGTTCACATAAACATCTGATGCTACTACATATTGAAGCCCTGGTTGTTTCTTTCCTGCATAAACGAGGCGAAGCGTACTCCCCAGCTGTTGGGCGGCCTTCTTCTTGTCGATGGTCCCGTCCCGCTTGGCAGGTTGGGATGCTCCCCCACTATCTTCGAAATCAGGGTATAGAAGCAAGGTCATTTCCCCTGTTTTTGGGGAGATACGGACCGTCGCGCTATTCTCCTGAAGAGGAATGCCATTGATGATTTTGCGAAAAGCTACTTCTCCTGTTGCCAAATTCGAGTGAATATAATCTACTTCAAACTGTTTGCTCTGTGCTCCCAGCTTCTTTTGCAAATAAGCCTCTGCCTGATGTTCCAATGGTGATTTCTCACGTGTTGGTGTGGGTTGGCTCCTATCTGTTGAATTCGTTGCAGACTCCTTGGCTACGGATTGCGACTGTGGAGCATCACGTGTAACCGTTTGGTTCTGAACGATTTTGTTGTCTACTTTTTGAGTAGCTTCCTGCTCCTGCTGTGGCTTGGCCATGCTTTCAACTGGCAGAGAAGGCGTAGCAAGCGGCGGCGTAGCTGATATGGCAGTTGGAGGTGAGATCGTTGTTTGCCTATCAACAGATGGCTTCAGCGGTGAATCATAGCTCAGCCAAACACTCATGAATACGGCTGCTACAAAGGAACCTGCTCCGGCGACAACACGCTTGATCCTCGCTGACTGCTGCTTACGATATGCCTCACGAATGAGCCTTTCCTTGCCCATCTGCTTCCACACTTGACGAGGTGGGATGCTCTCCTGCCTGACTTGCTTCAGTAATTCGATCACGTGGTTTTCATCTGGCAAACTCATTGGCAATCCTCTCCTCGCAAGCGTTGCCGAGTATTTTCTGCAACGCCTTTAGTCCCCTGTGACAGTCCACTCTCACTTTTGTCTCCGGAATCCCCAAAATCTCGGCTGTTTCCTTGACGCTGTACTCCTTTATGTATCGTAAAATCACAATAATACGCTGATCGGGCTTTAGCTTTTGCAAAGCCCGTTGAATACTATGCATCTCTTCTTTTGTGGCAAACTCCTCTTCTGGAAGACCCTCCGTAGACTTCATGAGGGCCAACCAGTTGTCTGAGAACAAACGCTGCCACTTTTGCTTTCGGTAATGATCAATCGCGACATGCTTGGCGATTGAAAAAAGCCATGTCTTCATTGCGACTCGACCATCATACTTCGGCAGTATTTTTAATAGTCGTGAAAATACTTCCTGCACCATGTCTTCTGCATCTTCTTGTCTGCCAGTAAAGTAGAGCAAGAAGTAGTAGATGTCATCATAGTGAGCCTCGTAAATAACCCCGATTCGTTCCGTTAACTCCCCAGACAACTGGCTTCCCCCTTTCTTACTCGGATTCTTCCTCTTCTCCATAGGTATAGAACTCCCCGGTTAGCGCATCGATTTCTTCGTTAGAAACGAGTGGAGAAATATAAACGAGCTCGGCGATGTTTTTATTTTCCTCATCCAAGGAGTAATACAGCTTTATTGGATATTTCTTAAGAAACTTCTTAGCTGCTTCTTCTTGTGTCATGGCGTTCTTGATATCCGGTAGCTTGATCGTTTGAGAGACTCTCCAATCTAGTAAAGTCGCTTTTCCGGTGGCTGCATCTACGTGCGCCTGTCGAAGCATACCATCTACCGGATACCCCTGATGAAGCATGGTGAAATCAAATTTGAACAAATTTTGATCGGGCTCATATCGATTAGCAGTGACGACCATTTCTTTATCGGTGAGAGGAAGGAACTCGGACATGGCTTCCACGGCTGCTTTTATCGCCTGCTCTTCGCTCAGCTTTTTGTCTGCCTCACTTTTCCGCTTTGTATCCAATACTTGATAATTCGTTACCTTTCCTGTCTTGGTTTCGAAGAAGATATTGGCGATGACCTCATCCTCCGTCATCCACAAATAGTTGGTGATTCCGGTTTTCGGATTGCTTTCTTCCTGAAAAGTTCCACGCCCTTTTGTGGGAGTGTATCCTGTCTGAGCTGCCAAGAAAGCTGCTGCCTCCTCTTTTGACTTGATGATCGTCTGCTTTGCTTTTGGTTGGAACTGGATGATTTTGTCGTTTTGTTTGGCGGACAGCTCAGCTCCGCGGCTCGCATTGATTCCCTCGTGAGAAGGAGTGTACAAGAACCTGTAGCTTTGCCCATCTGCACTTTGTCCGTAGTAAGGCTTCATAGCAGATGCAAACATCGCTTCAACCTTTTCTTTTGGATGAACCTTATTGGGAGCAGCGAATTGAATTTTGCTGATGTCCTGTTCTATTTCCACCGGCTCTGCATACCCGTCGCCTCTTGCCAGATGCTGAATTTGCCCTTCGCTATTGATGGCGAAATTCAGTGTGTCATTGCGGAACGGAATTCCATTTACCGTTTTGCGAAACAAAATGGAAGAATTCCGATTGGAGGCTTCCTCGTCCAGCTGATAGTCCGCCATTCCCTCGCCATACCATTGCTTCATGAACTCCGTTGCCTTTTTCTTCGCATCTTCCAGAGGGTAGGTGGAAGCGAAACCTCCTTTGCCCGTGATGTGGCTGAAAAATTTGACTTCACCTGTGTTTTGATCGACATGCAAGCTCACAAAGGGAGCTTTCTTTTCCTTCGTTTGATACTTTTTCACTTCAATCCGGGATGTCTCTGCGTTCATCTCCAATTCGGTGATTGGATAGTTCTTTAGATAAGGCACAATTTGAACGAGTCTCTCAACAGACTTTTTGATTTTCTTAATCAGCTTCTCATCGATTGCGCCATCACCTTTGCTCTCCCCCAGAACCGTTACGTTCGATTCTTTTGCCGCCATAGAACTGATCGGTGCGGTAACAGCCAGACTCGCTGTCATGATTGCCAATACGGTTTTCGTCCATTTATTCACGGTTCGTTCATTCCTCACTCTTTTTGGATAGTGATGCTAGGGCCCCAGCTATTTTTCGCTCTGTCCATTATTCGAATGAGTTCCCTTTTTGTTTCAGGGGGAAAGAAAATTTTCCCAACGAAATTAGACTGTAACGAGTTGTTAGGACCCACCAAAGAAACGGAGCAGATAGTGAGACCTGAAAGGGGATTATAATTATCCATTTAATAACAAATCATGATTCATATGGAAATAGGCATGTTATACCGACAACTTTGGGCACCCAGGGCATATGATGACCAGTAGAAGCAAGGCACAAGGCGACTACGGGAGGTAACTACCATGAACCTGACATTAAATCGACTCAGTCTGACGAATGTGGATGACTCTGCTGGTGTGTGGCAATATGAAGGTGGTAAAGTGTTTGATGGAAATAACCATGTAGCCAATTACGCGAGTACGAAGCGCACCGTGCATCAGGGAACTGAAGCGCAGAATACGGCAATGCTCACATTGACACTTTTCTTTTATGGTCTCGAGAATATTACTCTCCAAGGAAGTCATGATTACAGCTCTGGCAAGCAAATTGGAAGCGTTAGCGCTGCTTCATCCCAATATGCTTCTTCTATTGGTAAACAGTTCACAGTATTAGGAAATAATCTCGTTATTCAGTGATTTCAAGCGATCGAAACTCAATAACTTCTATTACTTCTCAAAGCAACTTTTCATGAGAAAAGCCGATTCCCCTTCATTTCAGGAGGATCGGCTTTTCTCTTAGGTTTTCGTGTTGCTTATATTTTGCAGGAGCCATCTGCGCAATTGTCGCCGGATTGCTCGTCTTTTTTCTCGTCGTTCTGTACGAATTTCAGAGCAGGAGTTGCGCTTTCTTCTTCCCACACCTGGTTCAATGCGCCCAAAAAGACTTCACCTGGCTGCGCGCCAGAGACTGCATATTTGTTATTAATGACAAAGAACGGTACACCCGTGACACCCAAGTCGTTTCCTCTTTGTTTGTCCTCCTGTACTTGCTCTCTGTATTCGTCTCCTGCCAGCATGGCGAGCGTCGCTTCCTTGTCCAAGCCTACCTCAGAAGCAAGCTGTGCCAGCACCTCGTGGTCTCCGAGATGGAGCGACTCGTTAAAGTACGCCTTCAGCAGTCGCTCCTTCATTTCCTTCATTTTTCCTTGTGCATGGGCAAAGTGCGTCAAGCGATGTGCATCGAATGTATTGGTCGGAATCATCGTGTCAAAATGATAGTCGAGACCGACGCCTTTTGCCATTTGGGTAACTTGGTCATTCATCCCCTTCGCCTGTTCGAGCGGAATGCTATACTTGGCTGCCAGTACTTCATGCATGTCCATATCGGTATCGCGTTCCATCTGCGGGTCGAGCTGGAAGCTGCGATATACGACCTCTACTTGATCCTTATGCGGAAATTGAGACAGCGCTCCTTCCAGACGGCGCTTTCCGATATAGCAAAACGGGCAGGCAAAATCAGACCAAATTTCAATTTTCATGTTCCATCCTCCTCTATATGAACGGTGCTGACCAAAAGACAGCAGACCGCACACTGCAAAATTCGTCGTATGAACATTATACAACAACGTTCGGTACGACTATGCACTTTGGAGGTTGAAAACTGCACATTTCCCTTAGCGAGTCATGCGAATGATGCGATCACAAATCGTTTCCGCATCTGCTTTGTCATGCGTGACAAGGATCGAAGTCATCTTGGCAGCTCGCAGCATTTGCTTCAAGTCATCGCGTATTTTCGTTTTCAGCTCGGCATCCAGATTACTGAACGGCTCATCCATCAACAAGATAGCCGGTCTAGGTGCCAGTGCACGCGCAAACGCGACACGCTGCTGCTGTCCCCCGCTCAGCTCATGTGGATATCGCTTGCCATAGCCTTCGAGCTGCACGAGTACCAGCATCTCTTTCAATCGAACTATACGCTCTGCTTTGGACAATCGATGCAGACCGAACAAGATGTTTTGCTCAACAGTCAAATGCGGAAACAGTGCATAATCCTGAAAAATCATGCCGATCCCGCGTTGCTCTGGCTCCACAAACTGCCCCTGATCGACCAACACCTTTCCATCGATCTGGATGCGTCCGCTCTTCGGGGACTCCAGTCCGGCTATTAAGCGAAGCAATGTACTTTTTCCGCAACCACTATTCCCGAGCAGCCCGACTACTTCCCCCTGCTCCATCTGCAAGGAAAAATCCCGGATAACGCTTCCGTTCCCGCTTGCATAGCCAAACGTCAGGTTTTTCACTTCAAAAAAAGTCATTTTGCCTGTCTCTCTCCTAACCAGTGATAGAAAATAACGGAGACGATCCCCACTGCAATGATACAGAGCGAAGGAATCGCGGCCTGATGAATTTGTTCATCGCTCGCATATTGATAAGCTTTGGTCGCCAGCGTCTCGAAGTTATAGGGACGAAGGAGCAAGGTAAGCGGCAATTCCTTCACGATTTCCATGAACACCAAGATAAAACCAGTGAACACAGCCCCTTTGATTAATGGCAAATCCACCTTGAAAAAGGTTCGTGTCATGCTCATCCCGAGCATACGTGCCGCTTCTGAATAACGGTTTCCCGTCTTCTCAAACCCCGCTTCGACTGCATTAAATCCGACAGCAAGGAAGCGGATGATGTAGGCAAACGTCAGCATGAACAAGGACATGCTGAGTACCAGCTTGTTGGCGCCTAAGCCCAGCCAGCTATAGAAGGAACCCAGTTCTTTATCTACGGACATCACCACCGCCATCACCCCGATGGACAAGACTGCGCCCGGAATGGAATAGCCCATGGAAATCAAGCGCGTCAGTGCCACAGCGAATATCGAGCCTCGGGAGAATCGGATGACATTCGCTACAGTTACGGCGAGCAGCATCAAGATGGTGATTGAGATACAGGAGATGAACAGTGTATTGCTCAAGAGCTTCCAAAAGGTCTCATTCAACACTTCCCCATACGTCCACGTTGCCCAGACAATCAACTGCCCAACAGGGATCACAAATGAAAATGTAACAATAACCAATCCGAAGATGACGGCAGCGAACATCGAGATTCCGCGCAATTTTCTGCGTGTGAGCGGCGTGCTCCTGTTCGTAGGCGAGCTGTATTTTTTCCGCTTACGCACGAGTCGTTCGACGATAAAGATCCCAATAATCAAGGTCATAAGCCAAGCGGACAAACGGATGGCCGATTCTACGTCATACATGCCAAACCACGTCTTGAAAATCGCCGCTGTAAAAGACTGAATCCCAAAATGCTTCGTCACTCCAAAATCATTGAGCACTTCAAATGCCACCAGACTCGCGCCACCCACAATAGCTGCCTGTGACATAGGCAGGACGATGCGAAAAAAGATATGCGCTTGGTTTTTTCCGAGCAATCTGGCATTTTCAATGAACACCGCACTCTGTTTTTCAAGAAAGGTTTTCGTAATCAAATAGACGTATGGGAACAAAAACAGCGTAAATATAAAAATAGCGCCCTTCATCGACATGATGTCAAAGTAGCGTTGATCGAGCGTCAACCCGAATGTTTCACGCAAAGTCGTCTGAATGCTCCCCGTGTAGCTGAGCATGGAGCCGTACGTGTATGCTGCGATATACGGAGGAATCGCCAGCGGTAGTACAAAAGCAAATGAAAAAAAGCGACGCAATGGAAAATCGTAAGCAGCGACCAGCCAGGCCAGCGTCACACCTACGATGATCGTACAGGCTCCGGTACCAAGCACGAGCCATAACGATTGCAGCGCGTAATCCAGCAGCATGTACTCTTGAATATGCTGCCAGTTTTCATTCTGTTTTTGAAAGAGTCCGAAAAAAATATAAAGAGACGGGAGAAGGGCCAAAAAGGCCCCTATCACGCTCAGCGTTACCCACCCGTTCAGTTTTCGTCTCAGGCTTCTACGCAAAAGTGCTCCCGTCATGCTTATTTCCAACCTGCTTGATTTAGCAGTTCTACCGCTTTTTTGTTATACTCGCCGAGCTTAGCAAAGTCGAGCTTTTGCGTTTTGAATTCTCCCCACTCTTTCAAAAGAGCAGGCTTGTCAGCCTCTGCATTGACAGGGAACTCGTAGCTTCCGTTTGTCAGCATCGTTTGAGCCTCTTTCCCTGTGACAAACTCAATCAATTTCACGGCATTGTCCTTGTTTTTCGCGTGCTTGGTCAAACCAATACCACTGATGTTCAAGTGTGTGCCTGTCGTTTCTTGGTTCGGGAAGAAAACGCCGATGTTTTGCGCGACTTTTACTTCCTCTGTATCTTTAGAATTCAGCATTTGTCCAACATAATAGGTGTTCATGATCGCAACGTCACCGACTTTGGCAACGACATCTTTTGCCTGATCACGGTCTCCACCTTCAGGCTTGCGCGCGAAGTTGTTTACCAGACCCTTTGCCCAATCCAAAGCAGCCTGCTCGCCATTCAGCTCTATAAAAGAAGCAACGAGTGACTGGTTGTACAGATTGGAAGAAGAGCGCACCAATACTTTGCCTTTCCATTTATCTGTAGCCAAATCTTCATACGTAGACAGCTGCTCTGGCTTCACGCGATCCTTTGCATAGACGATTACACGCGCACGGGTAGCCATACCGATCCATTGATTGTCAGGATCGCGCAGCTCTTTCGGTACGTTTTTCTCTACTTCAGCAGATTGAATCGGCTGCAGAACGCCATTTTGCTTCGCGTAGTTCAGAACTCCACCGTCAACCGTGATGAACAAATCCGCTTCGGAGCTCTCTCCTTCACGCTTCAAACGCTCAACCAGCTCTTCTGCTGTACCCTTCACTTCGTTTACCTTGATGCCTGTTTGCTTCGTGAATTCTGCGAACAGTTTGCTATCAATATCGTAATGGCGAGCAGTAAATACGTTGACGACTTGCTCTGTAGCAGCCGGTTCTTGTGCCTTTGGCGCTTCTGTTTGCGGCTGGGCAGTACTCGCACCGTTTCCGCATGCAGCAAGTATTGGCAGCGTCAGCATCGTACTCAGCATGACCGCCAGCATCGATTTTTTTCTCATTTTGATTCTCCCTCTCTATCGCACTGATTATTGATAATGAATATCATTGCCAATTGACAAGGCTTATTGTAACGAACAAAAATGAGAAAATGCTGTGAAAATAAAAAAACATCCCCAATTATTTTTAGCGAGATGTGGATCGGTTCAAATTCACTGACGAAGCGGCACAAAAACAGTCACAGTCGTGCCTTTCTGCTCCACACTCTGAATCGTTATACTTCCGTTGTAACGTGCCAGCAATCGTTTGGCGATGGCAAGCCCGAGTCCATACCCGCTCTCCCCGCTATTTCTTGCTTTGTCTACCCGATACAATCGGTCCAAGACATACGGCAAGTCCCGCTCGGGTATGCCGATTCCTTCATCAATGATTTCCATACAGGCAACCTTTTCTTGCACCTTGGCCCTCACGCAGATTCTCCTGCTCTCCCCGGAATACTTAACCGCATTATCCAATAGGATCAGTAGCACTTGCTCCAGGTGTTCTTCCGATATGGCTAAGGTTTCTCCGCCCAAAGGACCAAGCTCTTGCTCAATTGTAAATGTCGGCTGAATCATAGCAAATTTCTTGACCATGTGACAGACGGCTCGATCCGGATCATTTAGCGCAACATCCTCTTCTACCTCCACATGCTCCGCTCTCGTCAAAGCGAGCAGCTCCTGCACCAGTCCTTTTAGTCTGGCGAGCTCTTGAATCGATGTCTGCAAGGATTCCTCCAAAACAGCCGGATCATTTTTGCCCCAGCGCCGGAGCATTCCCAGATGCCCTTCGATAATCGCGATCGGCGTCCGCAGCTCATGTGAGGCATCTTCGACGAATTGTCTCTGCTGCAAAAAGGAACGCTCCACCTGATCCATCATTTTATTGAACATTTTCATCAGGGTCGCAATCTCATCCTGATTATCGTGAAACTGCACACGTTCATGGAATCCTTTTTGCCGGACGTTGCTCATCGTTTCATTCATCGATTGCAGGGGCCTAAGTAACTGCCTCGCGAGCAATCTTCCACCCAGACCGCTTATGATAACAGCGGTCAAACACCCGATTGCCATGACCTGAAAGAGCGCACCACTCAGCTGCTCAAACTCTTTCATATTCTTTAGAATCATCACTATCCCGTTAAATTGAAAGATCGTAAGCGGACTGCTCATGATCAACAGGTCACCACGCACTTCTTGGGTCTGGGTCCGAATCGACTGAACAGGTGGAAGCGATGGCAGTGTGATATCTTGAAAATTTTCCGATACGACAACAATCGGTTTACCCTCTTCGTCCAAAATGCGAATCATCTGGTTTCGTTGATTAATTTTCTCCAAGAAGCTGCGCAGCTCTGTGAGGTCCTCGCCCTCAAAAGATTGCTCTTTTTCCAGCGCGTAGTTGAGGAATTCTCTCATTGTCTGTTGCACAACCTGCTGTTCCTGATTAAACATCCACTTCTCTACAAAAAAATATTGAAAGCTATTATAGCCAATGAATACAACAAAAAGCAGAAGCGACGACCAGAGTGTCAGCTTCCATTTGATCGGGAGCTGTAAAAATCTCGATGGTCCTCTCATTTTCGCATCACATAGCCAATCCCGCGTACAGTCGAGATATAGCTGTCCTCATTGGGGGAATCGATTTTATTGCGCAAATATCGAACGTACACATCGACAACATTGGTCTCGACAGCCGCCTCGAATCCCCACACGGTATCGAGCAGCACGTCACGAGGCAGGACTCGATTGATGTTTTTCATGAACGTCACGAGCAAATCATACTCTCTTTTGGTCAACTCAACAGGTTGATTATTTTTGGTTACGATACGTCCCTCTATTTGGACCACCAGCCCTCTGTGCGCGAGCATGGTTCGGGGGACATTCTCCTGTTCTTCCTGACGGCGAAACACAACGCGAATGCGTGCCAATAGCTCCTCGATCGCGAAGGGCTTCGGAATATAATCATCGGCCCCACTGTCCAAGCCAAAGACGCGGTCCGTAATACTGTCTCTGGCTGTCAGCATAATAATCGGCGTTTTTTTCACGCTGCGTATTTTTTGACAAACCGCAATACCATCAAGCCCCGGAAGCATGACGTCCAATAATATGACATCCCATTCTTCCTGTAAAGCGAGCTTGAGTCCTTTATGTCCATCATGCGCGACTGTAATCGCAAACGATTCGTAGCTAAGCTCCAGTTCAATAAATCGGGCCATATTGATCTCATCTTCTATCAGCAGCACTCTTTTCACGTTTTGCCCACCCTTTTTCCCATGCTGGGGAATTCCACCTGATTGTAGATGAAAATAATTATCAGCGTCAATGTTCACGCAGGAAAAGGAACTTCCTCTTCGCTTGGTAAATACTTACTTATGATCATATAGAACTTTTTAAAAGGAAGTGGATTCACTTGTACCTCGTAAAAGGAAACCAACAGTTGGCAGGGCAGCTTCTCCATGATAAAAGCGATGTGATGTTTGCAGGTGTGGTCGCAGGCAATCATCCCGGGTTGCTTTGGGTAGATCATCCCGACAAGCCTACCTGTGCACTCGTATGGTCAACCGGTCTAAGTGGCTTCGCTTTCCTCGGAGTACCGAGCAAAAGCATTCACCCCGCTGCTTTCACTACTTTTTTTCAAACACAAATTGGCCCTATTTTATTGCAAAAGGACCTTAGCTATTTTGAATTCTCACGGGAATCAAAAGAGTGGGACTCACTTCTCACGCCTATTATGGACAGTAGCAGCTGGGAGACGAGTACCCAATTCGTCTATCTGTCTTCTCGTGATCAGGGAGAAGAACCTTCTCTTGTTATTCCTGCCCCCTACTATTCTATTGAACTGGGGGAAAGCCTTTTACGCGGGCGCGATACCGTAATTCCTCGCAACCTCGATTTTGTGACCGACTACCTCCATGAGTATTGGTACTCCATCGATGAATTTTTGGAAAAGGGCTACGGATATGCTGCCCTTACGACTGATCACGAAGTGGCGAGCATTTGTATGTCCACAGCGGTCTATCAGTCGACTCATGCCATCGGCGTAGAAACACTAGAGCCTTATCGTCAAAAAGGCTTGTCTAGTACACTGGCTTATCAATTGAAAAATCGGCTTCATCAGGAAGCAGCCACTGTGTGGTGGGACTGTATGGATTCAAATATTGCCTCGCAAAAAACGGCTGAAAAGGCTGGACTGCATCTCTCGCATCGTTATGAAATCGCTTGGTTTTCCTACCCAGCCCAGTAACCATACGCCCACCACTTACATAAGATATGTCAAACTGGTTCATGAAGTAAGGTGGTGTATAACATGCACGGATATCAGCCTTATGAATACCCATATGAATATGACTTGCAAGCCGTGTCCTCACAACATGGACGGAGAACAGGACAATCTTTTGCTGAAATTCAGGGTGGTCCGCTGGCACCGGATCTGCACGGCTACATTGTGTTTACCGATGTCCCCTACGGCACCGACGTGTTCGTGGAAGTCAGTGGCCTCCCCGCTTTCCAGCCGGCCACTGGCAATCAGCCGCAAATCGGGCCATTTGGTTTTCATTTGCATGAGCATGGCGTCTGCACGGTAGGAAATCCGAATGATCCCTTTACGGCAGCAGGCAGTCATTGGAACCCTACACAACAACCACATGGCAACCACGTCGGCGACTTCCCCGTGCTGTTTTCCAATGACGGCTATGCACGAATGACTTTTTTCACAAACAAAATCAGTGCAGCCGATGTGGTCGGCAGAAGCGTGATCATCCATCAAAGTCCAGATGATTTCCATTCACAGCCGGCAGGAAATAGCGGAAAACGCCTGGCATGTGGATTGATCTACGCTGGATAAGCTTCACTCGAACAGGAAAAGGGGGCAACCCTGAAAGCTGCCCCCTCGCATTATTGAATTAGCTAGCGCCGTAATGTCGACAAATCAAATGCTGGGACAAGCCCTTCCTCGGCTGCACGACCGAGCAACGCCTCTACAGCTGCATAACCATCATTTCCCAAATTTCTCGTAAACTCATTCACGTACAAGTTAATATGCGCTTGCGCTACCTCCAGCGATAGCTCTTGGGCATGGGACATAACATATTCTTGTGATGCGGTCGGATTCGCCCATGCATATTCCACAGAGGAGCGCGTCCAATTCGTCAGAGCCTCGATATCCATTGATTTTTTCGCGATGATGGCACCTAGCGGAATTGGCAAACTGGTATCAGATTCCCACCAGTTGCCCAAGTCAGTCATAAGCGACAGCCCGTAGTTTTGATACGTAAAACGCGCCTCGTGGATCACGAGTCCTGCATCGATCTTGCCGTCACGTACAGAAGGCATAATCTCATGAAACGGCATGACGACGATTTCCCCTACACCACCATGGACATTTTGTGCAGCCCAGAGCCGGAACAGTAAATATGCTGTGGAGCGCTCACTTGGAACCGCTACACGTTTGTTGGACAGGCGTGCTGGATCGTTCGCACTCTCGCCAGAATTTCCTTGGGTCAAAACGAGTGGCCCGCATCCTCTGCCCAGTGCACCGCCGCAAGGGAGCAACGAGTAATTGTCCATCACCCATGGCAATGCCGCATAGGAGATTTTCATTACTTCAGGGCCTTCTCCCTGTGCAGCAAGTGTATTCGTAATATCGATATCTGCGTACATAATATCGAGCTTTGGCGCTCCCGGAATCAAATCATGTGCCCAGGCATGAAAAACAAAAGTGTCATTCGGACATGGTGAAAATGCAATTTTCATGATAGTACCTCCCGTAGTACAGAGCTTCCCTTTTCCAGAGATTCCAACGCATCTTTTATCCGCCAAGCAGATTTATCCCGCGGTCCAATTGCATTCGATACCGTGCGAATTTCCAGAACAGGTCGTCTGGTAGCCTGGGCAGCAGTTGCAACGCCATACCCCTCCATCGCTTCAGCTAGCGCGTCTGGCATCCGCTGCGCCAAAGCCGCCGCTGTTTCCGCTGTTCCCGTCACGGTGGATAGTGTAAGGACAATGCCTTTTTTGGCAACCAAGCCTGCCGCTTTCATCGAATTGGTCAGCTGTTCCACCAACTCCTGGTCAACACTTACTTTCGCTGATCCAAATCCGAGCTCGTCCACACTGCAAAAGCCCTCAGGGGTTTCTGCCCCCAAATCTGCACAAATAATCTCTGTCGCGACAACCAGTGACCCAATCTCTGCTTGCCCTACGAATCCACCGCATATTCCTGCACAAATGACCAGATCGTAATCCGCGCAAGCAAGCTCTCTAGCTGTACTCGCTGCGGCTGCTGCGGGCCCTACTCCCCCAGCGATGACAGTGAATCGCTCATCTCCTTGAATGCCGCGCATCACTGCATCCCGTTCTGCGTCAACGGAGGTCACGACCAGAATGCTTCTATATTGTTGTGACAAAATCATTTGCCCTGTCTCCTTTCAACCGCTTTCCACCTTCCACGTTATCGCTACTTTTCGTTCGTGTAAAGCCGTTTAAAGAGTTTGTCAAAAGACAGGAAAATACTTACAATGAATCCTGTTGTGCATTTTCACTAGATGAGAGGTGACCGATCATGCTTCATCCACCGAATCCGAACACCCATCCTGACTGGCTCTCCCCCCACTCTTTGGCCTGGTACACGCAGTTGAGCAAAATGACTGGTGAATACGTATACCCATGGCGCTCTACCATTACGGAACCGAATGGCGAGTCGCTTTTTATGGAAGAAATTAGTCGTCTGGTTCCGAATCAATCCGTTCTCGACATCGGCTGCGGGCACGGTGCATTCACACTGCACTGGAGCCGTTCTGCCAAAGAAATCGTCGGCTTGGATGTGACAGAAGACTTTGTGCAAAAGGCCCGTATGCAAACACCCGAAAACGTCTCCTTCGTTGTTACCAATACGAAATATACCCTCCCCTTCCATGACGATACGTTCGATTGCGCCTACAATCGCAAGGGACCTACCTCCGCCTATCCAGATATAGCACGTGTCGTCAAAAGAGGAGGCTCGTTCATCGGATTACATCCGGGCGATCAGTTGTCCGCCGAATTATTCGAATGGTTTCCTCATTTATTTGGTTCACGTCCAGCAGACACTCCGATCCTGAAAAATCTACAGGAGAGACTCAGACAAGCTACTTTCCAGCGAGTGGATATTCAGACGGTGATTGCCACCGAGTATTTTCAGACCCCACTTGATGTCATTCGTATGCGTTGCTTCGGGCAAAGTCCCACTATTCTCACGTCCGCCATCGAACAACACATGGACAGTGTTCTGCCGATTTTTGACCATTATGCGACTTCTAACGGTCTGCCCACTACGCATATGTATTACCTTGTTCGCGCGATTGTTTGATTCGTCTTATTAAAAACCTCCAGCCGTATTTGGCCAGAGGTCGTCACTACTCTTATCCTTTTAGCAAAAAGCTGTTGCCGTCTTCATCCTGAAAAGTCGCATAGGTCCCCCATTGCATCTTGTTCAGTTCTCCTTGAAAAACAACGCCGTTCGCCCGCATCGTTTCGTACGTCTTTTCAACTTCTGTACATTCAAAAACGATCGAGGCCTTTTGTTCCTGCCAGTTGCTCATCATACTTTTCGGATAGAGCACCAAAGCAGTCTGGGCACCTGCTGGTCCTACCTCCAGCCAACTGCTGTTTGGTCCCATCGGGTGCTCTTGCTTGACCTCAAATCCAACCTTCTCTGTCCAGAACACTTTTGCACGTTGCTGATCTTCTACGTAAACAGCTACCGTTGCCATTTTTGTAATCATAATATCCTCCTTAACTAATTCGAGCATTTATCATCCCATTTTAACCGAAAAAAAGTTTACTTATCGCTATCAGCAAACCCAAATGTTGACAACAGTTGCGCGCAATTTTATATTTAATTACGAAATGTAAGAAACAAAGCATTGAATAAGCTTCTCCCTTTCAATGCATCATGTTAGTGTAAAAACAAGTTGCAGGAGGAATGCAAAGTGGGTAAGGATTTTATTGCAGCCGTAAAAGATAGAAGAACGTACTATGGAATCAGCAAGGAAAACGTTGTATCTGATGAACGTATTAAAGAGATCGTGCAGGAAGCAGTAAAGTACACCCCATCGGCATTCAACTCCCAAAGCGCTCGCGTTGTTGTCCTCTTGGGTGCGGAGCACGATAAGCTGTGGAACATTACCAAGGAAACGCTGCGTAAAATCGTTCCCGCTGAAAATTTCGGAGCCACGGAAGAAAAAATGAATTCCTTCGGTAGCGGCTACGGCACTGTTCTTTTCTTTGAAGACCAAAGCGTCGTCCAAAACCTCATGCAGCAATTCGAAGCGTACAAAGATAATTTCCCGATTTGGTCCGAGCAATCTTCCGGAATGCTTCAGTATGTTGTGTGGACTGCGTTGGAAACCGAGGGCTTCGGTGCTTCCTTGCAGCATTACAATCCACTCATCGATGAAGCAGTCCAACAAACGTGGAAGATCCCTAGCGAATGGAAGCTGAGAGCACAAATGCCTTTTGGCAAACCAACCGCTCAACCAGGCGAAAAACAATTCCAGCCGTTGGATGAGAGAGTGAAGTTCTTTTCCTAAGTAATTTTTGTTCCATGTCTGTAATGGACGGCTCAAAATTTCCTATTCGGGCCGTCCTTTTGTGTATTGAGCGATTGCTTTCCTCTGTCGTCTGTGATAGTATTAGTTTAAACAAAAGATTCTTATTTAAAGCGTTCACATATTGTAAAGGGTTTACACTTATGTTCGAACCTTTTACAATGTGTGAATTTTATTTTATATAAATAAAAGTTACATATTCATTTTATTTTGTTGGAGGTAACACCCATGCAAACAGGTACAGTTAAATGGTTCAACGCAGAAAAAGGTTATGGCTTCATCGCAGTTGAAGGCGGAAACGATGTATTCGTTCACTTCAGCGCAATCCAAGGCGACGGTTTCAAAACCCTCGAAGAAGGCCAACGCGTAGAATTCAACGTAGTTGAAGGCAACCGTGGTCCACAAGCTGAGAACGTAACAAAACTGTAAATTACACATAAAGCTGCCCTTGCGAATAACAAGGGTGGCTTTTTTTTCCATACCTTTTTCCTCACATAATTCGTTCTTTGTTCCTAAAGGGCAGTTGACATTAGCCATGCCTCCCCATATAATCTCTTTATAATGCAGAGTAAAGCAACGGCGCTTTCTAGCATAAAATATTCAGAATGTACACAAGGGAATAAACGCGACATGTATTTTCCGTTTATTTTTAGCGAGCTATGAAAGCGGTTCCAGTTGACTGTTATTACCATTACCTGTAAACAAGTTCATAAAAGTAAGCAAAGGCGCTTAGGGTATCACTCATTTATTTAATGAGATCCTAAGTGCTTTTATTGTTTACATCCGCAAAAAGGTGGGATATCCATGGAGCACATTGGAAGCGTCATTATTTACATCATCATGTTATGTGCAGTAATTGGTGCCATTGCCGCGATCCGCAACAGCGATGAGGGTCTCGGTAAGGAGTTCATGGAAGGGATTCACTCAACAGGTTACATCTTCGTTCCTGCCGCCGGTATTATGGCGTCCCTCCCGTACATCTCTTGGTTCGTAGAAAAAGCGGTATCACCCATCTTTAACAAAATTGGAGCAGATCCTGCGATTGCGGCAACTGCGATTCTCGCATCTGACATGGGTGGCTATCAGTTGGCAAACCTCCTGAAGACCTCCACAGAAGGTTGGATTATGGCGATGATCGTCGGTCTAATGGCTGGTGCTACGATCGTGTTCTCCATCCCTATGGGACTTGCTATGTTGGACAAGCGCGATCATAAATACATGGCGCTTGGCGTAATGTCCGGTATTTTGACAGTTCCGATCGGTGCTTTTATCTCCAGTGCCATTCTCGTTTTGACAAATGCAGAGGTTCGCAATGAAATTTCGACGAACGCTGAATCGACTTATGCTTTTGCCATTGGCTTCGGACAGGTACTGTTGAACCTTTCACCAATTTTGTTCTTCGTATTAGCGATTGCTGCTGGTCTGCGCTTCCTGCCAGACTTGATGATTAAAGGCTTTATGATTTTCGGAAAAACAATGGATGCAGCTATCAAGCTCGTACTCGTTTTCTCGATCGTGCAACACTTTACTGGCATCTTCACAAAGATTTTCGGAGCATGGGGCTTTGATCCGATCATCGCCGATCCAACTGACCAATACCGTGCGTTGGAGACCGCTGGTTACATCGGTATCATGCTCGCAGGTGCGTTCCCAATGGTTTACATGCTGCGTAAATATGCAGCGAAGCCACTGGAAGTATTGGGTAATAAGCTTGGCATGAGCCCTTCTGGTAGTGCAGGCTTGCTCGCAACGAGCGCAAACATCCTGGCGATGTTTCGTCTCATTCGTTCCATGCCGCCTAAAGACAAGGTTATCAACATTTCCTTCGGGGTTTGTTCCGCTTTCTTGCTAGGTGACCACTTGTCCTTCTCGGCAAACTTCCAACCAAACATTATCTTGCCGGTCATGCTCGGCAAATTGGGTGCAGGTATTATCGGGATTGCTTTTGCTTACTGGCTCTCCGTACCGAAAGCCCTTGAACTGGAAAAACAAGATCGTGCTGCTGGAATTATCGGACCAGATGAGTATCTGGATACACACAACGCTCAAGCTGAAGTTGCAGCAACCAAACAATAAAAGTAAAAGAGCGGTCCTTCGTGGGCCGCTCTTTCCTTTACACACCGTTCTTGCTCATCTCCCAAATTTCCAATGCAGGTACCGGCTTTTTGGAGCACCCATCCATCGTTAATTCACGAGCTTCTTTTGACCACAAAAAAGGATATATTGCGAACATTCCATCGCCTTTCAGCTCGGAAACGTCCTTGTCCCAATCCGTCCAGAAAAATGTCTTATAAAACGTATGGATATCCCCGGTCATTGCCCAGTGCAAAAAGTCGGTAAAGCCAATTTCAAGATCCTCCCACGCAAGACTGTCCGGAGCGAAATACCATATACCGCCTACCGAATCCGGAAACATTCCACCATTGATCGCAAAGAATCCCCCTATGACATCGTCTGCTACCAGCAGCATCCCGTTCAAGGCACATTGCTGGTTCCAAGAAGTGATGGAACGCGGCAAATGAGGATGGCCAGACCCTAGAATCCTTAGCCAGCCTTGGTGAATCAGAATCCCGCCTGTTTCAAAAGCAACAGCACCTAGCGTTGACCTCGTCGTCACTTGTAAATCAACAAGCTGTTTTTTCCCTTTCTCCAGTTCAGCTGGAAGAAGAGTAATTTTCCGCTCTGATGCTGACTGCCATTTTTTTATTTCATCCATTGCTGAATCCTTTTCGCAGTACAATTCCTCGAAGCTTTTCATTTTCAGTCTCCACCACCGATTTCCGCCAATCTCGCCAAAACAAACAATAGTATGGATGCTGTTTGCCGTGACGGATGAATCCTCAACATCTACCCTTGATGGGCAGCAGCCTGTGGAGAGCAGCACAGATCCCTTTTGCCCGATTCAAGTGCAGACTTCAGGCTACCCAACACATGAGACCAAGCCATTTCGTGCCAGCCCCGAGCCTTTTCCCACTCCTCTCCCTCTTTCCAACCGAAATGCTCGACCAATACTTGCGTTTTCCCCGCTGTTTCAGACAAGGTGACAAGCACATATGTCAAAGCATCCTCGTGATTCATGGTATCTGCGAATTCATCCGGTCCCTTCCATGTGAAGCCCAGGCGCTCCTTCGGTTCAAAATGGGTAATGATGCAACCTTTCGTCCCCATCTGGTCGCGATTGGCTGGGTTGAAGTACAATTCATAGGCTCCGCCCAGGTACGGCTCAATCGTTGCATCAGGCGCAAACCACTGAACTAGCCGTTCCTTTCGTGTCCATGCCCACCAAACCAGCTCTATAGATGATGATACTTCTATCTCCGCTTTCAAGAAACCCATGGAACATCCCCCTAACTGTTTTCCTAACAGTTTGAAAATAGCAATTTCTGTATAACCAGTCAATACAGAACACTCGTATCCTCAACATTCACGCCCGAACGAGATTTCAAGCGTATAAATGAGTCTGAACAAGTCTGAATGGATTATTTTTTACTAAAAAGTGTAATTATGCAGTAATCGCATAAGAATGAATGCTATAATAGTTGAGTAAGTAAAAAATTTCACAATGGGGAGAGGAACGATGGAACAACCACTTGCTAAATCGGCTCATCAGAAATTACCCATTGGAAAATTGCTCAAGAGGGTCTTCGGTATCCTGATTGGTGCTTCCCTGTTTTCGGTAGCGCTCGAGATTTTTCTCGTACCGAACAATATTATCGACGGTGGAATCGTAGGTATCTCGATTATTACCTCGCATCTGTCTGGAATCCCTCTTGGCGTTTTCCTGTTTGTGCTTAACCTGCCCTTCTTGATCATAGGGTACAAGCAAATCGGAAAAACGTTTGCACTATCAACCCTCTTCGGGGTTACGATCATGTCAGTTGGAACGACATTCCTACACGAAGTAAAAGGGCTAACGGATGATCCCTTGCTTGCGGCTGTTTTTGGCGGCATACTTCTCGGGATTGGGGTAGGACTCGTTCTCCGTTATGGAGGCTCTCTGGACGGTACAGAGATCGTCGCTGTACTGCTTAACAAGAAATCTCCATTCTCCGTTGGTGAGATCGTAATGTTCATGAACTTATTCATTTTGAGCAGTGCCGGATTTGTATTCGGTTGGGATCGCGCGATGTACTCGCTGATCGCCTATTACATTGCATTCAAAATGATCGATCTGACCATCGAAGGCTTCCAGGAGTCCAAAGCCGTATGGATTATTAGCGACAATCACAAGGATTTGGGAGATGCGATTGTTGCTCGTCTGGGCCGTGGCGTTACCTATTTGAATGGTGAGGGCGGCTATACCGGAGACGACAAGAAAGTGATTTTCTGCATCATTACGCGTTTGGAAGAAGCCAAGCTGAAGCTGATCGTGGAAGAAGTGGACCCGAGTGCCTTCCTGGCTGTCGGCAATATTCACGATGTGCGCGGTGGGCAATTTAAGAAGAACGCGATTCATTAAAGGGAAAAAAGTGTACCCTATAGAGTGGGCGTTTGGGAACGTCTGTCTATAGGGTATTTTTTGTATGTTAATAATATATGGTAATATTTTCGAAGACTTTCTTTTTTCTATCTGAATTATTGTTTTTTAAAGTTAACATCTCAGCATGGGTAAGATTACGTATTTTTTACAAAAATCGATGTTTGATTTCCGTTGAAACTAATAAACAAATCTTGTTTATCTCCGCCACCATTCTGAACCATAATTTATTGTTTTTTCTTGCATGCATCAAACACCTTCTCTTTCAATAATGCCAGAATTCAAAATAAAGTACGATACTCCTATATCTCAAGAAAAAGGAGATTTTCTCAGTGAATCAATCATTCTCGATAGAACGAGTTCCTTTTGAACAGAAACACGCTCTCAAGCAACTGTTGGAGCTGTATACGTACGACTTCACTGAGTTTGAGCCTTTCGAAGTAGATGACGACGGCTTGTTTGGCTACGACTACTTTGAGAAGTATTGGGTTGAACCAGAGCGCCATCCCTTTTTCATCAAGGTTAATGGTAAGCTCGCTGGTTTTGTCCTCGTCCGCATGCTCACAAGCCCTGATGCAAATTTGCCATCGATCCACTCCATTGCTGAATTTTTTATCATGAAACGCTACCGTCGGCTAGGGATCGGAAAAGCGGTCTCCCATCAAATCTTCAAAATGTTCCCGGGTGCCTGGGAAGTCTTTCAATTGGAAAACAACATGCCTGCCATCGGCTTTTGGAGGGCGAGCATCTGCGATTACACAGCCAATCACTATGAAGAGCGTCAAGCGGATGGCAAAGTCATACAAACGTTCATTTCGAGCCCATAGTAGAAAAAGCCAAGGGACAGCGCAAATCCCTTGGCTTTTTTATGAAAACTAACTAGCTGATAACCGCAGGAAAGGTCATCACGACAGCCGTTCCGCTACCCAGCTTACTGTCCACCGTAATCTCTCCCCCGTGCGCCAAAACGAGCTGCTTGGCTATCGCCATACCCAGCCCCGTCCCACTGGTATTCTCTCCTGTATGCCCACCTCGGTAGTATCTTTCAAACAGATTGGCCAGTGTCGTCTCATCCATACCTGGACCATTATCCGCGATTTTGACCACAAACTGATCGGCTGCAATCGATTGTACCTCTACAAGCACGTGTGTACCTGCCGGGGTATACTTGATTGCGTTTGTCAAAATGTTGACGATGATGCGGCGAAACCAGATTAGATCGACCTCGGCCGTTATCGATGGGACATTCGCCGAAAATTCGATATCATGCAAAGACGAGCTCGGATCGTTTACCATATCCACCACAATCCTGCGAATGGTTTCTACGATCGCGACAGGTTGTTTGACCATCGGCAAAGCTTGATTCTTGAGTCGATAGGTCAAATTCAAATCTTCAATCAGCCCGTTCATGTAGTCTGACTTTTCCCGAATCGTTTTCCCAAATTCGCTGACTTCTTTTCTATCCCACTCATACTGTTCCGACTCTAAAAAGGTAGCATAACCGTAAATCGAGCTAAGCGGTGTCTTGAGATCATGGGATAGCCCTGTAATCCATTCCTCTCGCGTCTGCTCGATCTCTTGCTGAAGCTTTTCGTTGGAGCGCAAGGTTTCACTCAGATGCCGGAGAGCGTCAAATACATCCTTGAAAACACGAAATGACTTCTTTTCCTTCCCTCGCCAATTCCTTCCGATTGGTTTCCCCTTTTTTCCGATCGGCTCCTCATAGCGGCCTTGGGCCAGTCTTTCCAGCCAATTCACCATATGCAAGAGCGGCTTGCCTACCCGCCACGCATACCAGCTACCTGCAAATAAAACGACCAGGATCAAAAGAATACCAATCTGAAGGAACGTTTCCTTGACCATGGCATCCTCAGACGTTTCTTGGACACCAGACTGATAGGTTGGATTCGGTGTGCCCACTACGTAGGTCAAGTCGCTCTTCGTGTCATATCGACTGGTGATGCGGACAGGCACATTTTTGGTGGTCTCGCCGTTCTGAAGAGCCTCCGTCATGTCTAACTGGGCAGAAGCGTTCGGGTGATTCCATTGATGGATAAGTTGCCCCGTACGATCGTATACCAAGTACCATGCCTTTTCTTGGGAAAAGCTTTTGTTCAACTCGTCCCATGTCTCCTTGCTCGTTCCCGTTTTTTTTGCGATCAGGCGCTGCATCATTTCTTTTTCCGGAGCGGGTGTTCCATAGAGGATGATCATGTTTTCGTCAGATTGGTTTATAACCCAGTGCGTGACGTGATAGCGAGAAGCATCACGGTCTTCTACATAACTAATCCACTCTCCTGGCCTGAATTGACTGGGAACGTCAGCAGGTGTCCGATAGTTGTACAGTATTTTTCCGTGCTTATCGATAATCTGCAACCAGCCTTGATGTCTCGCCACGCTCTTCTCAATTTCCGGATCGACGCGGATTCGCTTCCCCTCATACTCTATCTTCAATGTCAAATCGGATGCATCCAGCCGGGACAAATCGCTGGACAACTGCTCGTTCATAATGCGCCAGCCTAACCCCAGCATCGCGAAAATCAGAAATAGCAGCAAGACGAGGAGAAAGCCGAACAGTTGCCGGACATATTGAAAAATCAGCTTGTTCCGCAAATTCATGGCTGTCTTGCCGGACTAACCAGCTTGTAGCCCAGCCCTCTCACCGTGACCAAGAGCTTTGGCTGTCCCGGGTTTTCTTCTATGCGTTGACGCAGCTTGTGAATATGCACCATGACTGTATTTTCGTCAAACATCCCGTACTCGTCTTTCCATACATGATCGTAAATTTGTTCTTTCGTAAATACCCGGTTCGGATTCTGGCAGAAAAAGACGAGCAATGAAAATACTTGCGCCGGGCAGTCCACTCGCTCTCCGTTCACGAACAGCTCGGCTGCCTCCACCTTTACTTGAAAACGTCCAAAATCATAGCGCTTTTCTTCCTGCGATGGAGCAGAGCCCCCCAAGGTTCTGCGCAGATGAGCCTTCATCCGGGCAACGACCTCTAATGGATGAAATGGCTTCGTTATGTAATCATCCGCTCCGTAGGCAAATCCGCTTAATTTATCAAAATCGGTACCTTTTGCTGTCAGAAAAAAGATCGGTGCCTTCGTTCGCTGGCGGACTGCTCCGCACAGCTCAAATCCATTTTTATCAGGCAGCATGACATCCAGAATCAACAAGTCGTATGTCTTCTCTTCCACGAGACGAATCGCCTCTGCTGCTGTCGTGCATGTATCAATCTGGACAAAGCCTTCCTTTTTCAGCACTGTTTGGAGCATCTGCAAAATCGCTTCTTCATCATCTACCAGCAAGATTCTTGCTTCTTTCTCCATATCCGTTCCCTCCCTTGCTGTCATACATTCTACCATGAGAAACGGCGCCAATAAAAAAGATAAGGAAATGGTAAGGTAGTGTTTTAGTAGGGGAAAGGTCTGGCTATTATGATGAAGGAGAAAGGAGCGGATTCACCTATGTGGGCTATTTGCCAACACGAATTTTTTCGGTTGTTTAAAAGTATCAAATCGTTAATTACCGTTGCCTTTATCGTCGGCATCTCGTACTTGGTTTCTGACCTCGTCAATCAGGCAGCAAGTCTTCTCCCAGAAAAGGACCTGGCGCAGGGACATGCGCTTGGTATTTTTGCACTCATCATGCTGTTTGGGCCCTTGTTTGTATTCAGCCTGTCTCATGATGTCATAAATCGTGAGCTAGCAGGCAGGACGATTCGCTTTCTCGTCACCCGGACTTCACGCAATCAGATTATTTTGGGGAAATTTCTTGGAGTGGTGTTCTTCTGGCTAACCTGCATGATTATTACGTTTGGCGTAGTTTTCGCCACCGTGCAAACGTTTGACGCGAAGACCTTTTATCTATGCGTATCTCTTCTTATTTACTGCATCTCGCTGGCACTGCTGCTCTCGCTAGTGATACCTCGCCCCAGCTACACGATGTTTTTAGGAATCGTGATTGCACTGATTTTGCCAGGTCTCGGACTATGGAGCACCTTCTCTAGTCACCCGGCAGCACCATGGATTAAATATTTGACACCCTTTTCATTTATGGAAAAAGGCGGCGCTTGGACCGGCTTCATTTGGCTCTATGCAGCAGCTTTCCTGATCGCTTCTATGTACTTATTCCGACGGAGGGATTGTTAATGGCAATGATCGAGACCATACAGTTGAACAAGCGCTTTGGCAATCGCACGGTCGTGAATGACGTCAGTCTTACTGTGCACAGTGGGGAGATTTTCGGATTCCTCGGTCGAAACGGCGCAGGAAAATCGACCTTTATCAATATGCTGACAGGGATCCTGATTCCGACAGCGGGTACCATTCGTATGTTCGGAGAAGATGTCCATACAGAAGGATGGAAAAAACGAATTGGCGTACTGCCAGATTACTCCACCTTCTACGACCATTTATCTCCCGCGGAGCACCTGCACTATTTCGCTCGAGTAAAAGGCGTCACACTCACAAAGGAAGACTGTATGCGCATCCTGACAGCCGTTGAGCTTGAAGAGCATGCATCCCGCAAAGCCAAAACGTTTTCCTTCGGGATGAAAAAGAAGCTGGGCATTGCCCAAGCCTTAGTCGGTGACCCGGAGCTCATCTTCCTTGATGAACCTACTTCTGGCGTAGACGTCGAATCAGCCCTGCATATTCAAAATTTGCTACGCAAGCTCCATCAACAAGGAAAAACGATCTTCATGACCTCGCACAATTTGAATGAAGTTGAGAAAATCTGTACCCGCATCGCCATCATGAAAAGCGGAAAGATCAGTTCACTCGGCACTCTCGATGAGCTGCAAGCTGCCCATCAGGCATGGCGATCTGTGAACGTACGTCACTCGGCTTTTATTACAGAGGATTCTGTAAACCTGCGCACATTTATCGAGTCCCTCGGGCGCAATACGATTTGGGAAGATGGTCGTCTTTCCATTCAGGTTGATGACGATCAAAAAGTGGCAACCCTCGTTCGTGCTCTTGTTCAGGCACGCGTGGATATTTATGGCGTGAACGTTGAAGTCCCTTCGCTCGAACGAATTTTTATGGGGGAAGAGTCTCATGATGCTTAATCTCGTTTTTGTCCTGCTCCTATCCGGGATGCTGCTTTTCAACATCTCGATAGGAAAAAGCATGACTACCGGAAGTATGTCAATTACGATTGGCCTGATTGTCCTCAATCTCATCTTTTTCATCACAAAGTACAGGAAGAGTCAGCATGAAAAAATGGAAGATCAGGTTAGTCGATACGAACGATAATCAGGTTCATGTAAATGGGGGAAGATTCGTATGACAAGTAGGTTTCTGGATTTTGCCGTTATCCTGACAGGGGTTTTGCTGTATAGAATCTTTTGGGGAGATAGCCTTAAACCAGAAGTTATCGGGATTTTAATTGGGCTAATTATTGTTTCTCTCATCCTTTTCATGAGAAAGCAGTACGCAAAACGCTAGGAGCAAAAAGAGCAAGAAAATATGTAGAAAAAAAAGCAGCTTGATTGCCACCGAAAACAGCCTGCAAGCTATGCGGCTATGGAGCAATAAGCTGCTTTTTTCTACAAGATTGCCAAAAGCTGATCCAGTCGTTCAATGACAGCGAGTGGCTGATGCTCTGAAGTAGGCTTTTTCCCTCGTGGATTGATCCAGACAGCTGAGAAGCCTGCGTCCATCGCGCCTGCTACATCTGCCTCCCACGTATCTCCGACGAACAGCACCTGTTTGCTCTCAACTCCGAGTTTTTCACGAACATGTTCATATATGCGTAGATCAGGCTTATGGTGTCCGATCATTTCGGAGAGAAACACCCGCTCCCGCGGAAAATAAGCAGACAATCCCAACCTCTCCAGCTTGATAAATGCCATATCGACAGGACCATTCGTAACAATCCCTAGTGTATGCTCTTCTGCCAGCCTCGCAATGGTAGACTGAACAGTGGTATCTGGCTGGACTGCGTCCATACATGCCACCTGATAGGCGCGTTGAAAATCGTCGACCTGCTCCACTTCAATCTGTCGGTTACAATCAGCCATAGCTCGCTGAAAACGCAACCTCCTGTATTGCGTAAAATCGTAGCGCTTGGCAATAACATCGATCCACAAATCATCTCCGTGGCGCCTCAGAGCCTCAAGGAATTTCTCTTGGTCGAGTTTTGCTGTAAGTGCATGGGTCGCAATCGTCTGCTTCATCCCTTTCTCCCAGCAAGCTGAAAAATCGAAGAGAGTGTCGTCGAGATCAAATAGGATTGTCGTAAATTTGGGCATGGCTATCCCTTCCTTTCTTTTGCGAAAATCTATCTGCATGAGATTCTGTCTTTTGATATGATCATTGTAATGGATGAAAAGGAGGTTGGGACATGTCTGAACAGAAACTCGATATTTTGTTGGAAGGGATTAATGAACTTCTCTTAGTTACTCGTGAAATTTTGGATCGTAAGGATAAGATGATTGTCAAATTAGATGTGCTAATAATGGAGGTACGGCAGATAAAAACTGATATTGCTGTACTAAGACAGGACCTAGTTGAGCTCAAAAATAGCAAGCTTGTAGCATCTTAACCGTCCACTTTATTTTCACTCCGTACTTTGGTTGACCGTCTCCAACTCCACAAGTAAGGTCTCTTTCAACTCAACTGGTAAAGAAATAGATTGGCGTGTATTCGCATCGATCATGACCATTGTCACATCGGCGTCCGCCACTAATACATCTGCAGCGTTGTACAGCTCCTGGCGGATGACGAAGCTTTTTTCACCCACCTTGACCACCGTAGTAATCGCCGTTACCTCTTCACGCATTTTCAATTCTTTGCGGTAGTTAATGTTTATATTGGCCACTACCGGCATGATGGCCCGTCGCCTCAATTCATCCAGCGTAAATCCTTGCTCCCATATCCACTCAAAACGAGCCCACTCCATGTACTCTAAATATTTGGCATTGTTCACATGTCCGATTACGTCAATATCAGTTGAACGCACAGTTAGATGATAGCGATGAGCCATCTTTCTCACTCCTTGTTTTTCTTTAGTATAACGAATTCAGGTTGCTGAGTGAACATTCATTCAAAATATTCCGAATGGTCATGCTGTTCTTTCCTGATCTTTTTCCTATAATATAAATAAACACTAGAAAGGAAGATTCGATGTTCGAACAAGAACTTTTGCCGACCTTGCAAACTGCTCGCTCCCGGTATCAGGATGCACTCGTCCAATTGGTTGAAGCCGAGCTTGGCTGGAAGCTGGCTCCGGGCTCCAATTCCATCGGATTTTTGATTCATCACATCGCGGAAGTCGAATATCGATTCTGTATGATGTTTTTCGGAAGAGCAATCCCGTCCGACATCACTCTCACTACCATTGGACCTGTGAAGGATGAAGGAAACTTTACCGACTTGTCTGCCTTGCTTGCTTTCAAAGATGCTGCCTACCATCACTTGCTGGATTCTTTGGCTGGCCTTCCAAAAGACGCGTGGGACATCCCCTGTGAAGCACCGATTGCCACATTGACTCCCCGTCAGGCACTTGGCCGACTGATCTATCATATGGGCTACCACGGCGGGCAGATTGGACTTATCCGCAAGTACGGAGGACCTCAATGAGTCTCATTTTGACAGGTGAGCGGCTCATCATTCGCGAATTGCTGCGCGAGGATTTACCCGATTTACTCGCCACCTACAACAGTAATCCAAAGTATAATCAGCTTCAAAACGGCACGAGTGCAGTAAGTCTTGCTGAACTGGAAGCCGAGTATGACGCTACCATAAGCATACCTTCCGGGCATTGGCTCGCTATTACTCGTGAAGGTGCGATCATTGGAGTCATCCATATCGTCCTCTCCAGTGAAAACGATCCCAAAAGCTGGATTAGTCTTTTGCTTTTGCATGCCGATTATCAGCAGCAGGGCTTTGGAAAAGAGGCAGTGACACTCATGGAAGCCTACTGCATCCACCATGGCAGTCAGCATGTTCATCACGGTGTCATTGCACATAACGAACCTGCTCTTCTTTTCTGGGGGAAGCTTGGCTATGAGCAGTATCGTCAGGTGGAGGCACCAGTCGGTCGTCTGACACAACCGGTGCTGCTGGTAGCCAAGTGGCTACCCCGTACAAATTAAGGAGGTGAAAGATATGAACCGTCGCCTTTTTGAAAATGATGTGCCCTCCCTCCTCTCCTAGTCGGTGAGGAAGTGGTTCTCTTACTGCCTCCCGGCTACGGAATAACGCTCGAACGATAGATTCATGATTCCGGGAGGGACTTGTTATGTCACAATCACAATGGAAGCAAATGTTTTTAGGGGCTGTCTGCCTGACTCTCGCCGCAGCGATCTGGGGCGGTGTTTATGTCGTCAGCAAGGTCGTGTTGGAAGTGATTCCACCGTTCACGCTATTGATTTTGCGCTTTTGCATTGCTTTAGTCGTGCTGGCGGCATTTATCGTTGCTCGCAAGGAGCGTGTCGCGAAAAGAGATTATCCTCTGCTGATGGCCATCTCCTTTGTCGGGGTCACGATCTCAATCGCCGCACAATTTCTCGGTACCAAGCTGTCTACTGCCCATATGGGTGCTTTGATTACCTCCGCATCGCCTGCCTTTATTGCCATTTTTGCGGTCTGGCTATTAAAGGAGCGCATCCATCTGAAGCAGGCAGCGGGTATTTTGTTAGCGACGATTGGTGTCATCATCGTCATTGGTGTTCCTGATCAAGCTGACGCTCAGTCTTCCCTCGTAGGCAACCTGATTTTGTTCCTAGCAGCGATTAGCTGGGGATTGTATACCGTTCTCAGCAAAAAGGCAACGCAGCGCTATTCATCCCTGCTCGTCACTACCTACGTAGCATTGTTTGGCATCATCTTTACGAGTCCGCTCATGTTTTGGGAGCTGTCTGTCACACCCATCTCCTGGCAATTTGGCTGGGACATCTGGGCAGGCGTCCTCTATATCGGGATGATTTCTACCGCAGGTGCTTTTTATTTGTGGAACAAAGGCTTCGAGCTGATGCCCGCAGGGAGTGGGGCCGGGTTCTTTTTTGTTCAGCCCATTGTCGGTGCATTTTTAGGCTGGCTGTTGCTGCATGAACATTTGGGTATTTGCTTTTTCGCTGGTGGCTCATTTATTTTCCTCGGTGTCGCCTTGTCCACTTTGCGTACCAAAAATAAACGTGAATCGCTGGAGGAACATCCTCTCCCCCATTCCAACGAGAAGCAAAGCTAAAATCATGTTTGCTTACATGCTACGAGGACTTCCCAATCGTTGGGAAGCCCTCGTTTTTTAAGCTATGGACGAAAATATTGCCGTACACTTCCTTTTTCGAAAGACAGCTCCACTTCAGCAAATGCCCCATTTATAAAAGTGATTTGTGGCGGCATATGCCCACAATCTATGTCGTAGAGGACAGGGACTTGCAGCTCTTCAGCCAGTTCCTGATAGACGTCTTCCACAGTGTAGCCATCGACCGTCTGATTCGCTGGACTGCGCCCAAACATGATCCCCGCACAATGATCGAACCATCCGGCCAGCTTCATTTGTACCAATGATCTGCGCAGATCAGTCGTTGAAAGCTCACAGTTTTCCAAATACCAGATGATCGCTTCATTCCCGATCTGTTCTTTTTGAAACGTTTGCACGTCCCCATACGGTGTGCCGATCACATGCCGAATGATATCAATACAGCCGCCAAGTAGCCGTCCCTGCATATTTACGTGGGGAGTAGTCTCTGTAGTTTTCCATACAGTCGGTTCCGTCAGGTGAAAGATATGCGGCGAAGGATTCGTATGCTGCCATTCCTTTTGATACATCGGAGAAGAGTACTGCAAGACTGACTCGCCCTTTTTCGTTGACAGAACTGTTTCCCACATAGCCGTCGTCTCATCCATATCTGCTCCACGCAAATCTATCAGATTCGTCCCATGGGCCGTAGCCATCCCCGTTTTTAATGTAATCGCGAGCAACAGCGCACTCACATCCGAATAGCCTAACACCCATTTTGGTTGCATGGCATCAAAATCAAGCTTGTCTAAAATCTCAATCAGCAACTCGCCACCCCAAGGAGGGATGATGATATCGACGTCTTCCTCTTGCATCAGGGAGTTGAATTCGGCTGCGCGGTTTATGGCAGGAGCTGACTTGGCTTTTTCCTGTGTCCAGACTGTATCTTTGCAAACGATGGAATACCCCCTGCTCTCCATACGACTGCATGCCAGCCTGATTAATTCATGCAAATACTCTGGTACACCTGATGATGGTGCAGTTACCCCTATAGTAGCGCCCTTTTTCAACGATGGATACGTGATCATGCTTCTCCCTCCCGCTATGTATGATTTTGGATAATGATAACACATACCACCAAAGTATTTTTCAGGCTTTCTGTGTCACTATTGATTAAGAACATACTGGTTTTAAAAAGCTACGAATGGAGAAGTACATTTCCAGTCCTAGCGCCTCTGGAGCCCACCCAGCTCTGAAATAAATGGCGGGGAATTTCAGCTTCACTTATGAAATCCTTCATGAAACTTCTACGTTTGAAGCGCTCCCGCCATTTATTTCGGAGCGGACAGTCCACACCCTCAGTAGGGCGTAAGCCGAAGCGTAGACTGGAAATGCACTTCCCATCACTACAGCTACTTTTCTTAGACAAAAAAAAGACGACCAATAGTCGTCATCAAAGTATATAAAACGGGAGGGAAGTAGAGGAGTTCAGACGAACGTGTTTCCTGTTCGTGAATGATTACTTTTTGCTGGCGTCAGTCGTTGTAGACTGTCCAGCGGAACTGCTGTTGTCGGTTCCCACAGCACCAGGCGATCCAGTGCTGGTCGCTGCATCAGATTTGGCATCTGTCGCAGGTGCTTCCGTAGACGAACCTGTGTCCGTCGATGCATCAGAGCTGTTTGCTGAAGCATCCGGAGTAGACTGATCTTGCGAAACCGAGCTATTGGTCGATTGTCCGCTATCAGAAGTGGAGGAGCCCGGAGCGGTTTCGCTTGTCGTGCCCTCTGGTTGTGTCGCCGGTTCAGGTGTTCCTGTTGTGTTAGAGCAGGCAACCAAGCTGCCAGACAGGAGTAATGCGACAGTCGCAATGGAGAACCACTTTTTGTTCATGTTCATTCCCCTTTCATTCCTTGGCTTCGTGACCTTCTCGCTGTCACACCTATATCGTAACGGGCAAAGATAACCATTCTGTAAGGAAAGTAGGAAAAAACGATGATCAAAATATGAAAAAAGTATGACCATGATCATTTTGAACGGATTCATTTTGAGTGGATCATGATTTAGTTCTCCGACTTAATCCTAGGAAGCCATATCGTAAAAGTACTGCCCTTCCCAGGCGAGCTTTCCACTCTGCATTTGCCATCATGCAGCTCTACCAGCTCTTTTACAATAGCGAGTCCAAGTCCTGTTCCTTTATTGTTCTTGGAACGTCCCCGATCTACTTTGAAAAAACGTTCCCAGATGCGGTCCAGGTCATCTGCTGCAATTCCCATCCCAGTATCGATCACTTGAATCTGTACGTATTCTCCATCCAGCGAAGCACGCATGCGGATTTCACCAGCAGACGTAAACTTGAGTGCATTCTTCACCAAATTTTTCAGAATTTGCGCGATCCTGTCTTTATCGGCATAAATTCGCGGAAGCTCGTCCTCTACCTCTACTCCCATGCGAAGCCCTTTTTCCTCTGCTTCTTGATGGAAGGAAAAAGCAACCCGATTCATGACATCTGCCACATCGACAGGGAACTTAACCAGATTTACTTCATTGTTCTCCAGCTTCATCAAGTCCATCAGGTCATCCACCAAGCGATTCACTTGCATCGTTTCGGTGTACATCACAGCGTAATACTTCTGTCGCGCCTCTTCCTCCTCTACCAAGCCATCCTGCAACGCCTCGAGGAAACCTTGGATCGCCGTGAGAGGCGTGCGCAATTCATGAGAAACATTCGCCAAAAAATCATTGCGGACTTGCTCCAAATGATGACGCTCCTGCTCTACCTTCTCCAGCTTCTGTGCCATTGTATTAATCGTTTGCGCCAAGTCGCTGATCTCGTCAGACGTATCGACCTGGACGCGCTCTGCATAATTCCCTCGACCAATTTCAGCCGCTGTTCTCTCAATGGTTCGCAACGGGCGGGAGATTGACCATGACAAATACGAAACCATGATCGTAGAAAGAAGCACCCCGAACAAGGTCGCCCACAGAATCGACTCGCGCATTTGACCAAAGGTTTTCTCAATTCCTTCAATCGGCGCGTGCAAAATAATTCCGCCGTAGACATTTTCGCCCTCGCCCCATGGGACGGAGACCGACAACATCGGGTCATCCAGACCTTCGATTTGCAGCTCGGTTACCGCGCTTTTTCCCTTCAGCACGTTATCCGCGATGGAAACTGCCACGGACTTGCCCGTAAACATCTCATCCTTCATCGAAGTCGCGACAATTTTTCCTTTTGTATCAAATAACCAGATGCGGGTATCAAATGACTCGTCCAGCATTGCCAGCTTGTCCAAGAGCCGTTTGTTTACTTCATTGCTGTTATGGATAGCGGTATTTACTTTTTTGGCCATTCGCAAAAGCTCTTCTTCTTTGGCGTTGTAAATATACTCCTTCGTAAAAAAGGAGAGAACAATCCCTGTAATCCCCAACCCTACCAAAACGGTAGCCAAAAAGCTGACCAGCAGTCTGCGGTAGATACTTTTCGACATGCCAAGCATCAGTTATCCACCCCAAACTTGTAGCCGATCCCCCAAACCGTTTGAATGCAATCATACGGGAGCTTATCTAAACGCTGTCTGATCTTTTTAATGTGAACATCGATCGTTCGAACATCGCCAAAATAATCAAATCCCCACACCTGTTCCAGCAATTGCTCCCGCGACCATACACTTCCCGGCGATTTGACAAGTTGAACGAGCAGATCAAACTCCTTCGGGCGAAAGCTCACTTTTTCCCCGGCAACGATCACTTCCCGTTTATCCAGATCAATCGTCAATTGCTCAAAAACAAAGGTTCGAAGCGCTGCCTCGTCTTCTACTTTTGGTTTTGGCTGCAATCTTCGCATAATCGCGCGGATACGAGCAACGATTTCACGTGGACTAAACGGCTTCGTCACGTAATCATCCGCTCCGAGCTCCAAGCCGAGAACACGGTCAAACTCCTCATCCTTTGCCGTCAGCATAATGATCGGCGTATCCCACTTCTTGCGGATTTCCCGGCAAGCTTCAAAGCCATCCAACTGCGGCATCATGACATCCAGAATGACCACATCCGGCTGTTCCTTTTCCATCATCTCAAGAGCTTCTCGTCCATCTGTTGCTGCGATGAGCTCGATTTGTTGTTTTTCAAAATAAAGGCGAATAATTTCGCGTACGTTTGGATCGTCATCGGCAACCAAGACTTTCATCGTGGACATAGCCAATAACCTCCCTTCTTTCAAAACGACATAAAATGAAACATGCCGTTCAGACAATTTACGTTTTTCCATGGTAACATAGATCACCCATGTTGTGGACGGGTAGAAGTCCTATCCAGCTGGTAATAGCAGGACAAAATGGTTTGGATCAATAAAAAAGCGAGTGGACCTAAAGCCCACCCGCTCTTCATTCTTTACTTCGTTTCTCTTACAATCGGAACACTTCGCGTGAGACTAGCCCACAATAACCCTATCAGTGCGCCTGCAATAGCTGGGACCAGCCATCCAATTCCCACTTTGTACAGCGGCAATTGTTCCAGGATCGGCGTCAGCGAGTCGATTGACACCCCAAGCTGGGAAGCTCCATCCAAAAGACTGATGACAGCCGTTGCTGTGATTGCACCGACATAGACGGAACGATGTCCGTTGAACAATCGATCAAAAAACGTCAGCAGCATCAAAACAATCGCCAGCGGATAAATCGCCATCAAGACAGGAACGGAGAAGGTAATCAACTGTGTCAAGCCTACGTTTGCTACGGCAGCACTGAACACAGACAGAATTACCGCCATGTTCTTGTAAGAGATGCTAGGAATCCGACTGGAGAAAAATTGACTGCACGCAGTGACAAGCCCGACAGAAGTCGTGAGGCAAGCAAGCGTAACAGCTGCTCCCAGCAGTAGCGAGCCTAATGGACCGAACAGTTGATGAACGACCCCGGTCAAAATTTGTCCACCATTTTCCGATTTCGCAATCGAAACACTCGTCGCTCCCAAATAGCTGAGGGCAAGATAGACAAGTCCAAGTCCGGTAGCGGCGAGAATTGCTGCTTTGATCGTGGACCACATCACTTTTTTACGATCAGTGATGCCTCTATCCCGAACAGCCGTTGTTACCACCAGACCAAATACCATCGCAGCTAATGCATCCAGCGTCAGATAGCCTTCGACAAAGCCTTTGAAGAATGCTGTATCCTGATAGGCGCCTATCGGTTGTCCCACCTCACCCATTGGAGAAATGAGTGATTTGACAAACATCAGGCCAATGATGATCAAAAGAGCAGGTGTCAAGATTTTACCAATTCGATCCACCAGCTTGCTCGGATTCAGACTTAACCAGAAGGTGATGGCAAAATAGACGACCGTGGTCACAAAAAGCGGTACCCAACTGCCTTTCATCGATTCTGGCAAAAACGGCAACACGCCCATTTCAAAGGTTACTGTACCTGTCCGCGGAATCGCCATGAATGGACCAATCGACAGATAAACAATAAACGTGAACACGACTGCAAACATCGGATGGACTCTTGACGCCAGCGTTTGCAAGTTACCTCCAGCCAAGCCTACCGCGATGATTCCTAGTAAAGGCAGACCTACACCAGTAATCAAAAAGCCGCCCATCGCGATCCAAACATTATCTCCTGCAGCTTGTCCTAGCGCTGGCGGAAAAATCATGTTCCCTGCTCCAAAGAATAGGGCAAACAGCATTAAACCAATTGTAATTGTTTCTTTCGTAGTAAGTTCTTTCATATGAATCCTCTCAATATTGTTTAATAAAATAAAATTTTCAT
This sequence comes from Brevibacillus sp. BD137, assembly GCF_041644655.1. Classification (NCBI taxonomy): domain Bacteria; kingdom Bacillati; phylum Bacillota; class Bacilli; order Caryophanales; family Paenibacillaceae; genus Brevibacillus; species Brevibacillus sp. BD137. The sequence goes on along the minus strand of NZ_JAOTNO010000011.1, from coordinate 54,106 downwards.
TAGTATAACTTAAAATTAACTCACTATTCAACCTTTAATTTTTTAAAATTATTGAACTTTTGTTAAAAATGAAAGTTTTTACATTTCAAACATCTCTTTTCTCTTGATCGCCCCCACAGCTTCCCATACGTACAGACAATAGATACTGCGCCATGGAGCCCACTTTTCCCCTAGCTTGCGAATATCGTTTTCATTTGGCTTCGATTTCATTCCATAAAGGTGCACAATTCCATTTCGCAAACCGATGTCAGCAGCAGGCAACAAGTCTGGACGCCCCATTCCAAACATGAGTAGACACTCTACTGTCCACCGTCCAATTCCTCGTAGCGAAGTGAGGTACGTAATGATTTCCTCGTCCTTCATTGTCCATAGTCTTTCCAAATCTACCGTTTCATTCACAATGGCACGCGCGAAATCGATGATATACTCTGCTTTTCGCTGACTAAATTGCAGAGAGCGCAAATCCTCCACAGTTAATCTCGCTACCGAGTCAGGTGTCGGAAAAGCAATGATGCCCTCGCCGTTTTGGTTTTCTACTGGGTCGCCTGCAAGTGTAACCAGCCTCTCCGTCAAATTGGCTGCAAAGGTCAGATTGATCTGCTGCCCGATGATCGTCTTGACCATACATTGAAACAAATCAGTATCCAGCATAGGACGAAGACCGCGAAACCGCTCAGTCAAGATGGCGAGCTCACTCTCCTCCCTCATCTGCTCGTAAATAACGGATAGCTCCAAATCGGCACTAAAAGTACGGCGGATCATTTTTTCTAGCAACTGCTGGTCTGACGTGGACAAAATCGCCTGTGTCTCGTAGCGCAATGCCGGTTCTTCCAAGCTACCTATAAATTGCATATGGACCAGAACAGGCCGTAAGCCGATACGAAAGACGCGCTGTAGGCTATTTTTTTCTTTATTCACACGTATCTGCGTATCTGGATGTGTCTCTAGACGCCGAAGCAACCGGTCAAAAGAATATGGAGGAGTAAGCGAAATAATCCAACAATTCACAAGACTATCACCTTTCCAGATAAAATAAAAACCTCCGGAGAATCTCCGAAGGTGTCAAGTATACTTCGCAAAACTTATTTCGTAAACATCCCTTTGAGAACAAATTTCACGTTTGCCGGACTTTCTGCCAAACGGCGCATGAAATATCCGTACCAGTCGTTTCCGTACGGTACATAAACACGCATTTTATAGCCTTCGCGAGCCAAGTCAATTTGGGACTGCGTACGAATACCATACAACATTTGGAATTCAAACTGTGTACGCGGGATGCTGTGTTCCTTTTCCAGCTTTTTCACAAAATCAATGATGTTGTCATCATGAGTTGCCACAGCAGCGTACCCGCCGTTCAACAGATGCTGCTTGATGATTTTTTTGTAGTTCTCATCTACATCTGGCTTGTTCGGGTAAGCGACTTCAGGAGACTCCTTGTATGCTCCTTTTACAAGACGGAAGTTCACTTTTTTGTCCTTCAAGCTGTCGATATCGTCCGATGCTTTGTAGAGATACGCCTGAATAACGGTTCCGACGTTGTCGTATTCTTGCAGTAATTCGTTCAAAATCTCCATGGTCACCTGATTGTGTGCGTAGTCCTCCATATCGATACGAACGAAAATGTTTCCGTTTTTCTTTGCCGAATCCAAAATGCGTCTCATGTTGTCCATGCAAAGCTCGCGGCTGATATCCAGACCAAGCGAAGTCATTTTCAACGAAAGATTGCAATCGACACCAGATTGGTGGATCGCTTCCAGCGTCTTGATGCAATAGTCAGCAGATTCGTTTGCTTCCTCTACGCTGAACACGAATTCGCCCAAGTGATCCAGCGTGCATACCAGACCTTGCTGGTTCAGCTTGCGTACGGCGTTGATTGCCTCCGCGATTGTTTGACCAGATACAAAGCGGCTCGCTCCAAAGCGCAGGCCCCACTTTTTTGCGGCAGAATTTAAGGTTTTGTTTTTGGATAAAAATAGAAAGAAATCCTTCATCGCTTGTTCCATCGTTGACTGTCTCCTCCTCAACGTACTCTGTCCACTTCTACAAGCATGAATCGTGCCAACTATTTCACGTAAGCGCTATCGTGATGTCTATCTGACGCATTTAACACATATGTACATTACGTGTCTATTCTTGTACACTTCTGATTAGATGTACAACAGGAACCATTCCTTCCCTGTTAGTTTGGATAAGAGGTGACAATTTGAAACCGTTATTTTCGTTGGACAGTACGCTCTCTTCCTTTGCGATTCCGATTCCACCTGATATTGTCAAAATACGCACAGGAGAAACTGTGGGTGAATGGGTGGATAAAGAACGAAAGGGCAGAGTAGTCGTCGTCGCTTCTACAACTACGCTCGAACAATCTATCTGCCACATTCTCGCTGGCCTGGGCGTTTCTGATCTGCCGACACTCGTCATCGTGGATGAACAAGGGACTCCGACGGAAATGGTCGAGCCCTACCAGCTCATGACTGCCTTTGTCGTGTTGACCCAAAACCAGTCTGCCCTGCTCCGTACCTTGATGGATACGATGAGTGAGGCTGTCACAATCGTAGACTCCCGCAATGTCGTCCAACACTGGAATCGGGCAGCAGAAACAATTTATGAAATCGATCACGCCAGGGTCGTCGGAACCTCGCTCGATGAGCACTTCGCGAGTGAATCAATTCGCCTGCTCGATGCGCTTCGCCAAGGGACATCTGTTCAACGTGTCTATCACATTCCTCGTCCTGATAGTCATGTACTCATTAATGCGGCACCGATTCGCCGCGAGGGTGAGATTATCGGCGCGATTTCCATCGAACAGGATATTACCGAGCTGGTTCGTCTCAATGAAGAATTAGCACATACGACGGCCCATCTCCATAATTTGCAGCAAGAGATGAGTCGGTTTCAGGCAGCAGACGATCCTTTTTACGCAATCAAAGGTCATTCCGCCTCGATACAATCCGCTATTGGTTCCGCTAAAAAAGTGGCACAGACGGATGCGACTGTGCTGATTTATGGAGAAAGCGGCGTTGGGAAAGAACTGTTTGCCCAAGCCATTCATCAGGCAAGTCGCCGACATGAGAAGCCTTTTATTGCGATCAACTGCGGTGCCATTCCTGCTGCACTGTTCGAAAGTGAGCTGTTTGGTTATCACGGCGGCGCTTTTACCGGAGCCGAGAAAAAAGGCAAGCCTGGCAAGCTGGAGCTGGCGCATGGCGGGACGCTTTTCCTCGATGAAATAGGAGAACTGCCCCTAGAATTACAGGTCAAGTTACTTCGTGCCTTACAGGAACGACAGTTTTACCGTGTAGGCGGAACAGAACCGATCACCGTCAATACACGGATCGTAGCGGCGACAAACAGACAACTGGAGCAAATGGTTGCAGACGGTCGTTTTCGCGAGGATCTGTATTATCGGCTGAACGTCTTTTCTCTGGAAATCCCGCCACTGCGCGAACGACGTGAGGATTTGCCAGAGCTCGTGCAAATTTTCATTCATGAGTATTCTGTGGCCCATGACCAATCCGTACCACGCATCTCTCCCGAAGTCATGCAAGCGTTGTTCGAGTACACTTGGCCTGGGAACATCCGTCAGCTTCGCAACGTCATTGAACGTCTGTCGATCCTGCAAGAAAACGGCGTAATTTTGCCTGAGCATCTTCCGTCTGTCATTCGCAGTCACACAGAACCCACACATGTCTCTTTGCACAACCCCATGGGGGGAACGTATGCACCGCCGACTACGACACCGCCGTCCATCATCCGTCCGTCGATTGCGTACCCTTCTTCGCCTGCGAACGAAAAAGAGCGCATTGTGGCAGCGTTGGAGCGCACATACGGCAACAAAAAAGCAGCAGCCGAGCTGCTCGGCGTATCTCGTGGCACCCTTTACAATAAAATGAAGAAGTTCAATATAAATGAGGAGTCTTTCAAATGGGATTGATAACATGGTCGGATGATACGTATCAAATCCATTATGCTGGGGAAACGATTGTCCTTTTGCCAAAGGAATACGCCTTGTTTCAATATCTGTATACATGGAAAAACCGGGCCTTTTCAAGGAATGATTTGCTAGATCGCGTCTGGCCGCTGGAAGAGCCTACTGACCGTACTGTCGACGATCACATATACCGCTTGCGGAAAAAACTGCAAAAGTGGTCTCATCTGCTCACGATTGATACGGTCCGAGGAGTCGGCTATCGGCTTACACTAAAAGAGCAGCCATCGCCTAGTCCATCCGTATTAACCAGTGATTTCTCAGAGAACATCCAGAGGATGCTAACCACCTACCACGGCATGGGTATGGGGGCCGCTTTACAGACACTCTATGCGAATCAGCAAGTGCTTGGCTTCCAGATGGACGCTTTTTATGCTACCTATTTGCGGTTTGTTAGCGGTGACTTCGGCTGGTTTGTCGAGGATAAAACTTCCCTCTCCGACAAGCTGTTTTATTTGTTTCATTTATACCATATGACAGAAATTGACTCGCAAAAAACATTAGAAATTTTACAATGGGCTCTGAAAAACGCGAAAAGTATGCCTAAAAATTATCAGGATGAGATGCAAATCACCGCAATCTGTGTCTACGCCCAAGCCAAAGAATGGGAGCGAGCAAAAAAACAGCTGCTTCCTGCCAGGGAGGTTGTGGAGCGAGTCAATTCACCCGGCTTTCAACTCTTTTTTCAAACGGAAGAAACCCTCTTGTATCTGCTCATAGGTAAGGTTGAAGAGGCTGAGAAGGTCATTCAACGCTCTGAGGAGATCTTGCAAGAACTCCCTATGCAGCGTGAACTCGGCAGCTTTACTATTACGCGCGGTCTTTGTCTATACCATCGACAGGAACTTGCCAAGGCGCGCCGCTTGGTCGATGAAGGTCTGGAGGTCTTACGAAGCACCAAGTTCGTCCCCCATCTCATTTATGGCGCAAAAATGATCTTGTTGTTCTTGAAAGACTTCGGCTACGACCGAGAATGGGAGCGCAAATACCAGAAAATCTGGATAGAATTATCCGAAGAGTACAAGTTCGACTACTTGCAGAAAAAAATTCGTGCCATCATCTCATCCACTATCTGATACTCCTCTGACAAATCCCTTTTATCATCGAGTTAACAGATCGATGGAGGGATTTTTTTGTTAAAAGAAAATAGAACGTTTCGCACGCTGTTCGTCTCTTACGGACTGTCTACGCTTGGCGATTGGTTTGACTTTATAGCGGTATCCATCCTGTTGGGGTTTGTGTGGAAGGTTGATCCGATGACGATGGCCCTCCTGCCCGTTGCCTATGCAGCTCCAAGCATTTTACTCGGACAGTTTGCCGGGGTACTTGCAGACCGCGTGAACAAGGTTCGGATGATCATGTCCATGAATATCATGCAGGCTGCTCTCACTCTGCTCCTGCTTGTCATGCCGAATCCGTTCTGGTTCCTGGTAGTCATTGCCCTGCGTTCAGGTGCCTCTGTCTTCAACGATCCAGCACAACAGACCTTGACGCGTCAAATCGTACCTGAGAATCAATTGTTACAAGCCTCTGCCTTGAATGGAGCCGTATACCAGATGGGGAAATTGATCGGTCCACTTGCCGGAGGATTGGTAGCGGCCGTTTTTGCACCCGCCATTTGTCTGATGATTAATGCTTCGACATTTCTTCTCTCTACTGGATTTCTGTTCACGATTCGTAAAGTGGAGAAAACGTTGTCTCGTCCATCCGTAGAAGAGCAGCCTCTCCCTTACCGTCAAGCATGGCAAGAGGGCTGGCGGATCTTTTTGCAAAACCGTGTCCTGTTGTACAGCACGATCTTCGCCATCATTACTTCGTTGGCGATTCAGTTGGCGGATACACAGTTTCCCGTGATCTTCCGCGAGAAGCTGCCCAACAATCCGGAAATGCTCGGGTTTACAGTCAGTGTCATTGGATTAGGCGCACTTGTCACCGTCACCTGGCTCCATCGCTTAAAAGAAATTCGTTCCTATGGATGGGTGCTGGGCGGTGGCGTTTTGCTCATCGGAATTAGTTTTTCGTGGATTGGATTTTTCCAGCCGGGTGATGGCATGTATTGGCTGCTGATTGCTGCTTTATTGGCTGGAGTCGGAACGGGTCTGACTTCAGTCGGCACCAATTATCTGGTACAAAAAGAAAGCCCCCCGCAAGCACTCGGCCGCGTGAGAGGAATTATCGATTCATTGACGAGCGCCACTTTCATTATTGCTCCGTTGCTCGGAGGCGTCATTATGACTATCTGGGGTCCAAACACCGCTTTTTTATGGGTCGGAATGTTAATCGCTGCGATTGGCGGAGGTGCTGTCCTCTTACAGCGCTGGATTTGGGGGAAACGAACAAAAGACGTGGCTATTTCTACTGCTACGGCTGGATCGGAACGAGTCGGATAATTTTATCGTCTCCTTCTCTCGGATTTCCACGACCATCGCGGTTGTTGGTCAACAAATAGAGTGTGCCGTCTTTTCCTTCGACCACATCGCGCAGTCGCCCGAACTCGTCTTGGAACAAAGTAGCAGCCTCCAACACCGTATCAGGTCGAGCAGGGTCTAAGCTAATTTTCTGAAGCTGCTGACCCCTGAGGTTTGCTACGAGCAGTGTTCCTTTCCACGACCCTTTGGATACAAACGTCATGCCAGAAGGAGCCCATGTCGTATCACCGCTTTGCAGGAGGGGGGTTTTCATCCCCTCTTTTTTCTGTTCACCAGAAATGACCGGCCATCCGTAATTTGCTCCTGGCTCGATCCGATTGATCTCATCGTGTGCAGTCTGGCCATGCTCCGAGCTATAGAGTATCCTTGTATCCGGATACCATGCGATGCCTTGCGAATTGCGATGTCCATAGCTGTAAACAGGTGAGCCGATAAAAGGATTGTCGGCAGGAATGGTTCCATCCAGATTGATGCGCAAAATTTTTCCTGCGAGACTTGTCTGATCTTGCGCAAGCATCGGCTCATGCGCATCACCTGTCGTGATATAGAGACGCTGATCCGGACCGATTTTGATCCGTCCTCCGTTGTGGATCGAGCTTCCCGGGATTTTGTCAAGGAGCACCTTGTCAATCTGTGCTGCGTTGTTTATTTCTCGCAATCGCAGGACACGATTGAAAGTGGCGCCTCCCTCTCTGTATGTATGGTAAACGTACAAGTAGTGATTTTTCATAAAATCGGGATCGAGCACAAGGCCCAACAACCCGCCTTCTCCCTCGCTTATGAACGGGGCAGGAAATGAAATGAGCGGCTTTGGCAGTAGCTTGCCTGATTGGATTACTCGCATTCTACCTGGTCGCTCTGTGAAAAAGATTCGACCATCCGAGGCTATATCCATGGCCCAAGGCACATCCAACTGATCAGCCAATACCTCCATCCGATATGGAAGAGTCTGTTGAGCTGGCTGCGATTTTGTTGCAGGGTTCGCCTCGCAGGCCATAACCGTCATACTCAAGATCAAGGTAAGCACACACACCACCCATTTATTCCACATCTCACGTTTTCCTCCCTGCGCGATTTGTCCAATAGGAACCAGGAAGCATTTTTGACAAGGTTTCGCTAATGTATACTTCTGTTCCTCTTCGCTTCGTAAAAAATCCGTCTGGATGTCCTCCAGCAGTTGTGCCGGGTCCGAAGCACGGCGCATGTTTTCCACTGCTAAGGTGGGCGTCCAGTTTTTAGATCTTTTTGCTTGTTAGTTCTAGAGGTTTTTCCGTTATTCTTTGTCCTTTTCCCTCTATGATGCCTTTTCAAATATTGACTGAAGCCACGTAGGAAGAAGCGGATTTCCAGTCCAAGCGCCATCCTCGAACCTCTACTTTTGAGGCGCTCCCTACATTCATTCCGTAGCGAACAGTCCCCGCCTCCCGGCAGGGCGTAGGCCGAAGCGTAGACTGGAAATCCGCTTCTTCCCCTCCCTACAGCCCCTCCAAACCCACCACCAAAAAGGCAAAAAAAAATTGGTCCCCATTGAACCAATTAACGAAAAGAACTACTCGATTTTCACTTGTCTTCGTTCCTCGATTTGTCGATGCAAAATGTACTTTCGCAAATTGTGAAAATGACGGGCATTGATTCCTTTGATCGTACAGCCGTAAAAATAATTCGGTCCCTCTATTCGCTCATGAATGATAACCAAATCAGTTTTTATTACCCCGTCTGGGCGATTGCGACCATACAATTCAAAGGAAAAGACAATATGCTGATCCGCGGGAATCTGTTTGTCTGAGCGGAATGCCAAGCCTCCCAGGCTCAAGTTCACCAAGTACACCATTTGACTATAGACGGAAAAAAATGAGTCTGGCTCCTGCGTCGGATACTGGATCCAACCCTTAACCTCCATGTCGAAACGGGGATAGCGTCTGCGCTGCTCCCGAAACTCAGCAGCTGTTGGAGAGTGGAACAAAAACAAGCGATTTTTGTCTTTAGCCACGACTACGGCTTCAAACGTATTAATTGTTTCATAGTCAGCCGTCAATAGACAGGGGAGCTGATCCCCTACTGTGACATCCAATGGGCTGGGAAATACGGCTTCGATCAAGTCCCCTTCTTCATAGGTAACATGACCTTCTATCACTCGATTCCCTTTTCTAATTTGTATTATGCTTTCCATCTGCGTTCTCCACCACTTCGCACAAATATATTACCGGGATTTCCGAAATCTTTACCTGGATGCTTTTCGCGGAAAATAAGGTATAATGGGAACATTGACAGATAGGAGGTTACAGACCGATGAATCGTTATCAATTGGTAACACTGGCTTTGGCATTTTTGGTAACCGCCTGTCTCATCGGAGTTGGCATTGCCATTGGGGAAAAAAGTCCCCTTGGTATCCTTGGCTGTATCGTTGTTGCCTTCTCGTTGATGGGATTTGGCTTTTCGTACAAGCGCAAGCATATGCGCTAACCTCTTCTCCGTTATCGCCGTACAAGTAAACTGTTCACATAAAACAGGACAGAGGGCAAGCCCTTTGCCTGCTTCAGCAGTTGTCTAGCGATAGTATAAATGTGTGGCTGGCTCCGATTTACCTTGCGATCCGCGAGATAAAACGCGACTAGCCCGTCCACGATCATACGGTGAAATGCAGGATTTGGCAAGCGTTTAACGCTTGCCTTTGCTTGTTTTATGAAAAGCTTCAAGCGTTCAGTCGCTATCCGTTCCGAATCGTAATAGCTCACGAAGTTTAAATCTCCACCCATTTTATCTTCTTCCAGGTCAATTAAATAGTCCAATAAAATATGTAACCCGCACAGCCACGGAAAGTAAGCCTCACTTACTGTCTGTATTTGCTCTTCCCCTACATCAGGATCAGTCGCCAAGCAAAAAAGAGCGAATATCCCGATAGTCGAGCCTGTGACAGCAGCAAATTCTTGCCAGTGCAAATCGTGATAGCGGTCTTTGTACTGATCCCACCACGTCAACAGGTGATCCTCGCGCAAATGGGGAGCAATGTGCTTATATACTTGCAAATCGCTATACAAACAAGAAAACTCGAGTATCTTTGCCTGGATTTTTTCATAGGCTGGCAATTGTGCGACATGCTGTTGACAGGTCTGAACCAGCCCAGCCAAAAAGCCGCCGTCATCCTTATCCTCACGGTACAAATAATAGTCTCGTAAGGGCGCACCTGGTGTCAATGCATCCTGCATCGACACATGAAGCTGACGGAAGTCTTGCGGATCTAGTGACGTGCTGCGATCACACAGATTATCCAAGTAGTCGCTGATTGTTTGGTAGGCGACAATCAGCGGAACAATTGTCTCTACATGCGGGATGACCTGTGCTGCATAGACACATCCCCCTTGGCAGTGAAACTTTTTGGAGTCCATGCTGTCTTGTGCCTGTTTTCTCAGCTCGGGATTGGGAATCGCCTGTGCTCTTTTATACCAGGCCGCAAACTCCCGCTCCAGAACAGGTTGCACATGACGATAGACTCGGTAAAGTAGCTGCCATGGATTACGTAGTTCGCTCACTTTCTTCCCTCCCAAAACAAATGTAAAACGGAGGCATTCCAAAGCTTTTACCAGCTTACATCGAAGCCCTCGCTCATGACCAATAGAAATATCTTATCACATTTGGATGCCCACTCCAAAAATCAGCACTGAAATACACCAATTCGCCTTTTTGACTCCATGTAGAGTACAAAAATAAACTTCTTGGTATTAATACGCGTAGAAGAGATCGTCGCTTCCATTTGATTCTCCAGCTCCAGCATGCGTTTTCGCACCTCGGTAAAATCGAAGAATGTGGTCGCGTAGCTCTCGAATTTAGGATGACTGTAATCGGTCAGCCCGAGGGAAGCCAGATGGGTTAATGCCTGATAAATGGCTCTGCGTACCCGCTGCTCAGCGGCCTTCGTTTCCTTTTGGATCAGGACAGTCACTCCCTTCCCCAACTTGCGGGCAGCAATCGCCCAAAAAATATCGCGTAAAGGAGGAAGATTCACTTCTCCATCCCTTTCCTTCTCCCAGCGATACAGCCACTCCATCATGTCGAGTAAATCTTTGCTGCCTTTTTCACTAATCATTCCCAGTTCAGTCAAGAGAAACCGTGCGGAAGATAAGATGCCCTTTTCAGGATACAATGCATCTTTTGATGGAGCTGCCGTCACGTTAATCGTGCCAGACAAGACGGAAAGTGACCGTTGAATACCCTCGATGGATTGCTGTAGCAATATGCGTTCCCGTACCTTTTGAAGAACACTGATGACCTCTAGGCGATTCACCGGTTTGGTCACGTAGTATTCGATCCCTGTCGCATACGCCTCAGCGATCATCTCCTTCGTTTCGATTTGCGAGATCATGACAATTTTTCCGGTAAAACGCCTCAGATGGCGCACCGTTTCAATGCCATCTCGATTCGGCATTAAAAGATCAATCAACAAAATGTCTACTTGCTTCCAATTCAAAAAATCGTGGTCAATTTGTGAGCCATCCTCTGCTTCCCCACATACCTCTCCCAAATCAGCATCCTCAATCATTTGACCGAGCATGAATCGAATCGCAGGATCGTCGTCCACAATGAAGTAGCGCATGAGGTCACCCTTTCTGAATCAGAGTTGCGATTGGCAAGCGAATGCAAAATTGTGTCGTTTGTCCGCATGAGTCCTCGGATAAATCAATCATTCCTTGGAGACTGTCTGTCATTTCTTTTACGTATGAAAGTCCGATCCCCGTGGAAGGTCTGCCTGATACGTCGTATTTGGTCGTGAATCCAGGCATGAACAAGAGCTCTTTATCCTTCACCACAATGCCTGGACCATCATCGGTTACGACAAAATGAAGCCACCCCTGACTCTCGTCAATCGAAGCCACGATCGATACCATCCCCCGGTCGCGGATCGCTTCGACACTGTTACCGACCAGATTGTTGATGAGTGAAAGTGTCGTGTAAATGTGGCAAGCGAGATACGGCACCTCTACATTCGTTTCAAACTGGATGTCCTTCTCCAATAATCTCGCGTACTTTCGTTGTCCCTGAACAATGATCCCTATCAATTCTCCCAGTGGCATATAGTCTCGTTCATTCTCGTCAGAAATCAGCTTGGAAAGACCAGCATATATGCGTTGATTGTCCTTTTTCACTTCATGCACTTGTCCGGCAAGGGATAGCAACCGCTTCGCGTAACGCTTGCTCGTCCCATTCTTTTGTTCCACCTCGTTCATCTCGCGATACAGCTCATAGCAGCTGCGTGTGATTTCCTCAACCTGATGCAATGTCTTTTTTAGGAGAACAGATTCCTCGTACAAATTGGAAATGAGCATCAACATCTGCTCGTTTCGATTACGCTGTTGCTTTTCCATCCATTTCGCCTGACGCAGCTGAATCATATTGAAAAAACTAAGGACAAAAAAACTGCGTATCAATGCAATCACAGCAATCGGCCCTACAACCTCCAACTGAAAGACTCCCTCCCAGGACACAGCACGGAACGACAGCTCTACCAAATTCGCTGCTATTTCTGCGGCTGTCCCCAACAGCCCCACCCAAAGCGGTCGATGATGTAGCGTATTAACGCGAAAGAGCGAGAATAGACAAGCAAAGGCAGCATAATAGCAAAATGCAGGGAAGTGCATCTGAAAAGAAACCAGAAGCGAAAAGACATCCTCATACATGAAATCCAAGACTATTCGAAATAGAACGACAATTAATCCGGTTACGACCCCTGCCAAGAAAGAAGGACGCAGCCACAATAAAAAAAAGAAAAAAGCCGTTGTACCAAAGCTAATCCGAAACTCATCCTGAAACGGGTGAAATTTAAGCTCTCCGGCAATCGGGACAGCAATGAGCATAAGCAGCAGAATTGAAATGTTCTCTCTCATAAAATGTTGCCCGCACTTTCTCATATGAAATTGTTCAAAAACCGTTAACGTTTATTTCTTAGTTTACTATATTTTTCTATAGAATTTTGTAGTTTTTTATAGACCTCCCCTTACAATGCCGAAGAAGGCCGTATAAACAGAATTTTTAGACTAAGGGGGAATTATCTTGAAGAAGCGTCATTTTCTTCTCTCGCTCACACTGCTTCTGTCCATGTCGCTCATGACGGCATGTGGAGGTGGCGGGAACTCTGCTCAAGGAGGGGCAGGTGGAGGCAGCTCCAGCTCAGGAGGAAGCGCCGATCCCTCTCAACTAATTGTTGCAACAGGCGGTACAGGAGGCACCTATTTCCCACTCGGCGGCGGCATGGCTGACCATATTACGAAAAACGCCGGGATCACTGCTACAGCCCAAGCCACAGGCGCTTCAGCAGAAAACATTCGCCTCATTCGCGATAAAAAGGCGGACATCGCCTTTACGCAAAACGACATTGCCGAGTATGCGTCAAAGGGAACGAACATGTTCCAGCAAGACGGTAAAATTGATTCCTTCCAGGCATTGGGCGCTCTCTACGATGAAACCATCCAAATTGTCGTCTCTGCTGACAGCAATATTAAAAGCGTTGCCGATTTGAAAGAGAAGCGCGTATCTGTAGGCGCTCCGGGAAGCGGCACAGAAGTGAACGCTCAGCAAATTTTGGAAGCATATGGGATGACCTTTGAAGATACGAAGCTCCAGCGCCTCTCCTTTGCTGACTCTGCCAAAGCCATTCAGGACGGGCAATTGGATGCTGCCTTCCAAACGGCTGGTACGCCTACCGCAGCAATCACGGAGCTGGCAGCGACAACTGGTGTAAAAATCATTCCCATTGACGCGGACAAAATCGATGCAATTATCGCCAAATACCCTTACTACGTGAAAACAACTGTCCCTGCCCATACGTACCAAACCGTTCCAGAAGAAGTGACTACCGTCTCCGTCAAATCGATGCTCTTGATTCGCTCCGATCTGAGTGAAGACCTCGTGTACAAAGTAACAAAGGCAATCTTTGAGAACAGCGACAAGCTCGGTCACGCCAAAGCCAAGGAAATCAGGCTGGAGAACGTGAAGAACGGCGTCAGCATCCCTGTACACCCGGGGGCACAAAAGTACTTCGACGAAAAAGGCGTGAAGTAAAGCCAGATGGTTTTTATCCAGGCAGTAACAAAAGGAAGAGGGCGGACGTTGTTCCGCCTTTTCTCCTTCTTTCTTCTCATCACTTTCTTTTATGTAGGCATCTCCACTCCGCTGTTTCCCGCTCTGGTTATCCGGGATACACAGTCAAATCAAGTAGTTTGGAGTGCCAACATACAGGATGAAGCAGCCTTTGGCATTCGCTGGACTCATTCCATTCATCGCTCCACAATTGAGGAGCAATACCGGATTGTAGACGGTCAAATTATTTTGTCGGAGATGAGCTTTCACGACTACGGTATCGGCATGGAAAATGAATTGGCTCCTGGCGAGAAGCTGGTTCTCGCTGATGGTCGATTCCACATTCGTAATATGCAGCGGTCTTTTCCTGCCCTCCGGCTGTTTATCGGGCAAGTACGTGCTAATCATACGTTGCTTTTCGCTGGACAGGATATTCCGTTGAGCTTGATCGACAAGCCGGGAGAAGCCATCACGATTCAGGCAGAAAAGCGATCCATTCTGAGCGAGTTAGGAGGTTACTAGATTGAGTACAACAACCAATATGAACCAGCAAGAGATGGATAAGCTGATCGCGCAATACGACAAAGAATCAGCCACACGCCAGCTCGCAGGTCCCATGAGGTGGATCTCCTTTGGTCTACTTGTCCTTTTCTCCCTGTACCAATTATCCAGCACGCTTTTCTTCACGCTGCCTCCCCAGATTCACCGCCCGATCCACTTAGCCTTCGGGCTTGCCCTTGTCTATCTGCTATATGCAGGGACATCCAAAGGCAAGCATAACAAAATCGGGATCGTGAACATGATTCTCGCTCTGTTAGGTGTCTTCGTCTCACTCTATTGGGTCATTGACTACGAGGGACTTGTGACCCGAACAGGCAACTATACGACGCTGGATATGGTTGTCGGCGGTATTGCTGTCTTGCTTGTCCTCGAGGCTGCACGACGAGTCGTCGGAATTCCAATTGCTCTCATCGCCACCATTTTTCTTTTATACACCTACTTCGGACCTTACATGCCAGGCTTTTTGGAGCATCGCGGCAGTGATGTCGAGCGGATTATCGGACACAGTTACTACACGCTGGAGGGGATTCTCGGTACTCCGCTCGCCGTTTCCTCTACCTTTATCTTTTTGTTTGTGCTGTTTGGTGCGTTTCTCGAAAAAACAGGCGTCGGTGAGTATTTTAACGATTTGTCGCTGGTCATTGCAGGTAGACGTATCGGCGGTCCGGCGAAGGTAGCCGTTTTTTCCAGCGCCCTGCAAGGGACGATTAGCGGCAGCTCTGTTGCCAATGTCGTTACCTCTGGTGCCTTTACCATCCCGATGATGAAACGACTCGGCTATCGCTCCGAATTTGCCGCTGCGGTGGAAGCCTCGTCCTCTACCGGGGGACAAATCATGCCGCCTGTCATGGGAGCTGCTGCCTTTTTGATGGCGGAGTTTATCGGTGTTCCTTACTTGGAAATCGCCAAATCAGCGATCCTTCCTGCGATTTTATTTTTCGTAGGGATCTGGATTATGACGCACTTTGAAGCGAAGCGACTCGGATTGCGTGGACTCTCGAAGGAAGAACTGCCGAACAAAAAAGAAGTATTGAAAAAAATGTACTTGCTCCTTCCCATCGTGATCATTATTACAGCCTTGATGATGAACATCTCCGCCGAGCGGGCAGCGATTATCGGTATCGTCTCTACGATTGTCGTAGGAGCCTTCCGAAAAGAAACCCGCATGTCTATCGCTGATATTATAGAAGCACTTGCCTCAGGGGCCAAAATGGCTCTTGGCGTCGTCGCTGCAACTGCGTGTGCCGGAATCATTGTTGGTACGATTACGTTGACAGGGATTGGGTTGAAGCTGGCAAATGGTCTGATTGATCTGGCGGGCGGCCAGCTTTTGCTTACGTTGTTCTTTACCATGATTGCATCGCTCATTTTGGGAATGGGAACGCCAACAACGGCGAACTACATTATCACTTCGACCATCGCGGCTCCAGCGCTTATTCAATTGGGCGTTCCTGCTATCGCGGCTCACATGTTTACCTTCTACTTTGGAATTGTCGCAGACATCACTCCGCCAGTTGCGCTTGCTGCCTTCGCTGCTTCAGGCATTGCCAAGTCAAAGCCGATCCAGACAGGTGTAGAATCAACACGGCTATCAATCGCGGCTTTTATGGCTCCCTATATTTTCGTCATCTCACCAGCCTTGCTGCTCATTAATACCACCTTGCTGGAATCGATCTGGGTCATGCTGACATCTATAATTGGGATGATCGGTGTGGGAGCAGGATTGATCGGGTACTGGATGTCCAAGCTAAACCTACTGGAGCGAATCCTGGCCATTGCGGGTGGCGTGCTCGCGGTCATCCCCGGAATTGAAACGGATATCGTCGGAATTATTTTGATCGCACTCGTATATTCCCTGTCGTATTACAAAGCCCGCAAGCAAAAGCAATCTGTACAAACGACACTGTAAAAAAAACCAAAAACCCTCCCAAGCATTCGTTTCCTGTCTTCAGGAAGCTTTTTTGCCCAGGAGGGTTTTCTTCATCTATTCTTCTTGTTCGCTTTGAATGATTTTGGTCCAGCCGTCTACTTGCTCCACGCGGCGTTCCTTCATCAGCTTGCCAAGTGCTCGCTTGAAGCTGGACTTGCTCATTTGGAATTTTTCTCGGATGACATCCGCTTCCGTCGAATCGGTATAAGGCATAGCCCCGTCACGATTGATCAAATAGCGCAGCAGCTTGTCCGCATCTTCGCCATACTGTACTTCCTTGCGCTCTTTCATGGAACCGTTCAGACGACCATCCTCACGCACAAAGCTAATGCGGCAGCGCACCGTTTGTCCCAGGCGCAGACGCCCCACCATTTCATCACGATGAATGAAAAGGATATGCTCGTCCTCCGTCAACAGGAATGCACCTGCTTGAATCACTTTGTAGACCGTACCCTCGACAGATTTGTTTTTCATACTCTCATCTGCCATTGCTGCGATCTTGACGATTTCGTTTTCCGTGACCGGCTTTGCCAAGAGTCTGCCGAGCTTGTCTTGCTTCAGCGCTACTAGCATTTGATCCTTGGGACGCGGCCATTCATCGCTATGCTTGGGCAGGTCATCGATGAATAAGAGCAGGTCCTTGTTAATGCCGTTGTCCAGGAAAACACCCATGCGCGGAGAAATGTCCACTACTTCTAGCCAGCCGTATTCACCCATGCCGACATGAGGCATATCCATGGTCGCAGCCAATCGGTTCTCGTGATCATGGTACAAAAACACTTCAACCTCATCATCGATATGTAAACGCTCGTGCGCTTCATTGGCATGGAGAAACACTTCGTCTTTGCCATCGCTCAAGAAATAGCCGATTTCCGTTTTACGCGCTACCGTCATGGTAAGCGTCATCCCTGCCGCCAAATTGCCGTTCTGAATGATTTGGGGCTCACGCTTTTCACGCATTTGTCTTTTGTACATATGTATTTTTTCCTCGCTCTCTACCTTTGTGCACACTAACTATACCCATCTCCCGCAAGAAAATACCACAACTTTTTTCTAACAAAATAACGATGCCCAACGAAATAGGCAAGTCTTCCATTCACGGACATACATATGACAGTAAGACTGGCTTGGCCCTACTTTTTCCAGACTGGAGTGACTCTTGCCTATGCTGTTGTTGCTTGAACATATTTTTCTCGGTATTGTACAAGGCTTGACTGAATTTTTACCGATATCCAGCACGGGTCATCTTGTCCTGTTTCGCAAAATGTTTGGTATGCAGGAGGTCGGCCTTTTATTTGACACGATGCTTCATTTCGGTACGCTGATCGCTGTCGTTATCGTATTTTGGCCACAGGTTCGTTTTATCATCATGAATCCGATGAGCAAGCTGACAAAGCTATTGGTCGTAGGTACGATACCTACAGCAGTGATCGGACTCGCCTTTGAAGATTATTTTGAAGAAATCTCACAGACAGGCATTACGATCGGGTGGGAATTTCTTGCGACAGGCGCGATTCTCTGGGCGGTGGAATCCATGCGCCGTGGAAATCGGCGATTCGAGGAAATCAACTACACGGACGCCCTCATCATCGGGACACTGCAAGGTGCTGCGATCCTGCCCGCTATTTCCCGCTCTGGGCTGACGATTGCCGGCGCTCTCCTACGCGGGATCGACCGCGCTGACGCTGCGCGCTTTTCGTTTTTAATATCCTTGCCAGCGATTCTAGGTGCTTGTGTCTTGCAAACAGCCAAGCTCGTAGAAACACCGCTTGAAACAGCTTTATTGATCCCGATGCTCGTGGGCACCATGTTTGCCGGACTTGCTGGATATGTTGCCATTCGCTGGATGCTTACGATCATCAGTACAGGCTCGATGAAGGGCTTCGCCATCTACGTCTGGGTATTGGGTGGGTTCATTTTACTCATGCAGCTCTTGGGTTGGTAATGCAAAAAAAGCCGGCTGCTTGCTCGCCGGCTTTCATCTGCTTTCTTCCTTGTCTGGATAACGGCTGGCAATTAATTTGCCTACCAATAAAATAACGCCGTAGAACGCTGTTGCCAAAAGCGAGGTAGCCAGCCACGTCGCCGTCCCCAGCACCAGATAGAGCGCGGCATGAGCAACAAAGATACCCACCAACCACACCATAATGTTCATTCGATTAAAAAATGTCATCAAACTACGCAATCACCTTGCACCTCCACCATTCCATTTACTACTGTTATAGCCGATGAAACGGTGTTTTATCCCCTTACAGCTCTCCAGGATCAGGATGAGGCACAATAACCGCAAAGCCTGCTCGCTCCAAAATTTCTGCCAGTACCGAAAGAGGCGTGTCAGCAACCTCTCTGTACATTTTCGGCGTATGCAGATGGATCGCATCAGGAAAATCTTCACTTAAATGCGTTCGCAATTTTTTTCCGCTGTCGTCTTCATCAGTAAATAGGTATACCTCATCTGCATCTGCTGCTTCCGTTTGGGCGAGCAGCTTCTCGCCTTTTTCCAAGCTGTAGGAACCGTACGTACAAAGAATCGTGACAGGCTCAGCCAGTACCTGAAGCAAACGTTCTTTGTCTGTCTTCCCCTCCACGATCATGACACACCCTGCCATCCGCTCCCATCCTCCCTGACGCACCCTTTTTATTTAGTATACCGCAATTGCCGTCTAGGAAAATGAGGATGACTACTCCCCCGTGAAACAAGACATCTTAAGTAAGCATCCATTAGCAAATAGGGGGTAGTCATATGTCCAAATTCAAAAGCGCCAAAAACCTGAATCAAAAAGGATTAGCCGTAGCAGGGCTAACCAGCAGTACCGTTGCAGATGATACGCATACCGAAGACAACCAAGGCGCTTCCTATCAGCACCAACACAACAACGAAAACATGAAGAATCAAAAATAAAAGGAATGAAATGGTTGCCTGGATAGCATTTCCTTAGTAAGATAGTTTTATGAATATTGAACAACTTGAACTCACCGAAAAACGAATCAAGATTTTTAAAGCGTTGGCAGATGAGACAAGGCTAGCCATTTTAAAGGCCTTATATCATTCCAGCAACGAGCTAAGTTGTACAGAAGTGGGCTTTACCTGCGATACTTCCAAGTCCAATGCCTCCTATCATTTCAAGACACTTCGAGAGGCAGGACTGATCAAAGTCAGAAAGGAGGGGCAAACACGGTACATGCGCATTTATAAAGAGACATTTGATCAAATTCTGCCTGGCTTTTTAGATACCTTATAATTGGTATCCTTTTTTTGCTCTTTAGTTCAAAAGTTATTCAACTATAGAATTATAAAACAAAGAGGAGAGTTTTATTATGGAGCGCCTATTTTTGATGATCTTTTTCTTCACCATGTTTTTGATCGGTACGAATACATTTATCATTAGCCCACTGCTGCCAACCTTGCGAGAGCTATATCACGTATCCACTAATCAGGCAGCTTGGCTGATCGGAACCTATGCACTCGGATTTGCTTTAGCCGCTTTAATCGCCGGCCCGCTATCTGATAATCGAAACAGGAAACATGTGATGGCAGTCGGTATGCTCGGATTTGCCCTTTCCACACTTGCATGCGCCTTTGCACCTAGTTTCACCGCGATGCTTTTCTTTCGCTTTCTTGCCGGGATCTGTTCTGCCTTTATCGGTCCGCAGGTGTGGGCTGCCATTCCTGTTTTGTTTCCCTCTGCTCGTATCGGAAAAGCAATGGGGGTTGTCATGGCAGGTCTTTCGGTTTCCCAAGTGATTGGTGTCCCAATTGGCAGTTTTCTGTCAGCTTATCATTGGTCGTTTCCTTTTTTGGCTGTAGGAATTGCTTCTCTCGGAGCTTTTGTACTCATCATCCGAAAACTTCCTGATCTATTGCCTCCTACCACCATTGCCGGAGTTATAACCACCAACGCTATTTTTGCACGTTACAAGGATCTGTTGCGACTGCCGCAAGCTTCACGCAGCTTTATTGGCTATTTCGTTTTCATGACGGGTGTCTATGCAGTCTTTTCATTCTATGGCGTATGGCTTTCCGATCAATATCAGCAATCTGTTACTGAAATTGGCTTGATCACTTTAGTTATCGGGCTTGGCAACACCGTTGGCAGCTTACTCAGCGGTTGGTTACTCGAGCGTTGGAAGAGAAGTACGATTTTGACCGTTGGGTTTCTGGGCAGCGCCCTGCTCTATCTTGTTTTGCCTTACATACCGGGAATCGGCTTTTTGCAGGTTGTCCTCTTTTTCATGTACTGCTTCGGCGGTGTACTCGTGCCTGTCCTGATGGGTTACTTGCAATCATTGTCCGACACCTCGCGCGGTACCATATCGAGCTTGGCTAATGCTTGCATGTACATAGGAACTTTCATTGCCTCTTCTTTCGCAGGCAGTTTGTATTCGGTTTTTGGTTTCGTGGGCGTCAGCACCTTCGCCACCTTCACTTTTCTAATCGCCTATTTTCTCTTTGTTTGGAGGACAGGTAAATTACATGTAACCGCACAAGCTTGAGTCCTTTACTTTCCCTCTCCGCCTTGCTACGCTATGGTCAAATTCATTTAATCGCAGTTAGCAGAACGGAGAGGGTTAGATGGATTCGCCTTCATCTTTGTGGAAAAATGGGTCGTTTCTCAAGCTATGGCTAGCACAATTGATGGCCAACATTGGAGATCAGTGCTACAGCTTTGCCTTGCTCTGGTATTTGCTTCAAGCAACGAAATCAGGGACGGTGCTCAGTCTCCTCGCCATTCCGGAGATGGTTGCCGGCCTGCTGTTTTTCCTCATTAGTGGCGTACTTGCGGACCGATACAGTCCACGCCTGCTTATGGTTGTGGCTGTCCTCTCACGGATTGCCGTGGTGATCGTCGTTGGCTTCCTTACAGTGATGGGAATCGAGCAGTTTTCGTATTTTCTTATAGCCCAATTTGGGTTAGGATTGTTCTCCAGTCTGTTCCAACCAGCCCGGACTGTGGCGATCAAATCAGCAGTTCCCGTGGATCAGCTAGGACAGGCAAACGCCATTTTGGATACAACCATGCGAACAGTTCGAATTATTGCGCCAATGACAATCGGGCTTGTCGCCTCTTTCTTGCCACTTTCCACCTTGTTTTTTATCAACGCAGGCAGTTATCTCATCTCGGTATTCTTTCTTCAAGCACTTCGCCTCTCTAAGACTGATCATTTCCCTGTCAAAATGACACCTCGCCAGTACATCCGTGATATTACCTCAGGGGTACAAGAATTGAAGCGAAATCGAATATTGCTGTTGGTCCTACTCTTTGGCAACATGGGCTTTCTCATTTGGCAGGTCACGTATACGGTGGGCTACCCCTTTTTAGCCGAACGCATGCAACAAGGTAACGGAAGTATATTAGCCATCCTGTTTGGTTTTTATGGAATCGGAAATTTACTGGGGAGTCTGTACATGACCCGGACGAGTTCTACTCGCTATTTGTTTCTCATTTTAATCGGGTGGTCTTTTCAGGCATGCGGGTCCTTTTTACTCATGATGGGAGGGAGTGCTTCCTGGACCGCTTTCCTCGGAGCTGCCGTCTCAGGAATAGGGGGACCGCTCATCGGCATTCCTACCGTGACTGCGATTCAAATGAAAGCATCCAGCAACAGTACAGGCAAGATATTCGCAATCAATTTGCTTGTGCTCACCTTCTTTTCGACGTTGTCCAGCAGCCTCGGTGCAATCTGGATCGGCAAATGGCCCGTCGAGCAGCTTTTCCTCGTCAGTGGACTATTCCTCGCTGCCATGAGCTTCACTGGCTTCCTAATTGAAAAACGAGCATCAACCGAACAACACCAATCCTCCTCCGCTTAAGACGGAAGGATTGGTGTTTTCTCATTATTTGCAAAAAAACAATTGCATCCGAAATTTTCATGTCATATAATCTGACATAAATAAATTCGTGTCAGGTTATCTGACACAGAAAAGAGGAAGATGGATGGAACCTACTGTCGCAAGTCTCTCGTCTGCCATTGACGCCACATGGGTCATGGTCTCAGCCATTCTGGTCATTCTCATGCAGGTTGGATTCGCCCTGCTGGAAGCCGGTTCTACTCGTATGAAAAACGCCGGTCACGTCGCAGGCAAAACGGTCCTTACCTTCGGCATCTGCTCGATTGCCTTTTGGGCGTTCGGCTTTGGGCTGACCTTTGGAGACGGGAACTCTTTCATTGGACTTTCCGGATTCTTTTTTGACGGTATGCAAAAAGACGCTTTCTCCGCTTTTTCCGCTGCAACTGTACCTATCTCGATTCTCTTCCTCTTTCAGCTCGCTTTTGCAGCCGTTTCACTCGCGATCGCCTGGGGCGGTTTTGCTGAACGCGCCAAGCTGTCCATTTATTTTCTTTTCAGCGTATTGTTTACCGTCCTCATCTACCCTGTCGTCGGTCACTGGGTATGGGGCGGAGGTTGGTTGGCACAGCTCGGGATGCAAGACTTCGCTGGTTCTACGGTGGTCCATCTCCAAGGCGCCATCGTCGCACTCGTCGCCACTATCCTTTTGAAACCCCGCATTGGAAAATACAATCGCGACGGCAGCTCCAATCTGATTCCTGGTCACAACCAAGTCTACTCTGTCCTAGGTGTCCTGTTTCTGTGGATCGGCTGGTTCGGCTTTAACGCTGGCTCCACGCTCGGCAGCACATCTGGATTTTTCGGCTATATCGCTGTCACTACCAATCTTGCTACCGCAGCGGGCGCTGTCGCCGCTCTTGCTATCTCCTGGATCGTCATGGGAAAAGCAGATATTCCAAGCATGCTCAACGGCGTCCTCGCAGCTCTCGTCGCGATTACAGCATCCTGCGCCTTTATCGATCCATGGGCAGCTGTCGTGATTGGTTCTGTGTCAGGTATTCTAACATTTTATACATCCATTTGGTTTGACCGCATGGGGATTGATGATCCTGTCTTCGCTTTTTCCGTGCATGGGGTGGCTGGTATATGGGGAACGTTGTCCACGGGCTTATTCGCTACCCCGGAGCTTGTCGAAAAGGTCGGCGTAGGAAGTCCTGGGCTGTTTTATGGTGGCGGTCTGCATCAACTAGGGGTTCAGGCGTTGGGCTTGGCTGGCTCTGCGCTCTACGTTTTCGTAGTAGCCTTCATCATTTTGTATGTGTTAAAAGTAACCATTGGCCTGCGAGTCACTGAAGAGGAAGAGGTGGTTGGTCTTGACCTTAGCGAACACGGGGGATACGGCTATCCCGAACTACTCCAGCCTGAACGCGCACGACCGACTGGATCTACTCAAAGCAGCACCTCTCATTTTCTCACCTGAACAAGTGGAAAAAATACGGAATGTTGACTCCTTTGACGAGCTGGCCGTATTGCGACGCGAATTGTTGGACCCTTCCCCGTTACGTTCATTAAATCGCGCAGGGGAATTGGCCTCCTTTTCCATCGTCGTCAATCTGATTCATGATAATCTCATCCGACAAGGGGTGCTCCTCGCTGTGAACGACCTTGCCAAAAGAGGCTTGGGCACCCCTCCCGTCCCCTTTGCCTTTCTGCAATTCGGCAGTGGCGGCCGATCTGAGCAAGCACTCATCAGCGATCAGGATAACGGTCTCGTCTATCAACTGCCAGATCATCTGGGCGAACAAGAAAAAGAGAAGATACATGGCTACTTTCAATTGCTAGGGGCGACGATCGTTGCTGGTTTGGAGGTAGCCGGCTATCCTCCCTGCCAAGGGAACGTCACTTGCCTCTCCCCAAAATGGCGAGGCAGCACCGAACATTGGCTGGACCAAATGGACAGATGGGTCTCTCACCCCATCTGGGAAAATGCCCGTTATTTACTACTCGCAAGTGATGTGCGTGTCCTATGGGGCGAATCGGCCATTTTTACTCCCGTCCATGACCGTTTCCGTCAATTGCTTGCAGGAAACGTCTTCTTGCTGAATCGACTGGTGAGCAATACACTGCATTATCGGGTGCCGCTCGGAATCTTCGGCAGAGTTTTACCTGAGGTCTATGGACGTTTCCGCGGTGCCATCAATGTGAAGTACGGCATCTATTTGCCACTAGTGAATTGCGTACGGCATTTTGCCTTGGCACATGGCATCTTTTCTAGCTCTACCTTGGAACGATTGGATCTACTCGGCGAAAAAGGCGTCTGGAGCAAAAGCTTTTGTGACGAGGTAGCCGCGTACTTCCGTCAAGTCCAAGGTCTGCGACTGATCGCTCCCCTCCATTGGGAAGATGGACAATACACAAGCAATAGCTATATCAAACTAGGGGAGCTTTCTCCTGACACCCAAGTGATGGTGCGACAATCGATGAAGCTAGCGATCCGCCTGCAAAAAATGACAGAAAAGCTCCCGTCCATTTTTGGGGGATAGGAGGAGATTACGTGGCAAAATGGGACTTATTCGCTCACATTTGGCATATGAACCGTGACATGCCAGATATTGCAGATGATAAACAACACATCGCCTATTTGCGCTCCATCTCCAAAGCGAATAAACCAGTTGATTCTAGTGCCGATATTCCTCTACACGATCTGGAGGTTGTCGTCGTCGATCTGGAAACGACCGGTTTTTATCCCGATCACGGGGACGCGATTATCTCGATCGGAGCAGTCGCCATGAGAGGAGAACACCTCCTCCTCGGCGATTCTTTTTATACGTTGGTCAATCCCGGCCGGACGATTCCACCACACATCCGCTCTCTCACCGGGATTACCGATGATATGGTTGCCGATGCTCCCGAGCTAATAGAGGCTTTGTCCCGTTTTTTTCAATTCGTTGGAGATCGGCCGCTCGTTGCCCACCATTCTCGCCATGAGCGTGAATTTTTGCGATCTGGACTTTGGAAAACGAGTCGGCGTCCATTTACCCATCGCATGCTGGATACGATGCTGCTCATCCGATTGCTGAATAATCCGATTGGCAACGGCTCGCTGGACACCCTCTGTGCGGCCCACGACATCCCGATCTCACGCAGGCATCACGCTTACTGTGACGCTGTTGCCGCTGGAACGCTCTGGGCGAAGTATTTGGTAAAAGCACAATCCCAGGGATTTACAAACCTGCGGCAGGTTTACGAAGCCGCACGATAGAATTCGTTCGAATCGTTCAATAAGTCCTACCAACCAACATGAGGAGAGAATATTATGCTACAGATCAGAGACGCAGTTCGGAGTGACCTGCCCGCTATGCTCGCTATTTACAACTACGCGGTGGAAAATCTGGTTGCGACATTTGACTTGGAGCCACAGACCTTGGCCCAGCGCGAAGTGTGGTTTCACAAGCACGGTGGCAGACATCCGATCATCGTCGCCGAATACGAAGGGAAAGTGATCGGATATTGCAGTCTGTCCGTATTCCGTGAGAAGCCCGCCTATCAAAAATCAACGGAACTGTCTATTTATATCGCCCCTGATCAAAGCGGGAAAGGTATCGGCACTACCTTGATGAGTGCGATTCTGGAGCGCGCCAGACAACTCGAATACCATACGATCGTGAGCGGAATCGTAGGCGGCAATGACGCCAGCGTGAAGCTGCACGAGAAATTCGATTTTACATTGGCAGGGAAGTTTCAAGAGGTGGGGTTTAAATTCGGAGAGTGGCACGATGTTCATTTTTATCAATGGATGGTCAAGTAACAACATACGAAAAGCCGACACCCCTTTCCACAAGGAAGTGTCGGCTTATTTGTTTTTGTAAGAAGCGAATCCCTAAAAGTGGCACATCTTAAGCCAGGGTCTAATCCCTTAGCCCTTATGATATTAGTGTAACCGACGGATGATTATAAGTCTATATCTTTTTGAAAATTTGCACTAAAGTGGGTGTACCTGGCCAGGGAATCAAAAATAGGAGGTAACCCTGCTGTGCAATGGCTGTCATGGGATTTGAACCTGAAGACCAGATTGATCGGCGAGACCCTTTTCAACCTATTATTTTGGATGTACTTTCCCTTTCTTACCCTCCACTTTAGTGATACCTTTGGCAAAAATGTTGCCGGGTTACTCATGACAGTGCCCCCGATTATGAGTATGATCGGCAATCTTTTTGGCGGCTATTTGGCTGATCGATTTGGTCGTCGATATGTCATGCTGTCAGGAGCGTTTTTGCAGGCAGGCATGTTTGTCCTGTTTGCCTTCTCCCTCTCTTCTTGGATCGATTATCTTGCGTTTATTGGAATCGGGATTGGCAAAGCGGTATACAGCCCGGCGAGTTCTGCGATGGTCGCTGATCTCACCTCCGAAAAAGACAGACGCAGAGTCTTCGCTACCTTCGTTACGGCCATGAACATTGGTGCCGTATTGGGCCCCGCTCTGGGGGCCATCTTTTTCTTTCAATATCGCAGTGAGCTGCTGTGGACTTGTGCGCTTGTCACTTTTTTGTATTCGATTGCGATCTGGTTCAATGTGAGAGAAACACTGCCAAAGTCCTTAAAAAGCTCTGTCGCCTCTATCCATTTCCCTTCCGTTATGAAGGAGCAATGGCAGAGCTACGCCGTCATTCTACGCGACAAAGCTTTTGCTATCTATATTTTCGCAGGCATGCTAATAACGATCGCAATCGTGCAGCTCGATTTATTTTTGGCGGTCTATGTAAAAGAGTTTGTCCCAGCGCAGACACTTCTTTCGTGGAATGCCTGGTCGCTCTCGCTTAGCAGTACGGAAATTTTCGGATGGATGCTGGGAATAAGTGGCCTTCTGTTTGTTCTGTGCGCTCTGCCAGTTACCAAATGGTTTGAAAACTGGAGCGACCGGAATATCTTCCTCTTGTCCTCCTTGCTATTTGGCATGGGCATGTTTTTGGTGGGTTTCACGACGAATGCCTGGCTGTTGTTCGGATGCGTGGTTGTCTTTACAGTTGGGGAAGTGATGCGAACTCCGGTCGAGCAGAGCTTCGTCAGCAAATACGCACCAGAACATGCACGGGGACAGTACATGGGTGCCGCTAACCTGCAGTACTCCCTTGGTCGCTTCCTCGCTCCCGTGACCGTCATTCTTTCAGAGTGGATCATGCCGATTGGTGTTTTTGGGTTTATCTTGTTCTGCTCTCTGTTGAGTGCCATTCTTTATGTGAAGCTATTCCAAATCGTGCAGACACGCGAGTCCTCTCATTCTAGCTAAACGACAACAAAAAACGAAAAGTGGTTGCGCAGCCATAACCTCCTGCCAACCACTTTTTCATTTTCAGCATCATAATTTTTTCGGAGCTTCTAATTTCACAGGGTCAACCATTACTTTTATGTATGCTGACGTTCCTTCGATCGTTACTTTCACATCGGAAACAACCATTTCTTTTGGCGTTTTTGCAATGTTGGTAACCGCAACGAATTGATCCAGCTCTGGAGACCAGGTAAGTCCAGTAGCTTGAATCATCGCCTTCACTGTATGAACGTCAGGAACCCCTTCATACATGATACCGTCTATTGTTTTTTGATCACCGCTCAGCATAACACTTACCCATATCGCTTTTTCGTTTGCCGCATTTTCTTGTTTTGGATAATAAAAGCGGTAGTAATTCGTTTGCTTGTCCAACTCAAGCTGAAAAGGAAGAGTATGAATTCCTTTCACAGCTAAATCTTCTTTGATTTTGTTGTACTGACTCAGGTACGTGTCTGTTGTCATCTGTTTAAATGAGGAAGCAGAATGGGAGATGCTCGTTTCAATTGCAGTCGTTTGGTTAGACATTCCGAGCATGGCAAGACCAGCGACTACGACAATGGCTACTACTGCGATGGAGACTGCAACCTTTTTCATGATGCGCTTCCTTCTGCAGAAGCCGCATCGATTTCCTTTGCCCCTGTCATCTCCAACAATGCTTCATAAGAGACGGGTAAAAGTGATTCTGCTATACCAGCCGCCGTATAAACCATCGGGAAACGCTTCAAGGAGCGATCCACATAGACAGGTACTTCTTCCTGCAAAGCGAACGGACAAACGGCTCCGACGCGGAAGCCTGTCATTTTTTCTACCTCTTCCGGCGTAGCCATCTTTGGCTTTCCTTGTCCAAAAGCTGCCTTCACTTGCTTGGGATGGACACGTACATCGCCTGCTGCCACGAACAAGGCGAACTGCTCATCCACCCGAAACAAGATCGACTTTGCGATTTGGCCTATTTCGACACCTAATGCCTGTGCAGCCACTTCAGACGTAGGCAACGGCTGTTCAAACAAAATTGGCTCGATACTCGAATCATAGCGTTGTACATAGCTGCGAACTTTTTCTAAAGGGCTAGCGATCATTCCCCGTCACTCTCCATCTCCACTAAAAAAACGTCATCACCTTGTGACACACTGCCTGTCGTGACAACTGAAGCATAAACGCCGAAGTGATTATTGTGACGCTTGACGCATGCCTTCAATACGGCAGGGGTCATCGCCAACGTTTCCGGGTCGATATTGACATAGACACAGCGCTCGCAGTGCTTGTTGACTTGCAAGGTCACATCATTGATTTTGATCTGCTTGCCCAGCCATTTGTCTTCCGCGAACGGCTCATCATCCTCCAGGACAACGACCAAATTCCCCCGAAAGCGTCGTGGATCTACCTGTTCTGCGTCAATCTGCCGCGCAATCTCTCGAAGAGATGCATCCGTGACCAGCAGAATGTGATCTTCCCAGTTCACGCCGCCTTCATGCGGACTACTAATCATAGGCGTAACGGAGCGCTTCGCCGTCTCCGCGACATGGGCAAATAAAGCATCATCCCACGTATGTACACTGCCGTCTCGGGCTTCAATCCGAATCGGCGGGTACGCTTCTTTTCCTGTCCCTTCGCTCATGCTGGCATGATACCCGATTAAAGCGGGCACAACATCCGCACTGAGATACTTACCTTGACGAGCATTATCCAAAAAATAATAGGCACGGTCTCCATACAAGCCAAATTCATCGACCGTACTTGATGATAGCTCTTCCCCTCGCATCCCTTTGACAGGATGACGGAAAATGGTCTGCAGTGTTCCTACTTTTTTCATTTGGTTCCCCTCCCCAACGCTTTCTCTATCCGGATATAAACGAATTGCGAACCCGCCCCCAAAACGTCAGCCGCTTGTATCGAGCGAATTTCACTTTGTCAGGTCCCACTCGGCAACGAATAGAACACACATCTTTCCACACTGCCTGTTCGCGGTCCAAGCCGATCATAATCTCAGGATTCATGACGATCAGCTCTACTTCATGATGCTTCGGCAATACAAGCGAGCTGTTGATCGTCCGATACGCTTGATTATTGATCGAAGCGATCTCGGACAACTGAATCGCCTCAATAGACGGATGAACAATCGCTCCATCCACCGCCTTGTTGTAGGCTGTACTTCCTGACGGTGATGAAACGATCAAACCGTCACCGCGAAACGTCTCCAGCTCATCGCCATTTATATAGACGCATGTCACCAAGGTAGACAAATTCGCGTTGCGCAAAACCATTTCATTCAACGCCCACTTTTCATACTGCTTTCCATCTCTTGTGCTAATCCTGCATTGGACCGTCGGGTATTCCGCGATCAGAGGCTCATCGTTCATCAGACGCTCAACAAATTCGTCCAGCTCCTCGGGACGCCAGTCCGCATAGAAGCCGAGATGTCCCGTATGAATCCCCACATAAGACGGCTCGATTCCATATTGATGGACGGCCTCCAAAAGTGTCCCGTCTCCCCCGATGGACAACACCATATCCGGTTGCTCACCTGGTCCCTTCACAAAGGTAAACGGGCTATTTGCTGCATGCAGCTTTTCTTTTAATGCTTGTTCCACTTCTCGTGTATAATCGTCATTTCGCAGTACAGTCGCAATCTTCATGCTGGTCTGCCCTCACTTTTATCCTTACAAGCGGTCATGTACGCTCTGGTGTTTGTCTTCACTATACCATAGGAAAAATCGACTTGCATAAAATCCCACTTGTCACCAGTGGTCACTCTTAAAAGACTGCATGCGATACTGAGATAAACGCCTCTCTGTAGCTGGTGATATTTCCTGAGGAAGTTCATCCCAAGCGAAAAAGCGCAATTCCGCTACTTCTTTGTCATCCTTATGCAATTCTTGGCCAGGTGTGAGGTCGACATGATACAAGGCAATGTGGTCTCGTTTTCCTTCCCGCTCACTGTAAAACAGATGGCAGAGGGTAAGTACGTCTGCTCGTATACCGCACTCCTCCCACAACTCCCTGCGAGCAGCTTCCCCAAACGACTCTCCTCGCTCTACCCCTCCCCCCGGCAAATACCAGCCATGGACATACGTATGCCGAATTAACAAAACTCCCTTTTCTTTATCCGTTACAATGACACGGACACCCAAGGTGAGAGGCTTGCGGATTTTCCAATACCATTTCGCCACTGCATGGTACCAGGCCATATTTCCACCTCGCTTTTTCCATGTGCTACCATTCTTTAGTCACCTATATTTTCCCTGCCATGAACAAGAAAAAACAGGCCTATCGGCGGCCTGTCTCACGCGAGGCGGTTCTCCAGCTCTTTGACAACCGCCTCTGCTTTTCGAATCCATCTCGAATCAATCTGTGCGTCTTTGTCTACCGGCTCTTGAAACTGATTCATCAAACCCGAAGCGAGCGCCTCCGTGTAGCCGATATCTTCTTCTACCCCAGTCTGGTACACATGCCGGATCACAAACGGCCGCCCCAGTTCCAGCCATGCATCCGGGCTATCGAGCTCGCCTTGCAATACTTTTACAGGCAGGCGCAAATAGACCATGTTTTTATCATCCAGCGCCCGGTCGAAGTACCCTTGCTCATAATCCCAATTGGATAATGTAAAATGCGGCTGAAGCGCTTCACGAAAATAGCCAAATGTCGCCCGAGTACCTGGCAAGCTGCTGTTTATTTGTTGCATCGTCAATCCCTGCCTTTGTTTATTCTATGAGAAACGTCCACCTTTTGTTCGTAGTGTGTGACAAAAGGCGGGGTTGTACTCTCACATCTACAAAAAGCAGCAAGCCTCTTAAGCCCTGATGGCCTTGAGAGGCTTGTAAGTTCCCCACCATTAAATCAAGACAATTGTCAGGAGTGTAAAGAGTGCCAATGGAATGATTCTACGTCCGTTCCGGCATCTTCTACGTCTTCTCCCTTGGACTTTTGGCAAAACATATGGCGGTGGGGGGGGTGGTGGCGGCGGACAAAAAAACGGCGGATACGGCGAGAATGGTGGAAATGGCGATAGATTTTGCTCCCAAGGACTTACTTGCGGTTTCTGCTCGCTATACGGACTGACTTGGGGAGCGGGACGGTTACTGCTGCTATATGGGCTGACTTGGGGGGCGGGACGATTGCTGCTGCTAAACGGGCTGACCCGTGAGTTGTTGGAACTGCCGAAAGGGCTTACCTGACTGTATGGATTAAACTCATCGCCATAGGGACTTACCTGCGGAAAGTACGGATTGCCTCCATAAGGACTAAGATCGCCGTAGGGAGGATAACCTGCATACGGATTATAGCTCACATATTGAAAGTAATAATCAGGATACTGCCCCCATCGTCCATACGGCTGCCGATGCGCCACTTCCATTACTTGATAAGGATTGTAGTCCTCATAGTTCTCATAGTTCTCATAATCATCCTCTTCGAAAACTTCTTCTTCCTCCGCATCCTGGTCGACAACTTCTACGTATACGTTTTGATCATCATAATCGACAATGACGCCTTCAAACACTTGCCCGTCAAGTGCTTCGATGCGCACTTTTTTCTCCACGTGCTCCTTGCAGATGTTGTGCACATTTTCTCGCATATCCTTTAACAGGCTGACAAACTGAATGTCAGCCTGATACAGGTTTTTTTCAGAATCAGACTGCATGGAAACTCCTCCCCTTCTGGTGTTTCTTTATTACCATATACAAGTGCCCATGGGGAGGTTACCAGAATCTAGGCGTGACTAGCCCAATTTATAGAAAGCGGGCAGGTAAAAATGGCAAAAGGCGCTCCGTCTCCCCTTTTTCCACAAAGTCCGCCATCGCTTTTGCAGTGACAGGAGAAAGCAAGATGCCATTGCGAAAATGTCCGCCTGCGATCGACAGCCCTTCCCAGCCAGGAACGGGGCCCAAGAGCGGCTTGCCATCTTGGGTCGCAGGTCGAAGTCCACCCCACGCCTCCAGAAAGGTAGCGGAGTGAAGCGCAGGAACATACGGCATGGTCCCTTGCAGGATACTCGCTAAACCTGCCATTGTAACGTCTCGCTGGAAGCCACTCTCATCCTCAGTCGCACCAAGGACAATTTTCCCATCCTTTTTCGGGGTGATGTAGCCTGTCGTTCCGAAAATCACCGTTCGCAACGGAATGCCCACAGAAGAGACGGCTGCAATCTGCCCGCGTACAGGTCGAATCGGTACGGAAACACCAAGCATCTCCAGCATCATTCCAACCCACGCTCCTGAGGAAATCACGGTCTGTGTGGCACGCAGTGACCCTGAAGAGGTCTCGATCCCGATCACTTTTCCGCCTTTCACGGCAATCCCGCTTACCACACAGCCAGATAACATCTTGACTCCTTGCAATTGGCAAGCAATAGCCAAGGCGCGAAGAAGCATTCGATTGTTGATGTGTCCTTCGTACGGCGAGTAGATGGCCGCTTGCACTTGATCGGTCAGAAGCGGCTCTATTTCCTTCACTTGCGATGTATTCGAGAGCCAATGTACAGCATGGCCCGCTTCTTTTTGCCAACGGTACTTGTCAGCGAGCTGCTGGACTTCCTCCTCATTTAACGCGACGGTCAGCAATCCATCCAAGCTTAGCTGTACATCTCCGCCAGTCAATTCTTCCAGCTCTGCTGCCCATTCCGGGTATAGCGCAAGTGACTCCATGCCCAAATCGAGCATCGGTCCAGATGCTGTGAATTCTTTCAAAGGAGCAAGCATTCCGGCCGCAGCAGAAGACGCCTGCCCTCCCCATTCGCCCTGCTCAACCAAGATCACGCTCACCCCGCGACGTGACAGCTCGTATGCCAAGCTCAATCCGATAATTCCTCCACCCACTACCAGACAATCACTCATCTTTTTTCTCTCCTCACCCTGTTGATTAAGAACGTCTTGAACGTTGCTGTTGTGGCGTGGAGGAAACAGGAGAAAACGCTCAGCTTCTAGGGCCACCCCCTGGGGGACCCTCTGCACGACTCCATGCAAAAAGCGAAACCGCGTCCAAAGTGGTATCTTCAAGGATGTGTTTCAGAGGTGGACGCTTAAAGGCGTGTTTCGCTTTTTGCATTGCGTCTCGGTCGGTGTCCCTAAGATCTTCGCTTTTTTCTCCTGTTTCCTCTACGAGCCTTTCGTGTTATCCGATCTTTTAAAGCTTTAAAAATGTTGAAGAACGCAATCAGTTACGCTAGAGAAGAATATTTCCAGACGTAGCGACTTGTGGAGTCCTACCGAGCGGAGAAGGGATTCGCGGGCAACAGAAACGCAACCGTGCCCGGGCTACGAAGCGGCTACCACTTTTGCGTTTCCCCGCGAATCCCTTCGTAGCGGGCAGTCCCAGCCCCCAGCAGGACGGAGCCCTGAGCCTAGACTGGAAATATTCTTCTCTCCCCTACAGCCACATACCCACTTCTTCATAACAAAAAGCCCACCAGTTCCCGAGCAGGAAAAGGTGGGCTACATGCGCATAGGTAACAATCAAGCGAAAAAGCGCTGTCTGCCGGCAACCGTATCCCTGCGCCGGCATGATCCGGATCAGGTGCAATGGGTCGATGGTCGATTGCTTCCATCCTCTCAGCCCCGCATGAAGGACTCCCCAAGTTGCTTGTTCATTATGATATTCCTTTGTAAGTATAGTCCTGTTTGCCGCCATCTGACAAGCACGTCCGCTGGTTAATCCTCATCCTTCACATCGTAGCTCTCCGGAATCGGTTCATGACGTGCAGCATCCTCGAACTCCTGGAGCTTGCGAATTTCCTCCAGATGATGATTGAATTGCTCTTTATTAATGATGTACTCATTGCCGTCATGAACAGCACGAATGCGTCCCTGCTTGATTTTTTCCATAATAAACGTCTCAGGAAGCTCCAAATAGGCGGCTGTCTCCTCGACGGTCAAATACGTCTTATTCTCGCGCAATCTAGCCTCCAGTTCCGCTTTCTGCCGCTCGTAGCCCGGCTTGCCCAGCAAGGCAAACATATTGGCCTTGTACGCCTCCACCCCTGGCTGATCAAACGGATTGACGCCTAGCAAATAGCCGCTGATTCCGCATGCCTTTTCAAAAAAGTAAATCAGTCCACCGAGATAGTAAGCTGTCGCCTCCGGTATTTCCACAAGCAGATTCGGTACACCGCCGTCCACATGGGCCAGCACTGTTCCCTCGAAAGCCTTTTTATTGACATACCCCATTCGTTTGCCAGTCAAAAAATTCAATCCATCGACGTCAGCAGGATCCTCCTGGACAGTCAAATCAACAAGGGGCTTCGTCACAGACAGAACGGTCTCAAATAAATGCCTCATGCCGTCCTGTATGTATTGACCCAACGAGTGCAAGTCCGTTGAAAACTCGGCAGAAGCCGGAAAAATTCCTTTGCCGTCCTTGCCCTCCGATTCCCCGAAAAGCTGCTTCCACCACTCCGCAAAGTAGCGAAACTGCGGTTCATAGCTGACCAATAGCTCCACTGTCTTGCCTTTTCGATAGAGTGCATTGCGAATCGCCGCATACTGATAGCATGGGTTATCGCGCAAATCCATGACCATGTAGCATTCGCGTGCATCCCTGGCCCCTTGCATGAGTGCATCCATGTTCGCCCCGCTTACAGCGATCGGCAACAATCCAACCGCAGTCAGGACTGAATATCGCCCACCGATATCATCCGGAATGACAAAGCACGCATAGCCCTCGTCATCCGCCAGCTTTTTCAGGGCTCCTCGCTGCTTATCCGTCGTAATGTAAATTCGTTTTTTGGCCTCTTCACGTCCGTATTTCTTTTCCAGCCATTCCCGAAAAAGTCGAAACGCGATAGCGGGCTCAGTCGTCGTGCCCGATTTTGAAATGACGTTGATGGACACATCTTTTCCTTCCAATACGTCCATCAGATGAGAGATATAAATCGGACTAATATTGTTGCCCACAAAATAAATCTCTGGAAAGCGTCGCTTGGACTTCGGCAGCAAATTGTAGAAGCTGTGGCCCAAAATGTCAAGCACCGCTTTTGCCCCTAGATACGATCCCCCGATGCCAATCACCAGAAGCACATCTGAATCTGATTGAATCCGAACTGACGCTTGGCGTATTCGCTCATACTCATCCTGGTCGTATTGTTCCGGCCAATCGACCCAACCAAGATAATCCTTGCCGGGTCCAGTCCTTGAATGAAGCATTTGATGCGCAATTTCGATCGCTGGAGAAAGCTGCTCCCACTCATGCTGTTTGACAAAGGCTCGAGCGTTGGCGTAATCAAAACGAATCGTTTTGTTCATAGCTCCCCTCCGAGGAACGTCATCTCATCTTTATCTATGATATCACGGCAATTGGCGGCAAAGAACTTCCCGATAAAACGTATCAAAATGCGTTTAAATGTGTCCAGAATGTGAACATTCGGCGTTTTATGTTACCTTTTTCCAGCACTACCGTAAAACCCTTTCGAGCAATGAAATAATATGGTTCTTACCAAAGCAAGGAGAATGAACATGAAAAAACGATGGTGGATCATCGGTTCCGTCGTAGTCCTCCTGGGCATCGGGGGCGTTGCGTTTTCCATGATGGGATCGCAACAAGCTATGGGAATGCCTGTCAACATCGGCGCACCAACGAAATCAGCTTTGGAAAGCAAGGTTTTGACATCAGGGCTCGTCACCGTAGAAGACAAGCTCAAACAGTACGCCAACGTCACTGGAACCTTACGTGAGTTTGTCGTCAAGGAAGGCGACAAGGTGAAAAAGGGGCAAGTGATCGCGAAAATCGACACTTCTGATGTCGATAGCCGAATTCTTGAGCTGGAAGCGCAAATGGAATTGGCCAAAGCCAACCTCGCCAAGGCACAAATCGGCAACGAGCCGGAAGAAGTCGCACAGGACAGAGAACGTGTCTCCCAAGCCCAGCGTGAATACGATGCGGCAAAGCGAGAATATGACCGGATGAATCAATTATTCACTTCTGGCGCTTCTACCCAGCAAGAGCTGGACAAGTTGAAATCACAAATGGAAAGTACTCTATCTACGCTGAATGTCGCCAAGCAACAGCTCGCTCTCAAGCAAAAAGGGCCACGCAAGGAAGACATTGCCGCTCAGCAAGCCCAAATCAACAAGCTGAATGTAGAAAAAGCACAGTTGAATAAAGAACGTGTCCAAAGCGTCGTCGTAGCACCTATGGATGGAACCGTCATTGGCGTTGCAGCTGATAACGGTCAATACGTCAACAAGGGAACAGAAATCTTGACCCTTGCCAATCTGAACAATCTGTTGGTTGAAGCAGATATCAACGAATCCGATGTAAACAAGCTCAAAATCGGTCAATCTGCCACGATTGAAGGCGTGACACTCGGAAAGAAAAAGCTGAATGCGGAAGTAGCGCGCATCTCTCCAACCGCGATCACTACTGCCACTAAGTCGGGGCAAGGTGAAAAAACACGCGTCAAAGTTACCCTCAAGCCATCTGGAGATCTATCTGCTTTGAAGCCTGGCTTCCATGTGGACATCAACATCTCCGTCGAAAAAATCGATAATGCCTTGCAAGTGCCAATCGAGGCTGTACAGCAAGATGCTGACGGCAGCACCTTTGTTTGGGTATCTGCTAATGGTGTGGCGAAAAAACAGAAAGTCCAAACCGGTATGGAAAATGAGTTGTTCTCTCACGTCAAGTCTGGACTTAACGGTGATGAGCAAGTGATTCTTGGCCCTGTCGAATCCCTGACTGAAGGAACACCTGTCATGCCGATGAGTGGCGGCGGCGCACCAATGGGCATGTAACACGTAAAGAAGGAGGTCAGCCGACGATGCTTCATGTAGAAGGCTTGACGAAAGCATACAAGACGGGTGATACCGTACTGCCCATCTTAAAAGGTGTCTCCCTGCTGGTGGAACAAGGCGAATTCGTTGCCATCATGGGGCCATCAGGATCAGGGAAGTCGACGTTTATGAACATGCTAGGCTGTCTGGATCGTCCAGATTCTGGCTCGTACATGTTAGACGGCATTGAGGTCAGCAGCTTGAAGGATACGGAGCTCGCCGTTGTTCGCAACCAAAAGATCGGCTTCGTGTTCCAATCGTTTAATTTACTCGCCCGCTCTTCCTCCTTGCACAATGTAGAGCTGCCGATGATGTACGCCAATGTCAGTCGCTCAGAACGGCGCAAACGGGCTACAGAAGCACTCAAGCGAGTGGGACTGGCTGAACGCATGGATCATAAACCAACCCAGCTATCCGGTGGTCAAAAACAGCGTGTAGCAATTGCCAGAGCACTGGTCAATAAACCAGCCATCCTGTTGGCAGACGAACCGACGGGAAATCTGGATAGCCGCTCCGGGGTCGAAATCATGGCCATGTTTCAGGAGCTGCATGCGCAGGGCGTTACGATCATTCTGGTTACCCACGAATTGGATATCGCCCAGCACGCTGAGCGGATTGTGACTTTCAAGGATGGCGTGATCATTCGCGATGAAAAGGTTACGGAGCGAATATTCTCCAAGCCGTCTGACGAGGTGATTGTCACATGAATTTTATGGAAAGCTTTAACACCGCCGTGGAAGGTATTTGGGCGAACAAAATGCGCTCGATCTTGACCATGCTCGGGATCATCATCGGGATTACCTCCGTTATTGTCGTCACGGCACTCGGTGAAGGTGGACAAAAAGCCATCAACGAAGAGATGGAAAAGTTCGGGCAAAACACGTTTAACGTCTTCATCAATTGGGAGACAAAAGAAGAGATAGCTTCAGAAGATATGACCGTGGAAGATACCGAGGTGCTCGGCAGGATTAGTCCTGCCATTGAATACATCGTGCCTTCCAACTCCAGTACGATTGATTTGAAGGGCCCGAAAAAAGAAGAGCGCGTCAACCTCACCGCCTCCACTGCTGATTATTTTTCGATGCAATCAACCTTGAAGGTGGCAAAAGGACGACTTTTCAACGAGGTCGATGACAAAGAGCAACGCGCTGTCATCGTTCTAGAGGAGGCTCTTGCTCAAAAGCTGTTCGGTCAAATGAGCCCGATTGGTCAGCGCGTTCGCTGGGGAAATCAATCTCTCGTCGTAATCGGGACGTACACGGAAGAGAAGTTCAAGTTTGATATGGCAACGAGCTATGGAGCGATTATTCCCATCCGTTACGAAATGAGCCTGCAGGAAGAGCCATCTGTCCAAATGATCATGGGAAAAGCGATCGACAAAGCGTCTGTCGACCCAGCCATGCAGCAGGTCAAACAGTACTTGAGCCGCAAGCATCAAAAGGAAGACCATTACAGAGTTCGCAGCATGCAGGAATCGATGGATCAGTTTAATCAAATGACGGGCACCTTGACGCTGATCTTCAGTATCATCGCAGGTATCTCCCTCGTGGTTGGCGGCGTCGGCGTGATGAACATCATGCTCGTATCCGTAACAGAGCGTACTCGCGAAATCGGAATTCGCAAAGCATTAGGAGCACGCCGACGAGATATTTTGATTCAGTTTTTGATTGAATCGGTCATCGTCTGCTTGATCGGTGGGTTGATCGGGGTGTTATTCGGCCTTGGTATCGCTTCGATCATTGCCTATTTTGCACAGTTGCCGCCACTTATGTCCTGGAACAGCGTATTTATCGCATTCGGCTTCTCCAGTGCCATCGGTATTTTCTTTGGCCTCTATCCGGCCAACAAGGCAGCCAAGCTCGATCCAATTGAAGCACTGCGCTACGAATAATGAAAAATGGCTAGCCATTTTTTCTTTCCTTGAAGAAAAAACAAGCACCTGTAAGCTCTCTGGCTACAGGTGCTTGTTTATGTTGGCAACGTATCCGTTACCAGCTTCAAAAGAAAAAAAAGCGCAATCCCCACGCTCGCGACTGTCCACCAGAGCGGCTTGCTGTCAGCCTTTTCTGCCTTGTAGATCCCGATTAACTTCCAGGTCCCTACTGCCACACACAAGAGGCTAAACAGGAGCAGGATTGTCCCCATGACCTCCCTCCCCTCACTCCTAGCTATATGGGAATGAGAGAGAAAAAATCACTTCTTCGGGTCCTTTTTGCCCAATCGGCCGAGGACCATCCGGCCCCGTTCTTTTATGGACTCGTCCTTGATATCTTGTTGCCGCTTTTTCATCAAACCGTTTTTGGAAGTATCCGGTCGGTCCGTTTGCCGTCCATCTCGCATTAGCTGTACTTGCCTCCGCCTTTTTTCTCGTAATCGTTCAAAAGTTCAGCAAAGCTCTTGTTGCGCTCGCGCTCTTCCTGCTCCCGGCGCTTTTGTTCAGCTGCTTCCCTTTCTTTACGCTCGCCTTCTGTCTTCATGTCTTTTTCAAGCTGCTTGAGTGCTCCGAGCGCATCTGCATTCAGCATATCCTTCAAACTGTTCAATCCGCTTTTCGCGTCTGCCGTAGTTGTTGTCTCTGGTTGACGCTGTGGTTTTCGTTGTTTTTTTGCCATTTGAATTGCCACCCTTTCCCTATCCTCATTCTGTCCTCATTCTCTGGCCCCATCCGGGTCATACTATCTTCATCTTTCACAAAGAGGAGGACATCACATGGTTCGCAACAAAGAAAAAGATTTTGGAAAAACCGCTGAAATCCGAGGACCCAAAGCCCAATCCGAGGCTGTTCGCTCTGACGGCTCCATTAATAGTGAACCACAAGAAAGGCTAAAAGAAAACCGCTAACAAAAAAACCGCCGGGCAGCCATTATGCTCGGCGATTTTTACTTTTTGCGGACAAATTAAACAACGAAGGGCTCAGAATAGGAACTCGCAAGCAGTTAAGTCTTAGGCCCTCCCAAATGGAGGGTTTTTTAAAATTTTTTATAATACGAATAGCCCGATCAACGTATTGGTCACTCCGCCACTTTTTCCTACGCTAAGAAACTTTTGCGTCACTTTTTTCACTGATTACGAAGGGAATAATGCCGATTCACACCGTTATTCCCCCACAAAAACTGTCATAAAAGGCATTCGAATGAGACTCGATCCTTACAGCTCACAAGGTCTCCTTTTTCCGCTTATTTTCAACATAGGTTAGAAAAGCTTGCATTCCTTTAAGCCAAAGAGCCAAAAAGGGTGTCGTAACTGGTAGTACTATCAGGGCATATAGGGGTGCTAATTTAAAATAGTCATGCATGATATCATTCGCTGTAATCTCTGGTGACGGGGTCATTACACGCTCAAAGCCATACTCTAATATAAGCATCAGCGTAGCACCAACTGACCCCATAAAAAGGGGGATTATAAAACCTAGAAAAGCACATAAAACCCAATATCCCCATACGCGAATGTTCCTGAATGCCTGGAAGTAACCTGAAATACAAGAAATAACAGAGACAGGAAATAGGGATGTCGCGAAAAACCATAACCATCCCCCAAACGATGCTCCCCCAACCGACATGCCTCCAGCTGCGAAATCTCCGAGAAAAGAAATGATAAAACTCAAAAAAAACATAGTCACCAAACCGTAAATAAGACCTACTAACGTAGAGCGCACTTTAATACAAATGGTCGCTCCCTCCCCCAAGTAAATCAGTTTCAATATTATTATTTATCTATAAATTACACATATTATCAAATACATTTCATTAGTGGGTCGCGATATCTTTGTTTTTTAAGCGTCTTTCGCTACTTATGCTTGAATGTTAATTACTTGGTCCAGTAGATTTGACCTATTCTGAGATTTTCGATGTCGTGGCATAAATGACCGAGATTCCTTTAATTGAAGGATCTTCAGATGGATATAAATGGTAAAATACTTCAGAAAACGAGGGTATTGGAAAAATAAGGAGAAACATATTGGAGAAAAATGAGTCTAATATATAAAGCGAGCATCGCGTGGGGGAGGGATTTTTATGCCAATGTGGGCGTTCTTATTAACCATTGTTGGTGGCTTGATCGTATTTGGTGTGATTTATGACCAGATCAACAAAAGAAAAAAGAGAAAAACTCCCAAGAACTTGAGCAGCTCCCAAATGGTGTACACAGAGAATTATCTAAACGAAGTACGTAACGATATTAGCGGACCTCAATAAAAAATGCAACCCACTCTCCCTTGGAAGGCTGGCTGGGCGCAAGCTCTCTTCCAAAACCGAATAAGGGGTTAGTGACTGATGCATGCTATGGGATAAAAGGAGGTCCTGATGATGGATAACGAGAAGCAAAAGAACGATCAGACGAAGGATATTTCCCTCGATGGGACGCTGCCGCATCAAATCAGTGCCCCTGACTTCAAAAACTCGTCCCGTACGATTCAAAAGCCATTCGTCAATGAGTTCGGAGTCGTCATCGGTGACAGCTTGTACGAGTCCAAGGAATCTCCCTTACACAACTGGAGCACAGAAACCGACCCCTCCATCATGTCAGGAGACGAGTGGGTACATCCGACCAATGACATTGGCTGGAACTCGATAGAAAACCGTGAGCTCCTTGAGGATCAAGAAGAACCAGGTAGAGCGCGTTTTATGCATCCTACCCTCGACGTGAGCAAAGGCAGGGACTAATACCAGCTTTTTCATTTAAGCCCGTTCGGCAGAGGCACTTCTGACCGGACGGGTGTTTTTGGATTGCGCTTGCACCTTGAGTCTCGGGACACTACTCTGACTTGTGTTACAATAGAAGATAAGTAGCAGAAAGGAGCTAGTCCATGAGTATCACACTTGCGATAGAGCCGGCGTTTTCCCTTGCCTATCAACGTTATGCCGGGTTTGTACCTGGAGATACGCTTCGATTATATGTACGAACAAGCGGCCCCGGAACCGGTGGCATGTTTTATGCGATTGAAAAAGATGAGGCCCTCACCGATGATGCTGTGTTTGAAGTAGAGGGGTTGCGATTTGTCATTCGTCCAACTGATTTCTGGTATTTCGACGGGGGACAACTGAGTTACAATCCGCTCTATGGCGAGTACGGCTTTCACTTCACTAATCCTCGTCTGGATGGCAACTAGACAGAAACTTCTCTCTCTTTGATTCGTAAGAAAGAATATCTGCCTATATCTTCTGGGAGGAAAAACAATGAAAAAAAGCCGTTCAGTCC
The DNA here is from genome assembly GCF_041644655.1 of Brevibacillus sp. BD137. Lineage (NCBI taxonomy): Bacteria > Bacillati > Bacillota > Bacilli > Caryophanales > Paenibacillaceae > Brevibacillus > Brevibacillus sp. BD137. Next base: position 12,053 of record NZ_JAOTNO010000011.1, on the reverse strand, counting down.
TTTTGGCGATCGGTGCTTTCTTACTTGCCAATTTAAAATGGATATTTAGCTTACTGAAGTTTTCGAAATTCGGAACCACCATTATATCCATGGGGATTACCTTGTGGGCGTATGCCGTTTTTTATGGATGGAAATTCGCCGTAGCTCTCGTCTATCTGATCTTCGTCCACGAAATGGGGCATGTGATTGCCGCCAAACGAAAAGGAATCGCGACTTCACCCGCTGTCTTTATTCCTTTTGCGGGAGCCTTCATCGCCATGAAGGACATGCCGCGTGATGCAAAAACAGAGGCGTACTTAGCCTACGGCGGACCCTTGGCGGGGATGATTGCTTTCTTGCCTGCCCTTCCACTGTATTGGTATACGCAGGACCCTTTCTGGGGGTTGGTTATCTATTTGGGCGCCATGCTCAATTTATTTAACCTGCTGCCTATCTCCCCGCTGGATGGCGGACGCATCGTTTCGGTATTGTCGACGAAGATTTGGTTTATCGGGTTAGTCGGGCTGGGGGTTATGCTGTTCGCCAACCCAGGACCGATTACTGTGATCATTTTCATCATCGGCTTGATTACGTGGTACAACCGCCTACGTGGCAGCTATCAACAAAAGCTCCTGCAATACGAGCGCGATAGGATTGCAGACTTCCAGCAAAGCATAGCCGAATGGCCCGCACTGGAATCGACATGGGATGTTCGCACGCAAATGAATGCCGAGGTAAATGCGATCAACCAGGAAGATTTGAAGAAATTTTACGTTCCATTTGTGCAGGACAAACAACGCCTTCAGCGTGACTTCAAGCGACTCGATAAAGTGTATGTGAACAGAAAATGGGAACTGTTCAGACTGTGGGAACGAGAGCCTGTTCTGTATTACGATTCGGACCCGAACCGACCGATCCCATCCGATACTCTTCGTGATGGAGAGCGTGCGGCGCAAGAGAGGTTAGCCGAATTGGATGAGCAAATGCACCAGCTCACTACGTACTACGATGCACCTGCCTCTACGAAGTGGAAAGTGTTAGTTGCCTATCTCGGTCTCGCTGCTGTACTGTCAGCGTTTTTCGTCTACGCCCAACAAATACTGCACAGGTAACCGCTTGCACTCTGCGTTGCTTGACAAAAATGGATGCCTATCTGCGGCCTTCTCCGAGCGCAAAAACGTGCGCTACGGTTATCTGAGGGTCGCTCTTGCCGACCAAAAGGGCAGAAACGCCCTCTATGGTGGTATATCGCTTTTGTGCGTTCCACGCAATCAGAGTAAAATAGAAAATAGTACTTTCATAAAATTCCAGAGAGGATGACTTTTTACTTGGACACCGTCCCGATAGTGCTCAACCTACTGCTTGTTATATTTCTTGTTTTTCTCAACGGCTTTTTCGTAGCCGCAGAGTTCTCACTCGTGAAGGTGCGGCAAACGCGCCTGACACAGATGGTGAATGAAGGTAACAGACGTGCAGTCTACGCCCAAAAAGTAACGCATAAGCTAGACGCTTACCTATCTGCCTGCCAGGTCGGGATCACTCTCGCCTCGCTGGGACTGGGTTGGGTTGGGGAACCAGCCATTGCCCATATGATTGTGGAGCCTTTGCTTGGATCTTCAGGATTGCCTGAATATGCGATCTCCGCTATTTCTTTTGGTGTAGCCTTTGCGATTATTACGTTCCTCCACATTGTCTTGGGTGAGTTGGCTCCGAAATCATTGGCCATTCAAAAAGCAGAAATGACCTCGTTGTGGGTTGCCGCGCCATTGATGTTTTTCTATAAATTGCTTTACCCTGCAATCTGGTTCTTGAACGGAACCGCCAACGCTCTCATGAGACGTCTGGGACTCGAAGCGATCTCAGAACATGAAGTGGCGCATACAGAAGAAGAAATTCGCCTTCTGGTCAACCAAAGTCACCAAAGTGGCCATATCGACCAAACCGAATTGGCCCTTGTGGAACAAGTTTTTGACTTCTCCGAAACCGTTGCTCGGGAAACGATGATCCCGCGCATAGATATGGTTTGCTTATATACGACGAATACCTTTGAAGAAAACCTGGAGATTATTCGCTCGCAGCGCCACACCCGTTTTCCAGTTGCAGCTGAGGACAAGGACAACATCATTGGTTTTGTCCATGCGACAGACTTCTACCTCTCTGCCTTACAAGAGGGAAGCGTAGAGCTGGATTCGTTGCTCCGCCCTGTCCTGACCGTACCGGAAACCATGGAAATCAGCACGGTGTTGCGTCTGATGCAAAAAAACCGCTCGCAGCTTGCTATTGTCATTGATGAGTACGGCGGAACAGCCGGTCTCGTGACGATGGAAGATATTTTGGAAGAAATCGTCGGGGACATCCAAGACGAATTTGACGAGGAAAGACCAGAAATTGAGAAGCTGGACAATGGCCTCTCCGTATCCGGTATGCTCGTGTTGGCTGATCTGAATGACCATCTTCCGTTTGAGCTCGAATCCGAAGATGTAGACACGATTGGTGGTTGGTTGTACAGCCAGCTCGAAGAAGACATCGCTGTTGGTGCAACAGTAGAATGGGAAAACCACCTGTTCACCGTCAAGCAGATGGATCATCACCGTGTCACACGCGTTCTGATTACGCATTTGGACAAAGATGAATCGGAGCAACAGGAACTGTTGACTGTCTCCTAATCATCACACCTCAGCACAAACCAAAGCCCCACACCTGCTTAGATGGCTGGTGCGGGGCTTTTTTTCGTCTATGTGGTTCCCTGACCCATAAGTGGCTTCCAGTCGTCCTCGCCATTGTCCTCCAAAATCCCCATCGTCACATCGCTAATATCCGGGTCAGTGAGCAAGCTGTCGCGAATGCGGTATTTAATATCGTCCGCCACAGCAAGGCTCAATCCAGTCCGCAGCTCTACGTAGCTCTCCACGTGGTAAAAACGCCCTTCCTGTACAATCCGCAACTTGTTGATGTCCGTCACATCTGGATCAGCAAAAATGACCTTGGCTACCCGATCCTCGATTTCTTTGGGAGCTGCAATACCAATTAAACCGACCATGTTGTCGTACCCTACCTTGAATGCCACACCCACCATGAGAATCCCGATCAGAATCGTGGCAATCCCGTCCAGCAAGGCAAAGGAAGTAAACGTAGTGACGATAACGGCAATCAACGCCAATAACGCACCGAGCGTCGCTACGATGTCTTCATAAAAGACAAGTCGTGTCGGCGGAGCCGCACGTCCTACATTCCGAAAGGCTGCTGGGATGACAGCAAAGCCTTTCGCTTCCACCCGCGCTTCATGAACGATTTCGAACATCGCTTTTACGAGTACGTACCCATCCACAATGACCGCCAGAGACAGAATGATGAAATTCAGCCAAAAGTGGCTGGATTTTGCTGGCTCGGAAATGAGATGGAAGCCTTTGATAATAGTTTCGTAGGCCATGATGGTTACGACGATTACCGCGACCATACAGAAAAGGTTAATGACACGACCAAAGCCTGTAGGGAACCTCGGTGTCGGTTTTTTCTCTGCAAGCACGCTGCCAAAGAAAACGAAGAACTGGTTGACCGCATCGGCTACCGAATGCATTGCCGACGCAAACATGGCTCCACTCCCACTATAGACAGCCGCAAAGCCTTTTGCGATAGCAAGCCCTGTGTTCCCTAAGGCCGCTGTCGCCGAGGACGTATTTCCCTTTTTTAGCGTTGCCCAGAAAGAGCCCATGGTGTTGCCATTCCCTCCTTGAACGAGACGATTTTCTTTACTATTCCCTATTCGTAAGGAGTGTTCCTTATGAGAAATGGAACATATACACAAAGAAAAGGCAGACATCCGAAGGGGAATATCTGCCTTTTGCCTTTCCTTAATACCGCTACCTTATGCTACTAATTTCAATCCTGCTACAGCTATAATCACCATGGCGATGCACAAGATTCGCAGCTTGTCTTTTGCTTCTCCATAGAACAACATCCCGACCAGAGCGCTTCCTACCGTACCAATCCCTGTCCAAACCGCATAGGCTGTCCCCATAGGGATTTCTTTCATGGCGAAGGACAAGAGGAAGAAGCTAAGAGAAAAGCCACCGATCAGAACCGCAAACGAGCGGAACGAAGGCTTTTGGTTAACTTGTGTAATCCCCATCACTCCAACGACCTCAAACAACCCTGCAAAAATTAAGGATAACCATGTCACGCCACTTCACCCTCCCTCTTCGGCTTCTCTTCATGATCCGGTGTGACCAGCTTCAACCCAAGGATTCCGCCCAGAAGAAGTGCGATCAAGCCTACTTTCGCCCAGCTGAACGGTTCCCCAAACAGGACCATTTCGCTAATAACGGTACCAGCCGTACCCAAACCGACGAAGATCGCATAAACCGTACTCGTCGGCAGCTTTTTCCCTGAATAGACCAAAACACCAAAGCTGATAATAATCGCTAGGATGGTCAACGCCCATGACCAAAAGCCGTCGGCATGTTTCAAGCCCGCTACCCACATGACTTCAAATACTGCTGCTACGACAACCATCAACCAATATTTCCCCATTTCTGGCTCCCTCCTCTTTCTTTTTCGCTCATCGCAACGGACGTATCCGTTTTTATCGTTCCCCAAAATACATACTCATCCAAGATGGCTCAGTCTTTCCGAATGCAAAAAAAGCCTCGGGTGAATACCATCACAGATATTCCTCCCGGGCTTTTATCCCTCCGTGTACACGACCGTGGTCGTGGGTTTTCTCTCGGTCCTGACCGGCCAGATGACTGACCGCGGAACCCTAGAAAACTCCGTACATATGCAGTTCTTTTCTTGGGGTAACTCTCACCATCATATCAAAAAACGCCGTGATTGGCAATGAAGATGCGCGCTTCGCTAAAAAAGCAAGAAGCCCAAGCTGATAATGGCGCCTGTCACGATCAGCATCATCAAGCAGTAGCCCATGATATCCCTCGCACCTAATCCAGCTAGAGCTAGCACAGGTAATGCCCAGAATGGCTGAATCAGGTTCGTCCACGCATCCCCCCAAGCAATGGCCATCGCGACTTTTGCATGGGAAACGCCCAGCTCAGTGGCAACAGGCAGCATGATTGGTCCCTGTACTGCCCATTGCCCTCCACCAGAAGGAATGAATATGTTCAATAGGCCTGCACTCCAAAACGTGAATAGCGGGAAGGTAGTAGGCGTCGAGATGCTGATAAACCATTGAGAGATACTCGCAGCCAGTCCAGAAGCCGTCATCATCCCAATGATCCCCGCATAAAACGGAAACTGCACGACGATCCCTGTCGTGGTTTTCACCGCTTCATGCATGGCAGCCAAAAACTTGCGCGGTGTCCCATGAAGGAGTATACCCAGAAACAAGAAGCCCATGATGACGACATCCAAATTCAGCTTAAAGCCTTTATCAGCAAAATAGTAAATCAAATAAATAATTCCGAGTGCTGAAACAAGAATCGAGATCAAACGGCTGTTTTCCATTTTGGAAGCAGGAGTATTGTCGATTGTTGAATCCGCAGCTGCCATTTCTTGTTGCGCGATCCCTTCGCCCTTGAATACAATTGTATCTTTTTCGGCAGGCATCATGAATCTGTTCACAATCGGGAGGACAATCATAATGGCGGCTACAATAGTCAGATTCATTGGTGAAAACATCGTTTCCGAGGTCGGAATGACACCGATGATGTTTTCCAGGCTATGCTTTTCCGTAGCGATCGTCAAAGGAACAGAGCCAGCAAGCCCTCCATGCCAGACGACAAATCCGCCATATGCGCTGGCGACGAGCAATCGATAGTCAACCTTTTCCACTTGATTGGCAAGAACGCGTGCCAATAGCGCACTGATGACAAGCCCAAATCCCCAATTGATCCAGTTGGCCACACAGGAAACGACTGTGACGAGTACAATCGCTTGTCCTGGCGTCTTTGCCAGTGATCCCAAGGCATTCAAGCCACGCTTACAAATATTCGTACTGGCTAGCGTATGACCTGTAATCAGGATCAAGACCATTTGCATCGTAAAGCTGAGCAGGCTCCAGAAGCCGCCTCCCCAGTAGTTGACCATTTCCATCGGCGTTTTGCCATTGACGACGATCCCGGCAACAAACACGAGGAAGGTCAAAATGATTGCAAATAAAAAGGCATCTGGCAAATAGCGTTGCACCATGCGGACCGAAGCATTCGTTAAAGCTTGAAACACATTTTCATCCCCTTTTCAAAAAGCATTCATGTTCGTATGCCTTCCGATATAGCAAGAGGGATGCCAATCTGTTTTTCGAGGAAAATGAATACGCTTTCAAAACATTTGCTCTGTATGCTGACTACTTTTTGCACAGTATGACACTTGTTTGCGCACACCAGGCGATTAGTCTCTTTCCCCTATTGCTGAATCCAATCCGTACATTTGCAGCTTGTAGAGCAGTGCCCGCCGTGATATGCCTAGCCTTTTCGCTGTCTGTAGCTTGTTGCCGCGTTCTTTGCGCAAAGCATGTGAAATTGCTTCCTGCTCGACCTGGGCAATGATTTCCCGCATGGTTCGTCCTTCATAGCTGATTTTGCCATGGCCTGGGATCTGTTCGCTCATCTTGTTATTCTGAATGGGGGATAAAACATGCTCGTGACCGATAACTGCTCCTCTGGTCAAAACAACAGCCCGTTCGATCGTATTCTCCAGCTGACGCACATTGCCTGGCCAGTGATAGGCGATTAGCGCTTCCGTGGCAGCAGCGGACAAGCAGAGATCATGCTTCCCTGCCTCTTTTCCATATTTATCGAGAAAGTGACGGATTAGCAGAGGAATGTCCTCTTTTCGCTCACGAAGCGGCGGCATGCGAATCGGAACGACATTGAGCCGGTAGTATAAATCTTCGCGGAAAAGCTCCTGGCGAATTCTTTCCTGCAAATCACGATTGGTGGCAGCAATCACGCGAACGTCAACCGATATAGCCTCGATGCCCCCTACCCGAATAAATACGCGATCCTGCAAAAACCGCAGCAGTTTTACCTGCAAAGAAAGGCTCAGTTCTCCTACTTCGTCAAGGAACAGAGTACCTCCATTCGCAAGCTCCAACAGTCCTTGCTTGCGATGAACGGCCCCTGTAAATGCACCCCGTTCATAGCCAAACAACTCACTCTCCAGCAAATTTTCAGGAATCGCGCCGCAATTGACAGGAATGAGTGGCTTGTCCGCCCGCGGGCTATTGGAATGGATCGCTCTTGCAATGAGCTCTTTGCCTGTTCCGCTCTCCCCTTCAATCAACACCGTGGCTTTAGACATCGCTACTTTTCCCACCAGCTTGTACACGTTTTGCATAGCCGGACTCAGGCCAATCAAGCTGGTTCTGTTTGGATTCGCTTGCTCTTCCTGTAGAACTTTCCCGACTTCGCCTTGCTCAAGTAGCTCTCCCTGTGTGAGTGCATGAGCAACGACTTGTTTGACCTGCCCCAAGTCAAATGGCTTTTGCACATAATCAAACGCTCCCAGCTTCATTGCCTCCATGACGTCACTGGCGGAACCATAGGCAGTCATCATCACGACTCTCGGGAGCCTTCCCTTTCTCTCGTTCAGTTGGCGCAACGTATCCATGCCGTCTAAATGAGGCATACGCAGATCCAAAAGCATGACTTGCGGGCAAAAGCGTTCGACCTGTTCCAAAGCCTCTACTCCACTGCCAGCCTCCAGGAGCTCGTATCCCATTTTGCGTAGTGTAGTTGACAATGCCTTTCTCACATTGGCCTCGTCGTCTACGATCAACACTTTGCTCGTCATCACAATCCTCCTTTTGCCCGAATCGGCAGTACGACAGTGAAACAAACGCCTTCGGGGGTATTTTGAGCAAAAATATGTCCGCCATACGCTTGCACAATCCGTTGGGAGATCGCCAGTCCCAGTCCCGTACCTGTTTGCTTCGTCGTGAAAAACGGTTCGAATATAGCCAGCAGATTTTCCTCCGCAATAGGCGGGCCTTCATTCGTCACCTGGACATGCACATCATTATTTATGTTTTTGATATCAATCTGGATACGACCTTCCATAGGCTTGGCTTGCAGTGCGTTGTGCAATATATTTAAAAACACCTGCTTTAACAACTCTGGTGAAGACATCACGGCAGGAATATCCTCGTTATAAACAAGCTGCACATTCACTCCGTTGAAGCCCTCGGCATGTTCCATCAGCTTAAGCGTGTGCTGGATTACCTCTTGCACGCGCACAGGTACGTTCGACTCTTCATTGGGACGAGAAAATAACAAGAGCTCGTCAGTAAAGCGGTTCAGACGTTCGACTTCCTCCACAATAATCCCTGTGTATTCCCGAGAGCCATGGTCTTTTGGCCATTCCTCCTCGATGATCTGGGCGAAGGCTTTGATAGCCGTCAACGGATTGCGTACCTCATGGGCAATGCTAGTCGCCCACTCACCTATGACCGCCAGCCGCTCAGCTTGAGCCAGCCTTGACTCCATCCTCCGCCATTGTGTGCGATCCTCCAGCACGACGATCGCCCCCAGCACTTCCTCTGTCGTATTTTTCCAAATGGAAGAGCTGACCTTTAGCCAGAGCACGCCCCTGTCCGGATGCTGATGACGCCACATCGCATCTCGGATTGCTTGACCGTTTTGCAGCGTATCCAACAGGATATGAAGGAGAGCCTCACTCTCTGTAAAAACTTCCGTGTAATGCATCCCCTTTGCTCGACCGGACGTGAAGCCAATCATATGTATCGCTGTCTCATTCCATGCAATCAGGTGCCCGCTCTGATCCAACGCGAGGACCCCACTGTCCATGCTATTCATGATTGTCTCCGTGCGGCTACGGCTAGCCTGCAAATCACTAGCCAGATTGTTGATCGCACCTGTAATTTCTCCAGGCTCTCCGTCCATTTTCCTCAAGCGAAAGGAAAGGTCTTGGCTAAGCCGCTTCAGCCCTGACTTGATCTCTGATAAAATCACTTCAAAGCGATGGACGAGCAAACCGCTGGCCGCTGCTGCGATCATACAGCCAATGCCCAAAATCGCATAAATGCTTTGTCGCATTCCCGCGAGTTGTATATCGATCGTAGACATGAGCTCATTTGCCCAAGCATAGCCGATCACTTGATCATTGCGAATGAGTGGAACCATGGCGTTCATGATGTTGCCACGTACTTGTTCGCCGATTACTACATCAGTCTGCCTTGTCTGCATGACACTGCGACCCGGATGGGTTTCGCTAATCGATTGTCCTATGTACAAGCTCATTTCATTGCTGGGTCCATACGTCACGATGGAATCTATAGCTGCGGAATAATACCCGACGCCAATTCCCGGGTGGGCTAGAGCGATCCGATCTGTAAGCGGTTGCATTTTCTCGTTTAATACTTGAAGCTTGTGCTCTTTTTCCGTCTTTTCTAATCCAGCTTCTACGACGATGGTGTCAAAATCTTTCGACAGCGCAAAATCCAGCTGCTGCGTGATGGCGATTAGCTTTTGTTTCTTTTCCGCCAGTAAAGCCTGCTCTGCCGATTTTACCAATACGATTCCGGTAATGATAATCGGTAAAACGGTGACAACAATGACAGCCATGACAAAACGTATGCGGTACAGATATGTTTTCATTGAAGATTGCCCCCTTATGGTATTCTAACATACAGAAGTATCACACACAGGAAGAGAGGAACGTATATATGACAACCGTTTTGTTCGTTTGTCTGGGCAATATTTGCCGCTCGCCCATGGCCGAAGCCGTATTTCGCCATCTCGTAGAGTCTGAGGGATTGGCTGGGGAAATCTCCATCGATTCAGCAGGGATCGGTGGCTGGCACGCAGGTGAACCTCCGCACAAAGGTACACAAAAAGTGTTGACCGAGAATGGGATTGCCCATGACACACTGCGTGCTCGCCAAATTGTCACACAGGACTTCTCGGAGTATGACTACATCGTCTGCATGGATGAGGAAAATTTGTCCGCACTCAAGCAAATGGCGCCTTCAGGGAAAAAGGTGTACCGCCTGCTCGACTTTGCCGATTCTGCCCAGGAACAAAATGTGGAAGACCCTTATTATACGGGGCGATTCACGTATGTATATGACCTGGTGAATGCGGGTTGCCGCGGGCTTTTGAACGAAATCAAAGCCAATATCGCAAAAAAGGGATAGCCCGTCACCAGGGCCATCCCTTTTTCTTATACGGCAACCGTCTCCTTCTCAACCAGTCGATTCAACCAGCTCTTCGTACTCGCTATCAAGCGCTTGTAGCTGTCCGTCGAGGAAAAGGTATGATCTCCCCCTACAACTACTTCTGTTTCGCAACTCCCCCGTCTCCGCAGATGCAGCTCTCGCTCATAGTGAAACATGGCATCCACCGCAATGACGTCATCCCGATTGCCATGCAGGATTAACACATCTCCCTCAAACTGCTTGGCTTGACGTAGCGGGAGAGCAGTACCGAGCGACTGAAAAAAGCGCTTCTCCAATCCGTAGCCCAAATGATCCGTTTTGCCGTATAAAAGTGCTTCCTTGTATTCCTTTTCCCCCACGATCCGAACGATATCATCGAAGGGACGTGCTACCGGTGCCCATAGAATGAGCGAGTGTATTCGTTTATCCTGGCTCGCTGTCAGCACACTGACCGCACCACCCAAACTATGCCCTAGCAGGCACACACGCTCCTGATCTACCTGTTCCAGCGTGAAAACATGGTCGAGAACATCACGTGTTTGCGCAAGCAAGACATCCAAACCACCTGCCCCATAATCGCCATCGCTTTCCCCGCAGCCTCCGTAATCGAAGCGCAGTACGCCAAAACCGTGTGAAGCTAATTCTCTGGCAGCTTTTACAAACAAGCGGTTCACTCCAATCCGACTGCCGATAAAGCCATGGCAAATGACAACCAACGGGTATTTCACTCTGGTCTTGCCTGTTGTGCATGTAGGCTCATGCAGGATAGCCGTCAACGAAATCGTGTCGCTGGGTATTTGTAAAATCCGTTCCAAAGAACTCACCTCTTTTATTTTTAGTATTCCGAGTTGTTTACTTAGTTATTATTTTTATTATCTTCATTTTCATGAACGCTGTCAAGATGAACCGGAAAACTCAATGAAAAATCATCCCGTACGGTTTATGATGGAGGGAAACGTGGCCAACATAAGTGTGCTTGCTTTGCTAGAGCTGTTGCACCGAAGATAGAATTGTGAGGAGAAAACTATGTCCGATTTGCGGAAAGAAACCTTGGAAAAAATCAAAAACGGTGATTTCACCTGTTCCAAGGAGCTGACCTTGTCTATGTTCAGCGGAAAATGGAAAGTCGTAATCCTGTGGCATTTAGGGGTAGAAGGCCCGCATCGCTTCAGTGAGCTGCAACGGCTGTTCCCAAAAATCACTCATAAAATGCTGACGAATCAGTTAAAAGAGCTAATCGAAGACGGAATTGTTCACCGGGAAGTATACCCGGAGATTCCCCCGCGGGTGGAGTATTCCATGACGGAGTTGGGTATGACTTTATTGCCTATAGTAGAAATGATGTATGAATGGGGCGAAATGCGGATGGGGCAGTTGAAGCTGGAATTGGGGGAGTCGTCCTCTGACTAGCTGCTGTGGTGGGGAGGAAACAGGAGAAAACGCTCAGATTCTTGGAACACCTGCCCGGGAGCAGGGGGTGCCCGGCTCCGTGAAAAAAAGCGAAACCGCGTCCAAAGTCGATGATCCAGGAGACTTCTCAGAGGTGGACGCTAAAGGCAGTTTCTCTTTTTTTCACTGCGCCTCGGTAGGTGTGTCCAAAGATCTTCGCTTATTTCTCCTGTTTCCTCTGCGAACTGTTCGGGATTCCACCTTCTTTTAATAAAAAGAAATAGACCTCTTGAATGCTGCTTTCAAGAAGTAAACACTAGCTACTTGGGAAGAAGCACATTTCCAGTCCTAGCGCCTCTGGAGCCCTACCAAGCTCCGAAATGAATGGCGGGGGTTTTCAGCTTCAACCTCTGAGAGTACATCTTCGAAACTCTACTTTTGAAGCGCTCCCGACATTTATTTCGGAGCGGACAGCCTAACCCCTTGCGGGGCGTAGGCCGAAGCGTAGACTGGAAATGGGCTTCTTCCCTACCACTACAGCTACTATAAACTATAA
>NZ_JAOTNO010000010.1:0-236229 GCF_041644655.1 Brevibacillus sp. BD137 | reverse complement strand
CCAATAAAGTTTGTTACTGGTTCAAAGCTGGCAAATCATTTCATGATAGACTCATTAACGCTTTCGCTGTTCAGTTTTCAAAGAGCATTTTTCACTAGCAATTCAAAAGTGCCGGACTCATAATATACCATGTATGATGACTTCGAGTCAACTGGTAATATTTGAAGTCTTTCGTTTTGTTTCTGTAATTCCGCCCGTTTTTGAAAGGCGGACTTTCAATATAACATGAGCGATCTACTTGGTCAAATGAAATATCTGGGAGTCAAATATAAAGAACATCGTTAAAAGCTACATTTTCACGCTACAACAATAAAGAAGAGAAAGAATATCAACTCTTCCTCTCTTCGGACTGCTTCATTCTCTCATGAATCAGCTCCACAAGAGCGTCCATATAGTCAGCCGAATCATTCAGAAATTCAGTGGAGACAAACTCCAGCCCGCAAGCTTCTGCTTTCATTCTGCAATGGATTCTGCAATCGAAAATTGCCTCTACATTTTCGGTCAAAGACAGTAAGTCACAGACAACGACTGCCTTGCCGCCTGACTCGGCCACTTTTTCTATCATCGCAAGTACATCCGGTCCTAACCATTTCTGCGGGGCTGGTCCTGCGCTTCGGTAAGCGAGCATCGACTTCTTGCAATCAGCTCGCAGGGCGACCTCTTCAGCTAATTCCGTAAAAGCTTGGATGAACTCTTTGTTCACTTCAGGCACCCCTGGTTGACTGTGGGCCGTAAACAACACAGTTGTTTCGGAACGATTTTCCATGGAGAGCCATTGCAGTGCCGTTCGTAGACGAAGACTGATCGCTTCTGCAATCCCCGGATAGCGGTGCCAATGATTGATTTCCACAACCGGAATGTTTGCACCGCTGGCTTCGAGCGCTTTTCGGACACTTTGATAATAGGTAGCCGTTCCCGTTCTTGAATACAAGGGGGATGTCGGAAACGCGTACAACTTGGTAACACCGTCTGCGACTATTTGTTGAACCGTCTCGTGCACAAAAGGAGACGTATGCTTCGTAGCTTGATAGACTTTGATTCGCTCGCCGCCTCCAATTTGATTCAACCGTCGTTCTAAGGCCATGGCTTGCCGAGCTGTTACAGAACCAAGCGGATCTGCAACGCCAATGGATTGAAATCGTGCCTTGGCAGCCTTCAACGTATCCGACGAAGGTATTTTGCCATGAAACAGATGGGTATAAAAGGGCTGTATATCATCGATTGATTGCAATGAGGCGTAAGACAACATGAGCAGAGCTTTCATCTGATTTTCGCAACTCCTTTTGGCTATTCTACACGAGGACCTTGCTCTTGAACAAAAAAGACGACCCTGATCGTTCAGAAGTCGTCCGCTTGTTATTTCCGTATGTCGCTTATTTTTTCGCAGAAGGCATGACACCTTCTGGGATCGGGCACACATATGTTTGACCGCCCAGACGCTGTTTCAGCTCGGCTTTTGCCTGTTCGATCAGCTTTGGATTTTTCAGCATGTCAATCGCTGTAGAAGCCATGACTTTCCCCGCATGCAGCATCCCTTTATGTGCCATGGATGTCGCCCCGAGGGACACCCATTGCCAGGAATGCAGCGTGGAGCCATTCACATAACACGCAGTTGTGCATTGTGCTGTTGGCGTAATCCAGCTCACATCCCCTACATCCGTGGAGCCGTTCAACGGGATTTTTGATCCGTCGTATGGATTGAGCCATGTCACCATGTCTGGAGCTGGCATGTCTGATGACTGTTTTTCCGAAGTGGCTAGTTCCTGCTTGGACAGTGTCGCACGTATTTCTTTTGCCAATTGCAGTTCCGCTTCATCATGCATAGGGACGCCCAGCTCCTGGAAGTTTTTGTACATGACCTCTTCGAGCAGTTTGTTTTGCACGAGGTTCGAGCACGCTTTGTCGAATACGATCTCTACCTCTGTTTCGGTCATGAGCGCAGCGCCTTGCGCAATTTTGCATACGCGCTCGTAAATCTCCTGTACTTGATCAACCTTTGGCGCACGTATGAGATAGAGCACCTCTGCTTTTGGTTGAACCACATTTGGCGACAAGCCGCCGGAGTTCGTGATGGCATAGTGAACACGTGCCTCCGGGATAATGTGCTCACGCAAGTAGTTCACACCGACGCTCATCAATTCGACCGCATCCAGTGCGCTTCGACCGAGATGTGGACTTGCTGCCGCATGGGCGCTCTTTCCTTTAAACTTGAAGTAGATTTGATAGTTCGCGAGTGAATCAGTGGACATGATGCTGTTATAGCCCATTGGGTGCCAGCAAAGTGCGAAGTCCACATCGTCAAACAATCCTGCTCGCGCCATAAACGCTTTCCCGGAGCCGCCTTCTTCCCCTGGGCAGCCGTAGTAACGAACAGTCCCCTTCATGTTGTTCTCTTCCATATACTCTTTCACGGCAATGGCTGCCGCAAGAGAAGCGGTACCGAGCAAGTTGTGTCCGCAGCCATGTCCATTTGCACCTGCTACGAGAGGCTCTTCTTTAGTCTGGCCTTTTTTCTGACTCATGCCCGACAGAGCATCGAATTCTCCCAAAATCGCCACGACAGGATTGCCACTGCCAAAGCTTCCGATGAAAGCCGTTTTGATCTCACCTACACCGTGCTCAACCTTGAAGCCCTCTCCCTCGAGTGTTTGAGCTAGCAATTCAGCAGATTGATACTCTTCAAAACGCGTCTCCGCGAAAGCCCAAATCTGGTCGCTCACCTTGATGAAGGCATCTCGTTTTTTCTCAATCATTTCTGCAATTCGCTTGGTATGCATTCGCAAACATCCTCTCTGTCCCCGTGGTCCAGTGGTTTTTCGCTCAGGTAGGAACGGTTTTACGTCAGCAATCGTCTGGCAATTCGGTTCAAAAGCGCTACGCTGCGTGGCAAAATCTCTTCTTGTATATCGAACTTCGGATGGTGGTGAGGCGCCGGGATATCCGTACCAATTGCCATGTACGTTCCTTTTCCGCCACGATCCTGAACGCGTTTAATCATAAAGCTGGCATCTTCACTGCCCATCGAGTTGTACTCGCCGTGCTTAAAGGAATGGAAGCCTTCTACTTGCTTGGCTTCTTCCAGGGCCAGCTCTGCCATCTCCACATCGTAGTTGATCGGGATTGCTCCTCCGACGACCTCGATCTTGTAGTCGAGCTCATGCATAGCAGCACTGTGTACAATGATGTTGCGTACACGGTTTTCTACTTCTTCATTTACTTCTTCGGTAATGGAGCGAGTCTCCACAACCATCTTGGCATAGGCCGGAATGATGTTCGCTGCTGTTCCGCCTTCTAGCACACCCACATTGATTCTCGTATCACCAGTGCTAAAGCGCGGAATCGCATGAATGTTCAACAGGGCGGTAGCTGCTCCGAGCAATGCATTTTTCCCTTGCTCTGGCGACGCACCAGCATGAGAAGAAACACCGTAGAAATGCGCCATCATTTTCGTGGTAGCCAAAAACCCATAGGAGCCGCCGTGCACCTCACCTAGCGGCACATTGACACCCAAATGGTTACAGAAAATATAGTCAACATCATCCAAATGGCCTTTTTCCACGATCGCATATGCCCCGCGAACACCCTCTTCGGCTGGTTGGAAGATCAGTTTGAGCGTACCGGAAAAATCTCCTGCTGCAAGCGCTTCTGCCAATCCCAAGCCAATCGAGGTATGACCGTCGTGAGCGCAGGCATGCATGTTGCCTTCATAATGGGATCGGAAGCCATTCGCTTGTGGAAAATGGTCTTGCTCCGTACTTTCTAAAACAGGCAGTGCGTCCATGTCAAAACGGAAAGCAACCGTTGGTCCAGGTGCCTTCCCTTTCTTCACACCAATCACTGCGGTATAGCCACCGCGCATTTTTTCAACGATTGCCGGGTTTGCACCGTCACGCAAAGCTCTTTCATACGCTGCCTCGAGAACTGCCTCGGAAGGCAAGCCCCGCCGGGAATCTCCATCGATTGCTTCTTGTCCGTATATGACCTCGTAGCCGAGGGACGTCAAAATCTCTACTACCTTGGAAGCGGTACGGAACTCCGTAAAACCCACCTCTGGATGTCTATGAAAATCTCTTCGCAACGAAACCAGATCCAACATCGTTCAATTCCTCCTGTTAACTCTGGAGCATGTGTTTTTCCATGCTCAGGTCCGATAGGCAAGCTGTAGAAATATGAGAAGACTGGTAAATGTAAATCCTTACAATATACGAATATTAAAAGACATTTTCGCTTAGTTGAATTATATTGTTGGGTCGCTGTTTTTTCAATAGGAGTTGTTAGAGTTATTGAAAAATAGCGAACCTTCTAACCGGCTGATGTGGTGGGGAGGAAACAGGAGAAAACGCTCAGATTCTAGGGCCTCCCGCTGCGGGATTGACTGCACGACTCCATGCAAAAAGCGAAACCGCGTCCAAAGTAGTCCATTCAGGGTGTGTCTCAGAGGTGGACGCTAAGAGCTTGTTTCGCTTTTTGCATTGCGTCTCGGTCGGTGTCCCTAAGATCTTCGCTGTTTTCTCCTGTTTCCTCTACTAGCTATCCATGTTTAAACGGGCTTTTAAAGAATTATAAGGTTGAAGAAATATCATCTGTTACGACAGAGAAGAATATTTCCAGACGTAGCGACTTGTGGAGTCCTACCGAGCGGAGAAGGGATTCGCGGGCAAAAGAAACGCAACCGTGCTCGCGCTACGTAGCGGCTACCACTTTTGCGTTTCCCCGCGAATCCCTTCGGAGCGGACATTCCCAACCCTCAGCGGGACGGAGCACTGAGCCTAGACTGGAAATATTCTTCTCCCCACTGTAGCCACGTAGCCACATAAAATGAAAAAACACCCGAAACCTCTCGTCGGGTGCCCTCATTTCTTTAACTGATAAAGCTTCTTCGGTCGTCCACGCACAGCCTGCTGCTCTTCCCCGCTGAACTCGGCCAAATCCACTTCGCACAAGCTGCCCATGATGCGCTGGGCATTTCGTACCGTCATCGACAAATGCGAAGCGATATCCGTCGTTGAAAACAACTTCCAGCCCATGCGTTGAACCAACGCACGCAGCTTGTGATACGATTTGACACTTACATTGGCCCGGTTCAGCTTTTCCAACAGCTCGCGATCACTGGAGCGGAACGAATAGGCGAGCTCCTCTGTTTCTCCCACCGATTCCATCATGACGCCCTTATCCTGTACAACGACAATGCCTGCCCCCGGTCGTTCTTTTGCGTGCTGGATTGCTTTTCGTGCATTGTTTTCGGCTGAAAAAGCAGTGTCCCCAAAGCCTACCCCTACTGCAACCGGAACCTCTGCCTCCAAAGAGAGCTGTTCCACCGTATGTCGCAGCATTTCAATCTCTCGTTGAATCGCACCACGCGAACTGAAAATCTGGTATCGTCCGTTGCCATTTGCAAGCAGAGAGCCGTCCAGCCGATCGCAGAGCGCAAGCAGAATTTGTCTGATCTTCAGCTCCAGATGCTGCAAGTAAAAGCGCGTGCTGGTCCGCTCGGGAATCTTGTCAAACTGCTCCAGCTCAATGATCTCTACCCCAATTTGTGTGTCCTTAAAATAGGAGCTTTTCACCTTTTCGATGACGATTTTCATCGCCTGACGAATCTCCATTTTCGTCATAAGAACACGATAGACAGGAATGCCTTCCTCACGCAGCGCATGTTCAACTACAGAAAACGTGGTGAATGCTCCTTGTGTCTTGCCTTCACGCCACAGCGATACATGAAACTGCGTGATCGCATCGAGGTCAAAATGCTCATCGTACATAGTAACGTAAATCTCCTCGTCGGGTATGTCCAGCTCCGACATCGACTCTCGCAAATGCGTCCCTTCCGACTCGATCATATCGATGGAGACACGGTTCACGGCTGTGTTTTGGTCAATGGACATCTGAATGAAGCAACGATACAAATTCGAACCGTTCGGCGGGCAATACACGATATTGGCATCTGGGGTTAGCACCTTTTTTGCGATGGTAAACGGAACCGGCCCTGAGAAAAACCATCCGTTTAACTCTGGATGATGTTCCTGGACGATATTGCTCACCTCACGTACGTCTTCATAACGAAAGGGGACAAATTCGATTTCATGCTCAAATTCATTGGCGACCGCCAGTATCCGCTCCACCGAAGGAAATGGTCCTACAACACCGATTCTATACATAAGGGCGTTATCTCCTACCTCGTCATGATCGACACCTTTTCCTCATTCATATCATGTGCCGTTTTCTTTGTCTACTGGATGCTAAGCACGCTGCACTACGCTTGCTCCATGATTTGCCTAACCATTTGCTCGAGTGAAGCAGTAGGCTTGCCGATGATTCTCTCCAAATCCGTCGTCGTGCTACTCGCATCAATTTGCAGCAAGAAGCGATACAGCCAACTTTCTGCAACAGGGTCCTCCCGATGCCTGATGGATTTCCCTGTCTGTGCCGTCAACACCTCAGCCAGCTCTACGAAATTCCAAGCTCGGGAAGCCGTAAGCTCGTAAGTCTGATTTTCGTGCCCCTCTGTGCTGATGACAGTGGCAGCAGCAATTGAAAGATCCTCGCGTGTCACTGTGTGAAAGCTCCACTTGCCAGGGTATGTAATGAGCTCTCCTGTCTCGATTGCCTGCTGAATACCAAATGCCGCAATCACATCACTGTAAAGTCCATTCCGCAGAAACGTATACGGTATCCCTGTCGTGCGAATGGCGTGTTCCGTTGCGAAATGAAGATGCGTGAGCGAGATATTTGCCTTTTCCAAAAAGGCAAAGCTGGTATACACCAGGTGAGTGATATTTGCTTTTTTCGCCGCTTCTATGACATGACTATGCTGTCGTACACGAACGGTATCATCCGTGTGCGAGCTAGAAATAAACAAAAGCTTCGTGCCGCCCGCAAAAGAGCGTTCCAGAGATAGAGGGTCATCATAATCCGCTTGTCTTACCTCGATTCCCAACTCTCTTAACCGTGTCGCTCTGTCCATTCCGCGCACACAGGCAATGAGGCGTTCTCTTTCCACCCTTTTCAAAAGCTGTTCGATAATCAGGCTCCCTAGTTTGCCCGTTGCTCCTGTGATGAGAATGGACATGCTTTTGCCCCCTTTTCCCCTGCAGCTCAAAGTCATCTCACACATTGCCTTATTTTCTCTATTGAACACTCCCTCCACCCACGCTACCGCTTAGAGGTGGGGGATTCTTGGGTAGTCACTTCTACTGAAGTGAAGTCAGCCAAGCTATCCCTGTCGTCCCGACAGTTAAGTTGTTTCTCACAACAAGCGAAGTCCTTCACACTCGATATTGATGGCGGCATTCTCGTCACGGTCATGCAGTGTCCCACAGTTGGAACATGTCCATTCACGTAAGTTCAGGTTCTTAACGTCTGTGTTACGATTCCCGCAGTTGGGAGTGGAGCAGAGTTGGCTGGAAGGAAATTGTTTCCCTACAAAAGAGATCGTTCGTCCATACCATTCAGCTTTGTAGACAAGCATGTCACGAAAGGTGGACCATGACGCATCCGCCATACTTTTGGCCAGCTTGTGATTCTTGATCAGGTTACTCACTTGCAAATCCTCCAAACAGATTACTTGGTTTTCGCGAATCAGTCTGGTGGACAGTTTCTGTAAGAAGTCTTTTCGGGTGTTGGCTACTTTTTCATGCCAGATGGCTACTTTTCTTCTCGCTTTTTCATGATTGTTCCCGCCTCTCTGCCTGCGGGACAGTTTCTTTTGCCATTGAATCAGTTTCTTTTCATACAAGCGAAGGTACTTAGGATTGCGGATCTTTTCCCCCGTGGAAAATGTAGCAAAATCTTTGAGACCGAGGTCGATGCCAATGCTTTTCTTTTTATCCACTTGAACATACGAAGAGTAAGGGACTTCACAAAGCACCGAAACAAAATATTTCCCAGTTGGATTTCTTCGCACCGTGACGTTTAGAATCCGCCCTTCTACTTCTCTGGATTTGGCAAATTTCACCCAGCCAAGCTTCGGCAGTCTGATTTGGTTCCTGTTGATCCGGATGTTTCCATTCGTATGTATCGTCGTATACGAATGGACTTGATTCTTTTTGCTTTTGAAACGCGGCGCTTCATTTTGTTTCTTGAGAAATCGTATGAATCCATCTGCGAGGTTTTGAAGGGAGGATTGAATAGCGGTGCTATCCACTTCTTGGAGCCAGGGAAATTCCTTTTTTAACGGTGGTAGTTGAGCCGAACATGAGTGGTAGGTTAACCCCTTGCCCGTTTGTTTGTAGGTTTCGTTCCACCGAGCAAGAAATCGATTGAACACAAAGCGGCTGCAACCCAATGTTTTCGAGATGAGTACAGCTTGTTCATGCGTGGGAAAAATGCGAAACCGGAACGCTTTTTTACATAGCACAATATTCACCTCCTCCTAGGAGGAGTTTACCACATCAAGAACGTACGTTCTATATCTATTGCATGATTTTTCCAATAGTACAAAGGCGACTGAGAAAGCAGTCGTTCTTTCTTTGCATTGCCGATTCATCTCCCACTTTCGCCAAGCGATGCAAGACGTAGAAGTGGGAGTCTTCTCGGCTTATTATGATAAAATAAAAAAAAACTGATGGTTATATACACCTTATCCATCAGTTCTTTCTCTCATGTTTTATACGACTACTAGCGATTCAAGTTTTTAATGTACATGCCAGTAGCCACTTGTCCCTCGTAAACCCATCCTGGCGGAACAGGTGAATATTTGCTTACTAATAATACGGTTCCATAAGGAGCTCCAACGACATTCATGATCGTCTTGCTATCATAATTTTCTCGCGATACAACCCATCCAGTTGGAATGGGGGAGAACTTGGTCACATTGAACTCCGTACGATAAGATGCTCCTATTACATATTTGATCACGCGACCAGCTACTTCATCTCTTAAAACTACCCATCCCGCTGGAACGGGAGAATATTTACTTACTCGTAATTCCTGACCATAGGGAGCACCTGCTGTATTTTTAATGAGCTTGGAACCGAGATCTTCACGAATGACCACCCAACCTGCTGGGACAGCAGCAGATTTTCGAATCCATTCCTCATCTGAGCTCCATCTAGCAGAAACGGATGAATGTTCTTTCTGACTATCAACACTAGATGATGTGTTTGCGGCTTGAATCGGAGACGTTAGCACTGCGGAAAATACGGCTACACTCAATGCTGAAAAAACCATTTTCTTGAACAAAGTGATTCCCACCTCTCCTATCATTAAATTCTACCAAAATATACCATAATTTTAAAAACGAGTAAATTTTTAAGAAAAATCTATCAATTCCCTCTCATTATTCCTATCTATCAATGACCTAAATAAATATTTTTTATCGAGAAACTAAAAAAATTTCTTTGCTATCGAAACACCAAGCAAATATTCTGAATATACGTTTCCTAACATTTTAAGGGGGTATTTATGAAAAAGGGACTGGCAATTGCAACCTGTCTTACCTTGCTTTTCGGGGTACTAGCGGGGTGCTCGAACTCTTCCGCACCTGCTGAACCCACTGGCTCCACTACACCTGCAGAAGCGACAAAAACAGAGCCGATGGTGTTAAAATGGAGCATTAACAGCGAGCCTCCTTCGATGGACCCTGGGATCGCCGTCGACGCGGATTCGTTTGACATGATTTATGCTGCCTTTGAGGGTTTGACCAGCTATGATCTGAATGGACAACTCGTCAATGCAACGGCTGAGAGCTTCACCAACTCGCCGGATTACATGAACTACACCTTCAAAATTCGCAAGGACGCCAAATGGAGCAACGGAGACCCCGTCACCGCCCATGACTTCGTCTATGCGATCAAACGCAACCTCGATCCGAAAACAGCGTCTGAGTACGCCTATCAGCTTTATTACATTAAAGGAGGAGAGGAGTACAATACGGGAAAAGGCAAAGCAGAGGATGTAGGCGTCAAGGCTGTAGACGACTACACCGTCGAATTCAACTTGAAGTCACCCACTCCGTTTTTCCGTGAGCTAACCTTCTTCCCGACCCTCTTCCCGTTGCATCAAAAAACGCTGGAAGGAAACCCGAAATGGGCGAATGAAGCGAAAACCATCGTAGGAAATGGTCCCTTCATCATGGACAAGTGGGAGCATAAAAGCAGAATCGTCTTTACGAAAAACCCGAACTACTGGGACAAAGACAGCGTCAAGCTCGACCGGATTGAAATCGCTATGATCGAGGATAACAATACAGCGTTCTCCATGTTTGAAAATGGCGACATCGACTGGGGCGGCTATCCTGCCTCAACACTTCCGACCGACGCAATCCCTACACTCAAGGATGCAGGCAAGCTGATGGTCGCGGATAATCCCGGCACGCAATCCGTTGTTTTTAATACAAACAAACCACCGTTCAACAATAAAAAAATTCGCCAAGCGTTCGCTTATGCCATCAAACGTCAGGAAATCATCGACAATATTTTGCAGACGGGTGTTCCAGCCGCCTATGGTTGGGTACCGACTTCCATGGGATTAAAACCAGACGGCTACTTTAAAGAAGACCAGGCGAAAGCCAAAGCATTACTAGATGAAGGTATGAAGGAGCTCGGACTCTCGACCTTCCCGACCGTTACCTACACGTTTGACACGAATGATACCAATAAAAAACTGGCAGAAGCCCTGCAAGATCAGTGGAAAAAAGCACTCGGTGTTGACGTCAAGCTGTACACAGCGGAGCTGAAGGTGTACCGCGACATGAGATCGCAAGCGAACTTTGACATGATCCGTTTCCAATGGGGCGCAGACTTCAACGACCCGATCAACTTCCTGGAGATGTTCCGCGATAAAACGGGCGGAAACAACCACCCGGATTGGGAAAATGCCAAGTTTAAAGAGCTGATCGATAAGAGCTACAACGAGCCTGATCTGGACGCGCGGAAAAAAATCCTGCTTGAAGCGGAAACGATTCTTATGGAGGAAATGCCGTTGGCTCCAATCAACTTCCGTGGAAGCCCTTATGTGAAAAACGATAAGGTGAAGGATTTCATCATCTTCCCGCTTGGTGGTGCGTACTTCAAGTACACCTCAATTACTCAATAGGGCAGGTTTTGTGCGAACATAGTGGTGGGGAAGAGAAAAACGGGCTTCCTCCGTTCGTGGCACGCCAACGAGGAAGCGGAGATGTCCGTCTCCACTCCAAAAAGCGGTACGTCGACCAAAAGCCACCCGATGGGCGGAAGCTTCTCAGGGAAGAGGTTGGTCGACAAGCGTGTACCGCTTTTTTCCGTTTCGACTGGGTAGGCGTGCCAAGGCCTCCGGTCGCTCCGTTTTTCTCTTCCTCTCCGAAACCTTTGTATTCACGAGTTTCTTGAAAAACACATAACACAAATAAAACAGGCTGTACCTGTCTGGATAGACGGTACAGCCTGTTTTATTACATTTACACAGTCAGCGTTTTTTGGTCGTTTCCGTGGTAAGCATTAGTGTCCAGCTCTTTTGTCACTCTACTCGTCAAAAGTCCGGAGGTCATGCTTCCGCTTACGTTTAGTGCTGTGCGGCCCATGTCAATCAGCGGCTCAACGGAGATGAGCAGACCGACAATGGCTATTGGCAAATTCATCGTGGACAAGACGAGCAGTGCTGCAAAGGTCGCCCCGCCCCCTACTCCTGCAACCCCGAAGGAGCTGAGTGCCACAACTGCGATCAGTGTCAGGATGAACGATGGTGTCAGCGGATCAATTCCTGCGATAGGTGCTACCATGACAGCCAGCATGGCTGGATACGTACCTGCGCAGCCGTTTTGTCCGATGGAGAGTCCAAAGGAGCCTGCGAAATTGGCAATTCCTTCAGGAACTCCCATGCCTTGCTGCGTTTTTACATTCAGCGGCAGCGCACCCGCGCTCGTACGTGAAGTGAAGGCGAACGTCAGGACAGGGAATGCTTTTTTCACATAGGTGATTGGATTCAATCCTGCAAACGTCAACAGCAACAAATGAACGATAAACATGATGATCAGCGCCACATACGATGCAACAACGAACTTGCCCAGCTGCCAGATGGCATTGTAATCGCTGGTAGCTGCGACTCTGATCATGATTGCCAGTACACCATATGGCGTCAGGCGCAAGATCAATGTCACGATACGCATAGTGATGGTATGGAATGCGTCCACGATTTTCGCAAACAATTCAGCTTGCTCCGGATTTTTACGTTTTACCCCTAAATACGCAACACCGATAATCGCAGAGAAAATCACGACGGCAATCGTGGAAGTCGCCCGATCTCCAGTCAGATCGAGGAACGGATTCGCTGGAAGCAGCTCTAGGATTTTCGCGGGCATGCTCAAGTTCTCGATATCACCCAAGCGCTGCTCTACCTGTTCGATCCGAGCGGATTCCGCATCCCCCTGCTGGAATTGTGCGCCATCGAGATTAAATGCCAAGGTAGTCGAAATCCCGATTGCTGCCGCGACAGCAGTCGTCCCTACCAAAAGTCCGATAATCAGCGTACTGATTTTTCCAATGTTATTGGTTAGTTTCATTTTGGTGAAAGCCGATAAAATAGATATGAATACCAGTGGCATTACGATCATTTGAAGCAGCTTCACATAGCCTTTCCCTACAATGTTGTACCATTCGATGGTGGATTTGAGTACGTCCGATTTGGCTCCGTATACGTATTGCAAAATGAGTCCAAATAAAATCCCGAGTCCGAGGCCGACAAATACCCGCTTGGAAAAAGAAATATGCTTCTTTTGCATGGCGTACAATCCAGCAATGAATAAGAGCAACAAAACAATGTTTACGATGATCAATAACGTCGACATATATTCCCCTCCCTTTCGTTCTATGTACCTCTCATTATTGTATTCGGTATAGATATAGTTATATTACCAACAATACCTACTGGTCAAGTATGAATTGTTTTTGTATTATTCCAAACTGTCTTACATGAATAGCTTTGTCCGGCTGTTGTGGTGGGGAGGAAACAGGAGAAAACGCTCAGATTCTAGGGCCACCCCCTGGGGGATTGACTGCCCGGCTCCATGAAAAAAAGCGAAACCTGCGTCCAAAGTCGTCCATTCAAGGGGGAACTCAGAGGTGGACGCTAAGGGCTTGTTTCTCTTTTTTTCATTGCGCCTCGGGCGGTGTCCCTAAGATCTTCGCTGTTTTCTCCTGTTTCCTCTACGAGCCTTCCTTGTTTAAACGGGTCTTACATGCCTTAAAAGATTGAAAAATGCAGTACATTACGACAGAGAAGAATATTTCCAGACGTAGCGAATTGTGAAGTCCTACCGAGCGGAGAAGGGATTCGCGGGAAAATAGAAACGCAACCGTGCCCATACGGCGTAGCGGCTACCACTTTTGCGTTTCCCCGCGAATCCCTTCGGAGCGGGCAGTCCTGACCCCCGGCGGGACGGAGCACTGAAGCCTAGACTGGAAATATTCTTCTCCCCACCGCAGCCACATATCAAGTGACCAATGAAAAAACCAGGAACCGCCCATTTGGACGATCCCTGGTTCGTTAGTAATACGAAATCATTTCGCTTATTTTAATTGCTTCACCACCAAACACCACAACCAAGTGATGACGACCGCACCAATGGCTCCGGCAATGACGTTAAAGCCTGCCCACATCCACAGCCAATCACCCAGTACCAAATCGCCCAGCCAGCTACCCAAAAGAGCAGCAATGAGCGAAGCCCACCAGCCTGATCCTGTCGCTTTTCCTTTACAGATCAAGCTCATTGCCCACCAAACGACCACACCGACGACAGCCCATACGAACCAGAACATTCGTACACACTCCCTCTCTTATGATGGTGACGCTTACATTAGGGCCAAAATAATGACTAGTTATCTGTTACCATCATATTGAACAAAAGAGAAAGTGTGCATAGGCATTTAATTGGTATACAGTTCTGCTCGACGGTTAGCAACACTTGGCAATTTGCCCCGTACTCGTTCAATCCGACTTACATCCAGTTCTGTGACCAATAACGTTTCTTCTTCCCCTGCACTTGCTATCACGACACCCATCGGATCGACGAACATGCTGCGTCCAGCAAAAATATTTCCGACCTGATCAGCCGCACATACGAACATTGTGTTTTCAATAGCACGCGCACGAACCAGCGTCTCCCAGTGATCCTCTTTCATCGCTCCCGCTACCCAGCCTGCTGGCACAAACAAAATATCGGCACCCTGTAACGCAAACTGTCTCGCGATTTCCGGGAAGCGCACCTCGTAGCATACCATCAGCCCGATTTTGCCAAATTCCGTTTCCACCACTTGATACGGATTATCCCCAGGCGCGATGAAGTCCGATTCCGTGTAGGAAAAGGCATCGTACAAATGTGTCTTGCGGTACGCATGTAGCAGCTGTCCTTCACGCCCTAGAAAAACAGTCGTATTGTAGGCACGATTCTCATCACCCTCGATGGATTCGAACACACCACAAACCACATAAACTCCGTACTTCGAAGCGAGCTCTGCCAAGCCGGAAACGAATGGACCATCCAGCTTTTCCGCTACCTCTGCCGGGGTTACTCCCGACTTTGGAGTGGCAGGCGCACTGTACATTTCTGGCAAGATTACAAAATCTGCCCCTGCTGCTTTTGCTTTTGCAATGTAATCGGCTGCTTTTTGCAAATTTTGCGTCTTATCCATCGTCGCTGTGAGCTGTGCAATGGCTACTTTCATGAATATCCCCGTCCTTCCTATTCATACAAAGCTCTCGTTTTCTTACTTGCTAGTATAACTGATTTTGACCGAGTTCCAAGTAAATATGCTTTACCAGCTGGACGTCTTGTATATAATGGACTTGTCATCTTGCGTATAAATTTTCACCCTATTGAAAGTAGGTGAGTCCATGTCCATCCGTATCAAGCTGCTGCTCTCTTACACAGGGATGCTAGTCATCAGCTTGCTAACGTTTTTTGTAGCCGCCAGCCTATTTACGATTGCAGCGACAGGTGATTTCAACAGCTTTCGCGATTTTTATAAAGTGCATTATCAGCTCAATCCGCTGACAGAACAAGAAGAGAATATTTTCCTTGAATTGAAATATCTCGCCAAGAATGAGCCGGATCAACTGCAAAATCAGGAGCTGCTTGCCGATTATGATTTTAAGCTCAAAACGGTACGAGCCGGCCTGTATGTCCGCAGAGAGAGCAATCAAGTCTTTACCTCCCCGACCATCAATCAGCCCGAGCTGGAAAACAGCTTGCCGCCCTATGACTTGAACAACAACCAGATTCGTAACACGTTCAACATCGGCGAAAGATTTTATGCGTATGCCAAGTTTGACTTCAAGTTTTCGGATGGCGCAAAAGGCAGTGTTTTTGTAATCCGCGAACGCAGTCCATTTGGTGAGGTGATCCGCAATCTACTGCCGATGCTCGTGTTCCTCCTCCTCGGCGTCCTTGTCATCGCAAACGTCTTGCTGTACCGCTGGATTACTCGCAGTGTCGTCCAGCCGCTCGATTTACTGCGAAATTCAGCTGAGAACATCAAGGAAGGCAATCTAGACTTTGAGCTCCATCTGTACACGAAGGACGAGATTGGACAACTGAACGAAGCGTTCGAAAACATGCGCAAACGATTGCAGGAATCAGTGCGACTGCGCCTTGCGGACGAAGAAAGCCGCAAAGAGTTGATTTCCAACATCTCGCATGATTTACGTACACCGATCACCAATATCAAGGGCTACATAGAGGGAATCCGCGATGGCGTAGCTGATACCCCGGAGAAAATGGACAAGTACGTCAACATCATTTACTCCAAGGCAGTAGACCTCGACTTGCTCGTTGATGAGCTGTTTCTCTACTCCAAGCTCGATCTGAAGCAAGTGCCCTTTACGTTTGAACATGTAGATATCGTCCAGTTTTTGGATGACTGCATCGACGAGCTGCACTACGATCTGGAAAAGAAGGGCATTACGATTCAGTGGAATCAACGCACAGCAGAAGGCACCCTGGTCATCGCCGATTTGGAAAAAATCAAGCGCACCGTCTTAAACATCATTGGCAACTCGCAAAAATACATGGATAAACCTGAAAAAATCATCTGTGTCTCGGTTCAAGCGGACGCTCATTGGGCTACCATTGAAATAAAAGACAACGGCATCGGTATTCCGCAAGAAGCCATTCCTCACCTGTTCGAACGCTTTTATCGGGTGGAGCAATCCCGTAATTCTTCTACGGGCGGTAGTGGTCTCGGACTCTCCATCGCGCGCCAGATCGTCGAGGGTCACGGCGGAAAAATTTGGGTAGAGAGCAAGCAAGGTGTAGGTACCAGCGTTTTCTTTACGCTAAAACGTACCCACAAACAATAGGAGGTGCACATTCCCATGTCACGTATCCTCATCATTGAAGATGAGACGACTATCGCTCAACTGGAGCGGGATTATTTTGAACTGAACGGCTTTCAGGTCGATTTATGCCACTCTGGCAGCGAAGGCTTGCCGCTTGCCATCAATGGCGACTACAGTTTGATCATCGTTGATTTGCAGCTTCCGGGCATGGATGGCTTCGAATTGTGCAGCCAGATCAGACAGGTCAAGGAAGTGCCGATTCTGATCGTCTCCGCCAAAAAAGAAGAGATCGATAAAATCCGCGCCTTTAATCTCGGTGCCGATGACTATATTACAAAGCCGTTTAGCCCCAGCGAATTGGTTGCCAGAGCCAAAGCCCATCTGACAAGATACGAGCGTTTGACAGCCCGACAAGTTGAGCCATCGAACGCAGAGATTCACATTCGCGGTCTCGTCATCGACAAAGTCTCCCGAAGAGTCTACGTACGCAATCAGGAAGTTATTTTCACGACAAGAGAATTCAATCTGCTTGAATTTCTAGCGACCCACCCAAATCGGGTTTTTAACAAAAATGAGCTGTTCGAACGAATCTGGGGCATGGACTCCAGTGGAGATATTGCGACCGTTACGGTACATATTCGCAAGCTGCGGGAAAAGATCGAAGTCGATCCTTCCAATCCGCAGTATATCGAGACGGTCTGGGGTGCCGGTTACCGATTTACTGTCTAAACGGGAATACCATGATCATCACAAAAACCTTCAGCGAAAACGAAGACGGATTTTCCGCTCTACGTCAAAGCTGGAGGTTTTTTTACGTGTAAGAAGGTGCAATAAAGATCATTTTATCTTTTTTTAAGAACTTTTTTAGATTCTATTAATCTCTTGTTTCTTGGCAGTTTAGGTCTCTCGACTATCCTACAAGTAATCAAGCAACACCCACTCAACTGATCTAGAGGAGGACCAACTGATGAAAAAGTTTTCCAATAAAATCGCGATCATGATGCTCGCAACTGTTATGGGCACAGCATCCCTTCCTTACGCTGCACTGAATGTGCAAGCAGCTTCCACTCCCCTGAATGCTCAAGAAATTCAGCAAGCCGTTACTGAACTCTCCAAGCTGAAAGTCATGCAAGGCAGTAACATTCATAATCAAGTTACGCGTGCTGAGCTGGCAAAAATGGTCGCACACACCTTTGGCTTGCAAGGCGGCAAAACAGATAAATCCGTAACGTTTACGGATGTGAAAGCAAATGACTGGTTCTATAAATACGCGGTAGATCTGGTATCCCTCGATATCATGCAAGCAAAAGATGGCCATTTTGATCCACGTGGAACCGTGACAGATGCTGAATTCGTGCAAATCGTCGCAAAAGCGCTCAAGCGTGATGTGAAGTCGGTTAACTACTGGGCGGAACGCTTCTTCTCCGCAGACAGCAACGTTACTCGCGGTGAAGCCGCTTATCTGTTGAATGTGGCTCGCCAGGCAATCCCTTCTGATAAAGCGACCATCACGAGCGTACACGCCTTGAACGAAATTACATTGATTGTGACGTTCGATGCTCCGTTGACCGCAGAAAATGAAGTATTTGCCAAAGCAAAAGAAGACTTTGTCTTTAGCGATGGACTGACACTGACCAATATGCCACGTCTGAAAACAGGTTCTACCAATACTTACATCGTGCCAACCTCTGTTCAAAAGCCAGGAATCACCTACAGCCTGACATACAAAGGGAAAAAGGCTGGCACATTCGCGGGCAACGCAACCAAGATCAACATGACAGAAGTGCGCCAAGTAACAAACGATACGTTTGAAGTCGAGTCCCTGCAAGCAAATGGTGTCATCGATTATGGATATGTCATCTCCGCCTACAGCGGAGGGCGCGGTGCAAATGCCTTGGTGCTGGATCAAAACAACAGTGCAAACGGCAAAACGTATCAAATCATTTCTTCCATGCAAGCAAGACAAGTGACCATTACACCAGAAGGCGGACAACCAATCGTAGCGAAATACGTGCCTTTCACACAATCAACAGACGGCAAGCAAGAAATTAAATTCCGTCTCCCAGAAGGCCAAGTCCTGACCCCGGGCGTTACGTTCACCATTACCTCCGACTGGGCGAATATCGCGAATCCAACCTTCGTCGCACAAGAAATCGCTCCGCTCGAAATCAGCGAAGCCAAAGCAGTTAGTGAAACTTCTATCACCGTTTCCCTGACAGAGGACCCGGGAGACGAGCTGTTCTCTGGACGCAGTGTAGAACTCACTAGTGCAGACGGAGAAAAACTGCTGGCGACATACAAATATTCCAGCCGCAAAGGTACCACAGGCGTGTTTGACATCCAGCAAGATGGTAAACTGAAAGCAGGTACCACATACAAGGTAACACCTGTCGGCGATTGGGCTGGCAAATCTTCTGCCGAGCTGACAGTCGAGTAGTCTTTTTATGAGAGTTCAAAAAGTCGGCTTTTCAGTACCGAGAAAGTAACGTGAACCTGAAGAAGGAGAAGCGGAGTGTAGGAAACCTACATGAGCACCAGACTTCGAAGGTGAACGTTACTTTCGATGCCGAGTTTGCTCTCAAAACTACTTCGTGATCAAAAGATGACTTTATGAACTACCTCTTTTGTATAATGCAGGTATCCAAATCAAAAGAAAGGTGTGGGCTCGCTATACTGCGTATTGGTCTTATGACGATCGCCATCACTCTGTCAGGGTGTCAGATGAATTGGAACACCCTCCTGACGAGTGGCGAGCAGCAAGCAACCCAGGCGGTGAAAGTTGAAATGGATAAGCTGAATCAAGCCTTATTGACAGCAACTAGTCAAGGAGACAAAGCAGCGATTGAGAGGCTGCTTGCAGAAGGCGCGGATATAGACGCCACCGATAGTAGAGGCCGCACCTCTGCGATGATCGCGGTCCACTCTGGTCTACTAGACGTTTTCAACTTGTTGGTTGAACGCGGAGCCAACATCAACATCCGAGACAACAACTTAGACAATCCCCTGCTCTTCGCAAGTGCAGCAGGCCAACTCGCGTTCGTAAAAGCCTCGATAGCAGCAGGTGCTGACACTACCATTACGAACCGTTTTGGCGGAACGGCCTTGATTCCTGCGGCTGATCGTGGACATGTCGAGATCGTTAAGGAACTGCTCACCACCTCCGAAGTCAACATTGATCACGTCAACCGATTGGGCTGGACCGCGCTCTTAGAAGCAGTGATTTTGGGCGATGGTGGCAAGAAGCATCAGGAAATCGTGAAGCTCTTGATCGAGCACAATGCGAATGTCAATCTCGCTGATCACGATGGTGTGACGCCTCTCGGGCATGCGAAGAAGCATGGCTACAAAGAAATGATGGAAATGCTCACGCAGGCTGGCGGAAAATAAGAAGATAACCCAAGTCAATTTTTTGAACTACCTTATGGAAGAAACAAAGGATAGGATCGTCAGAACTCATCTGACCCCTATCCTTTTTCTTATTTTCTAGCCCAAAAGCCCCTGCAAAAATCAAAACTTTTCCTATATTTAGGCGTCTACTACTAGTAAATCATTCCATTATGCCTATACCATTTTGACAGGAGCCTGTTTTACATGACCGTCAGCTCGTATACATCGATTCTGGAAACGGATAAACGAATCCGAAAAGCTTCTCCTAACCTTGAAGCTAAGGTGGAGATGTACAAGCTCTTTCTCGCTTCTACAGACGCTATTGAAATCCACATCAATAACCTGACGCATCCATTAACTACCATTAGAATCTATGACATCCATCGAACAAAACTTGCAGAAGCTGAATATAGTCCGAACGCCCCCATCATCCTTCCGTTTTTTCCAAAAGAAGATGGTCTTTACTATGTACAGCTGACGATTGGGCCTGATCCAGACCCGCAGCACACCTATCAATTGCACGTGGATAAGTACAAACGCCTATCGGGGCTCATGAATCAATCGGGGGAATTTACCGCAGAAAATGGTCCGTACATGATCGGACCAGAGGATGTCATCATAGCTGCTGGGACATCTATCAGCTTTGAAGCAGGGACATCCATCAATGTACGGTGTCAAAACAAGATCGTCGTCCAAAACGGTGCCTCTGTTTCTTTTCGCGGGGAACCGGTCAAACCTGTCGTCGTCATCGGAGCGATTGACGATACAACCGCACACCGTTGGAATCAGCTTGTGTTATCTCCCTTGGCTGAGGCAGCCTTCCAGCACATCATTGTGCAATACGACAACGATGAAGACGGCGCGGACTTTTTGACCTCAGCAGCCCCTTTTGTAGCGATCGCCTCATCCGTTGAAGAATTTGAGTCAATGGTTGCCAAAGCGGACTATGTGGAGCGGGCCGCAGTCGTGTCTCCCTCTTCTCGCCTGGACTTCATCAAAACTTGGTTCCAGCAGTCTAGCCCTTATCGCTTTCATATTTTGGGCGATCTCTTACCTGAGCTTTATTTCGGCATGGATGTCACCACTTTTGCTCGATGGGAAACCGATACGAAGCGGATTAACGAAGAACGAGTAGAAGCTGGTGAAATCAATTACTGGGATTTTGTTAATGGCAACTTCACTGCCGATTTAATAGAAGCAACGTTTCTGTTTGCCAATAATGAGAGTAGCCCGGAGCTACGAATTCAACGATTGATTGATTTTCTGATCATCGCGCAAAAATGGAGGAGAAAACACGGATGCTTCAGCCTGTTCGACATGCTCGATCCGTTCCACGATCACGACGAGGAATTTTACAAAACGTTTGAACAGATGTCGTCCGCCTTCTGGCTCGCGCATAATACATCCATTATTCACTGGGATACTCTTTCACGAGAACTCGATATTTGGCAAAAAGAAAGTTTCTTCGAACGACAATTCATCAACTCTGTCATGATTCGCCTGCACTTCGCAGCCGATCTGCCGTTCTCCCTTCCGGGGTATGGAAACAACATTCCACCTGTCGGCTTTCTGGGTATTTCCATTCACTTTGGCCCTTTCCGCTATCCAGAGGCCTATCCGGCTCCCGGGCCTGAATTCGACGTCAATTACGGCGAACTCTCTACAGCTACCTATGTGAAATTTATGTTCGAATCGTTGCTCAACGGCAAAACGAATCCCGTCTACACGTGGTGGATACCTACACAAGCGGATAAGGAGCTGTTTCGAACCTTACAGGAAAAAGGCATATCACTGGATTCCCCTCCGGAAGATTGGGACCGCGAATTCGTGCAGCCTGCTAGAAAAACGCTGGAGGAGATTCGGGCATTCTACCTTAACCCAACTCTTCGAGAAGATAAAAGAACGATGTCTTCCAACTTTTGAGGTCGGGGGAAGCCATAGCACATGTTTTCCAGTCGCCTATATCCTCTCTTCGTTCGGGCGGTCTCCTTCCAAACATGTGCCATGACTTTCGAACAGCTGAAGATTATTTCGGGGATTAGAGCTTTTTTCAGTTATGTCTGGAAGTCTTTTGAGGTAGATATCTTTTGCTTCATCTTCTGGTGTATTTTAGACATCTCGATTCATATTTCAGAGCTTCTTAAGCTGCGTAGAAAGAAGCGCATTTCCAGTCCTAGCGCCTCTGGAGCCCTACTTAGCTCCGAAATGAATGGCGGGGAATTTCAGCTTTTATTACATACAAAAACGCATTTGCGTTTTCTGGTTTGAAGCGCTCCCGCCATTCATTTCGGAGCGGACAGTGAATCCCCCTTGTGGGGCGGAGGCCGAAGCGTAGACTGGAAATGCGCTTCTTTCCCCCACTACAGCTACTAATTCACAAAATTTTTCCCATAGTAAATCTCGTCCATCTCTATTTGCAATTGCTTCGTAATATCCTCCTGCTCCTCTGGTGTCAGCCTATCCTTCGTGTATCCAAACAAATAATTGTTCAGATCAAATTCCCTGCGTTTGCATTTGGTATGGAAAATATTGTCTTGGTACACATTCACATCAATCATGTGGAACAATTCCTTAATTTCCTCGGGAATATAATTTTGAATGGAACTGATGTCGTGATCGATAAACAGCTTATATCCATGGATATCCCGGGTAAAACCGCGCACCTTGTAATCAATTGTCATCAGATCTGTATCAAACGAACGAATTAAATAATTGAGTGCTTTGAGCGGAGAAATTTCGCCACAAGTCGACACGTCGATATCGGCCCGGAATGTACTGATGCCCTCTGTTGGATGGTATTCTGGATACGTATGCACCGTAATATGACTCTTGTCCAATTGCAGCACCACATTTTCAGGCAAAGGTCCGGGGGATTCTTCATAAGATTCAGTAGGGACTTCTACGACAGGCCCCTCAGATACAAGAAAAGTGACGCTCGCGCCTTGAGGTACATAATCTTGCTTGGCCACATTCAGTACATGTGCGCCGATAATATCCGACACGTTTTTCAGGATACTCGTCAATCTCTCTGCATTGTATTGTTCATCTATGTATTCGATATACGCTTCCCGTTCCTCTTTTGTTCTCGTGTAGCAGATGTCGTACATGTTGAAGCTGAGTGACTTGGTCAAATTATTGAAGCCATGCAGCGTAACGTTATGTTCTGTTTTTTGTTCCAAGCGTCATTTCCCCCTGTAGTAGCATCCAAAACTCAGTTTGTCTTACTTTTTCCTCTATCTCGTTCATAAATACCCATTACTTTTGCCCTACCCAAAAATGATTCCATAGCATCAGGGAAACTTAGCAGAATATGGTTCTAATCCCTTGGGTTTAGTGATAAAATATCGAAGTGTGTCAAAATTTAGAAGAAAGGGGGAAATTATCATGCATTGGTATACAAGCGTATTGAAACAATACGTCGCTTTTACAGGAAGAGCTAGACGTCAAGAATATTGGATGTTCACTTTGTTCAACATCATCGTATCTCTGGTAATTGCTCTCGTAGACTCATTAATTGGTACTGCATCTGTTTTGGGCTATATCTATTCACTAGCAGTATTACTGCCTAGTTTGAGCGTAACTGCTCGCCGATTGCACGATACAGGAAGAAGTGGTTGGTGGATGCTTCTTGGGTTAATTCCTTTTATCGGTGCAATTATCTTGATCGTTTTCATGTGTCAAGACAGCCAGGGAGACAACCAATACGGTGCGAATCCTAAAGCTTCGCAATCATTCTAATGTCTCTATCGCCTCTCCTCATAAGGGAGAGGTTTTTTATTTTTAGCTCAAAGAACTCTTTTGCCATGCTCGTCCCTCCTTTGTTTACTTGTGACACACCCACCCCCCTTTTTGTACTGACTATTCAGAAAACAAAAACCCCGTCGGAAGACTTCTTTCGAATACCAAGATGTGCATAGGACAGAATAGAACTGTAAAAACGCCCAAAAGGAGGATTGTACGATGAATAAACAGACGCTGGCTGCCCATGAATCACTGGATATTCATGAAGTACTTAACTTCAAAACACTCTGTCTCGCCAAATCCAAGCTGATGCAAGGCATCGTATTCGATCAGGATTTACGAGCGCTGATGCAAAAAGACGTAGAACAATCCTTGCAAGCAATCGAGGAGCTTCAGACTATTTACAAGAATGCACCCTTCCAGGCACCGATCCCGCAAACTCGCCCGACCCCCATCATAAACTGAAGGTGAAAATCCGATGAACAACGATTATCAAGATCCTATAAACGCGTTAAACATGCCGGAGAAGGCAGATATGACTTTTGCTATGGACTTCCTCATTCGTGCCAAGGAAGGCGTCCGAAACACAGCAATCGCTCTGACTGAAACCATTACTCCGGAAGCAAGAGCCGTATTGCGGAAACAACTCCACCAAGGAATCGCTCTCCATCAAGAAATCGCGGAGCTGATGCTCAGTAAAAAATGGTTCCATCCCTACGAGCTTCATGAACAGTATCAACTAGACCACCTCTCAGCCTTGGAAACGATCCAAATCGGGCAAATGAACCTTTTCCCTGAAGATACTTCGCGAAAAAGCATGTTCGATCGGACACCAGATGAACACCACTGATGGAGGAACTTATCGATGAAAGCTGTTACATACCAAGGCATTAAAAACGTAGTAGTAAAAGAGGTGCCCGATCCGAAGCTTGAAAAGCCCGATGATATGATCGTGAAATTGACAAGCACTGCCATATGCGGATCCGATCTCCATTTAATTCATGGCATGATCCCCAATTTGCAAGAGGATTATATTATCGGTCACGAACCAATGGGTATTGTCGAAGAGGTTGGCCCTGGTGTAACCAAGCTGAAAAAGGGCGATCGCGTCATTATTCCATTTACGATCGCTTGCGGCGAATGCTTTTATTGCAAAAACCATTTAGAAAGCCAATGTGACAATTCAAACGAGAATGGCGATATGGGTGGTTTTTTCGGATATTCCGGTACAACAGGCGGTTATCCTGGGGGACAGGCAGAGTATTTGCGGGTGCCGTTTGCGAACTTTACCCATTTCAAGCTACCTGAAAGCTGCGAAGTAGAGGATGAAAAGCTGTGCTTGATTGCCGATGCCATGCCAACTGCCTATTGGAGCGTAGATAACGCAGGTGTCAAAGACGGGGATACCGTGATCGTTCTGGGCTGCGGACCCGTAGGTCTTCTTGTCCAAAAGTTTTGCTGGCTGAAAGGTGCAAAACGTGTGATCGCGGTTGATTATATCGAGTATCGCCTGCAACATGCAAAACGTACGAACAACGTAGAAATCGTTAACTTTGAGCAAAAGGAAAATATCGGTAACTACCTGAAAGAAATCACGAAGGGTGGCGCTGATGTTGTCATCGATGCTGTTGGTATGGATGGAAAAATGTCAGCCCTGGAGTTTCTAGCGAGTGGCTTGAAGCTACAAGGAGGCGCTATGGGGGCAATCGTCATCGCTTCCCAAGCAGTCCGCAAAGGCGGTACGATCCAAATTACCGGTGTTTATGGCGGGCGCTACAATGCCTTCCCTCTTGGAGACATCATGCAGCGCAATGTCAACATACGTTCCGGACAAGCTCCTGTGATCCACTACATGCCCTATATGTATGAGCTCATTACCACCGGAAAAGTCGATCCAGGCGACATCATCACACACGTCATTCCCTTGGGTGAAGCAAAGCGTGGATACGAAGTGTTTGATACGAAAACAGACAATTGCATCAAAGTCGTTCTTAAGCCTTGATCAAATGATGGGAAGGAGGGTACCTCTGCGATGAGTTACGGATTGCACGAACAGCTTGAACTGCATGAAATTGCTACTTTTAAAACCATTTGCATGACCAAGTCCAAGACAATGCAAGGCCTCGTTTCCGATGAGACGTTGAGACAGCTTTTGGCTGACGATGTTCTCGTATCCACCAGACAGCTTCAGGAGCTGAGCTCTCTACTGACAAAAGCAAATTCATAGGGG
Source organism: Brevibacillus sp. BD137 (assembly GCF_041644655.1). Lineage (NCBI taxonomy): Bacteria > Bacillati > Bacillota > Bacilli > Caryophanales > Paenibacillaceae > Brevibacillus > Brevibacillus sp. BD137. Next base: position 210,623 of record NZ_JAOTNO010000010.1, on the reverse strand, counting down.
GACAAACGTATGACTGGCATTCTTCAAAGCTTAGCTGGTATGGGTGGCCTGACGGATCAAGTAATCGCCATGGACTTTCTCATCTCCGCAAAGAGCGGTGTACGGAACTATGCGATGGCACTGACAGAAACAGGCACCCCGGAAATTAAAGCAACACTAACCAAGCAATTGGAAGAAGCAATCGATTTGCACGAAAAGATCAGCCTATACATGATTGAGCGAGGCTGGTACCATCCATGGAATATTGCCGAGCAGATTGAATTGGATCAGCAAAATATCCAGACCGCGTTACATCTTCCGTGAAGTGAAGCACCCTTTTTGGGTGCTTTTTATATTTTGTCTACTATTCGACAATATCTCCTAAAGTAAAAGAGATGTTTATCCTATAAAATGGTATATATAGGCATTTTTGGGGAGGGGCGATGATACATCTCATAGCATCCACTCGATGAGCGTTTCAGAGCTACATTACCATTGTCAAGAAAGGTTGATGTTCATGTTTAAGAAAGCCTTGATCATCCTGACATTAAGCTCAGTTGTGGCTGTACCATGTTTAGCCGCAGAAGCCCATGGGACCGCTCTACCTTTACAGAAGAAGGCGCCAGCCTCCGCAAAAACAATAATCAAAAATGCCGCATTTGGTCAGGAAGTCTGGGTCATGCTCGGCTCCCCTATTCCAAACGGATGGGTCGTCATCAGAAGTACCGGAACCATGAACCTGATTAAGGATATGAACAATGCTCCGGCTGGTTACGAAGTTTGGGTCATGCTCGGTTCCCCTATGCCACCTGGATGGGTCGTCATCAGAAGTACTGGAACCATGAACCTGCTTAAAAATCTGAACAGCGCCTCTTCTAATGAGGAAGTTTGGGTAATGCTCGGCTCCCCTATGCCTGACGGATGGGTTGTGATCAGAAGTACCGGAACCATGAACCTGCTTAAAAATCTGAACAACGCTCCCTCTAATCAGGAGGTATGGGTGATGCTAGGCTCGCCTATTCCTAACGGATGGATTGTGATCAGAAGTTCTGGGAATATGAACCTGATCAAACATTTAGGCTAATCAGACCAATTGGATAACTGTATCCATAATAGATAAAAACATAGCATCCTCTCATCTACAAGCTGACGTCGAAACCCAATCGACGTCAGCTTGTTTCCTTTTCTTTTTGACCATAGGCTGGGAAAGCTAAAAGTGCACGCCTGGTTTGCTTACTTCGCTTTTGGCGGAGTGTTACTCGGTGGAATCGTTGCTTTTGAACCAATAGAACGATTTCTAGCTGCACCTTGACCAAATACAAAGAGCAAGATTGACGCACAAACCAAAAGTAGAAGGGGAACCGTCCAGCTATCCGTTGCATCATGCAGATATCCGAAAAGGGTCGGGCCTATTGCGGCAAGCAGGTATCCAACTGATTGAGCCATACCGGACAGCTCTGCAGCCTGTTGAGCATTCTCTGTACGTAAACCAAAAAACATCATCGATAAACTAAATGCAAAACCTCCACCAATTCCGAGCATGATGATCCACCAAACAATGAAATTCGCGCTACCGTAAAGTAATCCAAGCGTTCCCATTAAAAGAAGAATGGCCGTAATCGTAACTAATAAACGTTGGCTGGACATACGCCCAGCGATAATCGGAACGATAAAAGTAAAGGGAAGCAAGGCTAACTGCATAACGGATAGGAACCAACCAGCTTGATCTGAACTTATTCCTTGTTGTTTTAAGATTTCAGGTAGCCATGTGATTAGTACATAGAAAAACGTAGATTGGAGTCCCATAAACAAGGTTACTTGCCATGCTAGTGCGGAACGCCATATATTCACACTACTATCCGCCGATTGATTTTGAATCGTGGCTGTTTCCCTATTGCGGCGTTTCATTTGAGGTAACCAAAATAATACGGATACCAAACTAAGAATGGCCCATATTCCCAACGCCCCTCGCCATCCAACTCCTAATCCAACTGCAATGGGAACACTAATACCAGATGCAATTGCCCCTAATAAATTCATAGAAATGGAATATACACCAGTCATTAAACCAATTTGTCTAGGAAACTCCCGCTTTATAAGACTTGGCAACAATACATTAGAAACGGAAATTGCCAATCCAAGAACAGCGGTACCGATATATAAAGTACCGATTCCTGAGAAAGAACGCAAAATAACCCCAAAAGTGAGAAGGATGATGGAAATTAGAATGATTCCTTCTACTCCAAACCTTCGTCCTAATTTAGGAACAATAGGAGAAAAAAGTGCAAAAGCTAATAGGGGCAATGTGGTAATCATACCTGCCAGCGTATTCGAAATATGAACATCGTCCCTAATAAGACCAACTAGAGGCCCTACCGAGGTTAAAGGAGCCCGTAAATTAGCTGCAATAAATATGATTCCTACAATAACCACCCAAACTGCTGATCTGGAAACATTTGGTTTTGATTTCATCTCTTGCGTGTTCATCATTTTCCCTCTTTGTCTATTAGATTGGATACAGGAGTTAATACGAAACCGAAGAAAAAGTATATTATAATATACTTTTTAATAAACAACATATACTATAATACAACTAATAACCCTTTAGCAACCATTCGGTCAATAAAGGGTCATAGTCGTGGTAGTCTATGAACATACAGGGGATCGATTTTTAGACCCCGTATTTCAATATAATATGGAGCACAACAAGCTCGTCGGACTGATTTATATAGGAATGCGTGCCATCTGCACAAAAACTAATCGAATCATACTGATTCAAGACGTATGACTCATTATTTACATGGATGGAAAGGGTTCCTGACATAACCGTCGCAATTTCCGTTGTATTGTGGTAGTGCTTCTCTGGATAGTATGAGCTATTCGGCTGTAAATAAGCTCTATACGTTTCAATTTCATTACTTACGTTTTGAAAGATTGGCTCAATGACCCAATCTTTATTATCCCCAGCGATTCTAAGTCCCTTCCCAGCTCTGGACAGATTTACACTGTTCTCGGTTGAGAATAACGCCAAGAGTGGGATAGATAAGCATTTCGAAATTTTCCACAGCACCCCGATTGTTGGGTTGGTTTCTCCACGCTCAATATTTCCAAGTGTCAGCTTGCTCACACCTGATAATTCTGATAAATCTTCCAGGCTCAAATGCTTCTCTTTACGAATTTTTTTTAATACCCCTCCAACCTGTAAAACAACTTGTTTAGGATCATCGGTTTCTGGATTCACGTTAAGCCTCCCTTTACCATCACGATGGAAACTATAAAAAATATGCTAGTAGCATTCCTATACGATAGTAATGAAATCATACTAAATATACCAGATCATCAATCATAACCCCATAAAAAAGAAACCCTTCCTGCCAAAACAGAAAGGGCCTTCTCCAGCTGGTCTGCTACTTAAACCAGCCTTTTTCCTTTGAATGCATAATCGCCTCGATCCGATTGCTCACACCGAGCTTGTCGAGAATGACGGAGATGTAATTCCGCACAGTCCCTGTCGTAATGTACAGCTGACTGGCAATCTCCTTGGTGTTCTTCCCGTCAGCGACCAAAAGCAGGACTTCCTTTTCCCGCTCCGTCAGCGGATTCTCCTGCCCGTATGCCTCATCGACCAGCTCAGGCGCATAGATCCGCCTCCCAGCCATAATGCTGCGAATCGAGCTAGCCAGCTCTTCGCTCGGGCTGTCCTTGAGCAAGTAGCCGTTTGCTCCTGCCTTCAGAGCTCGTTCGAAGTAACCAGGGCGAGCAAAGGTTGTAAGAATCATCACCTTGCACCCGCTGCCTTTCAATTCCTCGGCAGCGTCTAATCCACTTTTTACTGGCATTTCGATATCCATAATGCAAATGTCGGGCTGATGCTGATGCACGAGCTTGACCGCATCCTCACCATTACTTGCTTTTCCGACGACCTTCATATCCTCTTCCAAATCAAGCAGGGAAGCAAGGGCTCCCAAGAGCATTCTCTGATCCTCTGCAATGACAATGCGAATCATCTTCCCGCCTCCTGTTCCGGTTGTTTGAAGATGTTGGGTACCCGGATCACTAGCTGTGTTCCAGAGACTGAGGACTGGATTTCCATGCTTCCGTTGACAAATTCCAGCCGTTCCTTCATCCCACGCAAACCGTTGCCCCGGTAAACCAATTCCTCCGCCATTCCAATGCCATTATCCGTTACACTTACAACGAGATCGGTACGAGTAGGTTCGATGACAATGGAGGAGGCAGTGGCATTGCTATGCTTCACAATATTGTTGACCGCTTCTTTCAGGCACATGCACAGCACGTTTTCTGTCATCAGCGAAGTATTAGTCAGATTCGTGTCGCCTTCCAGCACGAACTCGATATCCGCTGCCTTGAAAATTTGTTTGATCCGAAACATCTCATCCTCAAGCCGCGTCCCACGCATTTGCGTGACCATTTCCCGTACTTCTTTCAAAGCGATTCGCGCCGTTTGCCTGATTTCCTCCAGCTCCGTTCTCGCAAGAGCAGGATTTTTGTTGATCAGCTTGTTCGCCAAATCACTTTTCAACCCAATCAGGGAGAGCTTCTGCCCCAACGTATCGTGCAAGTCACGGGCAATGCGTTGGCGTTCCTCTAGCTTGACTAGCTCTGAAATCCGCTTGTTCGCATGCTCCAGCTCTCCCTGGAGCTTCTCGCGCTTATTCCAGTTGTACGTGGTCACGGGCAAGAGAATGACAGCAACCATGCTAACCAAAACAAACGGAAGCTGGCCAATCAATTGCGCGTTTTTGGTAAAGAAACCGATGTTGACCGATATGGCGGTACTAATCAAATGAACCGTGTACAGCGTAACAAAGCCGATCTTGTTCTCGATATTCCCGATAAAAAACGCCAAGAAGAGCGAGAAATACACATAGCCGAACATCAAGGTCATGGCGATGGATATGATGATCTGCACACCCGTCCAAAAGTAAATCAGCCAGCCCTTCGACAGAAAGGAGAATACATAGCAAATGAAAAACAGAATGATCATGATGATTCCGATCACCGCTTCGTACGTCGAGGATGACCGGAAAATGAAATAAAATGGCAGGATGTAGAAGACAACCCACACATAAGGGCTCAAGCCCGTATTTTTTTGAAGAATGTGATACCACTTCTGCTTTTGCATCCTTGCCCACCTTTTCTTCGCCACTCTCTCAAGTGTATCGGAATTCAATGGTTTATGGCAGGCTTATTTTCCTTCCAAACTCGGTTTGGAGCCTTGGAGTGCATCCATGATCGCTTCAGATCGAACAGCAGCCAATCGCTTGATGCCTTTGAAGCTCACAAAGCGCTTGTTGCTCTCATCCCATAAATGAAAACGCAGGCACTGCACGCTGGCCGCCAGTGTAATCGTTGTCGCCATATGAAGCGGCGGTGTCTCGTTATGTGCTTTTTCCAGGTTGTAATTCGGTACCCGTGGGCTTAAATGATGGACGTGGTGAAAGCCAATATTGCCTGTGAGCCATTGCAAAACCTTTGGCAGCTTGTAGTAGGAGCTTCCTTCTACTGCTGCTTTCACGTAGCTCCACTCTTCTTCGTTCTCAAAATACGAATCCTCATACGTATGCTGTACATAAAACAGCCAAATCCCAAACAATCCTGAGACAAAAAAGATCGGACCTTGAATCAGCAGAAATGCTTGCCAGCCAACCGCCCAGATTAAGACCGCATAAAGACCAACCAGCAGCACATTCGTCAAATACGTATTCAACCGCTCTTTGCGGCGAGCACGTTTTACATTAAAGCGATATTGGAGCAAAAAGACAAAAATTGGGCCCAAGCCAAACATAACAATCGGATTACGATACAGCCGATAAGCAATTTTACGCCAGATAGGAGCTTCAAGATATTCATTAACAGTTAACATCCACAGATCGCCTACGCCTCGTTTGTCGAGGTTGCTGCTCGTAGCATGGTGAATATTGTGACTATTTTTCCACTGTTCATACGGCACGAGGGTAATCACACCCGTAATTGTCCCCACGATGTCATTCGCCCAACGATTTTTGAAAAAGGATTGGTGGCAGCAATCGTGGCAAATGATGAAGGTACGGATGACGAAGCCAGCTGCAACAATGACGATAGGCAGCGTCAGCCAATAGGACACAGATAGACTGAGATAAGCTCCGTACCAGAGCAGAATCAGGGGAACTAACGTATTGATTAGCTGTCTGATACTCTTTTTCATGTCTGATTTTTCAAAGGGGGCAACATTCTTTTTCAACTCGGCAATGTTGGCTTGATGCATCAATCGTTTCCTCCTCGACCGAAGCGCATGAAACGTGGAGTGCGCCGGACACTATATTCTATCTATATTGTAGAAAATAGCGTCTGGCCGCTGTAGTCATAAACGTCAAGTCGGAGACATGACAAATGTCATGGTTGAACAAGCGACTTGAAAATTTAAGGTACATAAACTAAGCAGCTATCCCATATTATGCCAAGAAAAGACCCCATCCATACTTTGGATGAGGTCTCTCGCTTTGACGCCGTATTGTTCTTACTTCCCATCGAGGCGCTTCACGATATCTTCGAGCAGCAAATTCGCTGCCTTGATGCCGCCTGCTTTGTTCCAAACCGTTTCGTCTACTTGGTAAACTTGATTGGTCTTCGCCACATTCAGAGATTGGAAGACCGGGCTTTCCATCCATTTTTTCGCATTGTTCGAAACATCTTTAGATTCTTTCGTTGGCTCCGTTACCCAGTAGAACAGGATGTCCCCATCCATAGCGGACATACCTTCTTCACTGATCATTTCTGCAAAGTTGTTTACGTCCTGGGAAGCTGGACGTGCGAGTCCCAGTTGATCGAGCAACACACCGCTAAAGGTATCTTTTTGATAGATTTGTACACCTTTTTTGGAGAATTTCGCTACGGACACTTTGGTAGAAGCTTTCGGACCAAGCTTTGCTTTCGCAGCAGCTACACGATCATCGAATTCTTTCAGGACTTGCTCGCCTTCCGACTTCTTGTTTAGTGCTTCTGCATAAAGCATGAAGTTGCTTTTCCATCTACCGGACAGCTCTTCTGAGAATACGGTTGGAGCGATTTTGGACAGTTGATCGTAAATTTTTTCATGACGTACTTTGTTCCCGATGATCAAATCAGGGCTCAGGCTTACAATCGCTTCGAGATTCGGCTGGTCTTCGAAGCCCAACACTTCTACACCTGTCATCTCATCTTTGATGTGAGGATACCAAGGATCTTCATCCCATGACTGTACAGCAGCGATTGGCTTAACGCCAAGTGCAAGCAAGGCTTCGGTACCTTCATTTGTTAAAATTACCACGCGTTCTGGTGTTCCCTTGATCGGAGTGGTACCCATTGCATGTTTCACTTCACGTACTTCATTGGAATCGGCTGGTGCTGATGTTGGAGTAGCCTCAGTCGTCGTGCCCGATGCAGCTGGCGCTTGTTGAACTTGGTTGGCATTGCCTCCACAACCGGCAAGGACAACCAGCAAGCACAGTGCGAAGAAGCTGGTCATGATGTGGCGCATGGTACGTAAACTGGTCTTACTTTTCATATCGAGAATGCCCCCACTTCTGCTTATCAACTTAGTGATAACAATTATCAATTGATAGTATATAGAGACTCCTCTTACTTTTCTATGGACGTGATTGTCTAATTCCCATGGACTAGATTACCCCTGTGCGGCCTGGAGAAAATATGCTTTGCTCCTTTGAATCGTATGCTCTCTGCCAAACGGTCCCCATGGGTCCCATTCGTGATTGGCGGGATGGTACACTTTGTTTTCCCTCACCGCACGCATGTCTCTCCACAACGGGTTGTTCCACAGTGCTGCCACATGCTCCCGTTCACTCCAGAACACGATGATTCGCTCCGGGTTTAATTCGATCAGATCGTTGAGCGCATTTGGTATATAGGCCGCATGGGTCACATTCGGATCAGGCGCAAATCCAAGCTTGTGATAAAACAAATCAGCGAGGGCGTGCCCCTCTACACCATACAGGCGCACCTCATCCGCAAGGACGCGAATCATCGTCCATTCACCCTTGCGTGTAACCGGCAACAGTGCATCTCTTGCTTGTTTTTCCACGTTGTCGATGTGCTTGATGATTATCTCTGCCTGACTCTCTTTCTTGAAGAGCGTCGCCAATCTGGTTTGGTAGTCAATCCAATTCGGATAACCGTCAAAAAAGATCGTTCCTCTTATTTTCTCCCAGTCTCCTGCCTCCCGATTGTGGAAAAAATTCATCCTGACAATCACATCAGGCGACAACCTCAAAATTTCTTTCGGATCGATAAACTGCTCTGCATTCAATGCTTTTGTCCCGCGCAGCTTTTGCTGTAAATAAGAAGGAAAGCCCGTCCTCGTTTCAAAGTAGTTCGGGAAGGAGGGGGCAGCAATCGGCTGAATTCCCATCGCAAGAAAATGATCCTGCAAAAACAGCTTGCTGACCACGACTACCCGCTGGTCACTTTGCTTCATATATATTTGCGGCGACAATCCTTCGCGTTTTTTGAAGAGTCTACTAAAATACAGCTCATCGGTATAACCTACGTTACGAGCTACATCCTTCACGCTTCCTCCAGAATGGGCAAGCAGCTCCTTGGCATGCTCCATCCGCAGCCCAGTCAAATACTCCCCGGGTGTCATTCCCGTCACACGTTTGAAAGCACGGCAATAAGAGCTGGGGGTCAACCCCGCCAGACTCGGCAAGCTTCCCAATTCCAGTGACTCGCGGTAGTGTTTTTGCATGTAGGCGATGGTCTCCTCAATTGCTCCAATGCCCTTTTCCTCTTTCTTTTTCTGTTCATCATAAACAACACCAAGCAGCTCGTAGAGCAACGCTTGGCTCCGCAAAAAAGAAGAGTAGTCCTGTTTTCGTGTCAATTGCGAGAGCTCCTCCAATACCGTAAGAAATGAGGCGGGTGTAGAGGCAGCCAAAACCTCGACTTCTTTCCTCTCGGGAGCGCTCTCGTGCTGATCGTGTCTCGCTTCTGCGTAATGCAGCCTGTATATGTGCAACGGTCCTGATTGGCACCGCAATTCTTCTATCTTCGTCGTCGGGTGCAACAACAAGAGCTTTCCGGTGTCGAGCACCTGCTTTTGACCATCAACCGTCATCTCTGCACTTCCTTCTGCCACATAGCAAAGGACATGGGTGTTTATCTCCACCTGACGCAGGTGAAAATTTTTCAATCGCTGTTTGCGAAAGGCGATCATCAAAAAGCCAGGATAATCTTGATTAATCGTCAACGGATTCACATCCTTCTATCACCGGAATAGCAAGAAAAAGTAGACAAGCTGATTGCCGGAATCAGCCTGTTCTACTTTCATCATGTTGGAGATCTTTGTATTTGGCAAGTACTTGCCCACGTCTATTGTAAGGAACGATTCGAACGGAACATCAGCAAGAACAGATAGGGCGCGCCTAGCAACGCCACCACGACCCCCGCCGGAATATCTTTCGGAATCATGACGATCCTTCCTAGCAAATCAGAAGCAGCCAACAATACAGCTCCAAGCATGGCTGAGACGACGACTGCACGGCGATGATGGGGGCCAACCAGCATACGTGCTGCATGTGGAGCGAGAAGGCCGATAAATCCTACGGCTCCGACACTGGCAACTGCCGCTGAAGCGAGTAACACGGCAATGACTGCCACAGACAACCTCGTCACCCGCACCTGTAACCCCAATCCAGTCGAACTCTCGTCGTTAAATGACAAGAGGTCAACACGACGTCCTAACCACCACGCGATCGGTGCTAAAACGAGGATCGCAGGCAACAGGCGGCCTACTTCCATCCATCCCCGCCCGTATGTACTTCCTGCCAGCCAAGTGAGTGCAGGCGCTGCCAAGATCATCGAATGTACGATTAAGATATTAATAAGGGCGGCACCTGCGGCAGAAACCGCAATTCCAACTAGCGTCAAGATGATTGGATTGAGTCCCCTTCTCCAAGAGACTGCATACACAATCGCAGCGGAGATGATTCCCCCTGCAACAGCCCCAAGCGGCATCCAAGCCGAGAATTGAGGAAGCACGAGGAGCACGATAATCGCCCCTACACCCGCACCACTCGTGACACCGACAATCTGCGGATCAGCCAGTGGATTACGTACTGCACTCTGCATGAGACTTCCGCTGATCGCGAGTGCTACACCTGCCAACATCGCTGTCAACAGTCGCGGCATCCGAAGCTCCAACACCAATTGACTGTACATCTCGTTTCCTTGTCCCATGAAAATGGCGATGATCTCCGTCCAGGGCAGGTACAAGTTTCCGCTAGACAAGCTGAGCATCCAAACAACCACGAGCAGCACCGTAAGCATAGACACAATCAATGGATACGAAACTTTGCGTTGTGCTCCACCGACACTCATCGAGCCTCCAGTCCCAGCAGTCATACTGCGCGAGACACGCAAAGCCAGCCAAATCAACCATGGGCCACCAATAGCAGCCGTGATGGCTCCTGCCGGAAGTTCACCATAATGATTGATGAACATACGTGCAATCGTATCAGAAGCCACAAGCAGCGCTGCCCCCCAGATGGCACATAACGGCAGCAGCCATCTATGCTGGGTGATGCCTGACAATCGCACCAGATGCGGAGCCACGAGTCCGATGAAACCGATTGGACCGACCACACTGACACTAACGCACGTAACCAAGATCGCAATAAACATGGTGAAAAGCCGTGTTTTTGCCACCTTTTGCCCCAATGACTTCGCCGTTTCTTCATTAAGGCTAAGTACATCAAGCTGCCTGGCCATAAAAAAGCTGATTAAAATCCCAGCTACAATCCAAGGCCAACTGAATTCTACACCCGACCAGTCATTTTGCTTCAGGGAGCCCGAGCCCCAGAGGAAAATGCCATTTGTCGTTTCTTCGTTAAACAAGATGATGGCACTCGTCAAGGAGGAGTACACCAAGGTGACGATCATCCCGGATAATGCCACACGCACAGGCGTGCCTTTTCGCCCGCCAGACATGAAGTATACGGTAACGGCTGCGAGTATTCCGCCCGCCATCGCAAATGGAAGCGGGTGGTCATGCAAGAATGATGGCCAAAAAACCATCCCGAACACCACGAAGAAATAGGCACCCGCATTTACTCCCAATGTCGTTTCCGAAGCGAGCGGGTTTCGTGTCACTGTCTGCATCAAAGCTCCGGTAATCGCCAATGCTGCACCAGACAAAAGCCCCATGACCGTTCTCGGAAGCCTGACACCTTGTATCATATGGTGATCGGAAATGTCCTGCGGAGCAATAATGGCCTGAATAACAGAACGCAGAGAAATGTCTGCCATCCCCTGTGTCAAACTGACAAATGTAAGCACGAACAGAGCGACAAGTCCACTCCCTAACATCAAGAACAATCTCCAGCCCCCTCTTGGTGAGGAAATGGCTGGAGTGATGTCAGTTCGTGTGAACATTTTATTTTTGGCTAAACTCATTATTTTGCCAACAGATCAACAGCTTTATTCGCAAGAATCTTTGCAGACATGGTACCACCATACGGCCACAAATCTCCGCCCAGCGCATAGACGCGATTTTCTTTCACAAAAGTAAGGCCGTTCCAAACTGGGTTGTTTTTCAATTGATTCTCAATCACGTTGTCATCATTTTGAATGATATGGAGGAAATTCGCATCCTGCAACGCTGGAAGTGCCTCCACATCTGCCAGTGTCATTCCTGTTTGCTCAAATTTCTTAGGCTTATACTTATTTGTCAGACCAATATTTATCAAGATGCTTGCTGCTGTAGAGTTATCCGTAGACAAACGGAATTCTACTGCATTTTGGCTGCTGTAGCCCATCGCGAGGACAAATGGAACTTTATCTGCACCAGCTTTGGTTAGCTTTTCTTTTGCTTCCGCATAAGTCTTGTCGAGGTCTTTCAAAGCAGCTTCAGCTTCTGCATTTTTACCCGTAATATCCGCAATTTGCTTGAAAATCTCGATCATTCGATCATACTGTGATCCCTGACCTTCAGCAGGATTCGTATCAAAAGCAATCGTTGGAGCAATTTTGCTCATTTCGTCGTAATTGGCTTCTACATTTCGTTTAATACCGATAATCAAATCTGGCTTTAACATCATGATCGATTCCAGGTTCGGGGAAGTACGACTCCCTACATCCACTACTTCTGGAGCAATCTCCACCGGGAGTTTGACCCATTTTTTCATATTCGGAATATCTGCAATCCCTACAGGCTGAATACCAAGAGCCAACAAATGCTCTGCTGAGCTCCATTCCAATGCAACGATACGCTTAGGAGTACCTTTGATAGTCGACTCTCCCATCATGTGCTTCACTGTGCGCACTTGCTCTTCTGCCGGCTTCGCCGCGTCAGGTTGAGCTGTAGCAGCTTGGTTGGAACCAGATTGTGCCGTTGACCCTGCGTTACCGCAAGCAGCAAGTAACAGCATCGCAGACATAAATACAAGCATCACTGGTAGTTTTATAAGACGCATGAAAAAATTCCCCCTTACTTTTCTAGGTGTTACACCGAATGAGAAAGGATGATGGACATGATTTCCAATCAACCATTGATTATGATAATGATTATCATTATCTTTGTCAACGGTGAGATGTGTTCAAAGTCTTAAAAAAATCTCCAGACTCAGAAAAATTCGTTTTAGACTGAACCCGAATAATAATAAAACAGCAGCGACCTAGGACTTGAAAAAAGTCTTAGACTCGCCGCTGTTTTATTACGCTATTCGATTCATCATGTGCCTCTAGGTTTAAAGGCGGAGGCTCTTCTAGACTTAAGTCCAGTTCTTATTCAAGCCAAAGTCCGTTACCAAATCTTTCTGACCACTGTACGATTAATGTACAAACAAGATCACGTAATTTGAAATGACGGTCTGTCTAGCATATGCAGCAGAAAGGAAGATAAACGTTTGAACAAGAACATGAAGTTAGCAATGATTCTCCTGGCCGCTGCCAGTATCGGAATCGCTGGATGTACGAAGGAATCCTCCGTCACTAGTACACAAAGTTCTTCCCAGCAAAACGCCTCTATACCGACGAACACAATTGCAAATTCAGAAACATCGGACATTAAGAATGTCTCGAATGCAGGAAAAGGAGATATTTCTCAAATAGATGTAACTAACATTCATTCCCTAAAAATTCAGAGTAACGCTGCTATAGTTAAAGTCATAGGAGACAAACAAATCACTCAAGCAGAATGGGAATTATCCAAGGGCAGTTCACAAGGAATAGATACCAACGTGACTACATCGATGCAAGATGGAACATTACAGATTATGCTTAAACAGGAACAAAAGAAGTTGATAAATACGGATCCATTGCCATCCTTAACAATCCATCTTCCTTATAAAGACTTCAAATCCCTTGAGATAGTTAATGAAGTTGGCAACATATTCATTGAGTCAGAATTGTCGGTCCAACATTTAAATGTGAGCAGCAATGCTGGCAACATCACCGTAACGGATGTCATTGGCAAGGAAAGCAGTAACATATCTACTAACCTTGGAAACGTAGAATTCGCTCTACCGGATCAATTAGCACCTCTATATGTAAGTTTATCAACTGAAATGGGGAATATTGATAATCAGGTTAATCTTGAAAAAGCAACAAATACCACATCGGTTGTTTCCAAAGAACTCCATGGATATGTGGGTGAGGCTCAATCCGAGAATGCAACCCTCAACATCTCCACACAAGTGGGCGAAATTCTATTCAAAAAATAAGTGTCATCATCGTACCAGGCTTGCCATAATCATGATCAGGCCTGGTATTGTTAGCATCCATTATTAGATCAACAGACGAATGGATACTTGAGCCCACTCTGTAATACTATGTTCCAGTACGCATCCCAACCTTGCTCGAAATTTTTACTATATCATTACGATCACGACCTGAAACAGCCCAAATTTCGTCTCGCTTTAAAAAATAAAGGGTCAACAAACCATTGCACTTAACCCATATTGCAGGACGGTCCTGGTACTCGGTTATTTCGAAAGTGGGAGATTCTTCACTAGTTATGATATGGGCTATCTTAGGGGCATAAGGAAAAGAAAGCCAGCAGGTGATAAAATCCCCCATATTATTAATAACCCAGCGCCAGCCGTATGAGTTTTTCAAGATAGTACGATTTTCTTCATCAAAACCGCAGAGAACACCTTCTAATTTCGGGCTATGGACGAGATGACGCTCAAGTCTAACCACGTTAATTTGAAATCCTTCAACAGCTGCTGAAACAATATTTTCTTTTTCTAACGAAGCAAAGCCACGAAGACCATGAAACGCAAGTAAATCAGCGAGAGTAGCTATTCCCCACTTTTTCCGCTCTTCATCTGTTGTGGCTGGATCAACACATGGTAAACGATAGGTGCCACCAAAAGAAATCAACTGATTACCATATTTTGCTGGAATACCTTGCCAGACAAGCCATCTATCCAGTGCTACAGCAGCGAGCCATCTTGCTTCGTGATATCCGAGCTCACTTGCTTTCTTAGCTAATTCATGCGCTTGAAACCAATCATCTAATGAATCACCATGTTGGAAGATTAACGCAGCGTGAAAAAAATCAATGCCTTCAGTCACCCCTCCTTCGGAAAGAATTCCTCGTACCCGATTCCTCCTTAACATATCTCTTTCTACACGATCAACTGGGGTATTCTTTAAATCACTTTGATCTTCTTCGAGCAAACGTCTCAACTCGATATTCATCAGAAAACTTCTCCTTATTTATTTAACTAATGAACCCGTTAGCTGAATAATTTAAAATCAAATGTATTTTTTTCTAGACATACTCCTTCATCAGAAGCTTTGATAATAATATCAAACCGCTGACTGTACGGATGCATAAACACTTCGTACTGAATCCGACGTTCTTCATGTGACTGCCTTAAATAGTTGATATCGGTTCCTCTTTCAACAATATCACGGCTCAATCTTCTCTTTAATTCCGTTTCACCATCTGTATAAAAGTAAATTTTTAAATCAAATAAATCAGGTTTAATAAATGCAACACTCATTCCTTCAACAATCGTTACTTTGTTTTTTGAGGAGATTAACTCGCTCTTCACATAATGAGCATCTATCGTATATAAATCTAAACCGTCTCTAACCATCTGAACATCTCTTTCTAAAGAAGGTAAATGATGTGCTGATGGATGACAAGCAGTCATTTTATAACGGTGATTTTCGTTTTGATATGTATAGTCGATAATTGTATGCTTTCGTATGTTCGAACTAACCATATACGAATCTGTATTAATGTAATTCACTTCATTTTGATTTAGTAGGTTTACGAGCCGCTTAGTAAACGTTGTTTTTCCAGCAGCTCCATGTCCTGAAACACCAACAATAATCTGATCATCAGCCATTCTGATCCAATTTATGATATCTTGTAATAACTTATCCATCTTTTCCCCCTTAAATATTGTTTAACGAAATAAAAGCGCAATATTCTTCCCCTTTATCATACATGAAATTAAAAGTGGAGGTATAAATTCCCACTATACCCATTTTTAAATATAATTTTCATTCGGTAGCAGAAAATCAATCCCTTCTACCTATTTACGTAAGTTTCCCCCTACGTGCTTAGCAATAACTCTCGCTTTTGTAGGTATCCTGATCCTTTACAAGCCGTACACTCGAAGAGCGTTGCTCAACTATCCTGCCCGTTAGCGTAATGTCCGAAAGTCAGGCTAATACTATATTTTCTCAGTCTAAAACATTATTATCTTTGATCACTTAGACTCGCAGGATCATTACACTACGGGCAGGATAGTTCAAGCAACCAAAGCCTTATGGTCGTGATAAAACGTAAAGGGGCTATCTAGAAAGTCAGTCTACGCCGACTTTCTAGATAGCCTCACTCAAAAACAACTTTGGCATCTCAACAGGTTCAGTCTACAACACTAATTCCTAGAGCTCTTGCTTTTTCGTAGGAATAATCTCTCCCGTTTTCGCATCTATTCCAATCGTGATAGATTGTTTGGGATCTTTTCCAGTAAACGTAAGGTTATATCTGCTAAATTTGCCTACAAAGTTGTCTACAATATTGGCACTTGAAATCACATAGGATTTTGCTTCTGGATGTGAGGCATAGAATTTATCTACCCCGGGTTTTACATTTGGGTATGATAGAACTGTAGCAGCATCCAATGATTGTATGGTATAGCTGAGGTTCCCCGTTTTCGAATCTATTGCAAAGTGAAAAAAGTTTTTTGAATCTTTTTCAAGTCTAATAACATACTTATCATACTCACCTTTTGAAACCACATCTTGATAAGCACTGATCTCATAAGATTTTGTTTCTGAAAACTGTGCATAGACGTTATCGATTGCTGCTTTCACAGCCTTGTCGGCAAGAGCTTCGGAAGCTGAGAGCTTTTTGTAAGTTCCTGCATACAATTCTTGATTTTGAGCTACAGTCTTTTTAGTTGGGTTTTCATTTGCACTTACTACTAAAGCTCCAGATAGGGAAATCGCAGTAGCCAATCCTAAAGCTGCCAAACGTACGGATGTTTTTTTAAGGTTTATTTTCATACCAATTCTCCTTCGTGTTTATGATTTCTTTCCTAGGTATAAGTTAGAAAAAACTTCTAAAATATAAAGTGGGGTAAACTTAAAATTTTTATTAAAGTTCTTTGGTCATATAGCTTATCCCATGTTTTCGTCCCTTTCCGTAAAAAAAGAAAAAATCCCCCTCTAATGAGGAGGATTGATTTTCTTAAAATTACGCTTCTTTTGGCAACACAATTCCACGATAAAGCTGAACTGTAATGTAATAGTAAATCGCATAGATCACAACGAAAATCAGCGTTGGAATCCAGATGTTCAGGTACGGATCCAAAAGGATGAACGAGAACATCTCCATACCGATCAATACGTGCATCAGACCGATGATCGCCGGGAAAATGAATACCATGAACAGCTCTTTATAGATCGAGCCTACGAGCAACGATTGACGTACGCCGATTTTTCTCAGCATGCTGTAACGATCTTTGTCACGGGAAGCACCGGACAAGATTTTGAACATCAGGCAGCTCGCCATCATCGCCAGGAAAGCAATTCCGAGGAAGAAGCCCATGAACATCGTTCCGCTTGTGAAAATATACATCCCCGCATACGTGCTGTATTTGGAAGAAGTGTATACGTCTTTCGCTTCCACATTTGTGATAGACCCAATCAGTTGCTTTTGACGTTCATCCATGGCTTTTAATTCCTGCGTGTATTTCAAATAGTCGTCAACCTGGGCAAGGAGAACCTTGTGTTCACTTCCAGCAGTTTGCTCATACGTTGCCTGATCCACAACCAGAACAGATTTGCCCTCAATCATCTGGTAGTTGATAAAGTTGGTGAATATCGCTTTGTCCCAATCCTCAGGAATAGCATCGTATTTACCTTTGTCATCTTTTGACGAACTAACGATATACGTCTCTTTCGGAAGCGGATCAGTCACAAGTTTTGGCTTGTTGTCAGCAGAGTAATTTTGAATGCTGTTCGTGGAAAGCAGTAACGGATTTGCCAGCAAGTCTTCCTTCAAGTAGTAATACGCCTTGTCGTCAACTTTGTATCGATACGTATTTTGCTCCAGAACGTTCATTTTTTTCAGTGCCTGATAATCCGCGTCAACCGGATCATGCAGATTCACGTCATACACATGAAACACCGTGGTAAACAAATTGACGTTTTGCTGGAAGGCCAAGCCCCCTGCCATCGCCCCGACACCAAGCCCGATCAGCATAGCTACCGTACCGAGAATTTTGGTCAGGTTGTTCACCCGAAAACGTAGCTGAGCAAAGGTGAATGCGTTCAGCTTGCTGTCATTCAGCTTTTTATTTTTCTTCAAAGCCTGTACAAGAACTGGCAACAACGAGATGAAAATCAAGTACGTCCCGATGGTGCATGAAATCGCTCCTACGATAAAGCCGAGTGCTTGCAGGTACATAATCAAGTGCAAGCATGTATAGCCCAGAGCCAACAGAATCACGCCAAGGATAGCGACCAAAACGGCTCCGATTCCTTTTGACTTGATTTGGTCATTTTGCTGCTCAGCACGGATGAGAGCGAGCTCAGTTGCGCGAGCCAAACGAGCAGCATTGATCGTAGATGTGATGATAAACAGAATGAGGAAGAATCCCCATGTCATCCAAACCGCTGGCAGATAAAAAGGATAGTACCCATCTGTCGAAATCTCCAGCAGATTCATGAGCAAGACGCCGATGCCGCTTGCGAGCGCAATACCAACCAAACTACCGATCACTAAGGAAATAATCCCCATCGTCAATGTTTCCAGGAACAAAATCTGGCTGATTTTCCCCTTCTTCGCTCCTAAGACCATGTACATTCCGAGCTCTTTGCGCCGCAGCGAGAGTAGGAATGAGTTGGCATAGAAAATATAGAAAATCGTGATAAACGCCAGCAGGAATGCCCCTACATTGAAAACGATCTGAATCGAAGAAATCATCGCGTTGTTTTTCGTGTAATCAGAATTGAGGGCAAGCGTCTGGAACATGTAAAAAATCGAAATGGAGATGACCAGACCCACGAGCAGAACCAGATAGTCCTTCATCATCTTCCGCATACTGGACAAGGATAGCTTGAAAAGCATGAATCGTTACCTCCTAGCGTACATCATGTGATGCACCTAGCTCGGCCAGTACATCCAGAATTTGTTTGAAGAATTGCTGACGATCTCCCGTACGTTGAATCTCGATATACAGCTTGCCGTCCTGAATGAACAAGATCCGTTTGCAATAACTCGCAGAAAAGGCGTCGTGCGTAACCATCATGATTGATACTTGGTGGTTCTCGTTCAAATCTGTCATCGTTTCCAGCAAGCTTTTCGCATTCTTGGAGTCGAGGGCGCCTGTCGGTTCGTCCGCCAGCAAAATCGCAGGATCATGCACAAGTGCGCGTGCTGCCGCGGCGCGTTGTTTTTGTCCCCCGGAAATTTGAACCGGATATTTTTGCAAAATCTCTTCGATCCCGAGTGTTTGTGCTACTTTACTTACTTTGGTGTTGATCTCTTTGGAAGGGACCCCTTGCAGAGACAGCGGCAATGCAATGTTCTCATACACGGACAAATTCTCTAGCAGGTTGAAATCTTGAAAAATGAAGCCGAGCTTTTGCGAACGAAAATCTGCGAGCTGATTACGCTTCATCTGTGTAATGTTCGTTCCCGCAATCTCAATAAAGCCTTCTGTTGGACGATCCAGTGTGGAAATCACGTTGAGCAAAGTCGTCTTACCCGAACCGGATGGCCCCATGATTCCCACGAACTCACCTTTGTCTATGGTCATCGATACGCCTTTTAAGGCATGCGATTGGCTTTCACCTTTTGACCCATATATTTTTTGAACGTCTTTCACTTCTAGTACAGCAGTACTCATTCTACGTTCCTCCATTCTATCTATTGACTCGCGTTCGTTGTTTCCGTCGCTATTAACTGTAACCAAATTCCAGAATAGGAGCTATTGATGTTCCTTACAGTTTTCTTTACATTTTGTAAGGTTTATTTCGTAAGACGAAAAAAAGTCATCCGGCGAGGAATGACTTTTCTTGTGATCTATTTTTTGCTCTTGTTCTCTTCGTGTCTTTTGATCAGCATATCTACGAACATATCAATCTGTGCTGTGATCGCGATTGGGTCATAGCGATAGAATGTATCGTAGTCGTTGTAGAAGATCTGATTGTTTTTCGCAGCAGGGGTAGCATTCCAGACAGCAGACTCCTGTAAGGTCTTCAAGGCTTCACTATTTTTTTCCGGATTGTAGAAAGTCACGAACATGTAATCCGCAGCGTATTCTGGCAAGGTTTCCATGGACAGCTGTAAGGTTTGCTCTTTGGATTTGTCTGCGTGCGGCATTTTCAGCTTCAATGCATTGTACACGGTTTGACCACCGCGCCCTGCGTGATCGCCGAAGATCCACAAATCTCCTTTGTTCGTCAGCTCGTAGAGACCAACTGTTGCATTCTCATCCACGATGCCTTTCAGCTTTTCGCGCCCCTCGGCAGCCTTTTTGTCAAAGTCTGCAATGAACTTGTCTGCCTTTTCTTTATCGCCAACCACTTCTCCGAACAATTTGAGGGTATCATAAATGTTTGTCGCCGTACCGTACGGAAGATAAACGGTTGGAGCGATTTTGGACAAGGCTTCATAATTATCGTCATACATGACGACGATGAGGTCAGGAGCCAGCTCTAACGTTTTCTCCACATTGATCCGCGGGCTGCCCACGTCCTGCGCATTTTTTAATGGTTCAACGGTAAACGGGCTTTTAAAAGCTTCCGTCTCTGCGCCGATTACATTTCCGCCTACTGCAATCAACTCGCCTGCGTAGTAATCCGTCACAATACGCTGTGGCTTGTCAGGAATTTGAATGGTCCCTTTGGGTGTTTCGATGCTGCGCATTTTGTTCTCAGTAGGGGCTGCTGTTGACTTGTCAGCTGGCTTGGAAGCAGAATCCGTTGCGGGTGCTTGCGTTGCTGTATTTGCTCCACCGCATGCCGTCAAAAAAAGCGAGAACACCAAAATGACAGCAAGGACAGCCTTTACTGTTTGGTTCGTAAGCATGATGAGCCTCCCTTATGTACGTTTGTAAGATAGATGTAAGTAATGTCATAATCGATATTGATTATCATTATCGATAAAACTATAACAAACAGTATTTTTACTGTCAATCGCCCGAGCTTTGCGAAAAAAAGCAAAAAAAATCCCTTTCTGAGAAAGGGATTAGTTGTCGGAGCGGCTTTGTTTGATCATGTCGTCCATCTTTACAAAGGTGTAGCCTTTGCTTTTCAGGCTTTCCAGTACAATTGGGAGTGCTTCAATCGTGTGGATGTCATCGAGCATATGCAGCAAAATGACACTGCCATTTTTCGTCTTGCTCATGACGCCATTTACGATATCTTGGGCGCTGTTTTTATTGTCCCAATCCAATGTGGTGACATCGTACAACGCAATGACCTTGTATCCCGTAGCTGCAATCACTTTGGCTGTATGATCGTCTACTACGCCAGTCGGCGGACGGAACAGCATGACAGGCTGCTGTTGGATAGCTTCAGTAATGACCTGGTGTGCTTTGACCACGTCCTTTTGTAATTCTTCCGCTGTCAGCGTCGTTATGACCGGATGGCTATACGAATGGTTGGCCACATCATGACCACTCTCCACCATCGCTCTCGCCAAATTTGGATTGTCCTCCACCCCTTTTGCCCGTAAGAAGAACGTCGCTTTGACATCATGCTCTGCCAAAATGTCTAATAGTTTCGTTACGGTTTTGTCGCTTCCCCAGTCGTCAAAGGTGAGCGCGATCTGTTTTTTATTTGTGTCGACCTGAGAGATGATTTTGTACTCGGCATTTTCGAATTGCGGATTCAGTTTTACTGCGTCAAAGCCTGGTATTTGTTCCAGCGGCTTGCGTTCACCGCCGTTTTTCACCATCTCACTGAGCGGGACAAACTGGTAGCCGATATCCGCTGCTGCCTTGGCGATCAACGGAATGGCTGGGATCACCTCAGGATTGATGTCTGTATTGAGTGAGATAATGCTGCCTCTGGACATGTAGCGAGTTATGTAATCTCCAATGGTTTTGGCGTCTTTTTGCAAATCACGGTCCTTTGGGTTGATATTGTAGCTGACGACCGCTTCCATCCCGAGATGGGCGGCTGCCAAACGGACGTCATCCGTCACATCGCCAGATTTAGTTCTCACATAGCGAGGGGAAATACCCGTCTCGCGTTTGATGACTTCATTACTCAACTGAATCTCCCGATAAATTTGCTCGTAGCTGAGCTTGCTCATATCCAGTTGATTCAATGTGTTGTTCTGGATTTCATGACCCCGGGCCAAAATGTCCTTGGCGATGCTTGGCTCCTCGGCGACACGCATACCCGGCAGAAAAAAAGTGGCTTTGATCTTATGGGCATCTAGCTGCTCCAAAAGACTTTTCATCATCTTATCGTCGCCCATGCCGTTAAACGTCAGGGCCAGTTCCTTGCGCCCCGTGTATACATAAGGCAGCACCTTGCTTTTTTCACCCGTGTAACGAGTGATATTCTGTTTCTTCTCTGTCTTCTGGCGCTCTGTGGATTCATCTTTGCTCGCAAACATCGAGCATCCAGAGACGAGCACGACTGTCATGAGCAGTGCAATTCCTTTGCACAGTTTTGTAGATATAATCACGTATGACTCCTTATCCCCTCATTGCTTTGATGTCGGGATTATGCAAAAGTTCGAGGCATTGATTTTTAACTCTCCATTGATCATAGCTAAAATTATACTCTGTTTAGCATATTTGGTAGAGTAAATGTTTTTACCATTTCATAACAAAAAGAGACGGATCTGCTCCGCCTCTTTTTCTTCCCTATCTACTTACTCCTGAATACTCACCTTGCCGCCATCTGCAAGCAGCGTCTGTCCTTTTACCACGACTTTATCTCCATTCGCTAGGCCGGATACTACTTCAATCAACTCGCTTGTCGAGTTGCCCGTTGACACTTCCACTTGCTTGGCTGTTTCCCCTTCCAGCTTGAACACGTATTGTCTGCCTTCACGCTCAAATACGGCCTTGCGAGGAATGACGAGTGACTTCGCTCCATCTGAGCTTTGCGGGAAGGTAACATTCACGACCATATCGGACTTCAATTCATGCGAAGCATTCGGAATCGTGATTTCTACCGGATAGGCTTTGAGCTGCGAATCCATGACAGGACTAATCGCCGTTACATTTACATCAATCGTTTTGCCTGTAGACTGCACGTTTACTTTGACGACTGTTCCTACTTTTACTTTCGTTACATCTGCTTCAGACAAATTTGCTTTGACCACAAGTGGATTCGTTTTGACGACGGTCACAATGGGTTGCTGGCCTGCCATTTGCCCTACTGCTCCGGTCACGCTTGCGACAAATCCGTCGATGGGGGAGACAACCTTTGCATTTGCCAGTTGCTCACGAGCATTTTGCAGTCTGACCTCGGACTCCGTTACACTCGCTGCCGATACTTGCACACCCGTTTTTTGTTTCGCGCCTTGCAGCTTCTGCTTTGCATTGTCATAGGCAATCTGGGCTTTTGTGAGCGTTGTATTTACCTCTTCCATTTTCTCAGTAGCAATCGCTCCCTCTGCGAGTAGCTTCTGATTACGTTGTTGATTCAGTCTGGCGTCAGCAAGCGCTCGTTCTGCTTCCGTCAAATCATTTTGTGCTTCCACCAAGCTTTGGTTAGAAGTGCTGCCTGCTTGGGTTAAGTTCGCTTTTGCCACACGGAGAGCTGCTTCTTGCTCTCTTACACTGTTAGACAACTCATTCGTATCGAGTGTAAACAATAATTGTCCTTTTGTTACGGCCTGACCCAGCTTTACTGGGAGAGATGCAATTTTCCCGCTAGTTTTTGGTGACATTTGGACTTCCTCACTTGGTGCCAATTTTGCAGTCAATCCAGCCTCCGATGTGACCACGCCGTGTGCCACCGTTGCAACCTGTACAGGGGTAACCGTTTCTGCTGGAGGAGCAGCAGTCGTCGCTGCATCCTCCTGGCTTGCGCAGCCTGTGATCAAGGTAAGGGAAAGTAGCGCCACAATCGCGATTCTTTTATTTTTGATCATGAATGGTTCCTCCTCTTTTCTCATGCATTTGTCGATTCTAACGTGGTACGGATTTTCTTTTCCTGCTTTTGCTTGCGTTTGTTGCGTCTCTTTTGTCCCATCTCATCAAACCATACGGTAACCACAGGTACGAGTATGAGCGTGATCATGGTGGAGAAAATCAAGCCATACATGACGGTAGTAGCCATGGGCGCTTGCAGTTCTAA
The DNA here is from genome assembly GCF_041644655.1 of Brevibacillus sp. BD137. Classification (NCBI taxonomy): domain Bacteria; kingdom Bacillati; phylum Bacillota; class Bacilli; order Caryophanales; family Paenibacillaceae; genus Brevibacillus; species Brevibacillus sp. BD137. The sequence continues at coordinate 186,851 of NZ_JAOTNO010000010.1, read as the reverse complement.
ACCAGACCCAGCAGCAACGGAGAGCGGGGCAATGGCCATAATCGTCGTGAGGGTTGTCATCAAAATTGGACGCAGACGAGCAGGTCCTGCATGTAAAATCGCTTCATGTAGCTCCCAACCTTTTGCACGCAACTGATTGATCAAATCGATTAACACAATCGCATTGTTCACGACCAGACCGATCAGCAAAATGTACCCGATCAAAACCGATACGGTAATAGGTGTTCCTGTAAACAAAAGCCCCAATATGACTCCAGTAAGGCTCGGAGGAACCGAGAACATGATGATAAATGGACTGAAAAGTGATTCAAACTGAGCAGCCATGACCATGTACACAAGCACGACGGACAAGATGATCGCGAGACCCAGATTCACAAAAGAATTTCCCATATCCTCGCTCTGTCCGCCCATTTCGATGGTGTAGCCATCCGGAACATTCAGCTTATTGATGATATTCGTAACCTCCGTCGCGGCCGCTTGCAGGTTATCCCCGATCAAATCGCTTGTGACCGTCACTTCACGCGTCATGTTTTTGCGCTCAATCGATGGTGGTACTTCGACTTTGCTAATGGTCGCTACGGAAGTGAGACTGATTTGAGCGCCTGTTGGCGTGGAAATACGCAGGTTCTTCAAGTAATTGATATCTTCCTTATAGTCTTCTGGCAGCTTGAGATTGATATCAATTTCATCTTCACCCGTACGATACTGGGTAACCGTTTGACCTTGGAAAGAAGTTCGCACAGCAGAAAGGATTTCATTTGTTGTCAACCCGTACAAGCTCGCCTTCTCTGTATCGACCTTCACATCGAACTCCTGACTCATTTCCTTAACACTGGTAGATACATTCATCGTTCCCGGTACCTTGGCTATTTCCCCTTTTACAATCTCACTCAGTTCGGTTAAGACGTCCAGATCATCTCCGCGAATTTCAATCGAGATGGCTGCTCCGCCCCCCATACCACCGGAAAGGGATTTCACCTTGATATCTGCTCCTGCTATATGCTTGACTTGCTCTTGCAGGCCCACAGCAATTGCCTCTGTCGATCGCTGTCTCGTAGTAATCTCTCCTACGTGAAGTTCGATCGTTGCGTTATGAGAAGTAGATGCACCGCTCTCTGAAATACCGTCGCCACCCCCGACCGAGGACTTGACCAATTTCTTTTCTGGCACTTGATTGACCACTTCTTCTACTTGCTTCATTACTTTTTCTGTTTCCGTCAAGACAGTACCCTTCGGCAGCTTGATCTCTACTTGGATTACTCCTTGGTCCATATCCGGGAAAAACCCTGCTCCGAGAGTGGGAACTAGCATCAATGAGCCAATCAACATGGCAAAAGCAGATCCAATCACGGTTTTTCGATGACCCAATGCCCATTTGAGAACCCTTTGATAGCCCTTTTCCACCTTATGAAATCCGATGTTAAACCAGGTTAGTGGATTAAAGCCTCGATAGTTTTCATGATTTGTATGCTCCGGGACAGTTTTTAACAGGCGCGCACTCATCATTGGAACCAGCAAGAAGGTGAAAACGAGTGCTGCGATGTGTGAGAAAACGACCGTCAATGCCAACGGTGCGAAAAGCTCAGCAACAATACCCTCTGTCAGTGCAATCGGTAAGAATACGCAAATTTGTGCCAATGCGGATGCCATCACCGCAGTTCCTACCTCTTTGGAACCAACCAATGCCGCTTCCATCATGCTTTTACCTTGTTCCCGCTGACGGAAAATGTTTTCCAGCATAACAACCGCGAAGTCCACTAATGATCCCAATCCGAGCGTGAGACCTGCCAGGGAAATCAGGTTGATTGTTTGACCTGTCATATACATCAAGAGGAAGGTTGATATGATCGATACAGGCAGGACAATGACCGCAATAAGCATAGACGACAGACTGCCCAAGAAGAAGAACAGCATGAGTACGCCAATGGCACCACCTGCAAGAGCATGTACTACCGTGTTGTCAACGGAGCTCTGGATATAGGTAGAGGTATCGAGAACGATACTTGTTTCTACATTTGCTGGAAGCGTGCTATTAATCTTCTCCAGCTCAGCCTTTACGTCTTTTGCGATTTTGATCGTATTGCCGCCTGTGCCTTTCATCACGGAAATTCCCAGGCTTGGCTTTCCATCAATGTAGCTCAAATTGGTCACTTCTTTGATGGTGTCTGTTACGTTGGCAATATCACTCAATCGGATGAAGCTCCCACCGACAGAGATCGGCGTGAGTGCAATGGTGTCCACATTGGTGAATTCTCCTTGCACGCGAATACTGGTCTTTGCGTCACCTTCCCGTATCGCACCCGCTGATCCTGATACATTGCTGTTTTCTAGTGCTGCCTTTATTTGATCCAATGTCAATCCATAGGCGGCTAGTTTGGCTGGGTCTACAATGATATCGACAATTCTCTCTTGCCCACCAGTGACCGTGACAGAAGCAACACCGTTAATTCGTTCCAAACGGGCCTTGATTACATCGTCCGCGATTTTTTTCAGTTTGTTGACATCTTGATCGCCAGTTACAGCCAGATCAAGTATCGGCTGACTTGTCGGATCAAATTTCAACACCCTTGGTGAACCAGCTGACTCAGGCAAGCTCCCTCGGACCAAATCTACCTTATCTCGCATATTCAACGTCGCTTGATCCATGTCTGTTCCCCACTTGAAATGGACGATGACCGAGGAGGAGCCATTAACAGAGGTTGATGTGACCTTGTCTAAATTCGGAACCGTGCCTAGTGCATTTTCGATCGGCTTGGTAACCAGCTTTTCTACCTCAGCTGGAGCCGCCCCCTCCACAGAGGTAACAACTACGGCGACAGGAGCATTCAGCGATGGCATTAATTCAATAGCCAAGCGAGGAAAGGTAACCAAACCAAAAATGAAGATGGCTATGGATATCATAATCATCGTGACCGGACGTTTAATGGACAGTTCTGATATATTCAAAATTTTCTCACCTCTTCGTTTATAGGGGGCTCAGCGTATCAGCTCAGTATTTCTTTCTCCAAAATAAGCGCTCGCAAGGAATGCAGCGATGTAGGTGTACAAGCACTTCCTTCTTCTTCCGTCCAATTCGCTGCTACACGCTCCGTCAATGCTGCCCACACAATTCTCCGATCCGATTTATCACGAAATCTGCGCACCAAGTTCATTTGTTCCAGCCGACTGATTAAACCTGAGGTCGTACTATAGGAAAGATCAATCGCCTTGCTGATTTCTCCCATTGTTTTCGGGCTGATCGCAATTTGCTCCAGAATGAGAACTTGTTGCCAGGTGATATCACTTGAATCCAATGCTTGCATGGAAAGTGTGGAAAATACGGTGCTCGTATCTCTTAGAATCTTCGCTAACTGAAACAGTTCGTTCATAAAAGCCTCCTACCCAATCTCTATTTTTCGGACTATCGTTTGGGGTGTTCCCCTCCATAGATCAAATTGTACTTATACGATTCGTCCCCGAAGTCTATCGGGTAGTCAAATTGTGGAATTTGATTTTATCTATCCAGAGATAGAAGACCGTACACCCGGAGATAGACGACAGCGCATGCTAAAATGAAAATATAATGGGTACGTATACCAAGAAAGGAGGTTGTCTTCTTGAACGCTTCAGCTGCATCTTTCCGTTCCCGTTTCCTGCTCATTTGTTTTTTTGTATTGATCTCATTTTTTCTCATTCCAAGTGCATACATTCATGAGCCCACCATTCCATTTATCATCTCGATGATCATCATCTTCTGCTTCCTGCTGATGTTTCTCAGACCCAAAAAGAATTGGAAACCATTTCAAAAAGACATCGCCATTATCGTTATTGGTACCGTGTCATTTATAAAGGTTCTATATGTAGGGCAAGAGGTCGGTCTATCCTTGCCATTGGTGGCATTTATTGGATTTCACATTCTTGAACGGCGAGCATTGTACTATGCAACTTTTTTTGGTTCATGCTCCTTTTCTTACATGTTTTTTCTTAAAGACTATATGTTTGAAGAGGTTATCGGCTATATCGTGACCTATATCGGATGGTATCTCGGGGCACGAGGTCTATCTCTTCAAAATCAAGCAAAGGAATCGAGTCAGCAGCATCTGAAACAATTGCAAAAGGCACATGTCGAACTCCAGGAAGCTCATTCTGAACTTCAAGAGGCCTCTGTGAATACACTTCGTGCCGCTGTCCTCGAGGAGAGGACCAGAATCGCCCGTGATGTTCACGACGCTTTGGGACACAGTCTCACATCGTTAATCGTTCAATTGAATGCTTTGAAATACATGCTGCAGGGTGGACCGAGTGACGCACAGGAGGTTGTCCGAGACATGCTTACGGTGTCTAAGCAAAGCCTCGATGATATACGCTCGTCTGTACATACATTGGCTGCAGACAAATCCTCTCTGGGAATCACACCACTGCGTATACTCTTGTCACGAGCCCAACAGCATACCGACATCAAAATGCAGCTGATCAGTCCCAATCCAGACATTCCTCTCTCTCAGCAGATAACCATTACGCTTTACCGGATTCTCCAAGAAGCGATTACCAATTCCATACGACATTCTGATGCAACAGAGATTTTCATCACGATTGAAAAAAAGCAAAACTATCTATACCTGGCTATTTGGGACAATGGGAATATAACGAATCATCATCAAATCAAGCTGGGCTCTGGTTTAACAGGTATCGTCCAACAAACCAAGCAATTAAACGGAGACCTTTCCTATTCCATTCGAGAGCCCCACGGCTTTCAAATTGACATCAGCTTTCCGCTTTAATAAACAAATAGCGATAAATACGGAGGAATGCCAGCATGGAAAATCCAAACAAAAAAGAGACCATTCGTGTTGTCTTAGTCGATGACCAAACGATGATCCGTCAAGGATTGGGATATGTCATCAAAATGCAGAAGGATATGGAAGTAAGCGGGGAGGCTTCTGATGGAGAAGAAGCCGTGAAGATCGTCGGAGAAATCATTCCTGATGTAGTCTTAATGGATGTACAAATGCCGAATATGTCAGGAATCGATGCAACACGAGAAATCACTCGCCTCCATCCTTCGATAAAAGTATTAATCCTCACTACATTTGACACGTACGATTACATCGTAGACGGTATTCGCGCCGGTGCTGTCGGCTATATGCTAAAGGATTCCGATTCACAGGATATGTTGGATCTCATTCGCAGGGCCCATCAGGGAGAGGCACTGTTCTACACGGCTACAGCTGCCAAGGCTCTCGCGGAGGTTCTACAATTTCAACAAAAGAATCACGAGCCTGACTCTGATGCTGACTGTGACTCTGCGCTTCCACCCCTTGTCATGTTTGATCAGTTGACCGATCGAGAGCGGGACGTACTTGAGCAGCTATCCTACGGTAAACGTAACGATCAAATTGCGCAGCACCTGCTTATCTCAGGGGGAACCGTCAAGACGCATATCCATCGGATTTTGCAGAAAATGGGCGTAGAAGATCGTACACAGGCAGTTGCCAAGGCAATCCGGTATAAAATCGTGAAATAAGGAAGAGAAGCGTAAAAAGCCCAAGCATTTTACATGCTTGAGCGTTGAAGCTGCTTGGAATAGACTGCAGCTATTCCACACTCCGTTCCTTTTCGATTTCTACTTCCAACAACGGCAATGTTCTGCCCGGGAAAACGGTAGATGCGATTTCTCCTACGCACTTTGCCCCTCTCGACAAGTAAAACGGTTCTGCGTAGGGGTCGCTGTGGATGGTGACGGCTGGGATATCCAGCTTTTGTGCCACCTCCACCATATGCTGCCACAGAGCCTTTCCGTAACCTTTTCCAACTGCCTCCGGTTCCATGAACAAATAGCCTAATAGCCACTGCTCTTGCTCTGCATCCTTTTCCAAACTCATGAAGCCTTTGATGCTACCCTCGTCCTCTAACACATATACTTCCTGCGTCTTGATATAGGCAGGTGATAGCGTCAGGTCATCGCGACAAGCCTCCATGAATTCATCACTGTATCCCCAATAAGCTTTGGAGCGATAGGCAAGCTCACTCAGTTCGCTTGCTTCTTTTCCTTTACCTCTGCGGATGTTCATCTGAATTCATGCCCTCCTTTGCTACGATTTCCGCTAGACGTTGTTTGATACCCCCTGTACAAACACCGCCGTGATAGGCAATCACTGTCTCTATATCGAACTCAAGCAGTTTGCGGATCGATTGGAGAGCTGTTGTTTGATCTGGCGTGAATTCGGGATTGAAAGGCATCAGTACCCCATCTTGTGCTGTGAGGGCGTCTCCTGAAATCAACGTCTTGCTCGGAATATGATACAAAGAGATGTGATCGGGGGAATGACCGGGCGTATAAATCACCTGGATACCTCCACAGTAAGGGAGAACATCGCCATCCTGTACGGCATGATCCACTTTTACCGGAGGGGCCAGTACCCCACTTTTGATCAAGGGCGTTTCTCCTGCCAGATACGGAATCGCTACCTCGTGAGCAACCACCTGTACGCTTCCTTTCTTTGCTGCTACTATTTCAGGCAAGCTGCCGATATGATCCCGGTCTTGATGGGTAATGATGATTTTCGTCAATTTTTCAAAAGGAATCGCTTCTTGCGCCAGTACGTTCTGAATCAGCTCCAATTGTCCGGGGATGCCTGTATCCACAAGAATGGCTTCATTCTCATCCCATAGCACTGCGGTGTGGACGACGAATGGATTGCCTCCTGCGTTTATCTCCAGTTTGATCGTTTTGATTCCTTCTGTTTGGGTCAAATCGGACACCTCCACATTTGCTTGAATCTGAATGGTATGAATGATTCCCTAAAAGAAGGGGATAATCCTCTCCCTTCCCGTTTGTTGGTCCATAAAAAATGGCCATTTAGAATTTACGGAAGACATATGGAAAGAAGGCTTCTTTTTTATATTTTTCCCTTTATTTGGGGTATAATCGAGATACAGCGTGTATATCTCGGTTGAACCCCCACTTGGAACGATCCCGGGTCCTTTTGGATGAACGTGAATTATACCGTAGTCCGTTCCTACATTGTGGTTTATCAAAGGCCATATACAATCACTTTTGGGGGATAGCGAATATGAACAAAAAAATAATGATTATAGTTTTCCTAGGCTTAATCCTTATCTCTGTTCCAGCTATATATGTTCAAGGAACCCTATTAAGCTTAGAGAATCAGGTACGCCAACATCTCATTACCGAGAAAAATATTGATGAGAAAACAATAGTTAGTGTAGGTGGCGTTTTTGGGAAGCTTCCGCTCTATAGTGTAGAAGTTATTTTTGCTGATGAACCCGATGTAAAATACTTTTATACTGAAAAAAACGGAAAAATAATAACTTTACATTCAACGCTTAAACCCAAAGGATACGAATACAAACATAATTGAGTCCCCGGACACTGGTACTACCCCACCCCCTGTCACCTCAGCTTTATTTGGTCCCGATCATAGGCATTATGAAAACATACGTCTGAATCCTCAATTCCGGGGCGTTTTTCTCTGTTTTGGGGGATTATCCCTTTTCCGATTATGTCCTGCTCATTTAGCGAAAAGTGGTCGTTCAAGGGTATTTGCGGATGCGTTCGTGTAATGTTTCTAATTCCTGTAAGCACCCTGGATTTTCAGTGTTACAGCGTCTCGACCGTCAAGGGAGAGTATTTTGGATGCGCTCCTTGATTACACTTAAATTAATCAATGAGTTCATCAATACACGGGTTGTCTCCTGCACCATATCCCTTAAACCATGGTGACACCGTTTTTCGATGAAATCTCTTGGTAGAGGTATCAAGTTGTAAAAAAAACGAGCCTGTAGAATCGTAAAATGTACCCTATAGAGTAGACACTAAAAAAGTCACCCTATAGGGTACATTTTATTGCTTCTAAGGCTTGTTTCGCGTTCAGGGAGAGATAATTTTCCCCCCCTAAATTTTTTGTTGTTTGCCAAAACACAACTTTTTCAGCTGCCTCCTAAACAAGGACAGCCATTTTTCCCCTCTTACTTTGCTTCCTTCTGACGATAAACTTCCTTGCCTTCAACCAAGGTCAGCACGACTTTTGCATCCTTGATTTGAGTGGCTGGAATTTTAAACAAGTTTTTATTGATAACGATAAGATCAGCCTTCTTGCCGACTTCGATCGAGCCTGTGATGTCATCCACGTGGTTGGCGTAAGCACCATCAATCGTGAAGCTGGCGATCATTTCTGCAAGCGTTGCACGCTCATCCGGGTTGGCAATTTTGCGTGGATCGGTTACACCCTCCTCGATCCGGGTAATGCCTTGTTGAATGCCGTGCAGTGGATTGAATTCTGGCGTTACGATGTAGTCAGACGAAGAAGCTACATGGACCCCTTTTTTCAGGAAGCTCTTCATCGGGTATTCTTTTTCTGCGCGTTCGTGGCCCAAGTACGGCACTTCGATTTCATCGTAGTAGCCCTCTTCCTGCATAAACCAGAATGGCTGCACGATTCCGACTGCACCCAGCTTTTTGAAGCGCTCGATGTCTGGCTCATTGACCAGTTGCAAGTGAACGAGCGAGTGGCGAGCATCATGCTTGCCATTTTGTTTTTCAGCGAGCTCCATACCGTCTAGTGCAATGCGGGTAGAAGCATCCCCGATGGAATGAATGTGCAATTGGAAGCCTGCCTTGTCTACTGCGGCAGCAGTTTGATTGTAAACCTCTGGCTTCCAGATTAATTCTCCGTTTGTTTCCTTATGGACATACGGCTTTTCCAGGTAAGCTGTGGCGCCTTCTACGACTCCATCCAAAAAGATTTTGACGGCGTTCACCTGGAATAGCGGATTTTGATTTTGATTACGCTCACGGATTTTTACAAATTCCGCGATCTGCTCAGGTCCTTTTTCTGGGTTCGCTGTCAACGCATTGCGGAAGCGAATGGTCAGCTTGTCCTCTTTCGCGAGCTCCTCGTACGCTTCCAAGACGTTCGGATAGCGCAGCATATCCGGGTCGCGCACTGTCGTTACACCGCGTTCAACGGCTTTTTCCTGGTAGGCTTCAATTCCGGACTTGTATTGCTGGACGGTGTATCCCCCGATTTTTGAAAGCACCAGATTCATTGCGCTTTCACGCAGCGTTCCAGATGGTTCTCCTGTTTTCGGATCGCGCTCGATAATGCCGCCCTCAGGGTTTGTCGTGCCCTTCGTGATTCCAGCCAACTTCAATGCTGCCGAGTTCACCCACAAAGAATGTCCATCGTCGGAGGTCAGCGCGATTGGCGTCGTTGGCACGATTGTATCCAATACTTCCTTGCGCGGACCAATACCAGGCACTACCGGATTGCTCCAGCCGCGTCCTTGCAATGTTGGTTCGTTTGGATGCTCTTTTACGAATTTCCCGATGGTCGCAACGTATTCCTCGACAGAGCCTCCGTCAAACAAATCAATGGAGTAAATGAGTCCCGTCGTTTTGCTTGCATGCGTATGACTGTCAATAAAGCCCGGCAATACCATTTGTCCTTTCAGATCGATTACTTTCGTATTCTTGCCGATGTGTGCTTTCGCATATTCATCTGCACCGACAAAGACGATTTCATCACCGCGAATGGCCACTGCCTCTGCCCAGCTGTTCTTATTGTCCACTGTGTAGACCGCACCGTTCGTTAATACGACATCTGCTGGCTGTTTTGTCTCTTGGGCGGCAAAAGCCGACATCGGGCTCATCAGCGCTGTGGCGAGCAATGCGCTGGTTAATTTTTTCCCAAACACGTTAAGATCCCACCTATCTATTTATCTAAGATGAAAAGAATGCCAAAACTGATTGTAGCATCGCAACTCTGAAAATTCCATGAAGTCCGGTCGAAAAATAGTATTTTTCCCCGATTTATGCCGAAATTGATCACATAATGACCACCTGAATTGGTCAAATTGGTAAAAGGTTAATTTGACTCTCCTTCATGAATCGATGTATACTCATAAATGTTTTAGGGGGTAAATATTTAACACCGTATATAATTAAGCAATGAAAACAGGAGAGGGTTCGATGCAAAGCCAAGTCAATTTTGAAGAACTTTATATACAACTCCAACGAAAGGTTTCCGCTGAGTCACACAAGCGTTTGGACCCACTCGTATCAGGATCACAAGCGATGCTTTTGCGAATCCTAGATATGAGCGGTCCGCAGAAAGCATCTTCTATTGCAGTACGTATGAGCATTACCCCCGGAGCCGTTACGAGTCTCGCTGATAAATTGATTGCTTGCGGCTATGCCACGAGAAATCGTGACAGTACGGACCGCCGCGTCGTGCAACTGGACATAACCGATCAAGGAAAAGATATCCTGCGGCAATACAAAGCCGTGGTGAGGAGCACGATTGAACAGTTTTTTGCAGGCGTATCTGATGAAGACAAACAACACTTAGTCCGCATCTATCACCAGGTTCTGAAGAATATAGATCAACAAAGAGAGGAGCATCAAGATTGCAACAGTTAACAGAGAAAAAGAAAGTGACGATTATGATCGCGATTATTACGGCCATGTTTTTCGCCGCGATCAACCAGACCATTATCGGGGTTGCCATGCCGCGTATTATTTCGAAGCTGGGTGGCATGGATTACTATTCGTGGGCGATTACGATTTATTTGCTGACCTCAACCGTCGCTTCTGTACTGGTTGGGAAGCTCTCCGATATATATGGAAGAAAACCGTTTATTTTGACGGGTATCGCGTTGTTTAGTATCGGAGCATTGTTGTCCGGGTTTTCTACCGATATTTTTCAACTGATTACGTATCGTGGTATTCAAGGGGCGGGTGCCGGGATCATCATGTCCACTGCTTTTACCGCCATGGGAGATCTGTATGCACCTCGCGAGCGCGCCAAATGGGGCGGAATCATGAGTGCCGTCTTCGGCGTATCCAGTGTGCTTGGTCCTCTGATGGGCGGCTATATCGTCGACCATCTCGACTGGCATTGGGTGTTCTGGATCTTCTTGCCGATTGGCGTAATTGCCTTTCTGTTGATCATGATTCATTTCCCAAAAGTACCGAAGCAAGAAGGAGAGTCTGTGGATTACTTCGGCTCGCTGTTCCTGACACTTACCATCGTACCGATGCTGCTCGCCTTCTCATGGGCAGGTAATGGCCCAGGCAAACACGCTTGGGGCTCGTGGCAAATTATTGGCTTGTTTGCCTCCACAATCATTGCGTTGATCGTGTTTATTATGATTGAGAGGAAAGTAAAGACTCCCGTGCTTCCGCTGGGCTTGTTCAAAAACAGTATCTTTACTGTCTCTAATCTGGTCGGATTCTTCCTCAACGCGGGGATGATGGGCGCTATCATTTATGTGCCATTCTTTGTCCAAGGGGTCAAAGGCATCTCTCCGACGATGGCTGGTTATGTAGCGATGCCGATGTCGATTGCCATGCTCGCGACCTCTGCAATCGCCGGACAAATCATGACCAAGACGGGAAAATATAAAAAGATGGCGCTGGGTGGACTTCTCGTCATGACCTTTGGCATGGTGTTGATGTATTTCATGTCGCCAACCACACCGATTTACTTGCTCGTGATCTACATGATTATTCTCGGTTTGGGGATCGGAATTGCGATGCCGGTCTTCTCCTTGACCGTGCAAAATGCAGTCGCACCGCAGCAATTGGGTGTTGCTACAGCAACGTCCCAGCTTTTCCGCAACCTCGGTGGGACCATTGGAATTGCTGTCATGGGAACCGTCATGAGTGCCAGCATGACTGCGAAAATGACGCAGCTGTCGGGAGCCATGGGTCAGGTGAACAATCCCGCTGCAGCCGATCCTGCTCTGGCAGAGAAGCTGTCGCTCTTTACGAATCCGCAAAATTTGTTGGATCAGCCGAAAATTGAAGCCACGCTGGCTAGTCTGCCACCGGATTTGCAGCCGCTGTTTACTCACATGCTGGATATGATCCGGGAAGCGATGAGCTATGGAATTACGACTACGTTTTTGACTGGGGCGATTGTAGCAGGTATGGCTGTCATCATCGCGCTGTTCCTGAAGGAAATTCCACTGCGTAGTGGGAAGATGGGACAGAAGCCTGAGGGCGAAGCAGGAAAGGCTTAATAGGGAAAAGGAAGAGGGCGCTTGTCCTCTTCCTTTTTTCATGGGGTATGGATTTGCTGTATGAGCCAATTTCTCGCTTCTTCTCCGGCAAGAATGTCTGGCTGCTCGACGGTACCGATATTAATACTTATGATAGTAGCTTCTTCTAAACCGGTTACTCCTTTTAATTGCGCTCCTCTAAACATGCTACAGCTCTGCTCTTCCCGTTCGGATCGCATACGCATAGTCTCTGCGTCCGTTTTCTTCCGCTCTTCTCGCTGCCTTCTCGAAATCATACGGAACCAATACATGCTCCACAAGCCACGAGCCACCTTGTGGTTTTACCGTGACGTACTTGGCATGCGGGGTTTTCGATTCCATCGAATGCGGGTACGGCGTCTCTTCAAAATACGCTGGCAATCCGACACTCCCCGGATTTACTACGAGCTTCCCATCTGGGAGCCACACGGATTTGGGCACATGAGAGTGTCCGCAAAAAATGACTTTTTGTTGGATACCTGTCAGCTCAATCATTAGCGCATTCGCACTTTTGTCTTCTATTCCGTAGGGAGCGACGTTCTCCACTAAATAGACATCATCGGCAAAAGGTGTTCCGTGGCAAAATAACAGATCATCCTGTGTCCATTGTTTTTGGAATGACCCGATCCAGCTGAGCATTTCTTTTGTAAGCAGTGGTTTCACGTATTGGAAGGTAATTGACTCCATTTGCTCTCCCAGTAAATATCTGTCACAATTACCCATGATGTGGATGATTTCAGCTCGCTCCATCAAGAGCTCTGCTGTTTTGATCGGATCAAGCGGCCCGAATAAGGTATCGCCCAAATTCACAATGGTTTCAATTCCGCGGGAATCTATGTCGTGCAGAACAGCTTCTAATGCATAGGCGTTGCTGTGTACGTCAGAGATCACCGCGATGGAATGGTTGTTTTGGCTCAAGGTCATATACTCCTTTACAATTGAGGTGCTAGACAGGATGAAAGATACCTCCCCCAAAAGCGCGTTCATTACAAAGGTCGAAGAAATGCTGGATCAATACCACAGCCTCTATGACGGAAATTGTCCGTATGTTTTGAATGAACGATTGACATTGGAGCAAATCGAACAGTTCGAATCCTCGGCTCACATAGTATTACCGCAAGACTACAAAGATTTCCTGCTCCACATCGGAAATGGTGGGAAACACGCCAAACAGTTCCCCTTGTCCTTGTCACATGCAACGGGGTGTTTGGAAGAAAGCTTACGAAAAACTGTTGGCTTAGAATATATGAGTCTCCCCTTTTCCTTGGACAATTGCAACCGTTGCTTTGACGATGATTTAGACGAGACAGAAGACGATACGATTACGGACAATGGATATGATCAGATGATTACGGAGGCACTTCACGGTACCATCACCCTACATAACGATGGTTGCGGGTATTTTATTGTCATGATTGTATCAGGTGAGCTTGCCGGAAAGCTGTACTACATCGATACCTGTAATGGACAGGGTGCGCGTTTCGTCAGTGATTCGTTTGCAGCGTATTATCTCAAATGGCTCAATCAGCAGATGACCCGCAGATTGGCCTACTTGGAACAAAACGACAAGTTTGAATGCGTCATTACCGATGTGAAGCTTGGCGGAAATGTTAGGGATTTGCACGTACGCAAGCTAAACAATGACTTTTTGTTTCAGTTTGAATATTTTTGCCCGGGTGATTTCATGCTTGCGGGGGGATATTCAGAGTATACCAAGGTCAACGATCACCTTGTCGTCTCCCTCTACATGGAACATGTATCATTTAGTGCTTTAGAGCTGACCCCACTGGATAATAGTATGGAACCATCCCTTAGCCATATTGGAGATCGCTCCTTGCACGAGGTCATCGGGCGTGTAAACAGATTATTTACGCACGATATTGGCGGAAATCACTTCCCGCTGTATGTGGAAGGACTGGAGCAAGAGATTTTGATTAAAGGTGCAAAGGATATAGCTGTTTCCGTCGGCGATGTTTATAAAATTCGAGGACGGTTGAGTGGCGAGGTTTATCGGATTACACGGTAAAATGGAAAGAGGATGCCCTTCTAGCGAGTGAAGAACGGCATCCTCTTCCTATGCCATTTTCTATTTTTATAAAAAAGTTTGAGAGGGGTTTCCCCTTCGTGTCGTCTATAGTAGTGAACAGCAAAACGGAAAGCTGCGCAGCACCTTTTTGCAAGGAGGTAACAAACATGCAGGACGATCGAGAGGTCATTGCGGAGGTTCTTCAAGGAAATAAAGAGGCTTATGCTCTGATCGTCAATAAATACAAGGGAAAAATCGCTTCGATTCTCCAGCGCACGCTCCATCATTCTCATGATGCCGAAGACATGGTGCAGGAGGTTTTTATCAAGGCGTACTACAGTCTGCCAGATTATAAACCCAATTGCTCCTTTTCTGCCTGGCTGTATCGAATCGCGATCAATCGCGGGATTGACGAGCTGCGGAAACGAAAGCGGCTGCCTTCCGTAACGGAGATGGATGTCGAGGTCAAAGACGAATGTCCGATCCCTGAGGAAGATTATCTGGAAAAAGAACAGCGTCATGCTTTGCGACAGCAGATGATGGCACTGGACAAGAACCACAGGACGATTCTCGATTTGCATTATCTTCAGCATTTAAGCTACCGAGAGATCGGCAACAAACTATCTTTGTCCGTAGATACCGTGAGAATGCGCCTTTCCTATGCCAGGAAAAAGCTGCGAGACCAGCTAAGCAAGCCGGAGAAAAAAGGGGGCACCCCGCTTTGAATTGCCTTACGCAAAGACAGCTGATCGCCTACATGGAAGATCGTTTATCGCCAATGAACAAACGAAATGTCGAAAGTCACCTCGATCATTGCACACACTGCCAGCACCAACTGGAGCAATGGATCGATGAGCTGCACCAAACAGAAGAAACGATGTGGGAAAACTCCCTCTCACCAAATATGGATCAAAAGATTATTCAGATGCTCTCCCCTCATCCCGTGAGAGTATTGAACCCTGCTACACCTACACACCAACCACCCACGTGGAAACAAAGGAGTATCACGATCATGAAAAGAATGACGCTTGCCGCCGCTGCATTAACCATCGTCGTCTCGGGAGGAATGCTCGTCTCCCCGACCTTTTCCAGTTATGTCCATGCTGCTTTTACGAACAGCCCGATTGGCAAGGCTGATCCTGTAGCACCTGTGAGCAATAGCTTACTAGAAAAATTAGCGGACAAAGGAATTGCTCAAGCAGCCAAGAATGGATTCGCGCAGTCCGTTGATGTAAGTGCGACCGATCAAGGCCTCACTTTTACCGTGCATGAAGTGGTGGTTGACCCGCTGCGTATTAGCATAGCAGCTTCTTTAAAAGACAAGAACGGCAAGGCATTAGACAGCTTTATATCGGAAATGGTGGGTAGATCTAACAAAGAGCCACTTATCATCATCAAAGACAAACAAGGAAACATCCTTATACCCTCTAAGGAAGAAAATGCTCAATACCCCAATAAACAATGGGATCATTCCATGTTTGTCGATAATGGTGTTATGATCTTGGATCGCGAGCTGCGAAGCTATTTTGATGATGTAAACAAGGTGCCAGACGAGCTGATCGTAGAGTTTAACATCAAGCAACTAGATGACATCAAGGGGAACTGGAAGCTGTCCGTACCTGTCGATATGAAAAAAGCAAAAGCAGCAATGAAGACACATGAAATTAACAAAGCCTACACGACCCCACAAGGACTCAAGCTGAACGTCAAACAAATTACGTTTGCGCCAAGCGGAGTGGAGATGGTCATTGATCGAGCCCTTGCTGCTAACGAGAATAACGCATACAGCTATGAGCTGGTGAACGACAAGGGCACAGTGGTCGCTGCTTGGGATTCGACTGCGGTTATTCATGAAGCCAACAAAAGAAGTAATGTGACAAGGGATGTGAAATGGGAGCATACTCAATCCACCGAGAGTGGAGCAAGAGACTTTCATTACTTCTATCCAATCGATGAAAGCCAAAGCCTTACCTTCAAGCTCGGGTCTGTTTATACAGAGGAATCCGCTAAGCTTAACGCCAAGTTGGACACCAATCGCCTCGAAAAGAAAGAAGTCATCACAGTGGAAGACCAGGGAGATCAGTTTACTTTCAAAAAACATCAAAAGGATCCAAACGCGGTCGTTGATTTTGAAGGCTATGACGGGTATCACCGCGTAAATGACGATGGGTCTACCACCAAAGTGGAGGGCTACCACCTGACATTCGAAGCAACTCTCTCTCCAGATACTGCCGCTATGGGTCCATATCAATACTGGACCATTACAGACGAGACTGGGAAAAAGTACGAAGACGGAAACTACTTGATCGACAAGACTGAGTATGAAAATGGCCGGGCGATTTTTGGCGGTTCCATCTTCTTGGAAAACCTCACATCCCTGCCTAAACAACTGATCATTACTTCCGAGAAACGCATGGTTGAACACAAAAATGTAGAGTGGGAAGTACCGATTTACGACGGAAAATAAGAGACATCTTCATACGCAAGAGGCTGGTGGTACCCATCGTACCCCCAGCCTCTTTTCATGAGATATATTCCTGCTGCAAAATTCCCATGTGGACAATATCATGCCATTTTCCCTCTCGAAACAAAAACTGCCGCGAGATCCCCTCCTGCTTGAATCCGAGCCTCTCATATAGCTTGATCGCCCTTTCGTTAAAAGAAAAAACACGCAGCGATACCCGATGCAGATTCATTTCCAAGAATGCATAATCCAGCAGCAGCTTCAGCGCTTCTCGTCCATACCCATCTCCCCAATACTCCTTCTCCCCAATATCGATGATGCACTCCGCATTGCGGTTTTTCAGGTCGATTTGGATGAGAGAGGTAATCCCGATCGGTCGATTGGTTTGGCTGTCTACGATCATATAGCTCTTCGAGGCGCTTGCATGCAACATGACCTGATTCACAAACCCGTTCGTATCTTCCCACGTATAGACGTCCATGGACGGATTCGTTGTCCGCATGACTTCTTCGTCATTTCTCCACTTGTGGTAGACGTCCACGTCCTCCCCCGTCATTTTTCTCAAATAAATTCTCTCTGATTGAAACAACATTCGTACCCCTCCTTATTGAGTCGGTCCCAGCATCGCTCTCAATGAAAACAACAATGCTTCTATCTGCTCGGGCACCTTCGTTTTCTCTGCGCCCAAATGCGCAGTATCCAGCATCAGTCCATCGATAACCGAGATGAGATAGCGAGCGATCGCCTCAGGTGGTAGCTGTGGCTTGAACTCACCTGTCGCTGTCCCATGCGCGAAGAAAGCTGTCAACACGTCGACCATTTTTTCATAGCGAGTCGTGATGTATGGATAGCTCTGTTGCTTTTGCTGATCCTTCAGTGACAGGAAAAACTCTGAGTTGGCTTTGGACAGTGTTTGATCGATTTTCTCGATCTCGCCCTGTTGCTTGTTCACCCATTTGGTGATTTGCTGCCAAGACCTTTCACCAGCAACAGGCGCGAAAAATTGTGCATCCTGTTGATCCTTGAATTGCAGCAGCTCCAAATATAAGTGCTCCAGGTTATCAAAGTAGGCATACAAGGCTCCTCGTGATACGCCAGCCTCGTCCATGACGTCTTGCATGGTGGCCCGTGTATAGCCTTTTGTGATGAACACACGTTTTGCTGCTTGCAGCAGTTCGATTTTCTTTTTGGTTTTGTATTCGTCGCTTACTTTTGGGGCCATGGGGGTTGGGGTCTGCCTCCTTTGAGCAAAATATACATAAGTGTCGTTTTTCTTTCTAACAAAATTATAAACGACATTATTGTCGTTTTTCAATAAATAAAAAAGAAAAAGCATCCTACCTACTCATGAGAGTATGTGGATGCTCGCCGTTCTTTCGCTATGTGTTAACCATCGATAAATTTTCTAACGCGTATTGCATCGCATCGCGTGGAAATATTTGCGGCAATTTAGACATGGGATATTGATTCGACAATCGATTGATTTGATTCAATTCCTCTACACCCATTTCCCTTACGTTATTATCCATATCGTATCTTGCCAGCAAAATCATGTCGTTCAATTGACTAATAATGCTTCTATCACTTGTCTGTGTGAAAGTGGCCTCACCAGCATGATAGAAATACTTTTGAATTAACGATTGCTCTATACCATCCGCGATAAGATTCTCAGAGATTTTTTCTAAAAATATCTGATCAAATCGTTTAAAGTCTGCTTTCTTTAACCCATAGAGGATGAAATTGTATCTGGTCACATTATTCATCACGGCTACACACTTCCTGCGATTCAGTATAATCAGGTGGGCGTGCCATCTGTATAATGGCTGTGAGACCATTTTCTCTTTATCAGATAATGTTACAGGTAGTTCCTCTGCAAGCTTTTTGGTGCATTGGATGGTAATCATGCCTGTTCACCTCGATGTTTTTCAGTTAACGCCTGATCCGGTATCACAAACGAAACCGTCGTTCCCTCCCCCGGCTTACTCGTGATGGCCAAGCCCTTCCCATACATTTGCGTCAGTCTCCGATTCGTGTTGGACACGCCAATTCCGCCTCTTTCCTTCTTCGACAAGTCGAGAATCTGCCGCACAGTCGCTTCCTCCATCCCGATACCATCATCCTTCACCTCAAAAAGAGTGGCGTTCTTTTGCCGGACGATGCGGATATGGAGAGTTCCCCCCTCTATTTGGGTAAGAAGACCATGGTTGATTGCATTCTCCACTAACGGCTGAATGGTCAGTGGCGGGATGAGGAGATCGATACCAAGCTCAACCTCCCACACGATCTGTAACCGCCCGCCAAATCGTTCCTTTTCAATGTAAAGATACGCTTGGACGAGCTCCAGCTCATGGGAGAGTGCCACTTGTTTTCCTGTATTCAAAAAGTCAAAGCTGATATGCAAGAAGGCGGTAAACGCATCCCCGAGTTTACGCATCTTCTCCGTATCAATGTCACTTAACGCCATAATCGAGCTAAGTGTGTTGAACAAGAAGTGCGGGTGAATCTGCGCCTGCAAGTAGGCAGCCTCCATACGCAGTCGTTCATCGACGGTTTGCTTGAGTGTCGTCAACGACCAGACGCGGTATTTCAGCTCCATGCCATCGACTGGTTTGCAAACATAGTCATTCGCACCAGACAAATACCCGGTGTATACATCCTCGGACTGGCTGCGCGCCGTTAAGAGCAAGATCGGAAGCTCAGAAACAGAGAAATGCTCCCTAACCCTTTGCGTCAGCTCATAGCCCGACATATGGGGCATCATGACATCAATAATAAGCAAATCCCACTGCTCTGTAAAAAGCAGATCGAGCGCGTCTCTTGGCGATGCGCACGTAGTGATTTGATAATGCGAGGAGGAAAGCATTCGATCCAGCACCCTTAAGTTAACCGGGTCGTCATCGATCGCCAATATGTTCGCCTTTCTTTCTACAAACGCATGCGCAGCCGTTTGCTGAACAGCCAAGATATCTGGAGCTTCACTCTGCCCCATCTGATTAATAGCCGTCACTTGATTGCTCATATCCATCTGCTCCACATATTGGCTCTCTGCTGCTTTCATCTCATCTGTACTAACCGCGGGCAGCTCGAAGCGAAATACCGAACCTTTGCCCGGTTCAGAGTCGACTCTTAGCTCCCTATCATGCAGCTCGACCAGCTGTGCACAAATAGCAAGGCCGAGGCCAATTCCTCCGCTGTCATTCGTTGCTTGAGCTCCCTGCTCATACGGCAAAAATATACGTGCCTTGGTAGACTCATCCATCCCGATTCCTGTATCGGTTACATAGATCGCCACCTGTCCGTCCATGCTCTTAGCCGAAACGACGACAGATCCTTCTTCCGTGAATTTCAATGCATTGTGAACAAGATTGAATAGAATCTGGACTAGCCGCTTCTCATCTGCCAAGATTGGCGGGATGGACTCTGGTATGTCCATTTTCAGTTGAACAGGCTTGCCTTCTACCATGTAAGCGAGCATGCTAATGATGCCGGAAACAACCGATTGAATATGCAACGGCTTCTTCTGCAACACGATATGCTTGTCCTGCAATCGTACGACATCTAGCAAATCATCCAATAAATGCGACATTCTGCGGCTGATCGTGATTAAGAGCTCCATATCCTGCGTGCTCCGACCACCCATGACATGCCTTTCATTGTTGACGACAGTCTGGGCGATATTCAAGATGCCGTGCAACGGCGTCCTCAGTTCGTGGGAGGTATGGGCGAGAAACTGGTCCTTGAGCTTGTCCGCTTCTTTCAATTGCTCCGTTAGCTTTGCTTTTTCCTCTGAATTGCGAAAGAATCGCTTGAACCAGTAAGCAGAAAAACTGACAAGTGCAGCAATCAGGTCCAGCGGATAATACACGTACTTGATATCGATCATTTTATATTCGACGATGGCGGACCATATGACATTGGACAAAATACTCGTTGCAGCAATGAGCAAAAACACAGCGTCATTCTTGTTATGCATGAGCATGCGGCTGATTTTGAAAATAAACAGCAACAACGGGCCAAAATAAATAATGACTAAAAATGGCGTTCCAGCTAATATATACACCCATTGTGCTGTTCCCAGTACGATGACTGCCGAATAAAGACTGAGTACGGAAAGATATGCCCGAAACGGCTTGGAGTATTCTTTCTCTCCCTGATCTGATAAACTCCTGACCAATAATATCATCAGCAGAGGCTGCCATATGTAGGCGAGCACTTCTACCTTGATCGACCATGTATAATCGATCGGGAGCCAAAGTAACAGCAAATTGTCATAATCAGAAACAGTCCTTATCCCTACGCAGGAAAGTAACAGAAGAAACACCAGAAACTCTTTGTGGCGGGCATTCAATACGTACAGGATGCCGGCATACAAGCCATGAAGCAACAAGATGAGGAAGGTTGCCATCTGGAAACCGATAGAATACCAGCGTTCGGTGTCAACAGCGGCCTGCGCCCCGAAGTAAATCGATCTGACGATGCCTCCTTCGATTGGATTATGAAAGTTGGCCGTTCGGACAAGCACTTCAATGACCTTTGCATCACCCGCAATGTACGTAGCCGTGAAGGATGCCTTCTGCGGCGTGTACTCCTCCGCTGTTGTCGCAGGCACTCCGATTCTGGCTAATATCTCTCCGTTAACCTCTACGATAGAAGATGCTTCCACTTGCGGAACCCATAAGGTGTATGGCTGATTTAGTGGTTGATCGACCAAAATCCGCAAACGGTATGTACCATAGCCATACGGTGAAGGAGAGGCCCTGGAAAAAGCGCTGCTCCAATTGCCAGGCACTTGAAGGTACTGTCGTTCGTCATTCGATGATTGCTTGAAATCTTCATGCGTGCTGAAAGAATCAGGGTAAAACTCCCATTCCCCATCCAGTGAAATGGACGGGGAATTTTCAAAGTCCCACCCGCGCATATCAAGAACCCCTTGAATCGCCTGCGGATGATCTGGTGACACATGAAACGAAAACCAAATCGTTCGAAGACCTAGGAGAAATGCTAAAAACAAGAGAAGAATCACAAGATGCTTACTTATGAGTGCTTTTAAATGACTCCGATTATAGTTGCTTTGCTTTATCATAGTAAGATCATCTTTCGACACGATTCGAATTATCCCTTGTCAAATTACAGTTCACCCCGTCCAATTTATCTCACACAAACTGTCTGCTATCGTTATTCCGCCCAAACCGATAGATGGCGATCAAGGAAAAAACCGTAGCGAATGCGAGCAAAATAGCGATGTTCAAATACAAGCTCCCCAGACTATACCCTTGTTGAAGCTTATTCACCGCATCGAGCAACCAATGCTGAGGCAAGAATGTTGAAATTTTGCGCACGGTGTCTGGCATGATTTCCATTGGAAAGAAACAGCCGGCCAGGAGGCATGACGGTACAATGATCAGGTTGGAAATCGCTCCAGCACCTGCTCTACTCTTCGCAAAGGCAACGGTCATCAGAGAAAGGGCGATTGCCCCCAGCGCAAACACGAACAACGGCAGAATCATTTGACCATACGAGACGCCTGCATCTATGCCGAAGACGTTTTTCATGACGAGCAAGGTCACGATGATTTGCAGCAGTAAAATAAACATGTTGACGATAATATTCGAGAATACATAGGATCTGGCCGACATCGGCGAAGAAAGGAGACGCAAAAAGGTGCGATTCTCTTTTTCTTTTAAAATGATCTCTGACATGTTCACCGCTGAAAACATCATGAACATAATGAGGAATCCAATCGATTGATTCGTCATGCGCGTCACGTTTGATGTGTCTTGAAGCGTTACCGTATGGAGCTTGTAGCTTTGCTCATGGTAGGCCGTATACAGCTTCGTGAACTTTGCCTCATCTGCCTGTGCCACTTTTCCAATCGCGGCAAGATTGCCGATATAACTGTGCAGCATGGCCTTCACGTAGGCAGTTACCTGTTCACCCTTTACGGATACCATATTCAAGTGTGCCGGCGCCCCTTTTCGAACACTAGCAGCATACCCTGACTCGAAAACAATTCCGCTATCCAGCTCACCAGAAACGATTTGTTCACGCATCGTTTGTTCGTCGATGACTGTGACTTTGATTGATTCCAATCTCTCGATAAACCGGATCGTGTCCTGCGTGATCACCTGGTCCCCGTCCTGATTGATAATTCCTACATGGATCGTGCCGCTACCTGCATTGCTGTACAGGGTAAGAGACAATAGAACCCCAGCGATCGGTAAACCCAAGTAAGTGAACCAGCTTTTTTTACTCCGAAACGTCTCCATCAGCGTTTTCCGAATTAGCCATAGCATTTCATTCATACGAAAGCACCCTCCCGTCTGCGCATTGTGATAACAGAAATGATGATGAACGCCGTAGCGATGCTCACATTCATCGCAATCGCAAACCATGCGCCTCTCGTATTGTCTGTGTAAATGATTTGCATCAGACCTGTATTCGCCCAGTGAAGGGGAGAGAACTTGGACAGGAGGCCGAAGAAACCAGTTGATTGATCAACGGGAAAATAGGCACCGCCTACAAAGGAGGCGACCTGCGTAAAAATATTGTTGATTGACCTTACCCCTTCGCCTTTGAAAAGAAAGCTGATCCCCAGACCCAGGCTGACCGCAAGCAGCACCTCTGTCAAAAGCACGAGGATCACCATTCCGTAGTGGTTGCCCCAATCAGCTTGGAACACGAACTTGCTGACTACGAACACGACAAGGACGAAGAACAGATTGACGAACGTACTGCCGATAATTTTGCCAGTAAAAATGACACCTTTGCTGACAGGTGCTGCCATTAATCGTGTGGATGTTTTGTTCGTTCGCTCTCCGGTGAACAAATAACTCGCAGAGAACATCGAGTAGAGCGCAACCATGGTCGTCATCGCAATCGCGTAATAGTCGATTGCCCCCGGTTTTTTATTGGGATTCAAGGCCGTTTCATGAATAAAATCATCACGGTGTTCGATACCCTTGACTATTGCCGAACCAGATTCGGGATCTACCTGATAAGCTGCGGATGCGAGCGAGTACCGATCTGCAAAAACGGTTAGCATCCCCGCGAGGATATTGCTTCCTATCGCATTCTTGCTACTTCCATAAAACTCAATCCCCGCATCGCTGACGACTGCGTACCCCGTATAGCGATCCGCGCGAACTTCCTCCTGCCCATCCATGCCTGAACTTGCTTGCGCGACCTTCACTCCTTTATCATCCAATGCTTTGATAAACGAGTTCCACGCCGTAGACATTTGCGCATTCGTCCCGTTGCTTTTATACAGCAAGCGCATGTCTCCTACGGTCCTCGTATCGTCGAATGCGTTGGAAAGGGCGGAGCCTAATATCAGCATCAGGATGACGGGAAGCGCTAGCATAAACATAAACGTTCTTTTTTCGCGAAGGCTGGACTTGATTTCTTTTACAGCGATATTCCATATGTTCATGGCAAAGCCCCTCCTCTAGTCTCGCAAGTTTCGACCGGTTAAGGTCAAGAACACAGTCTCCAGATTCGGCGCTTGCTCTTCCACGGAGCGGATTTCTACCTGATCCTTGATGAATTGTTGAATGATCCGGTTCAGGTTGTTGATCTCCGTTTTCGATACGATTTTGATCGTATTCTCTTCTTGAAGCACCGCATTCACACCAGGAATCGCCTTAATCCCTTCGAGGTTTAATGGTTCATCTGCTCTGACCCCAATCCAAATTTCCTTTGCGTCAGTAATAATCGCTTTTAGCTCCTCTTTCGATCCTTCTGCGATGACTTTTCCATGATCGACAATGGCAATACGGGTGCAGATTTCTTCGACTTCCTCCATGTAATGGCTCGTATAAATGATCGTGCAGCCCATGTCGTTTAGCTTGCGTACCGAATTCAAGATATAATTGCGCGAATGAGGGTCAATCCCGACAGTAGGTTCGTCCATGATGATCAGCTTCGGCCGATGGGCAATGGCACAAGCGATGTTTAACCGACGCTTCATCCCGCCAGAAAAATTTTTGGGAAAGCTAGTAGCTTTGTCGCCGAGGCCTACGAATTCAAGCGCCTCTTCTGTCCGTTCGCGAAGCAGTGATCCACGCAGTCCGTACAAACCAGCAAAAAACCTCACATTTTCATAGGCAGTCATATCCTCGTAGATGGCAATATCTTGTGGCACGATGCCGATGTTCATTTTGGCGAATTTGCTGTGCTTCTCAATGTTTTTTCCCAGCAGGGTAATCTCGCCCTTTGTTACGCGCAACAGGGAGGCGATCATGTTGATGGTCGTGCTCTTCCCCGCTCCATTGGCCCCCAAAAAACCAAAGATTTCTCCTTCACGTACGTTCAGAGACATATTGTCGACGGCGACGAAATCACCGAATTTTTTCGTTAACTGACGAATTTCCAATACATGACTCACGTAACTCACTCCCTTCGTGGTTATGTCTGCATTGTAATAAAAAAGGATGCCCCTATGTCAGTGCATAAGTTCATCCTTCGGCACATGAGATTTCTCATGTTGTTTCCCATGATTTTTTTCATTCGTTGCGATACGGTAGCAGAGTGGTCACGCTAAAGCCTCGCGTACCGTCTACAATCACTGTTCCACCAGCAGAAGCGGCTCTCTCCTCCATCCCGAGAATGCCAAGCCCTTTTACAACCTTTTCTGCGCCGTCCCCATTGTCTGTAACCACTGCTTTAATGAATGTATTCAGCACCCGTACCTCTAGGGAAATCACTGTCGCCTTCGCATATTTGAGTGCATTCGTGACCGCTTCCGTCGCATTTTGCTGGATGATTTTCCACTGAATCGGTGTAATGACATCGATGTCCCCGTTAAAAGTAAGCGTAGCTGTCACTGTCTCTCTCGCAGACAACTCATCGACAAACAACCGGAGTCGATTGATTCCCAGCTCCTCCGGCCGTGGCTTCACATCCTTGAGTGTCACTCTGATTCGCTCCAGCCCTTCCTTCGATATTGCGATCGCATTGCGAAGTAGCTCGGATGCCTTGTCCTGATCAGTCGCCATCAGCAGTCTTGACGCTTCCATCTGAATGAGCGCACCTGCCACCGCATGCCCCACATCGTCGTGAATTTGTTGAGAAAGGCGATTGCGCTCCTCCAATTGAATCGTATAGGTTGACTGGCGGAAGTATTCGCTACTCTCGTTCAAGGAGCGGGTCAAGCTTTGTAAATCCTCCCTCAGCCTCTCCCGTTCTGCCTCTAATCTACGAAGCTTATCAGTCAGCATGCTGCCACACCTATACAGCAAAAAGCTAAGAAAGGCCATTAGTAAATACAAGGGCATCCATTCAGGCAAAACGATGAACAAAGGCAACAGCATACCTCCAAAAACGACCACCCTCTGCTTACTCACCAAGAATACGATCTCCAAAATGTGGACTGGCAAGAGCAGCACAAATAGCGGGTCCAACACAAGTGTACTTGCTACCACGAACACGATGGATAGTCCCATAAATAATTGCTTATGATTCCTCTTTTTCACAATGAGAATAGTGAGATTACCAGCCAAATACAACAGGTACACAAGAATTTGCCACGGATCCATTTCAGAAGTGGGGTGAACCAGAAAAGAAGTCACGATGATAAACCCGAGCACCGCTGCCTTATTCGCCATTGTCCATAACTCCATCGGTAGTAACCTCCTTTCAGTCAGACATGTTCGTTTCGCCCGTCAAATAATAGATGGCGATCTGCGTACGGTGTTCAAGCGCCGTTTTATTCAAGATGGAAGTAATGTAATTCGCAACGGTTCCCTCGGAAATAAACAGCTTCTTGGCGATTTCTTTGTTCGATAGCCCTTTGGCGATCTGCTTCATGACATCGAGCTCCCGTTCCGTAAATAAGCTTTTGTCGATTTTGCTTTCGGTAGGGATGCCTGCTGTCGCTTTGGGAGATGGAGAAGTGGACACGGTATCCGCCGCGTTCCTCCCTGTATTCAGGTTCATTTTGATCTTATCTAGGACGACATCCTGCAGCACATGATGGTTGTTATAGACACTCTTGATGGCATCTCGGATGCGGTTGGGATCATTGTTTTTCAATAAATAACCGCGTGCCCCCGCTTGAATGGCTTCAAGGACAAATTCGTCATCGTCAAACGTGGTCAAAATGAGTGGTCTGACTGTAGTTTCCGTAGTCAATACACGAGTCGCTTCCACTCCATTCATGTTCGGCATCCGAACGTCCAAAAGCGCGACGTCTACCTCGTTCTGTTTGCAAAACGTCACCGCCTCGACCCCATCCTCCACACTCCCTACTACTTCAAACTCCGCAAAGCTCGTCAGGATGATTTTCATACCTTCCCGTATAAACGAATTGTCGTCTGCGATCAACACTTTGATTTTCAAAGCAGCTTGCCTCCCGTCGAACAGACCCTCGACCGCATAAAGAGCGGACGTATATTTTTTCCCAATATTACCACTGTCCTGCTTTGCTTCACAATTGTAGAATCTCACCCCAATGGTTCTTACTTTCCGGTCACACATGGAAAAATTAACACTTCGAAAATATATAGACATCAATCATATGTGTCAGTATGATATATTACCTAAGCCCTCTTACCAACCTAATTGGGGCCAATTTTTTGAATGGAATACGCTATGGAGGGGAATTTGTGGAAACAGCACAACTAAATAAAACGGCTTGGAACACTGGGGCTTACCAAGCGTGGCTGAAACGCTTTGGAACCCCTGCTGAGGCAGCGGTCAAAATTCAAGAAGACCCCCAAAAGCGAATCGGCAAAGTATATGAGCACATGGGCGACATTCGCGGCAAAAAGATTATCAATTTACTCGGTTCAAATGGAAACAAAGCTGTTGCGCTCGCCTTGCTAGGTGCCGACGTGACCATCGCCGATTTCTCTTCTGAGAATGAGCAGTACGCCAAAGAACTGGCTGCATCTGCCGACGTTGACCTGACTTACATCGTTTCGGATGTATTGCAGCTCCCTTCAGATATATTGGCTGGTGAGTATGATCTCGTTTTTATGGAATTCGGTATTCTTCATTACTTTTTGGACTTAACCGAATTATTCCAGGTGGTCAACTCGCTCCTGCGAAAAGGCGGTGTGCTCGTCCTCCAAGATTTCCATCCGGTATCTACAAAACTCATCTCCTCACGCGGAACGACTGCGAATATCCGCAAACATAAAGTAACAGGCGATTATTTCGATACCTCGCTTGAGGAAAAGGACATTGCTTTCTCCAAATTCCTCTCGAACGGCACAAATGTCGCTGAATCCAAAGTAATGTTGCGCAATTGGACATTAGGAGAAATTGTTACGGCCATTGCGAGCAAAGGGCTGTGCCTGAAAATGCTGGAAGAGCTCCCGAATCTCTCCTCGGAGGTTTTTGACAAGGGAATCCCGAAAACCTTTACGATTATCGCCGAGAAATTATAACGAACGTTTGCCATCATCTTATTACATTCCTACTACCGAACAGAGGAGGCTTTCCCTTCTCTTTTTCTTTTGTACACTTATAGACTGACGGTCAGTCATATGGTAATCTTTATCCAACCACTTACTGACAACCGAAGGAGGCGCCGATGAAAAGAATCGTGAAAGACCCCACAACACGGCGAGCAGAAATATTGGAAGCCGCCGGAGAGCTATTTCGAAATCAGGGTTATGTCCATACAACCGTGGATGCGATCATTCAAAAGGTCGGCGTAGCGAAAGGAACCTTTTATTACTACTTCAAGTCGAAGGAAGAAATCCTTGAAGCATTTGTCCACTCCATGGTTGATACGCTTTGCGAAGAATATAAAAAAATCGCAGCTGACTCTACCTTACCCGTCATGGAAAAGGTGCGCCAGATGCTGCGCAGCCAAAGCCACCACCTCGACAAGCAAGCCGAATGGATGGAAAGCTTGCATCGCCCTGAAAACAGAGAGCTTCACGAGCGCCTCAACATCGCCATTATCTTAAAAATAGCTCCTGTTCTTGCGCAAGTCATTGAACAAGGAAATAAAGAAGCTGTCTTTCATGTCGAGAATGCCTTGGAGACCGTTCAGTTTCTCCTTGCTGGCTCACAATTTTTGTTGGAATCAGGCATTTTTCATTGGGAGCAAGAGGAGCAGACAAAACGTCTACAGGCTATGCAGGTGATTATTGAACGGTCACTAGGAGCTGCCCCGGGGTCCTTCTCGTTTCTATAATGGCTGAAAAGGAGGAAAGACAATGAATGCTCATGATAAGGCCTTTCGCAGATTTCTGATCATTTGGTCAGGGCAGTTGCTTTCTGCAATCGGTAGTGGACTTACCGCTTTTGCCTTGGGTGTCTTTGTTTTTCAACAGACCCAATCTACCATGAGCTATTCGTTCATCATTCTCTTCTCTTTTCTCCCCTCCTTCCTCTTACTCCCCTTTAGCGGGGTGCTGGCAGATAGATTTGACCGCAAGAAAATGATGATCATCGGTGATATTGGCTCCATAGCTGGTATCTTGTTCATCTTGCTTGTCATGCTCTCCGGGCGTATGGAATTATGGCACATCTATTTGGGGGTCGGCATCAGCTCGCTCTCTGCCGCTATCCTAAACCCAGCCTATAAAGCAGCCGTCTCCGATCTGGTTTCGGAAGAGATGTACTCACAGGCAAGCGGGCTCATCCAACTGGCAAGCTCCGCTCCATATCTTATTTCCCCACTGGTTGCAGGGCTTCTTCTCAGTGCTTTTGATATCCAGCTCGTCTTACTTATCGATATGATGACCTTCCTTTTAGCTGTCGGCGCCGTGCTGATGATTATGAAAGTCGATACCACTCCTCAGAAACATGAAAGACAAAGCTTTTTTCGCGAAATGTCTGAAGCCTTCCGCTATCTCCTTTCAAAGAAAGGCGTTTTCTTGTTCGTTCTGTTAATGTCTGTCGTGTGTTTTTACATCGGACTGCTGCAATCACTTTTTGGGCCTATGATGCTGACATTAACTGATTCCAAGACGCTCGGTATCGCTCTCTCTGTATCTGCATCGGGTATGCTCGTCAGCAGCCTGTTGATCGGACTCTTCGGTATGGGAAAGAGAAAGGTATTCATGCTGTCCCTCTCTCTCGTACTTGCTGGCTTGTTTTACGCCTTGATGGGTGTGTTTCCTTCCGTTTGGCTGATTATGGTTTTTGGCTTCCTCTTTTTCATCACGCTTCCCTTTGTGAACACCAGCCTCGAGGTTCTCATCCGAACGAATGTAGAGAATGAACGGCAAGGCAGAGTGTGGTCGATGATCACGGCTATTTCACAAATCGGGTTCGTGCTGGCATTTGGGTTGGCAGGATTTTTGGCGGACCATGTATTCAATCCGTTGTTTGATCCAGATCAATTGCTGGGTCAAACGGTCGGTCAGGTCATCGGAACGGGGGCGGGCCGAGGAATTGGCTTTCTGTTTGTCCTCTCTGGCGTACTTGTGGCGCTACTGGGAATCGTAATCGGGCGTGTGAGGAAAATACGGGATTTGGAAGGAATAACACTGAAAGGTAAAGATTCGTACAAATAAAAATATTTTCTCAAAACCTATGCAACTTATTCATATTTTCCTCCGTCTTGAATGTCGAGTTCATGAGACTTACACCTAGAAGGAGGAAGATTCAAATGAAAAAAGCAATATCTACTTCGTTGGTTGCTATTCTACTCGCAACCAGTGTACCTGCTGCTCTGGCAGCTGACCTGGAGAGCAAAGGAAATGGGAAAGGCAAGCCCGAAGTAAAGGCAGAAGCAAAAAATAAATCAAAAGAAACTTCTGTCAAAGAATCTGATACCGATACAGATAGCGACGATGAGAACTCAACCGAAGCTAGCACAGAAACTCACATCAAAGACGTAAAGTTGAAAAAACAGCTAATCGAGCTTCGCCAAGAGCTCAAGCATACGGCTGAAATCACGGAAGATCAAAAAGCGAAATACGAGCAACTGGTAGCTGATCTGGAAAAAACCACTGACAAGCATGGAGCTTTGGACGTACAGCTTGAGCTTCTTCAGCGGACGTACCAAAAAGGAGACTATACACCCTTCAAAAAGCTTGGAGAACTCCTTGAGGATACAGGCTCGACAGAAGTGAAAGCATTCGTAGATGGAAAACAGGTAAAAGCGGATGTGGCACCGTTTGTAAAGGGTGGAAGAGCTTTGGTGCCTGTGCGTGCGATCAGCTCCGCATTGAAAGCGGAAGTGAACTGGAAGCCAGAGACTCGTAGCGTAGAAATTACGCGTGGCGAAAAATCTATCACGCTGTACCTCGATAAAAAAGAAGCAACTGTAGACGGGAAAACCATCTCTCTGGACACTGCACCTGTCCTGAAAAATGGACGTGTCTTCCTGCCTCTGCGCTTCATCAGTGAACAGCTGAACGCGGAAGTAAAATGGCAAGAAGAAGGCAAAATCGTCATCATTGACGACCTTCAAGCCCCTAAAGAATCCGAGCAGGATACAGACTCTAACGATACATCTACAAAGTAATACAACAAGAAGTCTTCATTGGGCATAGAAAAAAGATAGTGGTTCTCATTAGCTC
Organism: Brevibacillus sp. BD137; assembly: GCF_041644655.1. NCBI lineage: Bacteria > Bacillati > Bacillota > Bacilli > Caryophanales > Paenibacillaceae > Brevibacillus > Brevibacillus sp. BD137. The sequence goes on along the minus strand of NZ_JAOTNO010000010.1, from coordinate 155,836 downwards.
CTCTTGGCTATGAGATCCGCTATCTTTTTTTATGTTATGTTTACCATTACTTCTGCCCATGAGTTTGTGGGGGATAGCGGCATCCGCCATTTTCAACGCCTGAAAACAAGCTTTTATCCCCTACAGTTCGTCCAGTCATGTCCAAGCGGCATTCATAAAATATGGTATGAACACGAAGGAGGTGGATGTATGTCTTGTGGTTGTAAGGATCGAGAAAAAAAACACGGGATTGAAAACAATTGTGATCCAGACTTAGACAGGGATTTCGATAGAGACGTGGACGAAGATTTAGACCGTGACCGTTGTGGTTGTCGCCGCCGTCGTCGTCGCTGCCGGTTTTGTTCCTTCTTCCGTCGCAGGCATCGCCGCTGTCGTTTTTGTTTCTTCTTCCGTCGCAGGCGTCGCCGCCGTTGTTAGTAGTGAAGTTTTAAAAATGAACGAAACGTCCGAATCATTTGACCCGGACGTTTTGCTTTTTCTACGCTCCAAACCTCTGGCGGTACCCGCATCTTCTACATAATTCCTCGACAGCTTCCCTGCGAGAGAATCCTTCTATCAGATTATTGGCCCGCTCGCCATCCACAATGTCAGTGAACGAAGTCTGATTGATATTCCCCAGATTGATGACCCCTTCCCCATCGAGACAACACGGCACAACGGTTCCATTTTCGAGAATCGCCGCTTGTGTGCGCAGTCCATGGCAAAAGCCTTTTCCGTCATCTTCAGGCGCTGTTAGACTCGGCCATTGGAATTCGTAATCTTGGTTCAAATAAACGCGGTCATCGATTTTTACCCCACTGCCTGCCACTACTTTCTCTTCAATTCGATAGTCCAGCCCAAACTCTTTCTCAATCACTTCGAGCGTCTGGCGGTTTCTACTCTTTTGAATGTTCGTAGCGTTATCCTGTGTCAAATTCCACAAACGGAAGGAAAAAATCACCTGATGCTCCTGCGCTTCCCGAACAAATGAAAGAATTTCGCGCAAATAACCTTCACGGTCGGTTGAGCCGATATGTCCGTCAAAGCTGTGAAGCGAGAAATTCATTTGTCGGAGCGCAGGCTTGCCCAGTAATTTATGCCGATTTTTCGCAATGAGCGTACCATTCGTGGTGATATTGACCTTGAAGCCTTTCTCATGACTGATATCGAGCAACTCATCAATTTTGGGATGCAGAAGCGGTTCCCCTTTGACGTGCAGGTAAATGTAATCAGTATGCGGTTTGATCTCATCCAGCCTTTTCGCAAAGTCTTCTACTTTAATAAAATTTTTACCGCGTTCCGTTGGCGGACAAAAGGTACAGGCGAGATTGCAAACGCTCGTGATTTCTATATAGACTTTTTTAAAGTTTTTCAAGATGTTTTCCCCATTCCAGATGCCTATGATTGATCATACCCATCATAGTAACATAGGAGGGCTTTTACAGGTAACGGTGTATTCTGGTGGTTTGGACGAAATCTCACGTTCCTTTTTCATAGTCCTCTTTCAGCATTCCGTAAATCTCCAGATCCACAATCCCTTTGCCCGACCACAGCGTTGCTTGTCTAAGCATTCCTTCCTTTATGAAGCCATTCTTCAACAATACTTTTTTAGAGGTCTCATTCTGAGGCATCACTTCCGCCTGTATTCTGTTGATGTTGACATCTATGAACAAAAAGTGGAGCAATAGGCTTACTGCTTCTGTCGCAACCCCTTTTCCCCAATGCGCTTCGGACAAAAAGTAGCCAATCGTCACCATGTTTACCTTTTGATGAAAGTCGAAAGCTTCCATAATGCCAAGCAAGTGATCGGGGTTATCATTGGCAAATATCCCCCATTTGATCTTGGATTTTTTCAAATAGTCTCTCTCAAAATGCCCGATCATGCTTTTCACTGTCGCTTTATTATGCTTGGGGATAATCCCGCAGTATGTAAATACATGGTCATTGCTGTAGATTTCAAATACTTCGTCCAAATGCTGCTCTTCGATTTTCTTCAAGGTGAACCGATCTGATTTTAGAATGGGAAACTGGTTAAACAGTACGTCAACGTTCATGATTTCAGCTCCATCTTTTGATATTCTCTATCTTCTTAATTTTTCCAACAGGGCTCACTTTCCTTCTTATCCACCTAATAGAAAAAAGGTATGGAAGCTCGCCTCCATACCCGCATCATTCATTTCAAGAATACTAGATAAACAGCCATAATCCCTGAATCTGCAAGGATATGACTGACGATTGAACCCATCAGTGAGTTGCTCTTGTCTCGCATATATCCCCAAATCAGTCCCGCCAAAAAGACTGGCAAAATCATCGCGATATTATACGGCCAGCTAAACAAAGGAATGATGGAGAGGAAATGATACAGGCTGTAAAACAATGACGTCAGCAAAATCATGGTTCGCTTTGTTCGTCTTCCTTCCAGCTTTTTAAATAAATATCCTCTCCAGTAGATTTCCTCAAGAAACGGATTGATCACGAGCAAAACAAGGATGAGCCAAACGACAAGATTGCCTGAGAAATCCCATTGTACCAATAAATTTTGCAGATCATCCTTATCAAACAAAAAGCTGTGAAAGAAATATCCTGCAACAATCATGGTGAGAAAGAAAAGAAGTCCAGTCCAAATGCCGTGATACATATTGAGGCGGTTGATTCCCAATCCCATTTGCCTGAATGTATCCCGCCATGTAGTTCTTTTCAAAACGATCATGTCTACAAACGGAACCGCAAACAGCCACCCGTAAAACAGCAAAAACGTGACTGGGACGCTACTCATGACCTGTAAACCCAAAAAGATCATGATCGTTGGCCCTAGAAATAACAGAACATGCTTCATCGTATCCCCACCAAATCATGGCTTGTTTTTACTAACAAGATTGTAGCGAGGAACACCAAAAGCGAGTAGTACCAACTTCCCGTAGTACCAAAAAAACGAGGGCATGGATCACTCCAGCCCTCGTCCTATTTTTACCCACTCACCTAAATGAGCATTCCTGCAATCGCCGCGCTCAACAGATTCGCCAAGGTTGCTGCAACTACTGCACGCAAGCCCATCTCTGCAAGGTCTGATCTTCTTGACGGAGCAAATCCACCCAAGCCGCCAATGACCATAGCCAGCGCGGCCAGATTGGCAAAGCCGCAAAGGGCGAAGCTGATGATCACCACACTTTTTTGCGACAAATTCGCAATCTCAGGGGCAAAAGCCGTGTACGCCACAAACTCGTTGAGGACAATCTTTTGCCCGATGAAAGAACCGGCCTTTAGCGCTTCCTCCCATGGAACCCCGATCATAAAGGCAATCGGCGCGAACAGGTAGCCTAATAGATGCTCAAGCGTCAACGCTTCTATTCCCACTAACCCGCCAAGCCAGCCAATAATCGAGTTCAGCAAGAAAATCAACGAAATAAACGCGAGCAATAACGCACCGACACCAGCAGCTACTTTTAGCCCGTCCGAGGCTCCACGAGCAGCCGCATCGATGACATTCCTGGACTCTGTATCTTTCATGACTTCCACATGTTCCACTCTGTGTGGCTGCTCTGTCTCCGGCATGATAATTTTCGCAAGCAACAAACCACCCGGTGCTCCCATGAACGCTGCCGCCAGCAAATACTCAATCGGAACGCCAAGCATCGCATACCCACCGATAACCGAACCCGAAACGCACGCAAGTCCACCTGTCATTACAGCAAACAGCTCGGACTTGGTCATTTTCTCAATATAAGGCTTTACGACAAGTGGCGCCTCAATCGGACCCAAGAAAATATTTGCAGAGGCTGACATGGATTCGGTTTCGCTCGTTTTGAGCACCCGAGACAAAAATCCACCAATTATTTTCGTAGCCCACTGCATAATACCGAGATAATACAGGACCGAAATCAAGGATGAGAAAAAGATAATAATCGGTAATACTTGCAGGGCAAATGTAAAGCCTGCATTCTGTGCACCCAATATCCCGCCAAACAAGAACTGAATTCCGGCATTCGTCGAATTAATGATGCTTTGAACGATCGTCGCCAAGTACTCCAGAAGCTTTTTCCCAAAATCCCATTTCAGTACGACTAATGCAAATATAAACTGAATCGCAAACGCACCAATGACCGTCCTCGGATGAATCGCTCTGCGATTTTTCGAAAACGCAATAGCTATTATAAAAATTCCCAGGATGCCGAGAACTCCCCATATGTATTGCATGAACTATATCCTTTCTGTATCGCCAGCTGTGTCGATTTCGCTACTTCTGTCATGTACCGTTCGGCCTTGGCTAGCACCTTCTGTGTTAACTATTTGCACCTTTACAAGTCACTATTCCAACAAATGTTGTGGTTAATACATCCCAAGCAAGACCCTTCAAAAAATAATACTAAAGTTTCACTAAAAAATATATAACTACATTGAAAAACAGCAGTTGATAGACAAAAAAAGAGGCTATCCATTCCGGACAGCCTCTGCATCTTTTATTTGTTTAACAGATGGAAAACTTGCTCTACGTCTTTGTCACCTCGTCCTGAAAGGTTAACAATCAGAATCTGCTCCGGTGAAAGAGTGGGAGCCAACTGCAAGGCATAGGCAATGGCATGAGCGCTTTCCAAGGCGGGAATGATCCCTTCTGTTCTCGATAGTTCTTGAAAAGCCGCTAGCACTTCTTCATTCGTCACTGTGTAGTATTCCGCTCTTCCACTTACTTTTAGCTGACTGTGTTCTGGTCCAATACCAGGATAGTCTAGACCAGCAGCAATCGAATACGTTTTTTGAGGTTCCCCATTTTCATCTAGTAACACTAGGCATTTAAAACCATGAATGACGGCTGGAACCCCTTTGGTCAAGGTAGGTGCCTGATCTGGCTCAACACCAATCATTCGAACAGATGGTTCCTCGATATAATGGGCAAAAGCTCCAATCGCGTTACTGCCACCGCCAACAGCAGCAATAACCGCATCCGGCAAACGACCTTCTTTTTCTAGAATTTGTCTCTTGGATTCTTCACTGATAATCGATTGGAAATACTTTACCATCGTCGGGAACGGATGCGGACCAACCGCAGATCCCAATAGATAGAACGTGTTCTGATAGTTTTGTACCAAATCATTCAGCGCCTCATCAACCGCATCCTTCAATCTTCCTTGTCCTTTCGACACCGCTACCACTTTTGCCCCTAAAAGCTCCATTCGAAATACATTCAGTGCCTGTCTTTTCGTATCCTCCGCGCCCATATAGATCACGCAATCCATGCCAAACATCGCGCAAACCGTCGCGGTAGCAACCCCATGCTGTCCTGCCCCAGTCTCTGCAATAATACGCTGCGCTCCCATTCGCTTTGCCAGTAGGATTTGACCGATAACATTATTGATCTTGTGGGCACCGGTATGGTTTAAATCTTCTCGCTTTAAATAAATTTTGGCACCGCCGAGTTTTGCCGTTAAATGACGAGCAAACGTCAACGGATTCTCACGACCTATATATTCTTTCAGATAATACTTGTACTCTTCGATGAATTCCTCATCATCTTTATACCTTTCAAATTGCTCAGCTAAATAGTCCAATACTTCCTGTAATTGTGGAGGGACAAAGCTTCCTCCAAACTCACCGAAATATCCCTTTTTTGTCTGTTCTGCCAATGACATGCTCATCTCTCCTCAGCTATAACTAGTCCTCAATCCTTCCTTGCATTTTATAAGATCAAAAGAGCGTGTGTCAATTTAGTTTTATGATTATTCAGAATACATTATTTTGTTGTTAATTTTTACAAAACCATCATTTTAGCTTCATATTTTCCCAATATAGTTCGGGTAGTCTAACACAAGTGGTTCATTACGTCGTTTTTTCATTCGGAGGGATATGATGAAGATTCATTTTCAAAAGAAAAGCTTGCTGATCGCAACAATCACGGCTCTATCCTTGATCGGAACACAAGGGGCAGGTGCAACTCAAAATGTAACGGAAGCACCCGTTGTAGCCGAAATTCATGAGTGGAAAAATCCCCCTGTGCTCGCTGAAGGTATTAAAGAAGGCGGTTTCTCCGGTCTCGTGCATCTCCCTAATGATCCTCCTTCTATCTTTTATACATTGGCTGACCGTGGACCAAATGGGCAATACGGCAAGGACGAGCTGCGTACGTTCCCTGACCAAAACTACACACCACGCTTGTACAAAATCAAAGTAGAGAACGGAAACATTCACGTTTTGGAAACCATCAAGCTGCATTTGCCACAGGGCAAGATCAACGCTTTTACGAAAACTTCCTCTATCAGTGGATTGCCGAACCTCGCTGGCCCTGATGAAGTTCCCTACGATGCGACAGGAACAAAAAAGATTAGTTACGATCCAGACGGTTTGGATTTGGAAGGCATCGCTTACAACCCGGTGGACGATACGTTTTGGTTATCCGACGAATACCGCCCATCCATCATTCAAGTAAAGCGTGACGGCACGATCCTGGGCCGCTATGTACCAAAAGGCTCCAAAGAAGCCTTGGTTGCCGCAGGTGCAAAGATGGAGATTTTTGATACGCTGCCAGCCGTCTATTCCAAGCGCATTGCAAACCGTGGCTTCGAAGGTGTCACCATCTCGCCAGACGGCAAGTTCTTGTATACTTCGATCCAAAGCCCGATGGCACTCCCTGATAAAAAGACAGGAGAAGCTTCCCGTAATCTGCGTATTTTAAAGATGGATCTCGCTACCAAAAAAATCGTAGGCGAGTACATGTACATCGCAGAGAACGCGAAAGACTTCGTGAAAGTGAAACAGAAAGACGTCGTCATCAGCGACTTGGCAGCACTTAGTCAGGATGTGTTACTGATTGACGAGCGAGACAAAAATGCCGGTGCAAACGCACAAATTAAGCGAATTTACAAAGCAGATTTTTCGAAAGCAACCAATTTACTCGGTACGCCAACAAGTGAGCATGACTTCGAAAAACTCACCGTCGCCCAAGTGAAAGAAAAAGGAATTGTGCCTGTTTCCAAGGAATTGCTGGTGGATGTAGCCAAGCTGAACTATCCGCATGAAAAGCTGGAAGGATTAGCGATTGTGGATAAAAATACGATTGCCATTGTGAATGACAATGATTTTGGCGTTGAAGGCTATGATGAGAAGGGCAAGATTAAAATCAACAGCAATCCAACGCAGATGTATGTGATTAAAGTGGGTAAGGAATTGAAATAAGAAGTTTGGCACCTGCTGTTTATGCGGGAGAAGTGCTACGTTAAAATAAAGAAAGCCTCGTAGCTTATTCAGATCTACGAGGCTTTTCTTATGTTACTCATCTTCCCCTTCATACAGCTTCGATAAGAATTCTGTAAATGTGTCAGCCACTCGGCTGATTGCTTCTCTTTGCCATTCCTCCAATGATTTTTCTTCTAGTTCACCCTCATCCAGGTCTTCCTCGGAGATCAAGAATTCGTGGTCTACGAAAACAACGATAGGTTCAGCATGCCGTCCGTTACTATAGTCAAAGCAAATGTAATTACCGGCAGCATCATATCCGATTGGGATCACTCCGTCAGGTACACAACCCTTAACATTCTCGTGTGCCGCTAAGATATGGTAACCCCCAACTTTCCTACTAAGGCTGTAGAATGCATTAAATACTTTACCTTCTACTTCCTCGGAATCAAAGACACAAGGAGTAGGACATCCCTCATTATTCTCAAGCATACACTCTATAAAATCTTTGGGCAATCGTACGCCCAGCGCAGCTTCTACTTCTTTGATATCTTGAATGTCTATCTTTTCCGTGCAGCATTCAAATGTTACATGATTTGGAATTCCCATGCCATTGCTCCCTGTTAATAATTTCGATCCACTTTACTAATATCGGAAATTATTACATTTCGTTGAAACAAAAAAAAGAAGGGGTATGATCCCCCTTCCTTTGCCACTCATTCCATCTCTACTGCTCTGTCTATAACGACGCCCAGGTGTTTTCAAGCCACTGATCAAAATCAGCACCTTTTTCTCCCTCGTACGTATCATAGATATCGCTTCTCATTTTTTGCAGTTTCTCTTTGAATTCCTCGAATGTATGACCTTTTGGCAAGCTCTTCTTAATTCTTACCAAGGCTTTCGTTGCGCCTTTGATCAAGTCGCCTTTTTTCTGAGCAGGTAGTCGAGCACCTTCCCCAAATGCTTTCAGTTTTTGAAAAGCAGTTTCTTGCACTTTGTACACCGTATCGTTTTCCATGATTCTCGTCAGTAATCTCATTGTTTCTTCATGCTTCCACTGACCCAATTCTTCAACAGCCTCTAAACGCTCTCTCCAATTAGACGTTCGATTGGCAGCCTTTTTTAATTCCTCAAAATTCGGAGGAAACTCATTTTTGATAACAATATTATTCATCAAATCTATCTCCTTCTGACTATCATCCTTCTATTATGGCACTACATCATATGAATAACACCCCCTTCTCACATATAAATTCCTCGAAAAAAGTGTGGAGAGCGAAAAAATTATAGTAAAAAAGCTTCTTGCCGCTCATGATGATGAGGCAAGAAGCTTTTCATTTTTAATTCGGCACGGAATACAAAGACATGATACATCTCGCAGCTTCTTGGTATCCGCCAGCATTACGCAAAGAGTCCCCTACCTGTATCGCGCGCTCTTTATAGGTCGATTTGTTCAAAACTTGCAGCAAAGCATCCTTCAATAATGTCGGTGTGAGCTTCCCCCTATTTAACATCATACCCGCTCCCAGCTCCTCCACCCGCTTTGCCACAATCGGCTGATCGGAGCTTAATGGAATCATGACGAGGGGCACATGAAAATAGAGAGCCTCACTCGTACTGTTCATGCCAGCATGTGTAATAAAAGCATCAGCCTGCTGGAGCACTTCCAGTTGCGGAACGTACGGTTCAATGATGAAGTTAGGTGGAATATGTTCTCCAAGAGACTCCAGCTCCGTTTCTCTTCCGCAAGATAGTACGAATTGAGCCGGAATATCTTGAAAGGCTACAAAGCACAATTTGTACAATTCCACATCTTTGGTCAAAATACTGCCCATGGAAATGTATACGACCTTATCGTATGAAGCACGTAGCTTTTCAAACGGAAACGAAGGAGAATCAGGGCGCGAAATAATTGACGGTCCTGTGAAAATGTAGCTATCGTCCAGTTTGTCAGCATCTGGCTGGAATTCACGGCTGGTAAAGACAATCTTCATGTCCCCATACTGACGGGTAATATCCTCAATGGCAGGGACCTCTACGTTGCATACACGTGCGATGCTCTGTGCAGTCTGCGTCACTCGTTCATAAAGTGCATCCACATCGACATCATCACTTGCCTCAAGCACTTCGACAATTTGGCTGAGCGGTTCAGCAAAGGCGAAATTGGTCACGGAGCAGATCGTCGGGATTCCTAACTTCTCCCCTAAAATCGCGCCTCCCCACCCAAACAAGGAGTCAAAAATCAGGTAATCAAATGATTCGTTTTCTATCTGCCTGAGAATCTCCGGAATGTGGGGTTCAATAATACCTCGCAGCATAAAATCGTTGAAATGAAGAGGATGTCTGAATTCTGTTGGGTTAAAACCTAAATCACGAGATACTTGTTCATCCTTTTGATAAGCACGGAATTGCGCCCCAGTCTTGGCGAGCCTATCCCGATATTCTTCTGAACACATATAGACGACTTCTTCTCCGTTGTCGACTAGCTGCTTCACTAATCCCAATGTAGGATTCACGTGACCATCTGCTGGAATCGTAACATACAATACGCGTGCCACTCACTCCACCTCCAAAAGAATATCCAATTAGAAAATGTTTCCATTTCATTATAGGTTAGACGACTGGAGAAAATGGGTAAAATCCAAATATTTCATAATTTGTTCAATATTTTATATGAAGATGTTTAGTATTGTGCATAAATCCTTATATTCCAAATGATTTCAGGAACCGGCTTGTACACCCACGAGTTTTTTAAACGCAAAAATCCCTCCAGCCATCATTTCTCCATGTGAAGGGATTTCCATCCATATTATTTAATTAACAAAGCCCGAAAGCCCGGTCCTACAAGGAGTTTAACTTCTTTACTTTTTTAAGATATTTAAAATACTCCTCTCGAAGCGGGTGCTTTTTACTCAACCACGGTTTGCTATCTTCCCCTGTGTAGTGAATAATGGCCGGATCTATTCGCAGGTTGCTTTTATAAAGATGTTTGGACTGATAATTCCACTTTGTGTCAAGTTGAAGCCAATTATCATGAAGAATCGCATTCATCGGATCTTGACTGGGATAACGAATAATACCTTGGTTCTTTTTCATGTAATCCATAATCTTTTTTGTGATGTTATGCTCTCTCCATTTTTTCAAATTCATGACTAATACTCCTGCATTAAAGTAATCACAGTCATCCGGAATAGCCAGATCGGCATGTCTCAGCTTGTTTAATCCTTGCCAAGAATCCATCACCGCTGCAAGGTAATATTGATCAACTTTTGTGTTCCATAATGGAGTGATGTCTTTTTTAATAACGATATCACTGTCCAAATAAATCACTTTTTCAACTTCTTTGTCCAGCAGGTCTGGAATAGAAATTCGATGATAGGTTTCCTGCGTAAGATGATCACGGACGAGGAATCCATCATATAGGGTCGGATCAATAGTGACATATTTAATTTGAGCATGGAATCGTTTCACAGTTTTCGTTAAGATGGATTTATTTTTCCCAGAGACTTGACTGTCAATAACGTGAACGATGACTGGGTTTTTCGAAACCTTATTTTCAAAAAGGGAATATAACATGACTGCGAGATGTACAGCAAAACCATCATTAACGGCTGTTACAATATGAATCGTGCCCACTATTCTCCCACCCCATATCCTAATTGAGCTATATATACACACTATTCATGGACAGCGTTGGTTTGTGTGATGAAAATACCTAATTATTTCTAGATGGGAGCACAATTCACAGCTGCACCCCTCCGCTGATGCCGCTTTTTTCTGTGTTCGATCAGAAAACCGTTATACGACTAGAGCATGTTCCATCCATCCCCATAAAATATATAAGCTGTAAGAGCGACTCGAATTCGGCAATGACCTTATCCCATAAGTGGCGGTATGAGGGTAATTTGTCCAAGCTTCAGACTAGGCACAAAGAAAGTACCTATTTAAAAGGGTGATGAAATATGATCTCCTTTGTGGTTGGCAGAGGGATGGGCCATCTCGGTAGATGCATTAGCATATCGGAAAAATTGCAGCAACACCATCTTCCTATTCACGTGTTTGCTTTTCGTGAAACACATGGCTATTTATCGAAAAACCTGCACAATGACATCCAATTGAAAGCCTTTAAATCTAAAAAATTCGAGGATGGTAAACAAACCACACTATTAATAAATGATTGGCGCTCCGATGTGCCTCGATTTCGCAGTGAGGGGAAAGTCGGTGGAAACACAAAGCTCGTGACCCTCTACCACAGTGACTTTATTATCGGTACTAATGATTCTGCTCCGATGCGGGAATACAAAAATCGCATTGTAGAAATCGCCAATCAATCCGATATCTTTTTGCACATGAACCTTATACCGCCTAAGCAGACCCATCCGCAAATGAACTGCATCTATATCCCTATTCCTTTAATCACCAGAGAAATCAGCCAATCCCCACAAGAAGTGCGACGCATGCTAGGCCTTCAGCAGAACGAGTCGTTTATTCTGGTTCACATGGGCGGCGGACTCGCTAACCGTTATGAACAGATCGTGAAGTGGTATGATCAAATAAACTCACTTGCTGGCCGCTATCGATTTGTTGTCGCTGGGCAATTGGCAGATGAAGATTACCAGTTCGATGAAAGAATCATCAAAGCCCCGCTCATTCCGAATGGCAAAAATCTTGTACAGGCGGCCAGTCTGGTCATTAGCAAACCGGGCATGGGCATTTTAGGAGATTGCATCTCTACAGGAACCCCATTGCTTTTCCTTCCGCCGGATGATGCAGAACGCGAGCAAAAAATAGATATGCTAAGAGAAATAGTCAACAGTGATAAGGTATCAATCCACGAACCGGAAGAGATTGTACCAAAGATTGAGTATGTGTTAGCAAATAAAGAGGTCATTCAAAAAAGATTTAGCCTTATCCCTACCAACGGCGCTGAGGTCGCAAGCAAAATTATCGAAATGGCATACCGGATCCCGCTATCGAAATTGGCAAAAAGACAGGAAGACCTCCTGCGCTTGACGCCGTACAGCTCCTTTGGACATAAGGGCGGATGACTTTGAAGCAAACAAGGAGGACTGTCTTAGGTAGAAGATCAATTTCTACTTAAGACAGTCCTCTTACTTGCGTGCTGTATTCGCTAGCTCTCTACCCATTGCTTAAAAAACGCAAGTATTTCATTCAGGTTTTTCGGACCACCAAATGCCTCAAAACATCCGTCTTTCAATCTGCAATGTACCCAATCATTCTCGGTTCTATCTACAACATAATTCTCAAAGGGTCTCTTGTTCTCCAAGGGCGTTTCTTTTAGGTTAATCTTTATCGACCATCCTGGATTATCAATCGTATAGATCGTTATTCCATCACTATGCTCCCAGTTTCCATCACAATTGGATGAGTAATAACTTTCTAACCACGTATGAAAAAAAACGGGATGTATGTCCACCGATTAGTATTTACTCTATAGAGCGATTTGAAGCGTAACATATTCGCTTCATCTACAATATGATATGCCTAGAACACTCTAAAGGGGTGAGCCGATGGCAGTCGTAAAAGCCAGGAATAGTGATATTGACATGTTGGCAAGGTTGCTTCGAGCCGAAGCTGTAGGTGAAGGCGAAATGGGTATGCTCCTTGTGGGGAATGTTGGAATCAATCGAATAAGAGCGAATTGCTCCGATTTTAAAGGACTACGGACAATTCCTCAAATGATCAACCAGCCGCATGCGTTTGAAGCTCTGCAACACGGTATGTTCTACCAAAGGTCTAGAGATAAAGAACGCCGTCTGGCACGACGGGCTGTGAATGGGGAGCGCCATTGGCCTGGCAAATTCTCCCTCTGGTATTTTCGTCCGGGAACAGCGCAAAATCCCCTGCCTTGTCCGCCGACCTGGTATAATCAGCCACACGTAGGAAGATACAGGCTTCATTGTTTTTATGAGCCGACCGCGAAAGAATGTATAAATGTATATAATACTTTTTAATGTTATGGACGAAAACAGCCCAGACATTACACTGCCCCAAGCGAAGAAAGGGGCAGTTTTTTTATATGCTCGTGTGGACCACTATAAATATTGGCTATGTGGTCTGCCCAATCATTGTTTTTCGGTTGAACATACAATGTTGAGAATTCATTGTAAAAGGAGTGATTTTTAATGGCATTTAGACCGCCTCTAGGGCCACCTCCGGGTCAGCCGCCAGGAGCACAGCAAGTACCACAGCCGCTAACTCCTCCTCCATCGTTCATCCCCCCACAACCCGCTCCCTTTAGAATTGATCCGAGGGCAATAGAAGGTTGCATGTTCCGTTTTACGTATCTTTGGCTTGTAAATGGTGAGCAGTTCTGGTTTTTCCCCGTTTTTGTAGGCCCTAGATCAATTGCAGGCTTTAGATGGACGGGGAGGACTTGGAGACGAACTGGATTTGATCTACGGTTAATTATTGCATTTACATGCTAAGGCTCTTTTACAACGATTCGATGCATAAGATACGCATCCTTTGAATTTAGGAACACAAGCCCCGGGTATATTTAACCTGTCGCGCGATTTCATGGGCTGCACGATCTTTGTCGTTAATGTGCAGCCTATTTATGCTGCGTACAATAATTGAAACTTTTGTAATCTCCCAGCCATTCCCTCTCGTTTCATACGATTGATCAACCCTTTATCTCCATAACTAATTTAAAATCAAGCTACTAATCGCACATGTAGAGATGACCGTAACTACTCACCCAAATTGCCGTTCTAATCGAACGGTAGTTTACACTTCAACTGAGTCCCTCTTTTAAAACGCACATAATTTGAACGGGATAAGAAAACGTAAGGAGTCGTGAATTTCCATTTGGTATAATTTGGCGATAAAGGGGTGGTAAAGGTATATGAGCGAATCCGTCTTTCGTTACATAGAGCTGCTTGAAATTGCTGGAGGCATATTCTTTTTCAGTTTGTTTAGGTACGGGTTAAGTAGGCATCATACTACTTGGAAATTCATTATTCTTGAATACATAGCTATTGTTCTAAGCATTTGGATTATCAAATCATTCGCGGATCTTATTTGGGGTTAGAGGAATTCTGGTTCAGTCTAACGATTCTTTCGGAAACTACCGATATAGTTAGTATTCCAAAAAATATATTTAATGGGAGTATAATTATTGGCGTTATGCTCACATCTCAAAGGGGAATATCTTATGAGGATTCGAAATCATACTAGAATTTTAAAAGTACTCGCTAGTTTATCTGTTATTTTCGCTACTGTAAATTATCCAGTTATCTCCTTTGCCGAAGCGGTTGATTCTAGTGAAGTCAGTGAAACAAGTAACGCCGATGACATTAATACCGGTATAGCAGACTTGGACTATGATAATGACGAAGTTTTAGCAGTAAGTGGAGATGAGATAGATAGTTTTGTTCCAAAAGAAGCTCTCAATCCACATGGTAAGTTTATCGTCGTAGAACGCAAGAAAAAGTCACTTTCCACTTCTCCAGTAGATATTTCCATTATTGATTCTATGGCTAATCGCACGTACCCAGGTGCATTACAACTTGCCAATCAAGCTTTTGCAGAAAATAAACCGAGTGTATTACTAGTACCAAGAAAACCTTTGACGATTAGTATTGATTTACCAGGTTTGAAAAAAGAAAATTCCATTACTGTGGATAACCCAACATACGGGAATGTGTCTGGAGCAGTAGATGAGCTTGTGTCTAAATGGAGCGATGAGTATTCAGCAACACATACTCTACCTGCTCGATTGCAGTATGCAGAATCAATGGTTTATAGCAAATCTCAAATCGGAAGTGCTCTGAATGTTAACGCGAAATATCTTGATTCTACATTAGGAATTGACTTTAACGCGATTGCTAATGGAGAGAAAAAAGTGATGGTGGCGGCCTATAAACAAATATTTTATACGGTAAATGCGGAACTGCCTAACGATCCATCCGATCTTTTTAATGATAGTGTTACTTTTAAAGATTTGAAACGCAAAGGGGTCAGTGATCAATCCCCACCGGTTATGGTATCAAATGTCGCATATGGTAGAACCATTTATGTGAAATTAGAAACAACCTCTAAGAGCAAAGACGTAAAAGCAGCATTTAAATCCTTGCTTCAGAATACTGGCAATGTAGAAACGAATGCCGAGTACAAGGATATCTTTGAAGACAGTTCCTTTACAGCTGTAGTATTAGGCGGAGATTCACAAGAGCATAACAAGGTCGTTACGAAAGACTTTAGTGAAATCCGGAATATCATCAAAGATAATGCGGAATTTAGCCTGAAGAACCCAGCATATCCAATCTCCTATACCAGTGTTTTCTTAAAAGATAATGCCATTGCTGCCGTTCATAACAATACAGATTATATTGAGACTACCGCTACCGAATATTCGAAAGGTAAAATATCGCTTGGCCATTATGGCTGGTATGTCGCTCAATTTGATGTATCGTGGGATGAGGTTTCCTATGATAAAAATGGGGAAGAAGTACTCACACATAAAACGTGGGAAGGAAGCAACCAAGATAGAACAGCTCCTTTCACGACAGTGATTCCTCTGCCACCTAATGCAAAAAACATAAGGATTTTTGCGAAAGAATGTACCGGCCTTGCTTGGGAGTGGTGGAGAACCGTTATTGATGAGTACAACATCCCATTATCTAGTGAAATTAAAGTTGAAATTGGCGGAACGACATTAAACCCAACGGGTGGTATTACATTTAAGTAGTTGTGAGAAGAAACGGCTGAAATCCTTTTTATCGAGGACTTCAGCCGTTTTTCTTTTTCTTATTCCTATGCAGGGGAAAAGGTGCAACCCAAAATGGGGAGTCCTTTGTCCACAAAATATTTCATTATTTCGAAACGAACAGGGAGGGTAACAGTTGCATCATTTCATCCACATGCGGTGATTCTCCAAACATGAGATGCTTGTTCCAATCTTCCGTGCCAAGTTCCCTATCACCCATTTTGATAAAACACAAACCTCTCCGATAGTAAATATCTTGTTCGTCTGCATCAGAAAACGCTAAGGCCTCTGTATAATCGGAAATGGATAATTGCCACTCCTCCTGTGCTTCATAGACCCATGCACGGTTGTAAAGGACGGTTGCATTTTTCTCTAGTGCAATAGCTTCAGTTAGATCAGCTATGGCCCTGTCATACTCCCCCATCTCATAGTACAGGACAGCCCTATTTGTCCAAGCGGCCATCATTTCCCTATCCTTGTTTAGGGCAGCGGTAAACGTTTTTAGTGCTTGATCATTATTACCATCCGACATTTCAATTAAACCTAGTGTACACAGGAGCCGCGCATGATCAGGCTCTATTTCTAAACCGAATTGGGCATCTTTTCGGGCCATTTCGAATTTCTCCATTTGATACAATAATGTAGCTCTGTTAAGTAATCCATCAAGATTTTCGGGTTCTATATCAAGCAAGTAGTCATAGTCCGCCATTGCTTTCTCCACATCTCCAAGACGATTGAAGGCAGTAGCTCGATTGAAATAAACCTCTGGAAACGGAGGACTAAGCTTTATCGCTTGGTTATAATCTTCAATGGCTTCATCCATTCGCCCCATTCGGCTATAAAGGTTTCCACGATCAAAGTAATATTCTGGATAATTGGAGTCAATCTGTATCACTTGGCTAAATGTTTCAGCTGCTTCTTCAAACCTTTTTAAAGCTACGTAAATCAGCCCTTTATTATGAAGCAACACCGAGCGATGCAACATATGTTCATCAGGAGCAAGAGTCTGATTTAATCTTTGCCATCCTTCCGTAACCAATCGAAGCGCTTCTTCAGGATTATCCATATGTAACTCTACTAAAGCCAATCCATTTTGGTTAAATACTTGTTGAAATGCACGTTCTTTTTCATCTTCAATCAATTCTGCTAAATCAATGGCTTTTTGTATCCATTCTCTCGCCTTCTCGTGTTCTCGTTGTCGGTGATGCCTCGTATAGTACATCGAAAATCCATATGAAATTTGCATATGAACTCTAAAATCATCCGTGTTTGCGTACACTTCTCCTAAAAGCGCCGGTATATTATCAGTTTCACCCAATGCAGCCAGAGACGTAGCCATTTTCATTGTAAAATACCGGCTATTATCAAATTCGCTGCTCCAATTCGTCAGTTTCCGGCCACGTAGGCTCATATCGATAGTCGCATCGTAAAAACCCATGTTAATGCTATAACTAACTGCTTTAAACAACGCTTCGCTTGCTGATTTCTCAGAAGTACCGCGCTCCAGATGAAACGGAATGGCGCCTAAGTGCAGTGACCACTGCTCTTCTTTTCTAAGAGATTCTGCCCGCTCTTCGTGAAGGCTCTGACGAATTTCAATAGGAGTTGCTTCATAGGCAAGCAATTCCTGCTCACAATCTGATGTGCAGTCAGAAAATATGTATCGTTTCGTTAGCTCAAGTCGCTGTTCGTCAGATAGATTTACTATCCCCCTATCTTGTTCGATATCAGAAAGAATAATAGTAGGCTCCGTATACGTTTGTAACGCCTTTTTCAGGGCTTCCTTTTCGGCTATTTCACTTGAACTTACGATCACCTGAATCAGGTCAGACTTCGCACGACGCAGAAGTGTACTTATAAATTCTGCATCAAGTTGATCACAGGCCTGCACATTTTCAAAAACCAGGGTCAATTTTCCCATTCGTTCCCGATTCGCTAATGCCAATAAAAGATCGATCAAACCATTCGACATGCGAAGTGTACGCAATTTCGAATAATAACGTGTTCTCTCTTTCGGAATAGCAAGAGAGGTAAGTGTTTCTACACTAGCAGGAATGACTGCTTTCAGTTCTGGTGCTATGGATAAGATCTCGATGCAGTGTGATAAAATCAAGTCTGGCCATTTCGAATAAGCTTCCGGAATAATCTGGCGCAGAAGGTCACCAGTACCTGTATAGGGTCCTCGGAGATTGCGATGACAATTGCTGACATAACATGTGGAGTATTGCTCTTCCAAGTACTTCTTTTCTCGGTCGCTGCGTCGAGATCCAATCAGCCATTGGTGTGTAATCGATTGTTTCATTTCGACTCATCCCCTCTGTTCCATTGATAAATTCCGAATTTCCCTTTTGTTTCTACGCTCTTTTAGGTATAGATAAAATACAATTCCATACTGAACTCCCGTTATAGACAAGAAAACAACGGAATCCCAGAATTTCATATCTTCTCCTGTAAATATGGAGAGAAAAATATTCGTTAAAAGTTGAATAGCGACCGGAATCATATAGAGTATCATTCCTGTCATCATCATCCAGCCAGTTGCGTAAAAAAAGCTGTACCATCTCGCTACCTGCTGATCCCGTTCCGTATACTTGGACATATCGACCATCTTGTTCTTCTTTCCAATTAGTCCATACCATATATTTTTCAAATAGGAACGTGTAGCCTCCTGAAGATTTACACACCCCAACATCGTAATCATTAAATAATAGATATCTGTTTGAAGATGAAAATAAAATTGCCAGAAGAAACGCAACAGTGTTGTAAATGCTAGTCCCATACAATAGGCAGCTATGATTGTCTTCTCACCTGTATTTATCCAAATTGCACCAGCAACGATCACCAATAAGGAATACCACAAAATATCACCGAACATTCCAATTAAAAATGGAAGAATACGCTTTCGTTTTGGGAATCCCCAAATACCTGGCATGGAAGAAGTGAAGACCAAAAAGTACATTCTTCTGCCTATACTTAGTTCTGACGGGATACCCAGTCTTCGTCCGGCAAGCATGTGCATCATTTCATGAAACAAGATCCCTGGAATCTGACCGATCGTCATGCCAAGAAAAATCACCATGGCGTATTCGGAAAATAAGATGCTTTGTCGACCCGGACGAATCTGTGGATATTGGTATAACAACCACAAGGCACAGGTTATGATGGCAGCATAAATCAGCCAACCAAGTGGGGAAAAAGCTAGCTTACCCAACCATTGCCCCGATACTTTCTGCGCTTTCGTTTCCTTTTCCTCAACATCACAAATAAATGTCAGGTCACGCAATGTCTGCAAAAAATCATCCATGTCCACTTCATCGTGATAGGTATCTTGATACCAGGAATGCGCTTCGGCAACCCCCATGCCCTCTTGCAGTTTTCGTACAAGTGCTGCTCCATCCTCAGGAAAAACAGCAAACGTATCCGTCCCAAACCGCCCAATCAGGACTCCTTGCTTATCCTCCAGAAATGTTAACGGGTGTAATTGGATCATCCGATTTTCGTTCATGACTTTCCTCCCGGATGTTGTCATGCTATCTTCATAATTGAAAAAGAGGGGCAAAAATGCCCCACTTTTCCATGTTACTGACAAATCTTTATGCTTCCATACATGTGCAGTCGTACATTGTGTTAGCAACTGAAGTCAATTTTACAGGCTCGGTTTTTTGCACAGTAATTTTTTTCATAATAATGCCTCCGATAAATTTGTATTTATACCATATTCGCGAATGTATGGTATATACTGGTAATGATAGCTTGTATTTTTCTGACTGTCAACAATCTTTTGATTTTTTTGAAAATAAAATATTTTCAGGAAAATATAAGAAAACGAAGGTAGGTAAATTAGGATTAAAAATTATGCTAACTAGGGATGTTTAACCTTTGTTACGAGGCGAGCGTAGGGGGAATGCTTTTCCAACGAAATAACCCTTCCACATTTAGGAAGGGTCTAGACACCAATGCTTCTTGCTTTCATTTTTCCGTACTAACAGTGTACAGCACTCCACATGTGACGAGTAGACAGTAGGGGTGGTAGCCCCAGTGTTATGCGCCGTTACTGTCTTCGAAGCATCACCTAAAAACCTTTGATCAAGATTCCAACTCTATTTTTTACTTTGGTATAAAAACTCAACTTCACCATCTAGCAAATATCGATATTCAAATAATTGGATTGTTCTTTCCCTAATTCTCTCCCGTATAACCCTGCCTAGGCTTACCGATCCTTGTGATCCAAGGTAACGATTATCAATAAATGTCTTCTCTACAAATTTTGTTTCCCTTAAGTGATACTGTAACCATTCTTTCTGCGATTCAATTAGTGCTTCTCTTGGTTCTCTATCCAACTTAGAAAGAAGCTTTTTATATATTTGATTCAACTCTTTATCCCAAATCTCTGTATATTTGCTTTCCAAAGCCCCCCATCCCAATGTTGTAATTATCTCTTTGGAATTTTGAAGTTCATTAAATTCCACTTCATAATCATGATCGATAGGATTTCGAAGCATTTCATCATAAAATTCTCCAGTCAAATCATAGTTCCCAATGTTCATGGATAACACTTCATTGTTAGAAGGATCTGATCGACCTTCAGTTATTTCTTTCGATTCTGTTCCATTACCTGTACTCACTACATCAGGAGGCAGTTCAGAATTCATTATTGATTTAGTTTCGCTGTTCAAAATAGTCGATTGACTTATATTTTGACAAGATGACAACATTATCGTAATAAAAAGTAATAAGAGTATCTTACCTTTCATAAATTATCTCCTTAAATATTATCTTTACTATTTACCGGTAATGGCGCATAACGTCTTATTCACGAACTTCGTAAACAATCCCATATATAGGGTATTCTCGAAAACTTTTGAACTATCCTGCGCGTAACTTTAAGAAAGGACCTTGTGCGTACAACAAATTCTTAAATAATTTGGTACGGAGCAAACGAGGGTACACTCTGCCGCAACATTAAAATGTAAATCATTCGGCACTGGGTGGGGTCTAATTAGAAGCCTATACATGCTCTGTAGAGGACAATAAAAGAGCCGCCCGAATGAAATGAGTAATTTGATTCCTCTTCTCAGATATCCGAACAGCAACTCTTACATCCTGTATCATGATGATGTCACTGACTGGTGGAGGAGTTATCGAAGAAATTAATGTAAAATTGGTCTGTCATTCAATTGACAGTCCCTATTCTCATTGAAGGATGGGATCCTGTGAGTAATCCTTTTGAAGCCCTCATTAGTAAGATCAGGGGAAGGAAGACAAGTGTGGACGAGAACGTGCATATCAAAAACGAGAAATATCAATTTACATTCTACTTCTCGAACGAGTCTATCACAGACACAAAAGAGAAATTAAAATCGTTTGAGTTACCAGAGGACTACGTCAGTTTTTTAAACCACTACGAAAGTGCAACACTATTCAAGAGCGCCAAGCATAACTCTGGGGGTTATGATGTGCTAAGTACCGAACTCGTCATTGGGTACTGGAAAGCCTACAGCATCGACCATTCTTACTATCCTATCGTTTGGAGCGATATCTCAAATAGCTGTATATGTGTGGATCAAGACAGAATACATAGTGGCAAAGGTTACCTTACATGGGTTGGATCGATACTACCAGACGATACTATCGACATAGACCTGACGTTCACAGAGTTGCTGGAACAACTTATTGAACATGACGGAATTGAGTTTTGGGATCAACCCATTGAGGAGGAAGAGTAAGAAAAAAGGACGCCTTTTATAGTGCGCCTTCAGGATGAATCGGATGACTAATGCATGACTGCCAAAAAGCTGGGACTAAGCTCTCGGCTTTTTTGTAAGTTAGAGACGTTTAACAGACAAAAAAGCAGAGGAAGTCCCTCTGCTACGCCAATCCGTATCCACTATTTGTTCTTATTCTCTAACAGTGCCACACGCTCCACATGCCCAGTATGCGGGAACAGGAGTGGTTTTGATGTAAACTGTAATTATATAGCAATATCCTTATTTATTTGGGTTTTCTATTTTGTTAGAGTCTGTGTATTGCTGAAGCAATTCGTCAACAATTTATCAACAGTGTTCAAAGCTCTAGACAACTTATCGTCGTTCAGCAGAAGTATAATTGTGGCTTTTTGCACTTTCAGCTTCATTGCTTATTGGATTTTTCGTAATTAATCAACACCCTTCGTCTAACGTCCTCTTATTCACGAACCAAAATTATTTTTCATTCTGAAGAATCTTTCTGTATTCAACACCGTGAATATGCATAAGTATTTTTCTCTTTTCTAATACCTCAAAAAAATTCAACATATCACCAAATGGATTTTCAAAATGTTGAATTAAGTGTTTAAAATTCTCAGTTGATTTCAAGAAGTCATAAAAAAAGTAGGGATCAACATTTCCAATATCGTCTGTATTCCCGAGAGAAACCTCCAATTTTTGTCCAGTGTCTAAATTCTCAAACATGCAATGTTCTCCATGAACATCAAAGTACCAATTACCGGTTAAATGTTCTCCATCGTTTAGTAATTCCGCATTTGAAATTAAGTAGTAACTTCCTTTTATTATCTCTGATTTTTCAGGCTGATTCGTTTCCAATATTAATTTGTCGATTAGTTCTTGCGCAATTACTTTATAAGCGTCCATTGCTGCCAATAATTCATCTACCGTTTCTTTCGTTAGCGAGTTCATGCATTACCGCCTCCTAAGCTGTTTATATTTTTCGGATAAAATTGCCAGCGCTTGCAGCCTACTATCTCCATCCATCAAAACAGAGCCAACCAAAATCATAGGAAAGGCTTGCTCTAAAGTCACGCCTTCCAATGTTAACTTTAGCACCTCGCTGTCACGCTTATTATGATGTAACCTTCTGGATATGTTCTGCTGCAAACTCAAGACCTCGCATATCTTCTCACTCGCTTTGTGCTTCGTAACTGGTAACCCCATAAATCAGGACGTTACAAATTATGGAATGTTGCAGTAAACTGCCCGTTAGTTTAATAATGAAAAACAACAATTAAAGATAACAGAGCCTTAACAAAAAAAGTCCATTAAGCATCTGTATGTGGTCAATGCCTTATTTCAAGTAAGTAGAATCTTCATGAAATAAGTAAAAAAGGTGGTTAAACCCTAGAAGTATCAAGAGGTTTAGCCACCTTTCTGTTTTCTATTTTTTCACCAGCAAACTGACTGCCTCCACATGCCCCGTATGCGGAAACATATCCACCGGCTGCACATCCTTCACCTCATACCTCTCCGCCAGCACCTTCAAATCCCTCGCCAACGTAGAAGGATTACAAGAAACATAAACCACTCTCTCCGGCTTCATCTCCAAAATCGTCGTCAACAACGCCTCATCACAGCCTTTGCGCGGCGGGTCAACCACAATCACATCCGCCCGTATGCCCTTCTCTTTCCAGGCAGGAATGACAACCTCCGCAGGCCCCGCCTCAAACGTCGCATTCTCCACGCCATTCAGCTGCGCATTCCGATTCGCATCCGCAATCGCTTCCGGCACAATCTCCACGCCGTACACATGCTTGGACTTCTGCGCCAAAAACAGCGAAATCGTCCCGATACCGCAGTAAGCATCAATAACCGTCTCCGTACCAGTCGCACCCGCGTACTCCAACGTCTTGTTGTACAGCACCTCGGTCTGAGCAGGATTGACCTGATAAAACGACCGCGCCGAAATGGCAAACTTGATCGACCCAATATAATCGTAAATTACGTCACTGCCCCAGAGCGTCACGGTCTTTTTGCCAAAAATAACGTTTGTCTTGTCCGGGTTGATGTTCTGAACGATACTCGTCACACCAGCGACCTGTGTACGAATCGCTTCCACCAGCTGATCGCGTTGCGGAATCTGCTCCTCTGTCGTCACGAGCACGACCATGACTTCCCCCGTCTTGACGCCCACCTTTACAACCACATGACGGAGCAAACCTGAATGGCGAACCTCGTCATATGCCGTGATATTCAGCTTGGTCGCCGCCTGCTTCACGACTGCCACCGCTTCATCATTCACCTGATGTTGAATGAGGCATTCGTTCATGTCGATGATCGAGTGGGATTTCTCCGCGTAAAAACCGCCGACCAATGCCCCGTTTTCCTCGCCGATCGGTACTTGTGCCTTGTTGCGGTAGCGCCATGGATCGCTCATGCCGAGTGTCGGGTGAACGGTAATCGCGCCTTCCCCTTCGACTTGGAAACCGCCAATGCGCCGCAGGTTGTCCCGCACGATTTGCTGCTTGTGTCGCAGTTGCTCCTCGTATGCGAGATGCTGCAACGAACAGCCTCCGCAACGGTCGTACAGCGGACAGGGCGGCTGGAAGCGATGGGTACTCGCTTCTACTACTTCTGTCAGCTTGGCAAAGCCGAAGTTTTTCTTTACATGATCGACACGCGCATGAACTCGCTCTCCTGCAAGTGCGCCATCCACGAACAGCGTATATCCTTCAATCCGGCCGACTCCTGCTCCTTCGTGGTTCAGTCCGGTTATCTCCACTTCCACGGTTTGTCCGACACGTACAGGGACGTCCAGCTCCACTTTGGCTGTCGGGTGCGGACCGCGCCGCTTCTTTGTTGTCTTCGCCACTATCTATTGCTCCTTTTATCTTGCTCTATAGGTTTTCGTTTTCGCTCCAGGAAACATGCAGGGATGCACAGCGAAAAGCGGCATCCCCACGGCTATTGCTATTCATTTTACTATCTTCTTACGGGACGAACAACTCGATATGCCCCGGCAATGCTTCCACCACGCAAGGCAGCTGTCCGCCAAGCTCACCGTCCAGATTGAGCTGAACCTTCTCTCCGCCCGGCGAAGTGGCTTTGATATAATCTGCCTGGAAATACAGGATGTTCGGGTCTTTTAAGTGCTCGCCGCGAACTGCCTGTGTCGCCAAGCGAATAAACTCCGCAATATTCATCTTTTTCACGACGATGACATCCAGCTTGCCGTCTGACAAGTCAGCATCTGGGGCGAGCCTGTCGAAGCCGCCTACGGATCGGCTATTGGCGATGAGGAACACCATGATTTCCTCATCCAACAGCACCTCTTTGCGGCTCTCCAAACGAACACGGATCGGGTGCAGCGACGGCAGCTTCTCCAATCCCTTGACGTAATATGCCATTTGTCCGATTAGCGTTTTCAGCTTGCTTGGGACCTCGTAGGTCAAATTCGTCAGCGAGCCGCCACCCGCGATATTCATAAAATAGCGGTTATTGATGCGTCCCAGGTCAATACGTTTTTTCTTGCCCTTGGTGATAATCTCCGTTGCTCGTGTGATCGATTTCGGTATACCGACCGCTCGGGCAAAATCATTGCTCGTTCCGCAGGGGATTATTCCAAGAGATGGACGTGCTTTGTGCTCTGCCATCCCATTGACTACTTCATATATGGTTCCATCTCCACCAGCGGCCAGGATGACGTCAAAACCGCGAGCTACTGCACGAGCAGCTTCTTCTGTCGCATCATCTTCCCCTCTGGTCGCATGGCATGAAGTTTCATATCCGGCCGACTCCATTAAATCGAGGATTTCCGGCAATCGCCGACGCACGATCTCCCGGCCGGAGCTTGGATTGTAGATTAATCTGGCTCGTTTCAAGGCAGATCCCTTCTTCCTTCCCTCGCTCACGGGGGTACTCTCTTCCATCATATCCTGTATAGCCATTTTTGGGAATCGCTATGCTCCATATAGCGTGATAAGATAGAAAAAGATGGAAAACAGGGAGATAGGGGAGACGCTTGTGAAGAAGATCATCGTGGGAGTAGATGTGGGTGGCACTGCAATCAAGATGGCTTTGATTACGCCAGACGGCGAGCTTGTTACAAAAATGCAAGAACCGACGCCAGTTGCGGACGGCGAGGATGGCATTTTGCAAAAAATCGTAGACATGTCTCATGATCTTCTTGCCCAGCATGACTATTCTCTTTCACAAGTATGCGGAATCGGTGTAGGCGTACCCGGACCCGTCGATGGCGGGAAGGGAATCGTCTTCCAAGCGGTGAATCTTCACTGGCGCCAACCCGTTTTATTAAAGGAAAAATTGGAAGCCCTTACAGGTCTGCCGGTAGCGGTCGACAACGATGCCAATGTCGCAGCCCTCGGGGAAATGTGGCAAGGTGCAGGCCAAGGTGCACAAGACCTCGTTCTCATTACACTCGGTACAGGTGTAGGTGGAGGCGTCATTTTGAATGGAGAGGTCATCCATGGCATTAACGGTGTGGGCGGCGAAATCGGTCACATCACCATGACCCCGGATACCGGTGCCCCTTGCAATTGCGGCAAAACAGGTTGTCTCGAAACATATACGTCGGCGACTGCCATCATTCGTGAAGGGCGATTTGCCGCTACAAATGGATCAAGCCCGGCGCTTGCTGCTGTACTAGCCACCAAAGGAAACATTGCAGCGAAGGATGTCCTCGAGGCAGCCGTAGCAGGAGACACAGCGGCTCTCGCGATTATCGATCAAGTGGCTCTCTATCTCGGTCTCGCTCTCTCTCATTTGGCGAATGTGCTCAATCCCGCGAAGTTTATGATCGGTGGAGGCGTGGCCGCAGCAGGTGATTTCCTCTTTTCCCGAATCCGCGAATCATTCAAACGCTTCGTTCCCTTCACCTACGTTATCGAGTCCACAGAGATCGTTCCGGCAGCACTCGGTAATGATGCGGGTGTGTACGGTGCGGGCTGGTTAATCCGGTCACAGATGCACGAATCCTGATCAGGCCACATAAATAGAATGGACGCTCCTGCACATGAAGCCTCACAGCAAGAGCGTCTTTTGGGTATAGCTTTATGAAGAAGCCTGCATGGGTGCCAGCTCTGGCTCCCCGCCTTTCCCCGAAACAATCAGCGCAGCACCGACAAGCACTGCACATCCCCCCAACAATTGAAGCAAGCTAAACGCTTCGCCAAACAACAACGCCGAAAACCCAAACGTGACAACAGGCTCCAGCGTGCTTAGCACCGACGCTTTGGTTGACCCGATCAGTTGCAAGCCGCGGAAGAAAAAACTGATGGCGACCACCGTAGAAAAAATGACGATCCCCAAAAGCGCCCACCACCCTTGCACCGCAAAAGACAGTTCGACCCCTCCGTCTTTTAGCGCAATGAAAAAGGTAGAAATAGTAGCAAACAGGGCGATGTACGCAGATGTTACATAGGACGAAACGCCTTTTACCACCCGATTCCCCACCACAATATAAACGGAATAAAACAGCGCCGCAGCAAGAGCCAACAATACGCCAACTGGCTGAATCCCGCCAAATGACAAGCCGAGCACCAGTCCAAGACCGACGAGTGTAATCAGCATGGCGATGACAGTCTTTTTCGTCAGCCGCTCTTTCTCGACGAAATAGCTCAGTATGGCAACAAACACCGGAAATGTATACAGCAGCAAGGCCGCCATTGAGGTCGGGATGTACTGCACCGCCGAGAAAAAGCTAAGGGATTGCAGCGTGTACAAAATCCCGCCGAGACAAAACATCGCGAGCACCTGTCTTTTGTCCAAGCGAAGTGACTCCTTGCGCCAGAGCAACAAACCAAAAAACAGGGCAGTCGCCAATAAAAACCGCAAAAACAAGAGCGTCGAAACTGACACACCCGCTTCATAGGCGTACACAGCAAAAATAGACATGACGCCAAAGCCAGCAGCCGATCCGAAAATATATAGCACACCGACATACCGCGGATTCACAACATTTCACCAGCTTTCTCGAAATGACAGCGACAAAAGAAGCAACAGGGCAGGTTCATTTCCGTGGTCAGTGCTTTAACCCCGCTCCTTCTCTGCGGAATATGCGCGACGCGAGAAAAATAGTGAAAACGACATAGACAAGCAGGGAGCCAATCCCCAGAAGCGCATGCATCGGGTCGACCTTGCCATAAAACACTTCCTTGGACAGTGCGACGCCGTTGAACACAGGCATCACGTAATAATATGCAGGGATGTCGACCGGACTGACTGGCATCAGCATGTACGAGGGGACCATAGCCAAAAATAGGACAGCACTCATGTACGTCTGTCCCTCTTTAAAAGATTTGGCAATCGTACTCAAAACTAGCTCCAACCCTGCAAAAAGAGCCGCCAACAACAAAATAGTCACGATCAGCACCACCAAAGTGACAGGCGAGAAGAACGCGAGTGTAAAATGATCTCCTTCCGTCGCCATCGGTCCCAGACGCATGGCCAAGGTGACAGAAATTAGCGATGCTACTGCCCCCATGGTACTCATCGTCATGACAGCCAACAGCTTTGCCGTGAGGATGTGCTGGGCTGCAATCGGCGCCGTCAACAGCGATTCGAGCGTTCCCCGCTCTTTCTCACCAGCGACGAGATCATTCGCTGCGGCCATTCCTGCGGATGCGAGTGAGACTACCAACATCAACGGAATAATGCCAGCCAGCATCCCTCCCGACTTCCTTTCCTCAGAGGCTGTATTTTGAAAGGTGGAGACAATCGGTTGAATCGTCTGCTCAGACAAGCCCGCTTGGTTCAACCTTTTCGCTACGACTTCCTTGCTGTAAGCCTCTACTGTCTGCTCGATCAACGTACGGGCATAGACAGATTTTTGATTGGTTGAGTCATAAGCAACCGATAACTGCGCTGTTTTACCCGCCGCGATCTCTTCATCGAAGCCAGCAGGAATTGTCAAAATAGCGCGTAGCTGACCTGCTTGCAGTGCTTGTTCCGGATTGGACGGTTCCAAGATTTGTATAGCGGGATTTTTTTGCAAAACAGCAATCAATGAAGATGATCCTTGAACGGCTAACGGGATGTACTCCCTCGCTTCTTTTTCCACATTGCTATACGACGTCCCCAGTAAAAAGAAGACGAACGGAATGACAAGCAGAGGCACCAGTAGTGTCCCCATCCACGCCTTGCGATCGCGAAACAAGTCCATCAGCTCTTTTTTCAATACGGTCCAAACGACATGTAAGCCCATCAGCCCTCGCTCCCTTCCACGACAGCCATGAAAATGTCGTCCAGATCCTCTGTCCCAAACTCCTCACGTAAAGCATCCAAGCCCCCGGCGAACCGCAGCTTACCCTTGTGCATGAGCGCAACTCTTTTGCACAGCTTGTTAATCTCGCCCATGTTGTGACTGGAAAACAGAATCGTCTTCCCCTCTTCTTGCAGCTTTCCGACCATTCTTCGAAAGATTGTGGCAGCCGTTACATCCAGTCCTGTCGTCGGTTCATCCAACAAAATGACATCGGGATCGTGAACGAGCGTCCGGGCTATCGCTACCTTTTGCTTCATTCCCCGGGAAAAGGCACCCACTCGCCTGTCTAAAAAAGCGTCCATCTCAAGCATCCGGCTAAGACTGTGAATCCGCTCCTCAAGCCTCGCTTGCTCCAAACCGTATAGACGACCGAAATACGCGATATTTTCCCGCGCTGTCAAACGGCTGTATAGACCCACATCTCCCCCGAACAAAATGCCGATTCTGCGGCGCACTTCAAGCGGTTGCTGCCGAACGGAAAACCCGCTAATCTCGATATCTCCCTCGGTCGGGCTCAAAACCGTCGCCATCATGCGCATCGTCGTTGTCTTACCCGCACCGTTTTCGCCGAGAAGTCCGTAAACCTCGCCTGCCTCGACCCGAAACGATACATGCTGGACCGCTGCGATTTCCTTAAATCGCTTGCTAACATCCTTGACCTCAATCAACAGCAGCCCCTCCTCTCCCGTATTTTCACTAGAATCGTACCTTCAGTAAGTACGACGCCCGCTTTTCTCCCATAAACGTCACCTGTACGACACCCGTCCGCCCGCGCAAAACCCGGGGTATGGCGCCAGTGACCTGAAATTCCCGCCGCTTCCCATCGACTCGCGCGACAGACACTGAGCCTGGGGGCGAAAAGACCTTGTCGCCTTCCAGTGTGTAAAACGAAAGAGTGATTTCTCCCGCTTGTCCGTGGGCCTCTCCCGAAAAACGGATGATCTCCATCATTCCTGACACCGCTGACACTCCCGTGAGGTCAAAAAGCGGGTGACGCAGATTCGCAAGCGTCTGCCCTTTTTTCCAGTCCTGCAAAAACGCGTCAAACTCCTGTACAGCAACCATCCACGCCGCCGAGGAAATCATAGTCGCAGGGACATGCGAAGGTATTGCACCAAACACAAGTGCAGAAGACGTCATCACCAGTGGCAACCAAATAGAAAACATGCTAATTCCCTCCAATAATTGGTTGCCCTTAGCATGCCCTTACAAAAGTTACCTGTATGTGTCTTTGGCGAATCAGAATCTTTTGACTTTAAAAACGGTAACTCTCGTATCCTACAGCGGATAACGCTCTTTCCACTTGGTCAGGGAAAAGCCTTCAAACAGCGCGACGAACGCTTCCGTATCGTTAATATAATGACGGGTTTCTTTTGCCTCAGGATGATTTTCTAAAAACAGCGTCGCTACCAAATGGCTAACAGGAACACCTTCTGCCTCTTCATCGTAAATGCCCCGCTCAGCGAGCACTTTGCCAAAATAACGCACATAGGTAACGGTTATTGTTTTTTCTTGGCCGTTTTCTTGCCACGTAGAAATGGAACGATCAAATGTATCAGACGGTGAACCACCCTTTCCAGGTGCCACACTTTCTCCTGCAACAGAAATGAGCTTCATGTACTCCCATCCTCCTTTTTCTTCCTGTACGTTCATTATAGGGGAGAGTGGAAATTGTTACAAATCGGTCGGTTCGTTTTTTGACACCCTTTGCACTACGTAAGTATTCCCTCATGGATATAGCCCCCAATCATCGTGTACCCAGTCTTTACCATTAGCAGCAGCAATCGTCCAGTACTAGCTAAAAAAAGATTCCAGTAAAAAAAGACTTCGCTTTTCAGCAAAGTCTGCTAATAAATTGCGTATTTTATTTCGGGGTGTTAACTGAAACATCCTTGCCATCAACATATGCAATTGCTACTTCATTGCCGATAGTTACATACACCTGATACCATCCCGCAAATAGATAATCACTTTTCACGACAGTACCATTTTTTAAATTAGCAAAAACTGCACTATTTCGATCATTCGGATGTCCATAAGCTATTGCGCCGTTTTTGCCAACCACAAGTTCTACTGCTGATGGTTTTGCTTTAAACATTTCAATATAACCTTGAAGAATTCTATCCTGAACCTCTCTGCTTACTGGAGGCTTACTTATATTCTCATTTTGTGGTTGATCAATTTGTAATTTTGTATCAAGAGGAATAAAAGAAGTAGAGGTTATATTGCTAGAAACATAACCAGATACTAACTGATTATTCTGGGTAAAACTAACTTGATACCATACTCCTGTCATGCTCTTCGGCGTTAAAGGAGTGCCCTTCGGTAGCGAAGTTATTGCTTTTGATTCTACGTTCGGGTTTGCAAAAACATATCCCTTATCTGTAGCAATATAGAGGACTTTAGGAAGAGGTGCTTGTTGTTTCGGTTTCGTTTTGTTATTACTACTATCTTTCTGATTTTCTGTTTTCTTTTTCACAGATTGACTAGATTTTGGTTTACTTTGAGATGATTTAGGTTTAGATACTGATTTTTTCTTGCTTTTACTGATTTTATAAGAACTATGACTCTTTTTCCCGCCTCCACCACGTTTAGCGTCAACAACATCAGAAACACCAAATATAAGTAGTGAAAGAATAATTGCAACTGAAGAGATTTTCTTTATCATTTCTACTCCCCCTAATAATATTCAGAAGGAAATTATAGTACATACATACATTTATTTCAATATATCACAAACACACCCATGAATAACCTAATAGATTGTCTTTTATTTTTGAACTCACCCTGTCTGAGCAAAAACAGAGTGAGTTCAATTAACTTAGTTGGGGAGTACTTCATTATTAATTACACCAGACTTCAATTCTTGCCATCCTTCAATTCCTGCTTCATTTATTAAAATAGAAAGTTTACTACTATCATACTTATCAAAGTTATACTTTTCATTCACTACCACTTGTTTGGCATATAGTTTACTGTCAGTAGTAATAGCATACAAATAGTTTTGACTCTCTGCAATCTCGCCATCTTTCACAAATTCAAAATGAAGGAGATAGACTCGATCAATTTTACTAACTGTAATTTGCTGGTCTTTTTCCCCTTCATTTATCCATTTGTAAATTTGTTTATCTTGGCTGGTTTCAATTAATTCGGGTTGTGGCTTATTTGACCCATACAAATACGCTTGAATCCATATCTGTGAAGGTGCTTTTTGGGATTCTTGCGTTGCCTCTATTGGTGTATTAACTGGTTGAGTTTCATTGCACCCAGAAATAAGCACTGTTAAAAGAGAAAATACTACCCCTCCAATAAATTTATTCATGCTACCCTCCTAAAACACTGCGACAAAAATACTTGCCACAGCGCTCTCTAATTACCAGAACATGTCATAACATTTTAGCAAATACATATCACCTTTATCCGTAGCTCCGTTGCCTAAAGCATAAATAAATCTTCTGCTATCATAAGGAACTTCACCTTTCTGTTAAACTAAAAGTATCGGTTAAAAAACTCCAAAATTTTTTTCGCATCCCGTGTCAGAAAATCCCTGAACCAGAAGTCTACACAGTAAATCAACAAATCACGAGGAGTTTTTGCGATGGATCACTTGATAATCAGGCCTAAGACTCATGAGGAACACACCCAGATAGAAGACGAGGCTTTGGTAGAGCAGGCAAAAGCCGGAGATCAGGAGGCGTTTAGCGAGC
Source organism: Brevibacillus sp. BD137 (assembly GCF_041644655.1). Lineage (NCBI taxonomy): Bacteria > Bacillati > Bacillota > Bacilli > Caryophanales > Paenibacillaceae > Brevibacillus > Brevibacillus sp. BD137. The sequence goes on along the minus strand of NZ_JAOTNO010000010.1, from coordinate 123,265 downwards.
TGGTCAGGCGTCATCGCTCCAAAGTATACGGCTATGCACGGTCGTATACACAAGAAGCCTTTCTTGCCGAAGACATCGTTCAGGATGCTCTCATTCGCGCCTTTTTGCACCTGGGAACGCTGGTGGACAGCCGACGTTTCCTTCCTTGGCTGCATCGGATTGTGCGCAATCAGGCGTACACACGGCTTTCGAAGGGGCCGCAAAAAAGGGAAACCGTCTTCTCGAGTATAGGCAAACAAACACATGAGCAGGAACCGACTGACTGGGAGTATCTCGATAGTATCCTGCACAGGCTGGGACGATCTTGGTCACACTCTGCGCAGGACACCAATCCCGAAGAGGTCATGGTGCGGCGTGAGCTGTTTGAGACGATCAGGAGCTTGCTGTACTGCCTCAATCCTCGGGAGAGACGTATTGTGGAATCTCACTTTTTTGACCATTTGTCCCCTCATGAGATCGCCCACATGTTCCAGATGTCCCAGGCGAATGTCTACCAAGTGCTATCCCGTTCTCGCAAAAAACTGATTCAGGAAAAAACTCGTGTCGTTGTTGATCAATACATGAAGACGAGAAAGGTTGCGGGGAGTATGAAACAAGCAGTATTGAATAAACCAGAAGCATTCACGATGCCTACCTGGGTTACTTGCGCAGCGGCACTATACGGAATGGTAGAATCGACCGAACGAAAAATGTCTTTGCCAATGATCCTTGGCTTGAGCGGCCATGCCTTTCGCCTGACGATCGTCCCTGGAAATATCCATATTGCGGGCCCGACAATGTTTCATTTTCAACGAGTCTTGCAGCAGGGTTTGAAAAACATGGGCTTCGAATCTCGTGCCGTCACCTCGTATCATCTTTCCTGCGAACCAAGCATGAATGCCAATCAAGTAGAACCTTCGCTACTCAGCCAGGAAGCACGCCAGAAGCGTCAGCTGTCTGTCCTCCTGCCAGAAGCATTGGAGCTGGTTCACCGCTCCATCGACAAAGGGCATGCTGTGCTTGCTTGGGATCTGTTCATGCCAGAGTTCGGATTGATCTACGGTTATGATGATGAAAAAAGAGTGTTTTACGCAGGAGATAACTGCCGAAATGACAGCACCATTCCCTATGAAAACTTGGGGCGGGGTATCGTCGAGGAGTTATTTGTCCTTGCCATCGACCGTGCGTTTTCGATTGATCAACGTACGATGCTCGCAAATGCTCTCCAATCTGCACTCGTTCATTATCGTGGGGAAGAGCCGCAGGACCCGAGCTGTGTCAATGGTCTAGCCGCCTATGCTGCTTGGCAGGAGGCCTATGAAAAGGGAACGGTTGAGCCGAATGGCAACGCGTATACGACCGTGGTGAACGGAGATGCACGTCGCTACGCCTCTCTTTTCTGGAGCGAGATCGTTGATACGTGGACAGATTCTGTGTTTGATGAGGTTCGTCCGCTGATGAAAGAAGCAGCTGGCTTGTACGGGGCGATTGCCGATGGCTTTGACACGTTAAGCAAGCTCTTCCCATTCCCGGCTGGGGGCGAGCCGAACGATGCGGAGAAGGGCAAGCAGGCTATTGCGTTGTTGCAGGCGATTGAGCGAAATGAACGTGCTGCCGTATCGGTACTGGAACAAATACAAACGGGACTTACTGCAAATCAGGCATCCACATAAAAGGGATAGAAAAAAGAACGCAGTCAGAAAAGCTGCGTTCTTTTTCGTTCGAATTATTCCTCGTATTCGCCCCATTCAAGTGTGCCTTTTACAGCATCTACGTAAGGCCAGCTCTTGCTCTTGTCAACCGTATAGACAAGGGTGAGAAAAGGAGCTTGTTTGCCTTTGTAGGTTGGCCAGAAGTAGGACAGCTTTACAGGGAGATTTTTGGCTACGATTTCAGCAGCTTGTTGCTCCGTTACGGATGGCTTCAAGATGGGAAGAGTACCCTCTTTTTCCGGCAAATTCACAATGAAACTAAATACTTGTCCACTCTCTATATCAACCTTCATCCAATAGTAACGGTCGAACACAGGCAACCCATCGTGCAATTCATAAAAAATGAAGGTATACGTTCCTGTTCCTGTGTCCTCCTCCTCTTCACCCTCTCCTTCATTCAACGCGATCATCCAATCAGCTAATTTCGGCTGTTTATATGGATCAAATATCTCAACCTGCCATTCAGTAGAGGATTTAGCGGCATATGGCTCGATGAAGGAAATTGCTTTTTTCAAGGCTTCTTCTTTCGATAAGGGAACAGGCAAGCTTTTTGTTTCCATAAAAATATCCGCACTAGTGACCGCTCCCGTAGAAGCATCCACCGAAATGGATACGTCTCCATACCCAAACTCATCGCTCCAGGAATGTATGATCTCACCATCAACTTCTCCTGTGTAGTATTCTGTGAACATCACCTTCGTATCCACGTCAAACAAGCCCGCGACGACTTTTTCTCCATCTGCCCTGCTTTTGACAATAAGCGGCTCTCCTTTTGGCGATAGCGTAATATTCTTCAGGTTGTCAGGATTTCTTTTTCCATTCCCGGCTAATTCAGTTCCATGAGTGAAGTCAATCTGCTTTCCTGTCACGGCATCGATGTAAGCGTTATTCATCCATAAGTATTGCATGCCTGGCTTGGCATCTTTCCCTTCCAGCACATAGCCCAATTCAAGACGATCAGGAGTGAAAAACTGCTTTTTGACAGCTTCTTCTGTCAGTGCCGTTTTCGGATCTGGGACCTTGGTCTCTTTCAAATCAAGTAGCTCACTGGATACACCCAAGATATGACCAGCATAATCCGTCGACACGTATATGCCCATCCCATTCCCCAATATCTCCAGCCCATTTAGTTCAACTGGATAATAAACGGAGCGGTATATTCTGGAGTTATCAGTCAAATCTTCAGGGTCTTCCTTGTTAACAGCTTTGGATAATGTAGGCGAGCCTGCTTGTTTTCTTTTGTCTGCCCCTAATAACTCAAGCACTGCTTTTTCTGCCCGTTGCAAAATAACCTCGTCTGTCGCAATTTCCCCTTGCTTCCAAATATGCAAACTGGCGCTGTACATGATCAACTCACCTGTTTTTCTGTCAAAGACAACAATGGCATTCATGTCATTGGATTCGGGACTTTCCAGATTGAGGTTTAACAGATTTTCATCCATCTCACTTTTCACAATCGTTCGTTTCGTCAACGTTTTCAATGCAGGCTCCAGTTTTTCTAAAGCAGCTACGATCTGAGTGGCCCGCTCCGGGAGCTTTTCCTCGCTTTTTGTAACAGATGCAATGTGGCTAGGATGGATTTCAGGACTTGCAGCCATGGCTGTTCCACTTGTTCCTGGCAACATCATTGCTATTGTCAACGCGATTGCTGTGCGTTTTCCATTTCGTTTCATTAAATCTCCTCCTTCTTTCTTAATCCTCGTACTCTCCCCATTTAAACGATCCGTTTACGGCATCTACAGTTGGCCAGCCTTTGCTGGTATCGAGTTTGTAAACGAGAATGGGTGCATTCTTCTCTCCTGATCTCGGCCATATATAGGTCAACCTGACCGGTACCTGTTTGGAAACAATCTCTGCTGCCTGTTGGGCTGTTACAGATGGTTTGAGCACAGGATATTTGCGATCCTCTGCTGGAACTGATGCCATGAATTCAATAACTTGTCCGTTATTTGGATCAATTACTACTCCGTAGGAATACTCCATAAGTGGTATCCCATTTTGTTTTTCGAGAAATAAAAAGCCATACTGCTTGACGGATTTCTTGTCAACTTTCTTGATTTCCTCATACATTTCGACTTGCCACTCAGCTTTTTTAGCATAAGGCTCCAGGAAGGTAATCGCCTTTTGCAAGGATTGCTCTTTTGTTAGGGGCACTGAGAGATTTTCGATATGTGCCAAATTTACGTATCCACTGATATCGCCAGTCACTTTGTTCACCATAATAGAGGCCCGATTAAAGTCGATAGGGTTCGACCAATCATAAGTGATTTCGCCCTGCTGTTCATCTTTTCGATAGGTTGTATACAACTTCTTGGCATCAACCTCAAACAAATTCTCTAAAATCTGCTGATCGGTTGCGTCTTTTGCAATGAATGGCTTTCCTTGGGGTTTCAAAGAAATGTCCTTGATATCAGGTGTATGGAGTTCTCCATCCCCTTCTTCTGCTCTCCATTCTATTTCGATCTGCTTTCCCGTCAATGCATCAAATACAGGCGACGTTCTCATGGTATATTCGATACCGGGTTTCCCATCTGTTCCTTCCCATACATAGCCATAACGAAGGCGTTCGGGCGTAAATATTTGCTTCTGAATCTCTTCTTTTGCCACAGCTTTTTTCGGATCAGCAACCTGTATACCCGTCAAATCGAGCGGTTGAAAAGATAGGCCCAACAAATGGCCGCCTGAATCCATTTCAACCTCGATACCAAAACGCGTTTGGTCTATTTCCAGACCATTTAGCAGAATCGGAAAGTACACATTCGGGTATATAAACGACTGTTCTTCACCGTATACCGTTTTTGACAATTGAGGCGCATCTGTCATGTTTCGCTTCTTTTCTCCGAGCAACTCTTGCACAGCTTTCTCAGCTTTTTGCACGATGGCTCCGTCCGTTACCTTTTCATTCTCGTCCCAAATGAATTCTGAAGCCTCGTAACCTAGTAATTCACCGCTCTGACGATCAAAAAGCAGATATGCACTCATTTCGGTATCGTCAGGATGGCTTATATACAAATCCACTTGATTTTCATCGTAATCAGAAATAACGACCTCTCGGAGCGTCAGAGCTTTTAAAGCAGGCTCCAGCTTCTCCAGTGCAGCGACAATCTCTACCGCACGAGCAGGCAGCTTGACTTGTCCTTTGGATGGATTTTCAGCATTTTTCAAGATCATTTCCGGACTTGCAGCAAAAGCCGGCGAACCCGTTCCCAGCAGCATGGTTGTCACAGCAAAAGCAGCCGTCGCACTTTTCCAATTTTGTGTCATGAACATTTCTCCTAATCAATTATGATGATAGCTATGCATTCTATCTTACTTTTTTCCCACTATTTAGCATAGATCAAAACACAAAAAAACAGCACCCTCCCCCTTACAGAGAAAGTGCTGTCGTATGTTTTGCCCTACAGGCTGTTCAATACTTCCTGAATCAACTTGTTAACCATTCCCGGGTTTGCCTTCCCTTTGGTTTGCTTCATGACCTGTCCAACGAAGAAAGCAGCTGCTTTTTCGTTTCCGGACTTGAAGTCTGCCACGGCTTGTGGGTTGGAATTGACCGCATCGACGACGACTTGACGCAGAGCGCCTTCATCGCTGATTTGGACGAGTCCTTTTTCTTCGACGATCTGCTTCGGCTCTTTGCCGGTTTCCACCATCTCTTTGAAGACGGTTTTGGCGATTTTGGAGGAAATGGTTCCGTCCTCGATCAGTTTGATCATCTCACCCAAGCCTTTTGGTGTCATTTTCACATCAGCAAACACCAGGTTGTTGGCGTTGAGGTGTGCCAACAGGTCAACCATCAGCCAGTTTGCTACTGACTTCGGCTCTGCTCCTGTTTTCACCGTCTCATCAAAGAAATCAGCCGTCTCCTTGGAGATCGTAATGACTCCTGCATCATCCTTAGACAAACCAAACTCGTTCACATAGCGTGCCTGACGAGCATCTGGCAGCTCTGGAATGGTTGCGCGAACCGCTTCAATCCACTCCTCGGAAATCTGCATGCGAACCAGATCCGGGTCTGGGAAGTAACGATAGTCGTGCGCTTCCTCTTTGGAACGCATTGTCAACGTCTTCTTGTTCGCTTCATCCCAACGTCGCGTTTCCTGAACGACCTTGCCACCGGAAGAAACTACCTCCGTTTGACGTAGTACCTCGTACTCCAAGCCCATTTGCACGTTGCGGAAGGAGTTCATGTTTTTCAGCTCAGCCTTGGTTCCGAATTCTTCTTGACCATACGGACGAATCGATACGTTGGCGTCGCAGCGCAGGGAGCCTTGTTCCATGCGAACGTCAGATACTTCGGTGTACTGGATGATCGCTTTCAGCTTTTCCAAATACGCACGTGCTTCTTCCGGTGTGCGGATGTCCGGCTCGGAAACGATCTCGACGAGCGGTACCCCGACGCGGTTGAAGTCTACGAGAGACTCTCCACCAAAATCGCTGTGCGTCAGCTTGCCCGCATCCTCTTCCAAATGCAGACGAGTGATCCCAATGCGCTTCGTCTCACCGTTTACTTCGATGTCGATCCAGCCATTGTAGCCGATCGGCTGGTCAAACTGCGAGATTTGGTACGCTTTTGGGGAATCCGGATAAAAGTAGTTCTTGCGGTCGAACTTGGTCTCGCGGGAAATCTCGCAGTTGAGGGCGAGAGCTGCTTTCATCGCGAACTCTACCGCTTGCTTGTTCGTTACAGGCAGTACACCTGGATGTCCCAAGCAGATCGGGCATGTATGTGTATTCGGCGGTGCACCAAACTCAGTCGGGCAGCCGCAAAAGATTTTACTGTTGGTCGATAGCTCGGCGTGAACCTCCAAGCCGATGACGGTTTCGTACTTGCTCATGCTCTTACCCCCTCACCCATTCCGGTTTGCGCCCGTAGAAGCCTGCGGTTTGCTCATACGCATGGGCTACGCGCAATACGGTGGATTCGTCAAATGCACGACCTACGATCTGCAAACCGATTGGCAAACCGTTTTTGGAGAATCCGCACGGCACGCTGATTGCTGGCAAACCAGCCAGGTTTACAGGAACGGTACAAATATCCTCCAGATACATTTTCACCGGATCATCTACGTTTTCGCCTACTTTGAAAGCCGTAGAAGGCGTCGTTGGGTGCAGGATGACATCGTAGTCAGCAAAAATGCTGTTGAAGTCCTGAATGATCAGGGTACGCACCTGCTGCGCCTTTTTGTAGTAAGCATCGTAATAACCAGACGAGAGCGCGTAGGTTCCGAGCATGATGCGACGCTTCACTTCTTGACCAAAGCCTTGGCTGCGGGATTCCTTGTACAGCTCGATCAGGTTGGCCGCATTGTCTGCACGCACACCATATCGAACGCCGTCAAAACGAGCCAGGTTGGACGAAGCTTCAGAAGAAGACAAGAGGTAGTAAGCTGGCACTGCATATTCCGTGTGCGGCATGGAAACCTCGCTCCATGTAGCACCCATGCTCTCCAGCTGCTTCAATGCTGCCAAAACAGCATCGCGAACCTCAGGGTCAATCCCTTCTCCGATCAACTCTTTCGGTACCCCGATACGCAGACCTTTTACGTCTCCAGTCAATGCGGACAAGTAATTCGGTACGTCCACATTGGCAGAGGTAGAGTCGTATTCATCATGTCCCGCAATCGCTTGCAGCACATAGGCGGAATCCTCAACGTTTTTCGTCACAGGCCCGATTTGATCCAGCGAGGACGCAAACGCAACCAGCCCGAAACGGGAGACGCGTCCATATGTAGGCTTCAAGCCGACAACGCCACAAAAAGCAGCAGGCTGACGGATGGAGCCACCTGTATCAGAGCCAAGTGTGAAGTAAAAATGACGTGCAGCCATTGCCGCCGCTGAGCCACCAGAAGAGCCTCCCGGAACGTAGTCGGTGTTCCACGGGTTTTTCGCTGGGAAAAAGCCGGAATTTTCGTTGGAGCCGCCCATCGCAAACTCGTCCATGTTCAGCTTCGCAACGATAACCGAGTCGGCATCCTTCACCTTTTTGGAAACCGTCCCGTCATGGACAGGATCGTAGTTCGCCAAAAATTTACTCGCGCAAGTCGTGCGAATGTCTTTTGTAACCAGGTTGTCTTTCAGTCCGGCTGGCAAGCCGTAGAGAAGACCCAGCTCCTCATTTCCCTTGACTAGACGCTCGTCCAATTGACGGGCATGAGCCAAGGCTCCCTCTTCATCTACATGCAGGACGGATTTGATTTCTCCGTCATGCTCCTTGATGCTAGCGATGGAAGCCTGCACCAGATCCGTTACCGAAATCTCTTTTGCGCGCAGAGCGCTATGTATCTCAGACAATCGCTTGTCAAACAGCGACACAGTGGGTTCCTCCCTTCTCGTTATCCAGTAGGTTATTCGAATACAGCCGGAACTTTAAACTGTCCGTCTTCGTGATCCGGTGCGTTTTTCAGCACGTCCTCACGCGGCAGGGACGGTCTGTTTACGTCTTCGCGCATGACGTTTTTCACGTCTGTAGCATGGCTGGTTGGCTCAATATTGGATGTATCGAGCTCATTCAGCTTGGCTGCAAAATCGAGAATCGCATTCAGGTCTTTTGTGTACCGCTCCGCTTCTTCCTCAGTGAGCTGCAAACGGGCCAAATTAGCTACGTGTTCCACTTCTTTGCGAGTAATGGCACTCATTCTTTCCACCTCCGAATCGTATCACATAACTTTGATCTTACTTGAAAAGAGCGGGTTCAGTCAATTTTCACGGGGATTTCGTCAGGAAAAACAAATAATGTTTTCGGAAAAAAAATATTGATCGATTATTCGCCTAGAAAGACTTTGTCTTGCTGTAGTGGTGGGGAGGAAACAGGAGAAAACGCTCAGCTTCTAGGTCCACCCGCTGGGGGATTGACTGCCCGGCTCCATGAAAAAAAGCGAAACCCGCGTCCAAAGTCGTCCATTCAAGGGGGATCTCAGAGGTGGACGCTAAGGGCTTGTTTCTCTTTTTTTCATTGCGCCTCGGTCGGCGTCCCTAAGATCTTCGCTGTTTTCTCCTGTTTCCTCTACGAGCTTTCCGTGTTTACCGATCTTTTACGAACTTAAAAGATTGAAGAATGTAAGAAGTTACGCCAGAGAAGAATATTTCCAGACGTAGCGACTTGTGAAGTCCTACCAAGCGGAGAAGGGATTCGCGGGCAAAAGAAACGCAACCGTGCCCATACGACGTAGCGGCTACCACTTTTGCGTTTTCCCGCGAATTCCTTCGGAGCGGACAGTACTTACCCTCAGCGGGGACGGAGCACTGAGCCTAGACTGGAAATATTCTTCTCCCCACCGCAGCCACATCTTCATCTCCTAAGAAAAAACAAGTCCAAGGCATTAGCCCTGGACTGTTGTGCTTCTCGTTCGCTATTCCGCCTTCTTTGTCGCGAGCGCCTGCCCCATCAAGAGAGACTTCCCTTTTTCAACGCCTGTTGCCCATTCGAGCTCGTTGGACTCCAACAGCAAAATGACGGTGGATCCAAATTCGAACCAGCCCAGCTCCGAGCCTTTTTCATAACGAGGTGTCCCAGCAATCTTCTCGTGGGTTTGGCGACCGTGCTTGATGTTCGTCGTAGCTGTGTTGTAGCAGACCTTCACGCTGCCTACAAACAAGGCTCCTACTTTTACCAAAGCCATATCGCCCAAGCTATCTGTTTTGATGTGAGTTACCAAGCGTTCATTGCGAGCAAACAAACGGTCTACGTTTTCAATCCCGAGCTTGTTAACGGGATAGAGTCTGCCAGGCAAATAGCAGTAACTGCTCAAATCGCCCGTTACTGGCATATGAATTCGGTGGTAATCCCTTGGACTCAAATAAATGGTGATAAATTTGCCACCGTAGTAACGCTTGGCTTCTTCCTCCGAACCGCCCAACAGCTCACTCACACTGAAATCTTTTCCTTTTGCTTGAATCAAGGTACCTTCGCAAATATCCCCCAGCTGCGAAACGGTTCCATCTACCGGGCTGACGATGGTATCTGGGCCAGATGCAATCGGTCTCGCTGCGGGCTTCAGGCGTCGGGAGAAGAACTCCTTCAGCGTGCGGTATTCTGACGCCGGCTTTTCTATGATCGACGTATCAATTTGATAGTGCTTTATGTATCGTTGAATGGCTAATCGACTAAAGGGAGTAGCGGTAATTTTGCCCATAGTCCTTGACATCGCGTTTTGTGGCAAGCGATGGATGAGACCTGGGAGCAGCTTTTTGCCCATAAGAAAATATGCTCCTTCGTAAAACAACAATACCCTTACTTTACCACTTCTGCTAACAGCCAGTAAACCCCGCACTATTACCAGAGGTTCATCATTTTCTTCGGCAGTCTTACTATACTATAATCATTCTTAGAAGCCACTTATCAGGAGATATCGGTTATGGTGAAGAAATTCGATATTACTACACTTATCAGTCAGCATGGTGATATCCTAACCAGTCTATTCGACCATATGTCGGACATGTTCTTTCTCATGGCTGTCGAACAAGATGCGGGCGGGGAGTATCTGTTTCGCTATGTTTTGATGAATCCATCCGCTATGCACGTCGCCCTATTAAGCGAGGAAGCTTACGGAAAAACGTTTGACGACGTGTATCCTCATGAAAAAGCCAGCTTATTACAGCACATGTACACACAAGCAGTAAAAAGCGGGAGTCCGATCCACTTTACTGCGAATGGCGACATCATTGGCGAATCTATTCTTTCTCCTGTCTACGATAGCAATGGTGTATGCACGCATGTCTTTTCCATTACCCGCGATGTTACTGAGCGCACAAACCTGGAGTCACAGCTGGCCTACATGGCGTATCATGATGTGCTTACGGGATTGCCGAACAGGCGCCTCCTCTCCGAAAAGCTCCAGCAAGCTCTACGTGCTGCCCAATCAAAAGAGGAGATGGTCGCTGCCCTCTATTTGGACTGTGACCGCTTTAAGGAAATCAACGATACATGGGGTCACGACACAGGAGATCTGTTTTTGCAAATGCTCGCTACACGCCTCGAGTCATCTGTTCGAGATGGCGATATCGTCGCACGTCTGGGTGGAGACGAGTTTGTCATCGTCCTGACCGGCATTCACTCTGAACGTCAGGTTGAAAAAATTGCGAATCGTATCCTGCTGGCGACGCAAGAGCCATGGATGATTGAGAACCGGATCATACCGTTTTCGACGAGCATAGGCATTGCCCTCTATCCGGCATCTGCAAGCGAAGCTGAACAACTGTTGAGCAATGCAGACAAAGCACTTTATCAGGCCAAAAAGACAGGGCGTAATCGTTTCTTTTTCTTTGACCCCATTTGATTATTGACTGTAAAACAAAAACACTGCCAAGACGGAGAACAGCAAGCTCACCATATACAAAATGATGACCGTCTGCTTCGTTGACAACCCCCGGGACATAAGCCGATGATGGACATGTCGGCGATCCGCTTGGTACATGGGGGAGCCTGCCAAAAGCCGACTGATGATGACCTGCACGGTGTCTACGACGGGCAAGCCTACTGCCAGGACAGTCACAACTAATGAAATGACCGTAGCCCCTTTCATCGTTCCTTCCAAAGAGATCACGCCGAGAGCGAATCCCAAAAACATCGATCCCGCATCACCCATGAAAATTTTCGCCGGATAGAAATTAAAACGTAGAAAAGCGAGTGCAGCACCTGCCAGTGCAACTGCCAATAATGCGGTTAATTCTTGACCTTTGAGCATCGACAAAAAGAACAAGGTCACCGCTGAGATCGCGGTAGCACCAGCAGCAAGCCCGTCGACTCCATCCAAAAAATTCACCATATTGATCAAGCCAACGATCCACAGCACGGTCATTAGCAGGGAAACAAGGATTGGAAATGAGATATACGTCCCTTCCTCTCCCCCCAGCCACATCAAATTGATTCCCCGAAAGCGAATATCCATGAGGAATGTCATCATCGCTACCAGTAACTGCACCATTAGCTTCGGCAGTGCCGGAAATTCTTTTTTCTGTGACTTGTACGTATCGTCTATCCATCCAATGGCCACCAACACGGCCCCTCCAACTGCCAAAACTGCAACGGTTTTTTGCGCCCCTGCAAAAAAAGTTGACACCAACAAGAGACCGACAAACATCGCCAATCCACCAGATAATGGGATTGGCCTGCTATGTCCCTTTCTCCCCTTTGGCATATCCAGCAGCTTTGTTTTCCAAGCTAGCCAATTTGCTGCTGGCATCAACAAATACACAACAAAAAACGAGGAGAGTCCTGACACGATATAAGTAAACAGCTACCCTCACCTGCTTTGCCCATCATTTTGTCTTTAGTGTGGACAAAATAGGAACAAAAAAGCCGCCCCTGTAAAGAGGCAGCTTTTTTTATTGTGTAGCTTACAGTTTTTCGGAAACCATTTTAGCTTGTGTGAAGAGCAGGAGGTAGTCTGGTCCACCCGCTTTGGAGTCTGTACCGGACATGTTGAAGCCCCCGAATGGATGTACACCTACCAAAGCACCTGTGCACTTGCGGTTGAAGTACAGGTTACCTACGTGGAACTCTTCGCGAGCGCGCTCCAGGTTCTCACGGTTGCGGCTGATGACAGCGCCAGTCAAGCCGTACTCAGTGTTGTTCGCAATTTCCATTGCATGATCGAAATCGTTAGCTTTGCAGAATGCTACCACTGGGCCAAAGATCTCTTCTTGCATGATGCGAGCTTGTGGATCTACATCTGCAAATACAGTTGGCATGATGAAGTAGCCGGATTCTGGACCTTTTTCGCCACCTGCAACCAGTTTGCCTTCTGTTTTACCAATCTCGATGTACTCGAGGATTTTGTTGTATGCTTTCTCGTCAACCACAGGACCTGTGTAGAAATCGTTGGTTCTGATGTCGCCCACAGTCAGTTGTTTGGTCAGCTCTACTACGCGGCCCAGTACTTGGTCGTACACGTCTTGGTGAACGATAGCACGGGAGCAAGCGGAACATTTTTGACCGGAGAAGCCGAATGCAGAAGCCACGATGGACTGTGCAGCCAACTCGATATCGCAGTCGTTATCAACAACGATGGAGTCTTTACCGCCCATTTCAGCAACCAGACGCTTCATCCATTTTTGACCTGGACGATGTTTCGCAGCCAGTTCGTTGATACGAAGACCTACGTCACGGGAACCTGTGAAACTGATGAAACGAGTCAGGTTGTGCTCTACGAGGTAATCTCCGATTTGGCTACCGGATCCTGGTACGAAGTTTACAACACCAGCTGGTACGCCAGCGTCTTCGAGAATCTCCATGAATTTCGCAGCGATTACTGGAGTGGTAGAAGCAGGCTTCAATACGACAGTGTTACCCGCTACGAGAGCTGCTGTCGTCATACCAACCATGATCGCAAGAGGGAAGTTCCAAGGCGGGATAACGATACCTACACCGAGTGGAACGTAGTACAATTCGTTGTCTTCATCAGGGATACGAGGCAGATCATGGCGCTGGGACAGCTTATCCATTTGACGGCCATAGTATTCCATGAAGTCGATTGCTTCTGCTGTGTCAGCGTCAGCCTCTGCCCAGCTTTTTCCTGCTTCTTTTACGAGCCAAGCAGAGAACTCATGCTTACGGCGACGCATGATTGCTGCTGCTTTATACAGATAGCGGGAACGTGCTTGTGCAGGCACCTTTTTCCATGTTTCGAAAGTGCTAGCAGCTGTTTGGATCGCTTTCTCAGCCAGTGCTTGGTCAGCCTGGGAAACAACGCCCACTACTTGTTCTTTATTAGAAGGGTTGAAGGAGTTGGATTTCTTTTCAGTTGTGATGAGTTCTCCGCCGATGATAAGCGGATACTCAAGCCCAAGCTCACTTTCTACCTTAGCGAGAGCTTCTTCAAATGCCTTTTTATTTTCTGGCAGACTAAAATTGGTAAACGCCTCGTTTTTGAATTCCACTTGCATCTTGTGACGCCTCCTTATCGATATCTTCCATGTTCGGATCACTCATAAAACATATGCAAGGATCATACCAACAAAACCATTTAAGGCTCGACTCTATTAGTGTTTGCATTTTTGCAGAAAAATCACCGACAAGATTCAAGAAGTATCTCGGACACTTTTGTTCACACACCGTTCAACATTTCACACATTTGTTCAACCTGTTATTTTTTGTGTACAAAAAAACACCCGACCTGATCATTCGGGTGTTTTATGCTTTTCCTTATTGTCTGTAAATATGCATATACGGCTCTCCACTTGTCGGTCGAATGTAGATCGACAATGGTTTGTTCATCGACTGTACATACAGGTTGACGTGAACGCTTTTGTCGAAGAGCTGATTGATGCTTCCTGCTGCAAATTGCGTAAACTGCAATGCCTCTGTTCTGGAGTCATACTCTGCAGTGGCGGTAATCGTAATCTCAGTGAGCTTGCCGTCCATGAAACGTCCCAGGCCAGTCATTCCGATATATTCAGGGAAATAGCCCTTGGATTGGCGCATGAGCTTGTCGTACTGCAACGACTGCTCTGGGTATTTCTGCTCAACCTCTGAACTCGGGAACAGGAAATATTCTTCTTCGATCGGCAGCCACTTGGATATCGTTGCTTCATTCGCCCCTACTGTACCTGACATGATGAAGTGCCCCGGCACCAGAGTAGAATTCACTTCCGGTACTTGATACATCAAAATCAGGATCGGAACTTCCGAATTGGTTGCACGTACAGACTGCACGATACGAGCTGCAACCTGCTGACCTTTTGCTTGTAGTTCTTGTGCCGTGTACACCTTGTCCTGACCGGTTGCATCCTGATAATTCGGCGAAAGCGACAAGCCCAACACCATGCCAGCAAGGCTCTTATCCTTCTTGCTCAGGTAATCATGCTCCAATACGTGCACGAGAATTCCGTTTTTCTTTTTCCCGTTGGCCCCAGCCGTCTTTTCCTGTGCAATCCACTGGGTGACTTGCTCTTTTTTTATCACTTGACCTTCTTGGAAATAATAATCGGACGTCGAGTATGTCTCCCGAGCAAACTCCATCAAGCCTAATTCAAGGTGACTGAAATCGACGCGATATTTCGTATCAGCAAGCATTCCTCGTGTCTGGTTTTGCTTGTACGGGGTAATGCTTCCGTAGTAATCCTCGGATACTTCCACTACCTCCGACAAGGACGGTGTAGTAGGCTCAGGAGCTTTGTCCTTGCCCCCAGGTATCAGCGAGCAGCCAGTCAATGCCATCACAAGAAGTACAGCTGTCAAGAACCTGCATCCTGCCAAAAACTTCACTTTCATAGATTACTCCTTTTCGTATCCAAAGGTGGGCGATGTACAAATCATTCGTTCCACTTGATCCATCGATTGTCTTCGAGCTTGTAGATCAATGCCGATTCGCCAATTCCCACCCATTTTGTATCCTCGCCACCTGAAGCAATGACAATCAGCTTTTCTGGTGAACGAGCATCCAGCAAACGCCATTCGCCCTTGATTTTCTCATAGATACCTTTTTCGGTTGCGACAGCGAGAGTACCAGTTCGTCTGTTAATGGCGAGCGAATAGATCTGCTGTGCTCCGGGAATCTCCTCTGTCTTCCACTGCCCCTCTTCATTATAGAGCAAGCTGAATTGGGCCGCTACATAGAGTCGGTCTTGTTCGGGATCAAAGTCCATGGCAAATACTTCCTGGTCCATTGGCTGCCACAGACTCCAAGATTGGGCCCCGTCTGTCGATTGATAAATGCCTTCACCCGAGACAAAGGCAAACAGACGTACTTCGTCTCCTCGGCGATTCCCCACAAAGCTGGTGATATTCGCTGGCTCTGGTAACCCCTTGTTGACTGAAGTCCACTTTTTACCACCATCTGTTGAATGAAGAACCCCATCAATTCCACCGACAAATATTCGCTTCGGATCATCCGGGTCCACAAACCATCCTTCAATCGCATACTGCTCTAAATCTGTCGAGAGAGATCCCCACGTTCCACCGCCAGTTGAGCTATACAACCCAGCATTCGTACCAACCCATACTTGACGAGCATCATCAGTCATCATCAGATTGTGAATGGTTGCTCCCAGTTCCAATACGTCCTGATAGGTCAAGTTCCCTTGTAGAGCAGCAGCTGTAACTGTTGGAGGATTCGCATTGATTTCTTTACTGCCAGTACTGCTGTTATTTCCACAGCCAACCAATTGCAGCATGGCTATTACACCGATTCCCCATTTCAGGAAGCTATTCATGCTCTTCACGTCCCTTCCCTTACTCATCCCTTGTCGCCACCGTTTTCTTAGGCGTTGCTCTCCAATACTTGCAGGAAGCCTGCTTCGTCCATAACAGCCACGCCTAGTTTTTCTGCCTTCTCCAGCTTGGAGCCGGCTTTTTCACCTGCAATCACCAGGTCTGTCTTTTTGCTGACGCTGCCTGTTACCTTGCCACCCAAGCGCGCAATCGCTTCCTCTGCCTCCTGCCGCGACATTTGCGTCAAGGTACCGGTCAAAACGATTGTTTTGCCTGAGAATGGGAGGTCTGCGCCACTCTCAATGCGGATTCCTTTGTACTCCATGTTTACTCCGGCCGCTCGCAGTCGCTCAATAACTGCCTGAGCCTGCGGCTGTGCGAAGTAGTTCACGAGACTCGCCGCCATTTTCGGCCCGATCTCATCGATTTGCGTAATCTCTTCTTCAGAAGCCTGCATAATGGTATCGATATTGCCAAAATGCTCCGCAAGAACACGTGCCGCCTTGGCTCCGACCAAACGAATGCCAAGACCGAACAATACGCGTTCCAGCGAGTTCTCCTTGCTCGCTTCAATAGCCGCAAGCAAATTATCTACGGACTTTTCACCCATGCGCTCCATGCCCAATAGAGCATCGCGCTGCTGGTGCAAATAATACAAGTCAGCGACACTGTGGATGATACCGTCGCGATACAGCTGGGCCACGACCTTTTCTCCCAAGCCGTCAATGTTCATAGCCGTACGGGACACGAAATGAATCATGCCTTCACGGATTAGGGCCGGACACATTGGATTGATGCAGCGCAGAGCCACTTCTTCCTCCAAGCGTACCAGCTCACTCCCGCATTCAGGACAATGCGTTGGCATGGCAAATGGCACTTCATTTCCAGTACGACGCTCTGGCAAGACTGCGATAATTTCCGGGATAATGTCCCCCGCTTTTTTGACGACAACATGATCGCCGATAAGGAGGCCTTTTTCCCGAATAATGTCTTCGTTGTGCAAGGAAGCGCGCTTTACGGTCGTACCTGCCAAGCTGACTGGCTTCAATAAAGCAGTCGGGGTGACATTCCCTGTACGCCCCACAGATACTTCAATACCTTCTAGAATCGTAACCGCTTCTTCGGCAGGGAACTTGTATGCGATAGCCCAACGCGGACTTTTCGCAGTAAAACCAAGCTCCTCCTGCTGAGCGTAACTGTCGACCTTGATCACCATGCCATCGATTTCATAAGGCAAATGAGGACGCTTTTCTGTCCAGCCCGCAATAAAAGCGAGCAGTTCATCGACGTCGTCAAATACACGTCGCTCCTGATTCACCATGAAGCCGAGCGTCTCCAGCAAATCAAGCCCTTCACTGTGTGATTCCACTGTTTCCCCTTGCAAATCGCCAATGCCGTAAATAAACGTATCGAGTTGACGGGATGCGGCAATTTTGGGATCAAGCTGACGGAGCGAGCCTGCTGCGGAATTGCGCGGGTTGGCAAATAGGGCTTCTCCACGCTCCTCGCGCTCTTTGTTCAGCTTTTCAAATGCTCCCTTGGACATGTAAGCCTCACCGCGAACCTCAAGGGTTAACGGCTTCGTCAGCCGCAAAGGAATGGAACGAATCGTTTTCAGGTTTTGTGTGATGTCTTCGCCTGTTGTTCCGTCTCCACGAGTAGCCCCGCGGACGAACAGCCCATTTTCATAATGAAGCGACACGGCCAAACCATCAATTTTTAGTTCAGCTACATATCGGACAGCCTGACTGCCAACAGCCTGACGCACCCGGCGGTCAAAATCCCTGATGTCCTCCTCATTAAAGGCGTTGCCGAGACTGAGCATCGGTGTCTTATGAACGACCTTTTCAAAGAAGGGCAGCGGTTCTCCCCCTACACGCAAGGAAGGAGAATCAGGTGACTGCAAATCAGGGAAGCTGGTTTCAAGCTCCCTTAGCTCCCGCATCAATTGATCGTATTCCTGGTCAGAAATCTCAGGTCGATCCTCTTCATGGTAAAGACGATTATGCCGCTCAATTCGTTTCGCTAATTCTTTAATTTTTGTTTCCGCCGTCAATCGATCCATTTCGTTCATCCTTTCATACTCATACCTGTTCAAAAAGTTGGCTTTTCAGCACCGAGATAGTGGCGAGAACCGCACGAAGGAGGAGCGGAGTGTAGGTACCTACATGAGCACCGGACTTCGAAGGTGAACGCCATTATCGATGCGAATAAGCTTCCCGGATTGCTTCGTGATCAAAAGACGACTTTTTGAACTACCTTTTTGCGATTGGCCTGTATTTGTATTTGCACATTATCCTTTTTGAATAGGGGCGAACTTCGCTAAAAGCTTTTTAATGCCAGTCGGGCTTGGGAAAGCAATGTCGAGCTCCATGTCGTCACCTGTTCCTTTTACTTTGACGACCGTACCGTTGCCCCATTTGCCATGTGCCACTCTGTCGCCAACCTTCCAATCAACGCTTGCTCCTTGACCATGTCCAGGCAGTTTTTCACCCGCTGGACGGGTAAATGTAGCAGGTGTGCTGCTTGGGGTTCGCTGAGCACTGCCAAATTTCGGAGCAGAACCTGCTTGTGAGGAGGACGCTCCAAACGGTCTCGCTCCCGTGTCACGTCCGAATGCACTGCCATCCCGCTGTCCAAATGAACTACTGCGTCCACCGCCGGAGAATCCTCGGTCCGCTGTCGCTGGATTTCCTTCCAACAGCTCAGCCGGAATTTCTTGCAGAAAGCGAGACGGCGCATTCACATTCGTCCGTCCAAACAACGTCCGCATACGGGCACATGTCATGTACAGACGCTCCTCTGCCCGTGTAATTCCCACGTAAGCCAGACGGCGTTCTTCCTCCATCTCCGCATCGTCAAACAAAGAGCGGCTATGCGGGAAAACACCTTCTTCGCAACCTACCAGAAACACCACAGGGAACTCCAGTCCCTTGGCGCTGTGCAAGGTCATTAATACAACCTGTCCCTCTGCCGATACTTCCTCCTGGGCACCGTCATCTCCCAAGGAATCGATGTCTGCTACCAGCGCGAGGTCTGTCAGGAACGCAAGCAAGCTTTTGTCTTCATTTTTGCGCTCGAACTCCTGGGTTACAGACAGGAACTCCTCGATATTCTCCAGACGTGCCTGTGCTTCCAGCGTTTTCTCCTCTTTTAAAGAATCGCGGTATCCAGAGCGCTTCAGCACTTCTTCCACCAGCTCTGTCACACTCAAGTAATCGGTCATTTGCATCAAATTCGAGATAAGATCATTAAAGGACAGGATCGCATTCGTCGTGCGCGAAGGCAGCCCCATGTAAGCCGTCTCCTGAATCGCTTGGAAAAGGGACTGACCATTTGCGTTCGCATACGCTTGTAGCTTGTCTACCGTGGTATCCCCGATATTTCGCTTCGGTACGTTGATAATACGCTGCAAGCTGATATCGTCATCCGGATTGGAGATGAGACGCAAATAAGCCAAGATGTCCTTGATCTCTTTGCGATCGTAGAACTTGGTTCCGCCGACGATGGTGTACGGCATGTTCGATTTGATGAAAACTTCCTCGACCACACGAGACTGGGCATTCGTCCGATACAGGATCGCGAATTTGTCGTAGCTCTTGTACTGGGCCATCTGCTTGCGAATCGTATCGACGATAAAGTACGCCTCGTCGTGCTCGGAATCACCCTGGAAGCACATGATCTTGTCGCCGCCAGGATTCTCTGTCCAGAGTTTCTTTTCTTTGCGCAGCTTGTTGTTGGCAATAACCTGGTTCGCTGCCTGCAAAATCGTTTTGGTGGAGCGATAGTTTTGCTCGAGCTTGATGAGCTTGGCTTCGGGATAGTCTTTTTCAAAGTTTAAAATGATCGAGATATCGGCACCGCGCCATTTATAAATACTTTGGTCAGCATCCCCCACGCAGCAAACATTTCGGTGCTTGTCTGCCAGCATGGAAATCAAGAGGTATTGCGCCCGGTTTGTATCCTGATACTCGTCAACGTGTATATAGCGGAATTTCTTTTGATAAAACTCCAATACTTCCGGCACTTCTTTAAACAGACGAACTGTCGTCATGATCAGATCGTCGAAGTCCAGCGATTGATTGTTTCTCAGCTTTTTCTGATAGGCCGTGTAAACCTTTGCTGCCACTTGTGCAAATGGATCGCCCGCAAGACGCGTATAGGTTTCTGGATCGGTCAGCTCGTTTTTCGCTCCGCTGATCGCAGCCAAAATCGAACGCGGCTCATACTGCTTCGGATCGATGTTCAACTCTTTTAAACATTGCTTGACGACAGACAACTGGTCACCCGCATCCAAAATGGAAAAGCTGCGATTGATGCCGAGTCGGTCGATATCCCTGCGCAAAATCCGCACACACAAGGAGTGAAACGTCGACAGCCATGCATCCTGCGCTGCCGCTCCGCCAATAATGGCAGCCACACGGTTTTGCATCTCCCGCGCTGCTTTGTTGGTGAAGGTGATCGCCAAAATGCTCCAAGGCGCTACCTGCTTGGCACCGATCAGGTATGCGATACGCTGTGTCAGTACCTTAGTCTTGCCGCTACCCGCACCGGCCAAAATCAAGACGGGACCTTCTGTTGTAAGGACTGCTTCCCGCTGCTCAGGGTTTAGTCCAGCTGTGATACGATCTGCAAAAGACATATGTATAAATCCACCTTTCCACGTTCCCTAGACGAAAGCATATGTTCCTATTTTCGCACAGATCGCAGTGGAGTTCCAGTTCGTATCCCGAACAGGAAACATCATCCTTTCGGTAGCAATGGCTCGTACATCAAATAAGCCCGATTCTCCGTCAGCCATTCTTGCTCCACCCGTTCTCCTTCCAGCGTGTAGACATCTCGATACAATTCATTTTTCCGTTCATACCCTCCCCAAATCGAAGGAAGGATCTCATGTTCTTTCTCGATAATGACGTACGTCCGTGTCGGTGGCATGTCGGAACGCCATTCCCCTACCAAATGTGTATCGGTCAGGTAGACATGCAGTTGAAAGGGCTGTTGCGTCTGGTTGGCGATTTGTAAATCCAGATAGTTATAGAAACAAGTCGCTCCACTCCCGAACGGCTGTGTCCGATGCGAATCAGGAAAAACATCGAAGCTATGACGATGTCGTTCCGTCACTGTCAACGGTGTATGCAGGGTCATCCAGTACAGCAGATTCGAGAGCTGACAAAGCCCTCCGCCAACTCCGGCCGTGACGCGTCCCTGCGAGAGCAGCATCCCCTCTACATAGCCTTTGCTTCGGGTCGGCTTACCAATCTGCTTCCAATACGAAAAGGTTTCCCCCGGATGGATGATCAATCCGTTCAGTCGTGCAATGGCCAGCCGCAAATTGATCACTTTGTTATGCTGCATCCACATTTCCACGTTCTGCAATGGGCGTAACAAAATCGTTTGATGAGAATAATGGACATAGCGCAACCACTCGCTTCTTTTCTCATGAGCGAACCTCGTTCGACCAAATATCCATTGTACATACCTTTTCCAACGAAAATAGGCCATGCCCGCTGCCAGACGCCACTTTCCCCGTGCGATTGGTTTCATTGCGCCCCCCAACTTCCTGATTATTACAATAGACGCAGGAATTTGAGATGAAGTTGCGGTCGAATACGGGAGCCCCCCTCACTTCTTACACTTTTGTAAGCGAGACGTAAGCAAATGCCATGTCCCTCCATCCCCGGTTGAGCTAGGATAGGAGAAGTGCGCGATCGGGCGACGAACAACAAGAGAAGGAAGTGATGGGATTGAAAGAAAACGCATCTACGTTGAACCAACGAATTGATACAGTAGATACTGTACGGGGCTTCGCCTTAATGGGCATTCTCCTCGTCAACATCGTGGCATTACTGTATGCGCAAACACCTGAGATAGGAAGTGTAGACCACTGGCTGTTCCAGTTTTTCAATTTCTTTGTGGAATCTCGCTTCTTCGTGATCTTCTCCTTCTTGTTTGGCGTAGGCTTCTATATTTTCATCAGTCGAGCAAAAGAAAAAGGGGCCAATAGCACCGTTTTGTTCATTCGGCGTCTGATTGCCCTACTCGCTCTTGGCTTTGTGCATAAAATGTTTCACCCTGGTGAAGCACTTTTCATCTACGCTATTTTCGGCTTCATCTTACTGCCCTTTTATCGCTTGAAGGCGCGAACCAATCTGATCATCGGCCTTATTCTGTCTATCCTTGTCTGCTCTATTGGCTTTAAAGCGCTTTTGGTGCTTCCCTTATTTATTTTGGGACTCGCTGTCGGGCAATACGGGGTCTTTCAAGATATTCCGAAATTTTTACCCGTGATTAAAAAAGTGCAGGGCGTGACCTTCGCCCTTTCGTTAATCGGCTTGTTTATCCAATACCGACTGACTCCAGCTGATCTGGCAATGAGTGGCGCGAATCTGGTTGTAGACGATACCGTGTCAGAAGAAACCCTCCAGCAGTTGATGAACTACACGATTGCCTTGACCTCCACTGGTCTTGTCATGGCTGCCTTTTACACGACGACCCTGATTCGGCTGCTGCAAAATAAAACCGTCCAGACCATCCTCTCTCCGCTGACCAGCTATGGGCGCATGGCATTGACAAACTACGTCGGACAAACCGTATTAATCCTTGTGGGAGGCTATGTGTTCGATTGGTTTGGCAATCTCGGCTATCTGCAAACGACACTGATCTGCCTCGGTATCTACGTGGTGCAAATGGTAGTAAGCGTACTCTGGTTGTCTGTCTTCCGCATGGGACCACTTGAGTGGGTATGGCGGTTATTTACGTATATGAAAATCACACCGTTGCGAAAATAAACAATCAGAGACCCCAGAAAAAGCTGCCTTGGTTGACAGCTGATCCGGGGTCTCGTTTTTATAATATCGGAAAGTGTAAACATCTTCGGGTTTCCTCCCGATATTACGGAAAACATTCCGACAATACGCGGTCGCTCATCCATGAGCAAGCCTCGAAAAAGGTTTTCTTATTTTTTCGCCAAGTATTTACGAATGTCAAAAGCAACGGCTGCCACAATGATGAGTCCTTTGATAATGAGCTGCCAATACGGGCTGACTCCAATAAACGTAAGACCGTAGTTGATGACGCCAAAAATAAGGACACCCGCAAGCACACCTGGAACGGTACCAATTCCGCCAGACGTCGAGACTCCACCTACCACACAGGCGGCAATAGCGTCCAGCTCGTACATGTTACCGTAGTTGTTCGTCGCCCCACCTGTCCGGGCTGCCTCCAAAACACCACCGAGTCCATACAGGGCACCCGCAATGGCATAGATCATCATGAGGTTGAAAGCGACGTTGATCCCGGAAACAGTGGCGGCCTGCATGTTGCCTCCGATGGCGTACATGTTTTTACCAAGCCGTGTTTTGTTGAAAATCACCCAGACGATGAACGCAACCATGATCGCAATGATGACGATATACGGGATCGAATACGGGCCACTCGGGCCGATGTACCCCGTCCCAAGCTGATTGAAGTCACTCCGCAATCCAGCTATTGGCTGAGATTGATTGGGTTCCCTATCAAAATAGATGGAGTTGAACCCGTATACAATCACCATCATGCCCAGCGTGGCGATAAAAGGGGGCACACTAAAACGAGACACAATGATGCCGTTGATCAGGCCAACCAGCAAGCCCGCAGCGATTGCAATGAGAATAGGGATAAGCAACGGCAAATCGGGTAAATCCGGAAAAAACCTCCGCGGATAGTCTTGAGTTTGCAGCATCGAGGCGGAGATGACAGCTGTCAATCCGACCACTCGCCCCGCGGAAAGATCCGTTCCGCCTGTAATAAGAACAAACGCAGCACCCAACGCAATAATGGCGCGAGTGGAGGATTGCATCAAAATATCCCGAAGCGTTGTAATGGAAAGAAAATTGGGATCGTAAATCGCAATACCCGCTATCAACAAAACCAAAACAATATAGATGGCATTTTGCGTAACAAAGCCTTGCACCTGTTTAGCAGACAACGAAGACATGCCTGTTCCCCTCCTTTCTCATGCTAGATGCTTGGTAGCCAGCCGCATGATCTCTTCTTCAGTTGCTGCTGTACCTGACAAAAAACCGGAGAGCTTACCCTCGCACATGACCATGATTCGATCTGACATGCCAAGCAACTCCGGCATTTCCGAAGAAATCATAATGATGCCTTTTCCCTGACTCGCCAGCTCCGCGATAATGGTGTAAATTTCGTATTTGGCGCCGACATCGACTCCACGCGTAGGTTCGTCCAGCAATAAAATATCCGGATCAGTCAAAAGCCACCGCGCCAGCAGAACCTTTTGCTGATTGCCTCCTGACAGATTTTTGATCATTGCTTTCATAGAGGGAGTCTTGACGCGGAGCATCTCGATGCTTCGGCTGACATCTGCCCTACGCTTGCGCTCATTGAGGAGCAGAAAAGGTGTTTGGTAACTGGCCAAATTCGCGATGACCGTATTTTCCAGAATCGATAAGACAGGAATGATGCCGGTGACTCGCCGCTCCTCCGTCAAGAGCGCCATTTTGTACTTCTTCGCATCCTTCGGTGATTTGATCCGTACCTCCTGGCCGTTGATCGACACTTTTCCTGCTGACACTGCACGCAGTCCAAACAATGCCTCAATCAGCTCTGTTCGTTGTGCGCCCACGAGGCCGCCTACGCCTAAGATTTCGCCTTTGCGCAATTCAAACGACACATGCTGAAAAGACTGGGAAAACGGGGAGGTCAATCCCTCTACCTTCAAAATTGGTTCCCCTGGTGTATTGGAGCGACTCGGAAAACGCTGCGTCAGGTCCCGTCCGACCATTTTGGAGATGATCAGGTCTGTCGTCAGCTCAGCTGCCCGCCATGTTCCAATGAGCTTGCCATCGCGCATGATCGTCACGTCATCCGCAATCCGTAAAATTTCCTCCATCTTGTGTGAAATATAGATGATGGCGACACCTCTGCTCTTCAGTTCGCGGATGATCGCAAATAGCTGCTCCACTTCGTTTCCCGTCAGTGAAGACGTCGGTTCGTCCATAATAATCACTTTGGATCGGTAGGAGACCGCTTTGGCAATTTCAAGCGACTGTACCTTGGATACAGACAAGTCACGGACTACAGCATGCGGATTCAGATCCATTCCCAGATCAGCAAACAGCTTCTCCGTATCCGAGAGCATTTTTTTCTCATCCACAAACGGAAAAGGACCGATTCTTTTAACCGGAAAACGTCCTAGCCATATGTTTTCCATGACACTGCGAAAGGGCACCGGATGCAGCTCTTGATGAATCATGGAGATGCCGTGCGCCAGCGCGTCCTTTGAGCTGCTCATCGTCACCTGCTCATTGTTTAAGACGATTTCTCCCGCATCTGGCCGATAAATTCCGAAGAGACACTTCATCAGGGTCGATTTGCCTGCTCCATTCTCTCCCATCAGTGCATGGACTGTTCCCGGACGGACTTTTAGCGTGACATCATCGAGTGCCTTGACCCCTGGAAATTCTTTATGAATGTGGTTCATTTCCAACAAAAACGCCTGCTGGGCCATGGAATGCCCTCCTCTTTACCAAAATCATCCCCATCACCGAAACAGGAGAGTCGGATTCGTCTCTTCACCGACTCTCCTGCTTTTTATTTCGCGTCGCTCATGTTCTCCTTGGTGATTTTTTTGTAGGGCACCCACACGTACTTGCCATCCGTAATGTCAAAGCCAGTGGAATCTTTTGTTGGCGTTTCACCCTTGGCCAAAGACGCCGCGATGCTAAGCGTTGCCTTTCCTTGGTTGTTCGCATCGTTGAGAACCGTTCCGAGCAAGGTTCCCGCCTCGAGCTCCTTTAGTGCGGGCGCTGTAGCATCCACGCCAACAACGGGCATGTACTTACCATTCGCGAAATAGCCAGATGCCTTCAGCGCTTCAATTGCCCCCAGTGCCATATCGTCGTTGTTGGCAAGAACGGCTTCGATCTTGTCACCGGAAGCTGCGAGGAAGGCTGCCATCTTTTCTTGCCCTTTTACGCGATCCCACATGGCCGTATCTTCCGCGACCTTCTCTACTTTAATCCCTGCATCTTCAATCGCCTTCACCGAAAACTTCGTCCGCAGCTCAGCATCCTGATGCCCTGGCTCGCCTTTTAACATGACGTATTGGAGAACACCATCCTTGTTTTTATCTGCTTCCGGGTTTGCCTTCCAGTAATCGACGATCAGCTGCCCCGAGATCGTGCCGGATTCCTCCGCTTTTGCTCCCACGTAGTAGACCTTATCCCACTTCTGCATATCCTCTGGCATCGGCTCACGGTTGAAGAAGACGACAGGGATATTGGCTTGCTTTGCCTTGTCGATAAGGACGCCAGCAGCTGTGCGATCCACTGGATTGATAGCGAGGGCATTCACCTTTTTGTTAATGAACAAATCCACTTTGTCATTTTGCGTAGGCTGGGCATTTTGGCTGTCTACAATGTCCACCTCCGCTTTGCCCTCCGCTGCTTTTGAAATCGCATTGCGTACTCCCGTCATGAACGTATCATCGAACTTATAGATGGCGACTCCGATTTTGGGATTCCCCGCGGGAGCCGATCCTCCCCCCGACGCTGCCGGCTGTGAACCGCCTGACTGTGAGCATCCAACAACCGATAGCGTAACAGCGGCCACCAGTGTAGTGGCAATCAGCTTTCTCATTCGATAATCCCCCTTTATCCTCTATATTTACATCTGATATAAACCAAATGTAAGCGTTTTCCATAATGTGTTCCATCGAAAATCCTGCGCATTTCTATCAAAATTCTCATCTGTTTTACGGAGGCCTATTTAACGAAGGGGAAGAGGAGCTTTTGATTCTCCGACCAGAACATATTCTCCCGATCGATTACTTTTGTTCCGGTGTCGACCAGACTGGGCACTGCTTCTCCGTTGCTCGCTTCGACCGCGTACTTGACGCCAAGATATCCCATCGATAACGGCTTCTGGATGATCGTCGCGGAAATGATTCCTTCCTGCAAATACTCCAGCACTTCCGGCGGACTGTCGATAGCGACGATTTTGACTTTGTCCCGTAGTCCACTGCTTTCCATTTCCTCGGCCACACCGATCGCTGTACTGGAATCGAGTGCAATCACTCCTTTCAACTGCGGATGTTTGCGGAACAGTTCGCGCGTCCACTCACCAATCTGCTTTTTATCCGAGGGAACATTTTCGTTGGCAACCAGTTCAACCTGCATTTCCCGTGGGAGCAAATCGAGGACGCCTTGTTCTCTTCGTTTGGCATTTGCCTTTATCCGATCTGTACCGAGCAATGCGATTTGTCCCTTTTTTTCAATTAGATACACCATTTTTTCGAAGGCCTTCCTGCCCATATCGTAGTTATCCGTCCCAATGTAGCTCTTGACGGCTGAATCTTTTCCGACTGTGTCGAGTACAAGGATCGGGATGGCCCGCTCCCTTGTCAGCTTGATGGCTTCTCGCAAAACTTGTTCGTCACTAGGTGCCACCACGATTGTCTCGGAGCCATCTGCGATTGCTTGCTGCACCAGCTCCATTTGCCTCTGGGCATCCTCCTCATAGTCCGGTGCGTAAAAATTCAAGTTTCGCTCATATTCCTTGGCAGCCATCTCCGCGCCAAGCTTGACCGTTCGCCAATAATCACCGTGCTTCATACGGACGATCAGCGCCACTGTCTTTTTCTTGTCTACTACCACATCCGTTAGCGAAGCACTACACGAGTAAAAAAGCGTCACCGCTACCAAAACGACCAGTCCGTATACGGTAAAACGTTTCCCCGCTGCTGTCCTCATAAACGATCTCGCTCCTCTGCAACCTGCCGCGGAATCCATACTCGCACAACGGTCCCCTCTTCCTGTTCGCTCGCAATTTCCAATCCGTACTGTTCGCCAAAGGTCAGTCGGATGCGTTCCTGTACGTTTTGAATTCCAACGCCCGAGCCTTCTTCGCTTTTGTAAAAGCCAGCCTTTACTTGTGCAAGAACATCTGGGGACATGCCCAAGCCATTGTCGCTTACCTGAAGTAACACCTTACCGTCGATGAGCGCTGCAAATATGCGAATCCGGCCCGGATCAGCCAAATGCTCAATACCGTGGTAGATAGCGTTTTCCACAATTGGCTGGAGCAGTAACTTCAGCGTCAGGCAGTTGAGCACCTCATCCTCATTCTCGACCACGATCTCGTATTCAAATTTTTGTTTGTACCTCATTTTTTGAATAATGAGATAATGTCTCACGTGCTCCAGCTCTTCGCGCACCGTGATAATGTTTTTGCCTCTACTCAGGCTAATCCGAAACAGCTTTGACAGCGAAGTGATCGTGGTGATGACATCCTCGTTTTTTCCGTTGCCGACCATTCTGACTACAGAGTTCAGCGTATTGTACAGAAAATGCGGATGGATCTGTGCCTGTAGCACCTCCAGCTCGCTTTTTCGTTTGGCTTCCTGTTCCCGAATGATCTGGTGCATCAATTCCCTGACCTTCGCGACCATCAGATGAAAACGCAAGGAAAGCTGTTCGACCTCATGGCTTCCCCGGATCGGTTCACTCTCTGAAAAGTCTCCCTGCTCCACCTTTTCCATGGATCGCTCCAGCAGCTTGATCGGGCGTGATATTTTTGCAGAAAGATAGTGCAGTACAAACAACACCATGACAATCACAAAGATGAGCAACCAAAAAATGAAGCGACTGATTTCTTTTTTGGTCGTCACGATCTCGTCCATGTAGGAAACCCCAATGATTTTCCAGCCTAGCTGATCGATCGTTTTGATGGTAATTAAGCGCGTTTCGTCCGGTGTCTCTTCTACATAGCTACCGTAGGAATGCTTCAGCGGCAAGGAACGGTTTTCATTTTTCAATCCGGCGTAAATCAACTGCTGCTGCGGATGGTAGACGATGTTCCCGACCAAATCGATGATGTAGACGTACCCCTTTTTCCCTAAGCCCACTCTCTGGCATAGGTCGTCGATCTCTTTAAAATTCACATCGACTAAAAGTACGGCAGGTATTTCTCCATCAGGTCCGTGGAGAAGAATTTCCCGACTCATCGAAACGACCCAGGTGTACTCTCCTTTAAACAAGTTCTGGATATGCGGGAGCGAAAAGGACAGGTTCGTCGGGTCCTCAATCGCCTTTTGGAACCAGCTCTGTTCCGTCAAACGAGTGTTTTTCCTCAGTACTTTGGAAGGAGTTGTGGCCAATAACGTTCCGTCTCTTGTAAAAACCGCGATGGAGACGATGTCCTTTCTCGTTTCTACGATTGTCTCTAGCTGT
The DNA here is from genome assembly GCF_041644655.1 of Brevibacillus sp. BD137. NCBI lineage: Bacteria > Bacillati > Bacillota > Bacilli > Caryophanales > Paenibacillaceae > Brevibacillus > Brevibacillus sp. BD137. The sequence continues at coordinate 94,193 of NZ_JAOTNO010000010.1, read as the reverse complement.
TCGCCCAGTTTGTTAGCCGTGAGTCCCTTGCTTCTTCTGATCTTGTCATCGACGAGTTCGAAAATTTGCGTCATCCCATTCAAATAGCTGTCCAGATTGTATTTCACCTGCTCCAGGATTTGCTGCGTGTGCAGATAGGCGTTTTGCTCTGCCGTCTTCGCAAATTTTTCGTAGAGCATCACCCCAACAAACAGCATGACGAGTACCGTCACGAGTGTAAAGGAAGTGGTAATGATAAATTGAATGCCTTTGACCTTGATCACCGCTAGCAATCGTTTCATCGGTTAACCTTCCTGCTCGCTCTGACTTCGGTACTCTTTCGCGGACATGCCTGTATACTTGCGAAAGCTGAAGCTAAAGTAATTGGGATCGGTATATCCTACTTTCTCCGCGATCTCAAAGGACTTCAAATCGGTCGTCCGCAAAAGCTCCTTGGCCTTTTCCATTCGCAATGATAGGAGATAGGACACAAAGGTGGTTTTCGTCTCTTTCTTGAAAATACCGCTAAAATAACCGAGGCTGATGTGGAGATGCTCGCACACCTTGTGGATGGATATGTCGGGAGAATGATAATGCGCATGGGTGTAGTCCAATGCCTGTGTGATCAATCGCCTGTACGTCGTTTGCCGTCCGCTTGCGATACTCGCCATAAGGCGCTCACAAATATCTGTGATCTGTTCTCGGGCATCCTCCATACCGGTAAAAGTCGTCATGACCTGCAACAGATAACGTTGCCCGCCAAATAGTTGATCCATGTCAACTTCGGCACGATGGGCAGTCTTCAAAATGGTCGTCATAATTTCCAACAAATAAATTCGGTAGTCCTCAATGGATACGGGAACACCCGCTACCTGATCAAACAATTCATCAATCACGGTCCGAAGCTCCGTACTCGTCCCCATTTTGATGCACCGAACCAATTCATGCTCCCTTCTCTCATCGAGGCGTATCTGTTCACTCGCTTGCTTTTCCACGTCATTGATCACAATCATCCTGTTGCAGCCAAAGATGCTTTTGTAATCGAGTGCCTGCATGGCGTCCTCATACGAATAAGGGAGTGCTGCTACATCTGCCACAGCGTTCCCGATTCCGATTGTTACCGTGATGCTCATATATTTTTCAATCATTCGCCTAATTTCTTCTGCCATATTTTGTGCTCGCACTTCGATTCGCTGCGTGTCGTCTGCTTTTGTTCGTATGAGCAGCACAACCTGATCTTCATGGAGAAAAACAATACCCGCCTGTTTGCCTGCGTTCAGCTGCTCTTCTGCGATATTTTTCACAGCAAAAAGAAACAACTGCTGCTCCTCCTGCTTGGGCTGGTCTACACAGATGACCGCCACGAGATATTCGGGACTCCTGAGCTCAATCCCGTATTCGCAGGCTTTTGAAAAAACATCGTGCTGTACGAGTTGACGACTCAGCAAAGATGATAAAAAAACCTCCCGCAAAACCGGCAAGCTTTTTCGATAGCTATCGCGCAGCAGCTGAACGTTTTCCCGATGGGCCGCCTCTTCGTCCATCCGTCGCTTGACCTTGTCCAGCGCTTCCATCAGCTCACTCGCGGAAAACGGCTTGAGCACATATTCATCAATTTGCAGCTTCACGGCCTTTTGCGCGTACTCGAACTCATCAAACCCAGTCAAGATAATGATGCGAATGGCAGGGTAATCGCGCCCGATGGACTCCGCCAGCTGAAGTCCGTTCATAAAGGGCATCTTGATGTCGGTTACGACGACGTCTGGTCGCAGCCTCTCTACCAGCTCCAATGCCTCTCTGCCGTTTTCTGCTTTGGCAACCACCTCGTACCCGTGGCTATGCCAGTCAATTTCTTGACTAACCCCTTCTCTTACATCTTCTTCGTCATCTACCAATATCAGCTTATACATAGGCACCTCCCGCTGTTGTACTTGTACAACGGGAGGCGATTGTTTTCCTGCAAATGGAATTCGTATGACGCTACCAAGTCTTATTCAGATCATCTGCATAGAACAGAATCGCTTTTTGATAGGCCAAAATCATAGGATCGCTTGAGGTTTCTGCGAGGTTTTTCAGGAGGAGATTCATGGCTTCGTGATGCTTCCCGAGATTGTAATACGCCATGGAAAGAAAAATCGGAAAGGAACGGTCGCTGGGGAACTGTTGCATCCCCATCGCGAGCGTAGCTGCTGCCTGCTCGTATTGTCCCAGCGTGCGATACGTACTGCCCAGACCGAGTAATGCCCCTTGCAGGTCGTCTTCGACAGACAGTCCGAGCTCAATCGCTTTTTCGTAAAAGGGAACAGCTTCCCTCTCCAATCCGGCTGCGTCGTGGCACCAAGCACACTGATAATGGGCGACAGGATCAGTCGGAGATTGAATGACGAGCTGAAGGGCAAGCTGGATCGCTTCGTCCAGATGCCCTTCTTTTCGCAGATGAATGATTTTTTGGATCATCGGGTTCATGTGAGCACTTCCTTTGCCTGGGTATCTCTCTTCCCCCTAGCGTAACAGGGCAGCTTGGCAAGGTGAAGACACAAATTAGTTATGTGCCTTGCAAGGATTTTGTCCGCTCTCTTTCGCTTCTCCGTTGTCGATAGGCTCTCATCCACGACCAGCCCAAAATGAGAAACGGAACTAGCACCAACAGGATCAACAAGATGCCGTCCCAAAACTCCCACGAGTGAAGCGGAGCGTTTTTCATGTCGTCAGCGATGATCCAGATGAAATCAAACGCCATGCGCAGCTGATACTGGACAAAGAACCAAATTCCCCAAACTGATCCAATCAAATAGACCCAGCTATACCAGCGGATGACTCTCTTCTCATGGTCAGCTACGTACTCCCATTCCTCCTGCTCCTCCTGCGTCAAAGAACGGAATTTCCCTTTCAAAAACATACGTGTATTCACCATCAGATTGGAGCATTGGAACTTGGTTGCCAACACGTAGTACAAGTCAGTCTGCATGAAAACCATGAACTGAAAGGCCAAAGCCATGAGAAGAATGACATTCAGCATGCGAATGAATGCTTCCATGAAGGGCAAAAGCGTCAGCCAGCCTTGATCATTGGCAAACAACAAAATCACACCGATACCCATAAACATCGCATCCCAGGACATTCCAGCCAAAAACGCCCTGTATCTGCGCTGTGGCTCAACAAGAACAATATTGGACATATTCGTCTCTGCTACGGCAAAAACAAGTCGATGCCCCAGACCGATACGACTACCGATCCCCAATGAGCGGGCCGCCATCAAGTGGGCCATCTCATGGAAAAACAGAAAAACCCAAGTGGCCACGAATGAAACTACTACCGAAACCGTCACGGAAGAAGAAACAAAAATATCGGAATAGACCGGGATATACTTGCCCGTAAACAAACAAATGAAAAAACCCGTGAAAAAGAAGATACCGTATAATCCAAAGGCAACACGGTTAAAGAAAAACTGCCCCGTACTCTGCTTGATCCAAGAGAAATGATCTACAACCGGCACTGGCTCGTTGACAACTTCTCCATCTACCATGTGGACAAATTGATAGGAAGCAATTAAATCCTGCGCAAAGTCAAGCACATCTACCGGTTCGCCCAACTGTTCTTCCATGATCGTCGCGACTTCATGAATGCTCTTCCCTTCATCCAGCATATCGATAATCTCGACACCAATGGCCGGAAGCACAATGAAATTGCTGATATCCGTTCGTCCAATGAGGATCTCTTCCTCGTTTTCCGCCCGACGCGCAAGCGGGTGCATCTTGAGAATGCTATCTCCCGAGATATTCACTTGTCAAACACCTTCCTCTCTTACAGGAACGATTCCTTACTTTGCGAGCACTTCATTTCTCTTGATATGAAAAATCGGTTCCGTTCCGCTGCCTCTTCCGCAAGTCGGGCATTCGGCTTCATTTCGTTCCCACTCAAAAAACACGCTCTTTTCCAACGCGTTGAAATCGAAAATGATAAATTTGCCCGCCGATTGTACAGGAGCAATTCCAGTCAAATACCTGATTGCATCGGAAGCCATCATTCCTGTAATCATCATGGTGTTGGGTGCAATGGTGGCAGTAGGTAGAATAAAGTTGGTATCGAGCAGCCTTTGGATCAACTGCGGATAATCCTCGATCTGTGTAGAACGATGCAAATGCATGCAGTCGATACAGCCCGTCTTGCCCGGTTCTACCATGAAGAACTGTCCTTCGATGAGGTTGAATCCCCCGGCAATGAACGGGATTTGCAGTTTGGTGCAGGCATGATTCACCCATCTCTGCAAAAAGAAAAAGGGCTGATCGGCTGCGAGCATCACGAGGTCACTTCCCGCAATAACCCGCTCCACGTCTTCGCTGGACTTGATTTGCATCGTCTCCGTTTCAATCAATACCTCAGAATGAAGCCTTCCGATGAAATCACGTGCCGCTTCTACCTTCAGGCGACCAATATCTTTTTCATTAAAGACCATCTGCCTGTTTAAATTGCTAAGCTCTACTCTATCAAAATCCACGAGCTTGATATGCTGAATACCCGCTCCTACCAGATTGACCAGTAGCGTAGAGCCAAAGGCACCCATCCCTAAGATCGTCACTTTTTTTCTACTTACCTGTTCCTGTAGCTCGCTTGGACTTTGATTGAGATCGGTAAACAAGGAGAAGTAGCGAATATTCGCTTTATATCTTTCCTTTTGTTCCGAAGTCAAAACGGAAGCCTCTTCCTTCGCCTGATCCATCAGGAAACCAAGACCACTCAGTGATTCCACTGCTTCCACTATTTCTTCATACGTAATTTCGGGGTAATCGACAACCAATAATGTATGTATTTCACCGACAGTACGAGTACCATCCATCAGTTTGATCATCTTGCGAATGGACCCATTCTCGTCTTCCAATTCGAATGTATAGCCAGGAGCCTCTCCCAAGCGGAGCATCTGCTCTGTCACTTCATAGACGGGATGCACTGGTTTAAATAAAGGACGACGTTCCATACAAAACACCTCCCAATAGTAGGTTCGCTAACCCGGCTCATTTTAGATGAAAAAAGGGAATAGCTCGTGTGCTATTCCCCCTCTTCTTAAGAGAATTAAGCTGCTACTGCAGTAGTGCGAACGCTTTCAACTTTTTTCGCTTGGATTTTCATGGATAGTTCCTCCTCTCTTTGATTTAAAAATAAAGACAAGTTGATTATATTTCATAAATTTACAGAAATCTACAAATATTAGCAAAGTTTTATATATTTTGGTAATATTCGACTATTTATTTCGTATGCAATAGTATTTTCCTTCCATTTTCTATTAAAAATTTCAAAATTCCTTCTTTTAGGAAAAAACTTTTGATTCTCTTTGGAAAATACCCCTTATTTTGGGACGCTTTCCTTTTGGAATTCGTAGTATTAGGATGTAACGGGAAAATTTCACTAAGATCACTTTTGTTTGATCAAAAAAGGAAAAGCTGCGCAGCGAGCCTTTTTTGCTTAGGGGGAGCACAAATGGAGGAAGATCGAGTGATCATCGGGCGGGTCTTGCAAGGGAACAAAGACGCCTACTCCGAGATCATTGCCAGATACCACGGAAAAGTAAGTTCCATTCTTCGTAAAATGCTGGGACATACACCGGATGTACAGGATATCGTGCAGGAAATTTTCATCAAGACGTATTACCATTTACCAGAATATAAAACAAACTACGATTTTTCTGCATGGTTGTACCGGATCGCGGCCAACCACTGTCTGGACGAGCTGCGTAAGCGCAAGCGGAAGCTGCAACTCACCGCCAGCGAAGAGATAGAACCAGTGGATAGCCATACGCCGGAGGTTGCCTTTCTGAATAAGGAGGGGCAGCGCTTGTTGCGTCAAAGGATGATGTCCGTCGAAGAAAAGTATCGGATCGTCCTCGAATTGCGCTACTTCGAATCTTTGAGTTGTGAGGAAATCAGTCATCGACTGTCGATCCCGTCGAGTACTGTGCGGACGCGCCTGTCTCGTGGAAAAGACAAGCTGAGGGAAGCAATCGGGCATGCAGGGCAAGGGGGGGACTTTCATCTATGAAATGCTTAGATAAAGGACAAATTGCTTTGTATTTGTACGACCTTCTTGAGCCAGAGGAAGCTGAGGTCATGGCCGCCCATTTGGAAGAATGCAGTCATTGCCAGCGTAGATTGAAACAGGAGCTGGACGAGCTGGAAGACCCAGAAGAATCACTGGCGACAGACGAACCGTCCGAAGCAGTCATTCATGGCATCATGGCGAATCTTCCCCCTTACCCTATACACGTGCTGAAACGATCAGAGAGACAAAAATTACAAAGAAAAACCAATTGGAAAAAAAGGAGTCTGGATATCGTGAAAAAAGCAACGATCGCCGTCGCAGGAATAGCAGCAGTCGTCTATTTTGGCACACTCACCTCCCCTTCTTTTGCAACGTATGTACATGGATTGTATGCATCTACCATCAAGCCTCAGCTGAAGCAAACGCAAGAGAGTAGCCTTTTTGAAACACTGGCCTCCACAAATCTCCTCATCCAACGTGGCCTTCAAGAAGGCTATAACCAGAAAGTTGATCTGAAAGCTGTCGATAACGGAATGACCCTTGAAGTAAAAGAAGTCATGGCGGACTCAAGGGATGTCAGAATTCTTTTTACCATCAAGGATCAGAATGGAAAACCAATTGAGGATCTGTTCTCGCGTGTTTTGCAGGACGATGTTACATCCTATGAATTGAAAATAACAGATAAGGATGGTAAGACGTTTACAAACTATGATCAGGAATTTCAAATCGGGCATAAGGATTTGACGTCAGTAAAAGGACAGAGCGAGCTCATTATGCTCAGTCGTCCCATCCAAACCTATTTTAGTGATACGAGCGAAATTCCAGATGAATTGAACATCGATCTTGTGATCAAGGACGTCGAAGGTATTGACGGGAAATGGAAGGTCACCTTTCCGGTTGACATTTCCAAAGCGAAAAAAGACACAAGAATTGTTCCCATCCATAAACAATACACCGCTCCGAATGGCGAATTGATTGATCTGAAACAAGTCATGGTGACACCAGGCCAGATGGAACTCGTCATCGAGAACACCTTGGCAGAGTATACCTCTCAGGATCTTACCTATGAAATTGTGGATGATACGGGAGCGGTGCTTGCGAAATGGAGCGAAATGGACAGAGGGAACAAGGAGAGGTACCCACAGCCATATTACAAAAATGTAGCCAGAAACTACTTTGCCCGTGTTGTCGATGACACATCCACAGGCAAAAAAGTTAACTTTCTCACATTTCACTCCTTGCCAACAGATAAAGACCTGACCTTTAGAGTGGGAGCGACCTATCAAACCACTTCCGCAGACTTTGAGCAAAAGCTGTCCATTGATGCTCTGAAAGACAAGCCTGTCACGACTGAGTATGATGGTAACGTGTTCACCTTCTCGAATTTTACGGTAAAAGAAGAAACGATTAGGAACGGGAAGAGAATGAGTGCAACCATGCAATTGGATGCAACCTTGGCACCAGGTGTTGCGGACGTAGATAAATTTGCAGCAGTTGATGAAAATGGCAATAAATACACCGGCTATTTCAAAGGCTCACTAACAAGAGATGCAAAAGGCAATATTGTCTTGAGCGGTCCACTCGATTTGGTGAAAGATTTGAAAGCCATCCCGAAAGAACTGACGATTTCCATTAAAGAGCAATTGAAAGAAAACAAAGATGTCGACTGGAGCGTAACCCTTCCCTTGAAAAACTAAAGCAGACATGAAAAACCACCTCGCCCAATCATAAGTTGGGGAGGTGGTTTTTTAGTTGCTTGTTCCCTTAACGGCCTTCACAGTAGCCAATGCAGCAGCGAGATCATCATAAATGACATTCCCTACAACAACCGTATCTGCAATCGCAGCCATCTCTGCCGCTTGCTCCGGGTTACGAATCCCGCCGCCATAAAAGAGGTGGGCTTCGCCCGCGCCTGCCTTGGCAGCTTTTACGATTGTCGGATCGCCGTATGTACCGCTGTACTCCATGTAGACAATCGGCAAACGACAAATGTTCGTCGCTACCTGCGCGTACGCTTTGGCCTGCGTGGCATCCGCAATCGGACGTGCTTTTGTCAGCTGTGCTACGCCCGCTTGTGGATTGGCGATGATATATCCTTCTGTAATGATCTCATCCCAATGAATATAAGCACCAAACGCTTGAAGCCCCGATACATGGGGAGCAAAAATCCAGTCTGGATCGCCAGCGTTCAATACGAGCGGGATCAAATACGAATCAAATCCCGGCACAACTGCATCCAGCGAGGAAATCTCCAGGACAGCCGGTACTGCGTAACGACGCAATCGCGACATCAATTCAAGTGTATTGTCATAGGTCACACCGTACGTGCCGCCCACAATGATCGCATCTGTTCCGGACTCGCAAATCGCCTCCAAGGCCTCGTCATCGATTGTTTTATCCGGGTCTAGTTTAAATGTATGGCGCCAGCCACGATAGTCAATCAACGTTGCCTGCCTCCTAGCTATTTTCCGATCCGCTCAAGTGCCATCTGGTACCCGTCATTTCCATAGTTCAAACAGCGTTTGACGCGGGAAATCGTCGCCGTACTTGCCCCGGTCTCTGCTTCAATCTGATTGTAAGTAAAGCCTTTGCGGAGCATTCTCGCCACTTCTAGGCGCTGTGCGAGTGACTGCATTTCGTTCACTGTGCACAGATCGTCAAAAAATTGATAGCACTCTTCCATCGTTTCCAGGGAAAGAACAGCTTCAAACAGCTGTTCGAGTCCTTTTCCTTTTAATTTTTCCAATTGCATGTCTGTCACCTCTGTTATATATACGTCTATCGAGCGATTTCTCACTGTACAATTTTTAAGCACTAAAGCTTCACCAATTATCTTAGAAGAAACCGCCTTCATCCGCAACCCCTAATCCTTACTGGAACTTGAGGGACTTTGACAGACCCGGTGAGTTCGGCAATATGGAAATCCAAGTATTTCCAGTAAGAAGTGGTGCTTCTTGCGTCAAAGCCGCGTCCTCATAGGCACGGATGACACCATTGCTGCGCTTCCATTTGATCTTGCGCGCTTTTCCTTGCTGGAACAAATAACCGTCCCCCGGACCGATTACATCGACCGATAGACGCCCTTCTTTATCCAGCACGCGGTGTTTGGCAGAGATGACCAATAGATTGGTCGTGGACAACTGTTTCTTGTCGCTCAAGTCCAAATGCGGCTTGCCTGCCGTAAAGCGCATGTATTTTTTTTGCTCGGCATCATATGTAAAAGCCGCTTTATTCAATGAGTGGAACGTCAAATCTACCTGTGTAGCAGACTCGCCTTCCTTGATCTCGGTATCCTCCGGCAGGAACGTGAAGCGAGGCACCTCTGCCGTTTGACGCATGCCTTTATCCTGCATCGCTTTTTCCAAAAGCTCTGGCTTGGTGTACAGGTTATGTGGCATTTTGCGGAATTTTTCGCGCCAAAAGTATTTACCGTTCGGGATTTCATCCAGATGACTGAGGTCTTTTCGCGCTAAGGTTTCCAGCGCATCTGGACTGCCTCCCGCGTGGACGAGGACTGCATCAAAACCAGTCCCGATCTGGATAAAATAAGGGCGGATACTGCGGACAGGTCCAATTACTTCCGGCTTTTGGCTTTGGAATATCGCAAGAAAACGGGTCATTTCCCCTTCTGACAATACCTCATAAATCATGTCCGCTTTGTTGATGCCTGTTTGTGGCCGTGCTGGCGGAGCGTTGTTGATCATCACCATGATCGGGCGTTTGCTCCCCAGGTTTTCTTGACTTCCAATTCCTGTCATCGGTGCTTTATACGCATATTCGATGGGCTGATTCGTTTCCGGTGGCGTTTGCACAAGCGGATCAGGTATCTGCGGACTAGGTTGGGTGTCCACTGGCTTTTGACCGCAAGCCGTCGTTAAGAGCATGAAGGCTAGTACCATGAGAGACGATTTGACTGTTCGTTTCATATGAATCGCTCCTTTCCATCTCTCGTTGTCTTTTTTTCCCTGTTTCTTTTTCCAGAAGGATAGAGGAGAATCCTGCTTCCACACGTTTTCCACGATTCTCATACGTCCGTGCCACACATCTGGTTTTGGGCTATGCTACAATACGGATATAAAACAGATGCAAAGCGAGGCCGAAATCTATGAATACCCCCTACCTCGTCTATCTGGTGGACGATGAAACGAACCTGTTGGACTTGCTACAATCGTATTTGCAAAATGCCGGATTGCAAGTGAAAGCGTTTTCTAGCGGCAAGGACGTCTTGCCGTTACTTGATGAAGAAACACAACCACATTTGTGGATTTTGGACATCATGATGCCCGACATCGACGGCTATGAGCTTTTGCGTCTTATCCGCGAAAAGTCGAATGTCCCCATCATCTTCATCTCCGCTCGTGATCAGGATGTCGATAAAATCATCGGACTGGAACTAGGCAGCGACGACTACTTGGCGAAGCCATTTCTCCCTCGGGAACTAGTCATCCGTGCGAAAAAGCTGCTCCAGCGCACCTATGAGAAGCCTGGTGCCGCTGCTTCCTCTACCCAGACTTTCCAAGATTGGGTAACGATCGATCCTTATATCATCTCAGAAAAAGGCAGACAAGTAAAAGAAGGCGACGAGCTTATTGATTTAACCACCAAAGAATTCGAGCTCATTGTCTACCTTTTGCACAATCAAGGTCTGGCCTTGAATCGTGAGCAGATTCTAACCTCCATCTGGGGGGAAGACTACATCGGCTCAGATCGAGCTGTCGATGACTTGGTGAAGCGCATCCGCAAAAAAATGCCTAAGTTTCCATTGGAGACGGTCTATGGCTTCGGCTACCGAATGACGCGTATATGAGCAAATTCAGGCTGAAAAACCTGCCGATTTCCAGGCAAATCCTCATTTTGTTTATGATCCTGACAAGCGTCCTCGGGGTTGGCCTTGGCATCGGGTATCCACTGGCTGTCAAACAGTATCTGGTATCCAACACTTACTCGCTCTTGGAAGAAGAGTTTTACACATTATCTCAGCATATCTCCTTCAATGAGCATAATGAGCTCCTGCCTGTTCCGGCTGCTGCCCCATACTTTTTACAGCTCTTGCTCCAACGCTATGAGTACTCCTTTGATATGATTGTCTATGCCGAGAACGGTCAAGAGCTGGGCAGCCGGAGCAATAGCAATGGCCGCATTCCGTATGAGGATTCCAAGGAGCTGTTCCTAAAAGCAGCCACATACCCAAGTCAAAAGCTGCAGCATGGTTCGCTGGACCGTGGAGACGAGAGCTATTTGTTCGTCAGCAAAAAAATGGACTACCACGGCTTCCCTTACTACATGGTGCTGTTCTCCAAGGAACAGGAGCTCAACCAGATCAATTCGATTTTGACTCGTCAGTTTTTGCTCGTTTTTGGTCTGCTGCTGCTTGTAAGCTGGCTTTTGGCCGTGTGGTTTAGCGGGTATTTGAGCAGACCGCTCCGCACACTTGAAGAGCTTTGCAAAAAGATCGCTCGTCGTCAGTTCGATATCCCGCTTGCAATGGATCGCGGGGATGAGATCGGACAGCTCGCCCGCTCATTCGATATGATGAAAAACCAACTGAAGGAATACGACGAGTCGCAGCAGCATTTTGTCCAAAATATTTCCCATGAGCTCAAAACACCGATCATGGCGATTCAAGGATACACGCAAGGACTCATAGAAGGCGTCTTCCAGGGCCCTCAGGCTGAAAAAGGGCTTTCCATCATCATGGAGGAGAGCAAGCGCCTCGAAAAGGTCGTCGGGCAGCTCTTGTATATCACGAAGATCGAGTCTGTCTCGCAAATGATGCAAGTCGACCGTGTCGACCTGTCAGAGATGATGCACTTGTTAAAACAGCGGCTCTCCGTGCTCAATCCGCAAATCGAGTGGGAGTTAAATCTGGCAGACGACCTGATCGTGGAGGGAGACGGCGAGCAATTGAGCACTGCATTCGTCAATATCATGGAGAATCAACTGCGCTACGCCAACAGCCGACTTACGATCTCAGGGAGACAAGCGGGCAAAAGCGTCGTCGTCACGATTTCCAATGATGGTCCCCCCATTGAGGAAGCGCTGCTGCCGCATTTGTTCCAGCGTTTCCGCAAAGGAAAGTCGGGCAAGCATGGGCTTGGACTAGCTATTGCCCGTGCCGTCTTGGAAGCACATAAAGGGACGATTGATGCCCGCAACGATCCAGATGGACCTTGCTTTACAATGATCGTACCTATTGAGTTTAAAGGCAGATTGAACTGATAGAAGAGGACACGTGCAAGTATAAAAGTGTATGTATAATAAAAGAAACACGTCCATGAACCTGACGTGTTTCTTTTTCGAAATACAACTTTGGGAACAGGCTATCGGACTGCAATTATTTTACTGATCGTAGATTATCGTTGCAATTTCAAGACCGATAAAGGTCGAAACCGCAAGCTTTTCTTCATTTAACACTTGAAACACATAGTTCTTGGGAGAAAGAAGCGCTTGCTCCTCTTCATGCGATAGATTTTCTTTTAGCTTTAGCTGTTGTGAAATAATATAGTTGTTATCTACTCTGTTTAACACAATAGTAACTACTGACGGAGATTCAACCAATAAGTTAGCGATTGTTTTTTCCCCAAGCATATCTCCAAAAGTGAAGTAGTAAGGTTTTTCAGTACTTAACAATTTGTCAATTAAATAATCTGAGATGTTAATGGTCATTTCTAAATTGGCAATGCCATCCTTTTTTACGATCTTGAGTATGGAGTTTTTTATATGGTGTCCGCTAATTTCTTCTGAATAGTCCGTAACTGATAGGTAGGGTTTGTTTTTTATCGGGCTAGTTGGGGCATCGTTTTCAGCTGTTTTTTCTCCAATACCTGTTGGCTCTGCTTTTTTTTCTACTAAATCGGGTGGTTGGTCTGATACACAACCACTAATGAGGAGTGATACTGTCAGAAATAAACTAGATGTAATTAGTGTAAAAAAGGGTTTCATTAGAGTTTTCTTTCTTTCTTATCGCTGTATTCAATATACGAATATTTAGCATCTACATAGGACTTCTTTTTCACTTTTGAACCCGAATACGTGACAAGGTTCCCAATAGATTGTATTGCCTTTGAACCATACTCGATAGTAGTGATCGTCATAGGGGCAATATTCCAAGTCATTGTGGTGGTTTCCGTAGTCTCTGTTCCGAATGAAACCTCTGCGCTGACCCCAACTTTCCCCTCAATCAATCCCCAATTAACTTTAGCCTCATACTGTGCACTTCCCTTAAAAGTCAGGAATGTTTTCCTTGAAACACTCCTACTTAAAGCATCCGGTAATGAACCCTCGTTCCTAAATTCGAATGTCTTACCTGGGACTTTGTATCTTACGTTTCTATCTACTTCATACTCAGTTTCATCAGGAACTGCCGTTGGCTTAGGACTACCATTATTTATGGGTAACGGTTCAAAATCATACTCGACAGGCGTATTCCAAGTTATTTCTTTAATTTTCACATTTCTTACTTGCTCGTATTTAACAGTTGGCGCTTCCGCAAACGCAGAACTTCCCCCAGAGACCAGTAGACTACCAGCCAAAAATAATGTAATAAATTTTTTGGTTAACATTAAATTTACCTCCTATATTTTTTTACATTTTTTCAAACTACAATCCTCATTTACTTAAAGTCAATTATAAAAATCCATTCAATTCTGAACACATTTGAACTTACACCCTCTGCTTATTTCTCAAAATCAATTGCGTCCTCGGTACTCTCAGTTACATGTTCTGAGATCTCAGCGATTTTCTCTGCACTTTCAGCGAACGCAGGTGTCGATACTACTAATACGGGAGCTAGTAACAATAAGAACGTGACAAAAGGAACTAACACTCATTTGAATCTTTTCATAGCCTTTCACTCCTTATTATATTGATAGGAATAACTATATCACATTTTCCAATATTAACCTTATTTCGGTTTTTCTAGAAAATATATTCCAATTAGAAAAAATGGTTAAATATGTAACTTTCAGTCAAAACCACATGCTATAGTATCCATAAAAAGAAATTTACTGAGGGGGGATATGTAGTTGTGTTAGAAGTCAAAACATTTGGCAACGTACTAAAAACTTATCGAGAAAGAGCTAATCTAACATTGGCTGAATTGTCAAACAAGACAGAGATATCGACCGCTACAATTAGTAAAATCGAAACAGATTCTCTCACTCGTCCAAACATGCGTAATGTTATCGAGTTAGCGAAAGAATTAAAGATACCTTTATTTCAGGCAATTACACCGTATTTAGATAAGATCAAGCGTATAGAAACTCTTGAATTTTTATTAGAAGTTGTACTAGAACAGGGGAATACCAGCCTTATACAAAAAGTTGCGCTGCGACTACTTGAATGCCCTAAAAATAATACATTTTTGTCACTGGATTACCTATACCAACTGGCTGGCAACATGGAAAAGGGAGAATTGCGCGTGGCGATCTACGATATCATTTCTCACTACTCCCGTGAACATGGAATTCCTGTATATTTAGCCCGCTCTTTGTACCAAAAGTACATGATTCGCCGCGAGAATTTCAAAGAATTAGATCAAACCTACATAGAGGGTAAAGAGTTACTGCATTACATGGGCTACTTACATAAGGACGAGCGTATTCTTGCTTATTACAAGTTAGGAGTACATGCATGGTGCCGAAAATTGTACGAAGAATGTATCCAGCTCTGCAAACAAGGAATAGACCAAGATCCGAGTCAGAGTGAGAGAAAAGCGGCCGCTATCCTAACAATTATCACATCGTATATGGAACTCGGAGACTATATCCTCGCGAACGTGTACCTAGACAAATACGATGAGTTCAATTTCCCTCAAGTGCGTAAAAACGCACAATATCTTCGAGCGAAACTATATGTAAAGACTGAAAAGTTCACTAAAGCGATACCCGCTCTATACGAGTGCTTGGAGCGCCAAGATCAAAATGACCGACTTCCTATCGCAAATGACCTACTGGCAATCTATTTAACGATGAATAACAAAGAAGGTATGCAGAATATTTTTTCGACAGAGTCTACGTTAATACCGGCAGCCCCTAACACTCCAAGCAAATATGAACAATTGGGCCTATATTACCGAGCTAAAGGTGTTTTTTATCTTCAACAAGACTCTGAAGAGTTGGGCGTGAACAGTCTTATAGAAAGCCTAAATTATTTTGGGAAAATCGGTGCGCTGGAAGAAGTAAATCGGAGCTTCACTACACTTCTGGAATACCACATCATAAACGGAAAGAAATTTTCTCTCGATCTACTCCAAAAATTGTCAAAAGTGTATAATGGAATCAATTTCCAATCATGAAAGGTGGGTACTCATGAAAAAATTGATTCTGTCTTTATGTGTATTTTCTGCGCTATTTGTAGTACCATTGACGGCTGAACCGTCAATGGAGCCAAAACCAACAAAACCAAGTTACTACCCTGATCCCGGCTGGTAGACAAGATAAATACGCTTATCATCAGTGGTTTCGTTTATGTTTCAAATCGGATTCTACACATACAACATGAGACTGGGGAGACAGCAAAACCAGGAGGGGACACTTGTCCTCTCTTTTTCTATTCTAAAGGAGAAATTCAATAAAAGCGAAGGAAGACACCATGCCAAAACCCAGCTTCTCATATACGTGTATCGCCGTGGGATTATCCGCAAAGACCATCAAATAAACATTTGCTGACTTCTCCAAGCCAATCCGGGAAATGTCTGAACTGATTTGCGTACCCAACCCTTTTTGCCGATGATGAACAGATGTTCCAATGTTCCCGATTTCTACGTAGGCTTCGTCATAGATATGAAAGCCTGCTACGGCCATAGGCTCTCCCCCTTCAGAAAAGAGCGCGATGTGTGGCATTTCTGCGACTTCCTCCGCCCGGAAACTAATCATGCCGAGCTCTGCCGCCATATTTTCCACGATCTTTGCTTCGGATAACTCCAGTATCCGTGATTTTCCCGCAGGTAAAAGACGCTCTGGATATTTTAATTTCATTAAATGCATAGTACGTGTGGCGAGTATATTCGGAATCTGTACGCGCGCCTGGCAAGACTCTGCTAGTGCAATCACGCCCTTTTGTCCATCAGGCAGGCTGCCATCAAGTACTTCTTTCATATAGGAGAGCATCGGTTCCACTTCGTAATTTTCCTCCCCCTCTACCACATGAAGAGAAAATGCGTGAAACGGCATCCCCTTCAAGTAAGACCCGATGGCCGTTAATTTTCCTTGGACGCTGTCCGTTACGACGACGCTCCTGTCCGTTCGCAAGTACATATTCCCGTATAAAATATACGAATCTTCTAACGAAATCTGTTCCAAAAGCTGGCGTTGTTCATGACCTGTTCGCAATTTTAGCAAAGAAATCACTCCTTCTAACAATTCCCTATTGACGTTGTCGTACTTCACAGTTAACATGGTAAAAATTTCTCTATTAAAAGAGGCAGTTCAAAAATCAATTTCACCTAGGAGGAGAGAATCGTGGCTTTTTATTACCCAGAACCATCTCGGACGTTTAATGAGTTTTTGCTGTTGCCAAATCTCACCACAAAAGAATGCACACCGAACAATGTGGACTTATCCACTCCGATTACCAAGTATAAAAAAGGTGAAAAGCCTGCCATCTCACTAAACATACCGTTCTCATCCGCAGTCATGCAAGCAGTTTCCGACCATCATATGGCGGTCGCATTGGCTAGATGTGGCGGTATTTCGTTTATTTTTGGCTCCCAGTCCATCGAGAGCCAAGCAACCATGGTTCGCAAAGCAAAAGGCTACAAGGCTGGTTTCGTCGTGAGCCGTTCCAATCTGACGCCAAGCCATACGCTGAAAGACATTTTGGAATTGAAAGAGGCGACAGGCCACTCCACCGTTGCCATTACGGAAGATGGTACGGCAAAAGGCAAGCTGCTCGGAATCGTAACCGGTCGCGATTATCGCATCAGCCGCGACTCTCAGGACAAACTCGTCAGCGACATCATGACACCATTCTCGAAGCTGATCTATGGCAAATCCGGCATCACGCTCTCCGAAGCCAACGACCTGATCTGGGAGCACAAGCTCAACTGCTTGCCAATCGTAGATGAAAATCAAAATCTCGACTTCCTCGTTTTCCGCAAGGACTACGATTCCCGCAAAAACAATCCGCTGTCCCTTTTGGACGCGAACAAGAGCTATATTGTAGGTGCCGGTATCAATACAAAGGACTACAAGGAGCGCGTTCCTGCGTTGGTGGAAGCAGGCGTTGATATCCTGGTCATCGACTCCTCCGATGGCTTCAGCGAATGGCAGCGCGAGACGGTTCAATTTGTAAAAGAAAACTTCAATGTTCCGATTGGTGCAGGTAACGTCGTCGATAAGGAAGGCTTCCGCTATCTCGTGGAATCGGGCGCAGATTTCATTAAAGTAGGGATCGGCGGCGGTTCCATCTGCATCACCCGTGAGCAAAAAGGAATCGGACGCGGTCAAGCCTCTTCCCTCATTGAAGTGGCAGCAGCTCGCGACGAGTACTTCAAGGAAACAGGCATTTACGTTCCGCTCTGCTCTGACGGCGGAATCGTACACGACTACCACGTGACACTGGCTTTGGCTATGGGTGCAGACTTTGTCATGCTGGGACGTTACTTCGCTCGCTTCGACGAAAGCCCGACCAAAAAAGTGAAGATCGGCAACAACTTCGTGAAAGAATACTGGGGAGAAGGCTCCAACCGCGCTCGCAACTGGCAACGCTATGACACTGGCGGCAAAAGCAGTCTCGTCTTTGAAGAAGGTGTAGACTCCTACGTACCATACGCAGGAAGCCTGCGCGAGAACATAGACCGTACCTTGAGCAAAATCAAATCGACCATGTGCAATTGCGGGTCGCTCTCCATCTCAGAGCTTCAGCATAAAGCGCGAATCACCGTCATCTCTGCTACCAGCTTGGTAGAAGGCGGCGCACATGACGTTATCTTGAAAGAAAGCAGCATGGCTGCTGAGTAAGACACTCGACGCGTAATCACAAGAAACCAGTCTGCAGCTCACAGGGCTAGCAAACTGGTTTTTTTCTTAAGGCCCCCACACTCAGCAAGAGAACGGGCAAGAACAAACCGTACGTCAAGGAATAAGGCATCCAAATTTCTGAAACGAAAGTATCAAAATAAGAGCGGTTAGGCATCGTCGCCAATGCCACCACAATCATGATCATCCCCAGTGGCAGTGTCAATTGGCGGTAATCACGCAACCCCATTGTATACGCGATTCCACAGCTCGTCGCATAATAGCAAATAGTAATTTTGACAAAGAGCGTGATAAACCAGATGACGGCCATCATCACTTCTATTCGCTCCAAAAAATTGCCGATACTGATTTTTTGCGCAAGTGTGTAGCTTGGGTAGGCGAGTAGTACAGTAATATCGGCGCCTAAAACCAAGATTGCCACAGAAGTAATCATCGTCAGGCAAAAATTCACGAAAAGGATGCCCCAGATATAAGCTTTGGCAGCACGCGCTGGTCTTTTTACCAAGGGAAACATCACGATCAGAATGACCGTTTCCAGCAAATAACCCACGTATCGGAAGTTCCCCCCGATAACAGGAGCGATTCCATGCGCAACCACAGGCTTCAGATTTTCTATTTTGATCTGGGGGGAGATAAATGCGATCAAGACAAAAAAAAGCAACAAAAAATACGGAAACAACAGCTCACCCACCCGAGAAAAGGCTTCTGGTCCACTGCGGACCCCCATAACGATGATCACCAAAAAAAGGACAAGAATAATTTCAATGGGGGTCTCCTGCATAATCTGCGTCGTGACAAAATCGCCAATCTCCATCAGCATGAGCGAAGCGTCGATGAAGAAGTAGGTGATGAACAAAACAGCCACCGCTTTCCCTATCCACTTTCCCAATATTTCCTCGCTGTACTGAAAGATAGACTTGTTCGGATACCGCATACTCAGCGAAACATACAGGTAGGTTAAAAGAAAGCCTTCCCCCCACCCCATGAAGGCGGAGATCCAGGCGTCCTGTTTGGCAGCGGTAGCCGTAAGGGATGGTACGTACAAAATCGCATCACCAATCCCGAAGAGCGCCACGAGTATCATGAATTGCCTTGCGCTAATATGACCGTTGTCTATCAATTCCTCTCGCTCCCCCGCCTCGCTGCTGGCTTCTGCTTCATTCCACAGTTCCCAAAATGAAGTCGCTGAATGGTTTATAGACAAATGTGATCCAGTCCAAGGGGTTGGGAATACTCACCTTAAGCGATTCGGCTATCCCAAGTCCCGTCCCAACTACAAGCAAAATGAAGAAAACCAGCATTTCCTTTTTCATCGCGTTCCTTCTCAAATAAGGCACCTCAAAGAGGGCAATGAGTAGACTGATCAGCAAAATCAATATGATGGTCCACATGCTGTGCAGTGCACCTACTTTTTTTGCAGGATTACCTTTACCATTTCCATGGATGGAAAAAGTTATGCTCTACTCCTTTTTCATGAAAGGAATAAACGAATTGCCCACTTTTCCTGTTCGCCTGATCTTCACGTCTGTTTTGATTTTCACTTTCAGGTTGGGGAATTGAGAATCCCAATCCTCTTTTACCTTTTCCCACCCTTTGGGGTCATTTTTGTAGATCGACTGGCCAAATCCAAAAACATCCGATCGGTATTGCTTTTGCGCTTTATGGATGGCGCTTACGACTTTGCCTCGGATCTGCTTTTCTACGTCAGCTTCCAATTTGTAGATGGTTTTGGGATCGGACAAATCGTTGCTGCATGCTACCTCGCCCACATTGCCTTCTGCGGAAATGCTCACTTCCACTTGTGGTTTTCCTTTTTCCACCTTGCCATTGACAGTTGTTTTGCTTCGGATGATCTCAATGACAATTTTATTGTTTTTATCACAAGGAATTTCTTCTACTGTACTGTCCACCCTGTCTGTGATGTAGCTGAATCCGATGCTTTCCTCTTCGTTAAACCACCCACGTAGCTTGTCTCCTTTGAAGACACCGATTTCGTGATACCTCAACAGCGATGACTGGCTTTCCTTTTGGGAATTACTCCCGGAAGTCCCCATATGTACCTTCCCTTTCGGATTAACGCCTACCAACACTGGCTCGATCCCGTCCCGTAGCAAATCCGCAATAAATTCATCCAATTGAATGGAGACAATCGATCCCCAGGCACTCTCTGCTGTTTCCAAGCTTTTATAAAGCTTCGTCGCCGGGATTTTTTCCAGTGGATCGATCATGCTGAGAATTTGTAGTGCTGTCGCGTCCTTGGCTAGAATGACATAAAAGTCAGGCCGGACCTCATGATCGCGAAATAACAAATCCAGCACTTCCTTTGCCCCTTCTTTTGCTATCTGCTCCCCCAAAACCAGCACCTGGATATGGGAAAAGTAAAGCCTTCTCGGGGTTACCGTTGTCATTTTCCGGATTCCCTCAAAAATGCTAGCTGCCTGCATGCTGTAAGTCGCAACAGATGATTGGTTCATTCCCCCTCCCTCTTTTGACGCTACCCCTCCCGGATTGACGATTTGGGCGGATATCACGTACTCTCCGTCAATTTTGTCGATACCTGTTCCCATGACGATCGCCAAATCATTCAATTCTCTACGATTCCAGCAGCCTGTCAACAAAACGAGAAGAGCAAGGCTCAGGAGGAACACCCCTTTTCGTTTCATGCCGTCTCCACCTCGGTTCATCATTTTTCATCACCTCGGCTCGATACTTGCGCTATATTTTACTTTTTCGTTCTCTGACGCTGTTTTTCTGGCGCAAAAAATGGGGACGCGTATGCATCATCCAGATAGGAATCCGAAGCAGCGTATCCTTTTGATCCGCCAGATTCACTGGGGCCAGCGGAGCCATATACGGGACACCAAACGAGCGCAAGGTGCACAGGTGAATGCACAAGGCGATCATCCCCACAAATATGCCGATAAAACCAAAGCTGGCGGCAAGTGCTATCAAGCCGAACCGCAACAGTCGAATCGGAATGGACATGGAAAAGGAAGGGAAGACAAAGCTGGTTATTGCCGTAATGGAAACGACGATGACCGTAGCGGGTGAAACCAGTCCTGCCTGCACAGCCGCTTCCCCCAGCACAAGTGCTCCCACGATGGATATGGCTGATCCAACCGCCCTCGGCATGCGCACTCCTGCCTCTCGCAGCATTTCAAAGGTAAACTCCATCAACAGCGCCTCGACTGCAGCAGGGAATGGCACTCCTTCACGCTGGGCTGCTATGCTCATGAGCAGGTTCGTTTGCAACATTTCCTGATGAAAGGTGGTAATAGCAACATAAATGGATGGACCAAGCAACGCGATAAAAAAAGAAATAAACCGCAAAATACGCAGGATCCCAAAATCTGCACGCATGTAATAGTCCTCTGGAGACTGGAAGAATTGGACAAAGACGGCTGGTACCAACAAAACAATCGGTGTACCGTCCACCAGAATGGCGACGCGCCCTTCCAGCAGCCCGGCTGCCACCGAGTCTGGACGCTCTGTATTGTAGATGGTCGGAAACGGCGTGAAGGTATGGTCCTGAATCATTTCTTCAATGTTCCCGCTCTCCAAAATTCCGTCGATCTCAATCTTTCCCAGCCGCTCTTTTACTTCTGCCACTACGCTGTCCTGCACGACTCCTTTTATATACATCATGGCGACTTTGGTCTGTGTCATGTCCCCGATCTGCACGGTCTCCAACCAAAGTTTGCGATTATTGATCCGCCTGCGCACCAAAGCCGTATTGGTTCGGAGGTTTTCCGAAAACGCTTCTCTGGAACCCCGAACCACCGTTTGCACAGAAGTCTCCTGAACACCACGGTCTTCCCACTGCTTCGTATTTGCGATAAAGCCGTAGGAACATCCATCTACCAAAATAACGGTATCCCCCGTCAATAGCGCATCATACAAATGGTCAAAGTCATAGACCTCTTCCACTCCACCGATCGTCAGCAGGAAATCCTTCATTAGTATCAATGATCTTTCTTCGCACTCGGCTTCCGCCGGGATGTGCGCTTTTTTTGCATGGAGCATCAGAGACTCCATGAGGCTGCTAATCATATTTTTATCGACCAGGCCCTCGGTGTACAAAATTCCTACCACAATCTGATCAACTGCTTCCAGACGTACTTGCCTCGTCACGAGATCCGTGCTGTTGCCCAGCTCTTTTTTCACCTTTTCCAGATTTTCGTCCAGCGAGCAATGAAAAAGCGCAGATTGTTTTTTTGTATCAATCATTTCGAATCACTCTTTTTCCAATTCGGGATATGTTTACTATCCCTCATGGCTGCGGGGTCTATGCTGAACGCAAAAAAGCCCCCCTATTCAAGGAGGCTTTGGGACTGAACATGTTAGTCATCATTGTTACGGCAAACGATATACGGCAAATGGTTCCCCATTTCGATACGTATCGCTCAATCGGTCTAGCTCTGCCAAGGTCGCTTCATCCAACGCCAACGCTGTACTTTGCAAATTATCCGTAAGCTGCCCTACACTGGTCGCGCCCACGATCACCGAAGAGACAGCCGGCTTGTGCATAAGCCAAGCCAGAGACAGCACACTGGAGGATACACCTAGCTCCGCCGCTATCCGACTGATTTTACGTCCAAACTCCAGCTTGTCTTCACTTAACAACCGGACGAAACGCGGCTCCTTGTCCGCCCGCGAACCAGCCGGAGCCTGTTCTGCGGAGGTATATTTGCCTGTCAAAATTCCGCCAGCAAGCGGGAAGTACGGAATGATTCCCACCCCCTGATCAAGACAAAGCGGTACGAGTTCACGCTCCGGTGTCCGATCTGCCAATGAGTAGCTCACCTGCGTCGATATGTATCGATTCAGCCCTTCCCGCTGACTGATGCCAATTGCCTTCATCAATTCCCAGGCCGCATAGTTGGAAGCCCCGATGTAACGCACTTTCCCGGATCGAACCATGTCATCTAGTGCGCGGAGTGTTTCCTCCAAAGGCGTCTCTGGATCAAACGTATGAATTTGATATAAGTCCACATAATCGGTGCGCAAACGCTTCAAGCTGTTCTCCAGCTCCAGCATCAGGTGGTATCGCGATGAGCCTCTCTGATTTGGTCCTTCGCCTTTTACCAAACCAGCCTTCGTCGCCAAAACGACCTCGTGCCGCTTCCCTTCAAGAGCCAGCCCAATGATTCGCTCCGATTCTGTTTGCGTGTAAATATTTGCCGTATCAATAAAGGTTATCCCGTTTTCGATTGCGGTATGAATGATGCTTACTGACGTTAGCTCATCCGCACGCCCCCCGAATGAGTTCGTACCTAATCCCAATGCCGATACCTTCAATCCACTGCCACCGAGTCGGTAGTATTTCATTTTGTGATCGACCTCTTTTCATAATAGGAGTGCTCCTCTATTATCTCCTATTTGGGTGGGGATTGAAAAATAAGATTAGGAAAGTCTATTTTTCGAAATATTCTGTATTTTTTTCATAGTTCTTGATACACACATTTGGGATACATTTAAAAATTCTGCGGTTTGTGTCTGATTGTAGCCTGCCATCCTTAGTTGCAGGACTTGCCACTCTTTTAATGAAATTTGATTTTGCAGTTGCGCAAGCAAAGCAGTAACATATAGCTTGTCCAGCACGTACTCTTCCACGTCTCGTCCTTCGTCCTTCAAGACATCCAGAGCGGTGGCAGCTTCATGGCTAGAAGCGGATGCCTTCAAAAATGGCTCTTGTAAATACTTCACTGGTCTCCCGACATCCAGCGCTTTTTTGATCTGTTCCACATTTTCACCCAACAATTGGGACAATTCTTCTATGGTAGGGAGATATCCCATGTCTGCTTCGATTTTACTGATGTGATGGAGAATCGTTGTTGCCGTTCTAGTCGGTCGTACAATATTTCCGCTATCTCGCAAAAAGCAGTTGATCTCCCTCACAATCGTTATGACTGCAAAGGACGAAAACTTCACGCCTCTTGCTATATCAAAGGCTTTGATTGCCTTGATGATGCCCATTCTCCCCAATTGCAAAATATCCGCTTTTTCCAAACAATATTGCTTCACTAATGTCTCCGGCTTTCCGATATATTTGTGCACAGAATGCCAAATGAGCTCTTCATTTGCGAGTATAACTTCACCAAGATACTCACTATCTTCCTTGCAGCGGCGAATATTCTCCATGTTATACAAGGAATATTGTTCTTTTTTCTTACCCAATCTCTGATTTACGAACACAGCATGCTCACTCATAATACCTCCTCCCAGCCTATCTTTATGATCCTCTTAATAAGCCGCTCATTTTTTTGTAGTGGGCCATGACTTTTGTATAGTAGCCATCGTGATAACGATTTCGGTCGACATTTCCCTCGCCTTGGTTATAGGCGATGATACTTAAACGAAGATTTCCATATTTCTTTTGCAAGAGATCTATATACTTGATACCCGTCTGTAGATTGATCACGGGATCAAATAGGTCATCAGGGTGAACTCCCAGCCCGCTTCCTGTGCGCGGCATGATTTGTAATAATCCTCTTGCCCCCTTGCCGGAGATCGCGTCGTGCTGAAAACGGCTTTCCTGCCAGATCATCGCCATGATCAAAACCGGATCTATTTCAAATTGCTCAGATAATCCAAAAATTGTTTCTGTATAAAGCTCGACTGTAGCTTTATCAAGTCTCGGTGCAACCTGTGTGATTACGTTGGAAAGCTCCTTTTTTCTATACCACTGCCTATCTATGTCCCCGGCCAGCTTCACCACAGGATGAACTTCCGACAGTCCCTTTTCTACGACTGGCAGTACAGCATTTACGGGAATGAACACTGCGGCAACAATGCCGATGAACTTTGTTAGCACGTAACTCGCTTTTTCAGATGTAGCTGATGGACTGCTTGCAGAATGTTTTTCTGCATTCTTTCCACGCCGATTGCCGTATCCAGTGTATGTACCGATCGGCGCGAAGCATGGGCAAGAGAAAGATAGGCTTCCTGTACCTTTAGCAGCATGACATGATTCGCATCTACTTCGGTTCGCAGAAAAAAGGTTGCATCAGGTCGCTTCGTCAAATCACTCATCGTGGCATACCAGGAAAGGGGAGTATCTTTTATATAGAAGTAGTAGTAATTGGACAGTTCATAATGATCAATGATGATAAAATCAACGTTCTCCTTCGAAAGCCTCGCCATTTCTCGCTGATAGTCCAGAAAGTCCGCTTCAAAAAGCTTTCCTACCGCTTTCTCATCCAGCTCAATTTCGCAGCGAAGCCACATGCCAATGACCGCTCCGATCGGAGTATCTAAACGCGGAAATGATACTCTTTTCACTTTATATCCGAGGCATCTCAAATTTTCTTCCAGCAACGCCGCTTGGGCTTCCTTCGCATTGGCATCAATTCCTTCGAAAGCGACAATCGTGGGCTGTCTCATGGCACTACTCCGTCTCCTCATTTGTCGAGATTTCCTCTGCTGCTTCACGAAGCTTTTTCTCTGCTTCTAACTCAGCAGCCTGAGTAGCCAGATGATCTGCTAGCATTTGCTCGAATTCTTCCTTTGTAATCTCATAAATCTCGGAGTCGAGTGGGTTTACCGTGTATCCCATACCGTCGGTCAGTAAAAAGTTTGTGTAGGTCAACGGCTCCTCACGAAACTCCTGCTTTTCGTAATCGAAAGCAATGACTGCTTTTTCAATGCCCGCTACGCAACCGCCGAACCAGATATTTACCTCTTCTTCTCCACCTTCTGCTGTAGGTGTTGTATGCATATTGGTCGGAACGTGTACATATTTTCCAATGACCTGATGGGAGAGCTCCTCGGTTAATTCCTCATTCATCTTTTTCAACAAAACTGCCATGCTGGATCATTCCTTTTCATCGATTATTTGTGTATGTCTACAGCTCACCGTACTGCTTCAAAATTGCCTTGATGATTTGACACACTCTTTCCTTGCTGATATTGAATCTCTGGCCAATTTCCTCATGGTAATAGCCTTCACTTCTCATCTGGAGAATCAGCTTGTCTCGCGTGGACAGCTTCATATACTCCATGATGTCGAGCATCATCTCTACTTCCTCATATCGAAACTCCTCACTCGGAGCGGCAATACGGCTGATCATCGTTTCCTCTTCATTCTCATCTCCGCTAGAGACTAGAACTGCATTACTGTTTGTCAGGTTTTTTTGCGTGCCAGCTTTTCGCAAGCAGTCGCGAATTTTATTCGTAATCACATGATCGACAAAGGTAGTCACTCTGGCTTTTTCCTGATCGTAATCCTTCATCGTGCGATACACCTTTAAAAGAACCTCCTGGACGACATCATCATGAGTCATTCCAGCAAACGTCATCCCTGTCAGCTTGGCTTCACAGTTTTCCTTGGCCTTCTGCAAAAAATCATCGACTTTCCCTGCGAAAAATAACTCGTCCATTTGGTGAAGTTGATCTGTCATGAACTTCATCCCCTCCCCATGCTCCTATTCATAGTTGCTCTATCACACTAGGTAATGGGAGGAGGGTTTTAGCAACCAGCTTTCAAAATTTTTTTTGGGCAAGTTTGCAAGGTTCCAGCCGTGAATACTTTTCCATTCAAAATCTTCCAGGAGGCACACTGACGCTTGATGTACCATTGGCAATCGCGGCAAATGTCATGAACCACACAGCGACAAGTCATGGGCACGACATCCTGTTCCTTTGCTGACATCAAGATGTCGTTGACTGTCATTTTCTTTTGGCAGGCTTTTTCATAATCACATCCCTGACAGGCCATGCTACTCACCGATCCTGACGATCCCAATTCCTTTTAGGGACGCAGGATTCACTTGAACATGCTCGCGAAAGAACTCTTCCAAAACGGCTATGGGGGTGTCTTGGGTCGACGTATATTTCATGACCTGCACCTGCTCTCCATCTGCCGAAAAACTAATCTGATAGTACATGGCTTCTCCCCTCCTTTTGCTTCTTGTTGAATCTATACGAAGCGCTTTGGGATGAATTAAGCGGAATTTAAAAACAAAAAAACCAGCCGTTTATTCCAGCTGGTCCTCTACATATAATTCCTCTATCATTTCCTCTGTGATATTCATCTTCCCAAATTCCTGACAAACTTTTTGAAGTCCAAGCAGTAAGGAAGCATTTTCTGTGAAAACCTCGTTCAGATCCATTCCCAACATGCCAAGCGCGTCACTGAGCTCCTCCCAGCCTTCGCGATCGATATCCTCTCCTAGCAGAAATTCAGCTAATGCAGCAACAATTACGACATACAATACGGCTTTTTTGGATTCTCTCATTCTTTTCCCCTCCATTCTTATTCGTTGGAAATAGAATAGACAGTTTGGAATGAGTTATCTCCCTTTCAAAAGAAAAAGCCCGCTGTGGACGGGTTACTTTACATCTGCAATGATTTTTTGAATCAAACTTTCATCAATCAAATGGCTGGCTACTGTCAAAGCCTTTGCCATTCGTTCCTTATCTCCATCAAAAACCTCGTGAATAATGTGACGCACACTTTCTTCATTCAGCATGAAGTTCTTTGCCATCGCCATAATCCCAACTACGGCTTCATGATCTTCGAGCGCCTTCGCAGAAACTTTTTCCTTTGTTTGTTTAATGATGATTTGTATTCCATCACTTCGCAATGTTATGACCTCCTGGCTTCTATACGAACCAATTATATATTTCAAGGGAGACATCCTCCCTATCTGTCTAATCTATGAACGTGGAAGGAGCACATCTTGTTTCAAAAATCCCTAGAAAAGGAGGTGAATCATTCATGGTTGTCGACCTCTACCACCATCTCTATGAACTACTTTCTACGGATAGTCAGTTGCTCGCATTACTCGGAATTGCTCCAGAAGACAAGGACTCCCTATCCAAGCAAATTATCAAGCGAAGAAAACTCGCTCCGCTATCTGATGTTGCGAAGCCGCTCCTTTCCTTCTACGCAACCTCTGGAAAGCGCGACACCGATAATCCGCTCCTTCTCACCAGCTTTTTCCGATTAGATGTAATCGCTCCTGGCAATATCGAGCTAGCGCATCAAATCGCGAACCACCTTTTCCATCTATTAGACGGCAAAAGCTTATCGATGAATGGAATAGAAGGTTTGGACATGTACGTTGTCTCGCAGCAGGAATCCGATACGGGTCATTCCTCTGCGTACTGCTTCACACTGGTCACGAAGTTTACTTTGCAAGTTTGTTAGACATTTCAAAACCCCGTCTATCCTATGACAAGCTGATCGCGATTCCCTTTTCACATGATTCAGCAACAGCACACAAATCCCCTATCTAGAAGGAGTGACTTTCATTGTCTAAAAAAATGATTATCAAAGGTGTCGGTCAATTTCTTGCCAAACGCGCTTCCAAGGATGGAAATGGCGTCGAAGTCATTACGCTTGGTAATATGCAGGACCTGAAAATTGACATGAATGTTGAAATGGAGGATATCTTTGGCGGCGATGGACTCTTCGCCATTGACACTCTCGTCAAATCGAAAAGCATTGAGATTACCGCAACGGATGCCAAATTTGATTTGGCGGCTCTCGAGCTGATGATGGGCTCCAAGCTGCAAGAGCAAAAGAGCGACTATGTATATGTACTGGGTGAGCAAAAAGCAGTCACTGCTGGCAGCCTGGATCGTACAGCATCCACTGGTGGCGCTGGTGTTTGTGAAGTTGACTTTGGCGGTACCCTCTTCAACGGCGGCGGATTTGCTGTTCGTCTGAAAAATAGCAATCGCCTGTTGAAGCAAGTAAACCTGAGCACGTCTGCTGCTCCAAAAGCTGACGAATTCATGGTAGATACATTCAAGGATGGCAGCGAAGATAAAGCTCGTCTCATCTTCTCTCCTGCCCTGCTCAATGAAGATGTGGTCTTTAACTATCAACGAATCGAAACCGTAGACGTGGTCGACATTTTGATGGATGAAGTGCCATTCCCGGTTCATGTTGTCCATCACGGCTCCTTCCTGCAAAAGGACGGAACCTATGCAGGCATTGAAACAGAGCTGTTCTCCTGCATGGCAAAAGGCAGCTTCTCGATCGATGCGGCACGCTCCACAGCCAGCACTTCCGCTATTTCCTTGTCCGTTATTGATCCAGAGCGAGCAGATGGCAAGCTAGGCAGTGTGAAACGCTTCGTATCTAACAAAAAAGTGTAACTCTTTCGAGGGTAATCAGGCTGAGTGGAGAGCTCCGTGCTCTTCGCTCTTGCCTTGTATTTTTTCAAAGGGAATAACTTACAACGAATCATAGCGAACGACAACGCATTTTAGCAAGTAGATATATTTAACAAATACAATCTAGCATTGTTCTAGGAGGGATTCTTCCGTGCTAAACCACCAAGAAGATTTGGAAAAAAAACACGCAGAGATGATGAACCAGGAAGCTGTAGAGCGGATCAAAAAACAGCAGGAGGCTGATCTGGTAGAGGCTATTTTCTTTGAAGATGATAGTGAAATCAAGCTGCGTGACGGCAAAACCTACCGGATTCCGCCTGTGACCTTAAAAGACGCCCGCATCCTGATGAAAAAGCTAGGAACCGTTCATATCGACGCGATTATCCTTAATTTTCTCCCGTACGAAAACAAGGAAGAAGACTTATTCGATATCCTGCTTCTGGGCTTTCGCAACTACCCTACGGTTACTCGTGAGTACTTGGATGAACATTGTGATTTGGAGACGGCCAAAAAGCTTATTAACATTCTCATTGGTCTAAACGGCTTAAAAAAGTAGAGAGTGGCGAGGGTGACAGTTCCGCCATTCGCGATACGGAATCTGGTGAGCCACTTGATTGGGGCGATCTATTTTTTCATCTCCACAAGGATTGTGGTTTGAAGAAATGGGATATTTGGGAGTACACCCTTCCCCAAGTAGCAGAATTAATGAAGAGAGTGAACAAATACATTCAATTTGAGGTAGAGACACGCATGGGTTTTCCTTTTTTGAGAAGAAAGGGTACGAATTATGCTGCCAGTCCTCCCCATGCATCTAGTTCGCAAGACTATCAGGAAATTTCCGAAGACGATATTGCCGTACTTGGCAAAGTGTTAGGTGGTCTATAACCCGTTTCTGTCTATTCTAAGACCAGAACGGGATTTTTCTTTTGAGGAAGGTGATATTCATGGAAACTCAACGTTTGACCGATGTCCTCCGCTCTATAACGAATGCTGCACGGAGTTCTGTAGAGCAGTCGGCATCCCCATTTCGAGCCGAGCAAGCTATCCCATTTTTTCAAGCAATGAATCAGCAACTGTATGAATTACGCCAGATGATACGCGACATCGAGTCGAAGCCACTCAGCTTTTCCCGTAAGTACGAGTCTCAGCCAGTTTCCCAGGCTGCTCCTGCTTCCCGGCTGTCCGTAAGCACAGGAGCCATTTCCCCGTTCCGCTTTGCTACTGTCCCTAATGCTCCCGTTAAAAGAACAGAAACGTCCTACGGCAAAAGAAGCACCCTTTACCCACAAGCATGGGAAGAGGCTGCCGTAGATGTGTTGCAAAACATGATGAGCAACGGCCTTCATACGCTTATCGCCTCGATGGATATCGAAAATTGGGAGTCAGCGAAATCTTTGAATCGCCTGATAAAAAAAGCAGAGCGCAATTTTTTGTTCAAGGATACAAACATGATGGATTTGGCTCAGGCACGCGTTTCAGGGCGAACGCCGAATCAAAAACAAGTGGAAGAAGAAGCACATGGCTTGCGCGAATACTTGCGATCAGGAGTCAAACAAGACCTGCGAGATATCGCGCTAACACATGCCGTCAGCCTTGAAGAAGTAACCAAAGCCTACTATACGTCTTCTCGCCGATCAAATGACCCGCATGTAACGGTAGCCAATATTCGGGAGAAGGCAGCCATGTTACCAAATGACCCTCTTGCTCCCCAAACCCGGATGCAAACCATCTGGCAGGCAGCCTCCCTTGAAGCATTCGATATTTTTAAAAATCAGCCCCGTAGCTTTCCCACGCTTTTGTTACACCTGCTTCAGCGCATGAGGGAAAGTCAGAGCCAATTATCGCTCGCTGTTCGTCTGTTGAAAAATACTGCGGATCAATACGGAGGAAAAGCCGCCTACGTCAAAGCCCGGCGCAACCTTCATGAAGGAAGTGAGCAGCGAAGACAAGAGCGTGTTACCGCACTGCTTGGTCAATCCTCTTCTCCCTTTACACAAGAAGCGCTGGAGATCCAGTCCTGGCAATTGCAAAATCTGTCTTCCTATCAGGCAGCCCGCACTCGATTGATTCGCAACAGGCTCGAACAGAAAAAGGTCCAAGAGCTGTATCCGCACAATGACAAATTGTTAAAAGCACTGATTGCAGAAGAGAAAAAGCTGCTGAAACAGTTACATCTGCTCTGGCTGAAGATGCGCGATGTAGAGCGTCAGGCACATTTGCTCGCCAGCCGAATTCATTTGACTCAGCGGGCATTCGGTAGTTTGCAAAACACGATTACCACCTTGATTCCTGCCGTCACCTCGCTGGACGAGAGACTGCGTGCTCTCTCTGATACGTCCGTTGCTACTGATGAGCAAATCAAGAACATGACCAGTGACTTAAAGCAGCAGGAAAAACAGCTCCAGAAAACACGGGAAGCCTTGAGGGAATTGACAGAAGCACTGTCCACGGCTGTACCCAAACCTCCGAGTGCCGCAGCGGGTCCTCAGGCTGCTCCCTCAGCTCCCGCCGCCAGCAGTTCATCCTCTACCGCAAGCAAACTCCCCCCAGTTGCTGCTGCTCTCCTTTTTGAGGAGTTCTCAGGTGATCTCAAGACGAAGATACAGGAAAAGCTCAAAAAGAAGGAGGACAAGAAAGAATCGGACGATACGGAGGACGATACGGATGAGTCAAGCTCCACGCCGGATATCCCACCGAGAGGGAGCGCAGACAGAAATCCACCCCCTCCCCCACCGCCTCCCCCTCCAAACGAACCACTATGGCGAAAAGGATTAAAAAAAGCCGGGGCATTGTTAAAAGGTGTTGCTCTCGCACGCGTTGCCATGACAGCGGGAGAATTTTTGGATGGCTTAAACACAGATTGGGTGCAACCTATGTTTATGTCCGATACCCAGCGGCAAAGCAGAGTGTTGGAAAATCAAAAAGGCCTCGTGGACAAAATCACGAGTATTGACAAAATGCCTCCTGGTTTAAAGCATCTTTTTTTTGTAGATACCGCCATTACAGGTATTTCAGATGGTTTGATCAACTTACTGGGTGGCACTACTCCTTCATTTAGCGATTACTATAACGCTTTCGAAGCTGCTTCCAAATATGATGGCAAAGACCTCACAAATGAGTTAGATAATACCTTCCAGTTAGACAAGAAGGAAGCTCAACTCGAATTCGATAAATACAAAGCTGCGAACAAAAAACGTGAGGAAAAAGACAAGAACTCATTGCTTATCGATATCGATGACAGCGGCTCCAAGCTGGACAATACCCCAATTACTTCATGGGAAGAGGTCAAAACACTCGACCTTGGCAAAGAAGTGGTTGGTCATCACCTGGAAAGCCTCTCTCTAGAGGAAGGCAAGTTAAGATCGGAATTAGAGAGAACGCAGGCTACTCTTAGAAATCAAGGTAAATCCGAAGATTCTCCAGAAATGCTGAAAGCCTATGATGATTACTACAGTGGTATTAATACGAAACGGAATGAACACTTAGCCTTTTTCGAAGAGGTATTCGCTAAAATCCCTAAGGGTTCAGATGCCTCTAACGTAGTAGACTCAGTAATCGCTGATATAAAGGCGTCTATCGCCCAAAATAACTTCGATAAAAACAACCATACCTCCGGCACAAAAATTAATTCCGTGAAGGACAAGCTGAGCTCTGAGCTGGAAAGTAAAGAACTTCAATATTCGATCGACAGAAACAAAGCAATCTTGGCAGGCCA
Source organism: Brevibacillus sp. BD137 (assembly GCF_041644655.1). Taxonomy (NCBI): domain Bacteria; kingdom Bacillati; phylum Bacillota; class Bacilli; order Caryophanales; family Paenibacillaceae; genus Brevibacillus; species Brevibacillus sp. BD137. Next base: position 61,364 of record NZ_JAOTNO010000010.1, on the reverse strand, counting down.
CAGCGCAAACTCTGAAGTAGTAAAGAAGCTTGATGAAGAATATTTACGCAGTATCAATGAGACTTTCGAAGCGACGAGTTCTGAATTGGATCGCCTTTTGTCCGGGAACCAAATGAATGAGACATTCAAGAAAGACATCGAGAACTTAAAAAAAGGCCTCGAAAAAGCCAAATACGACAATCTCGTATCTCTGCACATGTCCAAGCAGCCCACCAAAGGAACCTTCAACATGCCCGACGGCTTGCAGCCACTGACATACTGGGGCATGCAAACGGCCAATGGAACACACAGCACCTACGACTTTACCTATGGCGGCGACAGCAATGTGAACATTACCATTGCCAACATGAGCGGAACGGAAGCTGACCTCCAACGCCTCGGCTCGACCGTCAGCGAAGCCGTTCGAAATACACAAGCAAGCCTTTCTACTGAATTAAGCCAACAAGTCCGCTCTGGAATCGCCACGAGCTACACGAGATTGTAAGGAGGTACAGAAATGACCCAACAATACACCTTTGGCACTGCCAATCAGCGCTACAGAAAAAAGCTGTTCCTTGATACTGGCTTTGAGTTCATGGAAGTAAACGCCCGACTCATCGAGCCGTATTCTCCGCCAAGCCCCCAGCCTTCCTTGCGCGAAATCAAAATCATTAACGCTCCCTCGCACATCCACCACTCCGGTTTTAGCAGCTACCAATGTTCATTGACCTTGCTTTTTCCAGACAAGGAATCGTATAACGATTACTTGAGCTACGCAGGCTGGACCCACAAGTTTTACGATGAAAAGGGAAGCATTTTTCTCGGAAGCGCAGAATCTATTACCCCCCAAGTCCTTGAGGCAGGACGGCGCTACAGTGTAACCGTCGATCTGATCCTCATCAAAAAAGACTCAATTGAGCGTGAATCACGCTTTCGGTTTCAAGATATTGAGGGACATTGGGCACAGAAAAACATTGAGGAAATGGCCGATCTCGGACTAATCACAGTCATTACCCGAGATGGGAAGCCTGTCATTTACTTCCGCCCCAATGATTTTGTGACGCGCGCCGAATTTATTGCTTTTTTGAATCGGACAAGGCGGCTGGTAGAGCGGATGATTCGGGAATAGCTGAGGCTGTTCCGAGTTTCTGTCTACTCTATATAGGAGGTGATGAAAATGATCAGCTGGGCTGATGTGAATGAAAAAGACTGGTTTTTTAATGAAGTAATGGAGGCAAGCAATTATGTGATGGCTGACGGAGAACCGTTCATTCAAGGAATTGCTTATGGTTCCTTTGAAAGCAATGCCCCTTACGTGCATGAGGAGTACAAGGGCTCCACCGGACAAAAAGTTTTTACGCTCGCAGCCAAATTGACACCGGGTGCAGATAACCCTCTCTTTGTCTATATTGACGGCACGCAAACCCTTTTCAAAGAAATTCGGCCGAATCAAACAGACCCGAACAAAACGGACGTCGAGCTGTATTACGCACCATCTGCCAACTCGGTTGTCGCTTTTTCCAGCTTCGGCAAGCCTGCCTTGGACCGTTTTGGCAAACCGATTCCCCCTAACTCCTCTTCCTTTGCTTACCCGAACAAACGCCTCGATAACGGAGACACGTATTTCTACAATCCCTTCAGTCGCCAATTCAACGAGTATTTGTACGCATATGGTCGCTCCTTGAAGCGAATGGATGTGCCAGAAGAGGAATGGAAATCGACACCTGCCCAAGAACTCGCCAAAAAATATATTGGACTCAAGCAAGACGTCTACATGGTCAGTCCTGCTCCGGGTGCAACGATTTATCTCCCCTACAATCTAAACGGCGTACAGGTGCGCTTCATCTACAACAGCTACGAAAACGGCGCTCTGTTTATGCGAGGTGGGTATTTTTCGGTGAAAAGTCCTGGCGTATGGCGAAACGATCGCTTCTTTCCCAATGCCTACATCAATCGGGCAGAGGCTTTTCTGCTCATTGACCGGCTTCGGCGCTCTTTTTACCAACGCTTTACGGATTCACAACCTCCCACTCAGCGGCTGGATGAATCCCATACGGCATACGAGGGGCAACGTGTTTTTCGTCTGAACGGTACCTATCCTGCGGGTAAAAAGCTACTTGCCGTCAAAGTGGATGGAAAAGTGGTCAACAGTTCCGACTATCAAGAATTTGATGATCATACGGTACTGTTCAACATACCGCTTGAGGCGGGCAAAAACGTTCATTTCTTCTATGTCAAAGAGACGAGCACCCGCTTTGAAGATGTCGGGCGCGAAAAGTATATGTACAACAGCAACACCGGGGAAAAAATCGCGCTAAACGGTGGGATGACAGGCAGCAAGCCTTCATGGTGGGCACCATCCGTCCTTTCTATGGAGGACGAGCGATTTGGCAACGGTGATTACCTGGTCGAAGGCATTGCGATCAACAATTTCGCCGATGGAGCAGCTGTCGTTAACCATATGTACGAGGTATCGTCATCCAATGCGGAAGAGAAAGAAAAATGGTTCATGCCTTACTCCCTGCTCACCCGGGCACAGGCCGTCTCTTTTTTGAATCGCTTTCGAAAATGGTCCCTGGAACGGTTTAAATAGGAGGTGCTTTCATGCAAACGATGTCCAATGAGCTGCGCAGAATTCTCTCCGAAAGACTCAAACTGGGAGAATTATCGAAGCCCGCGTGCCGCGTCGAGATAGATCGACTCATCTTCGTGCCGGGCCGTACCGAAGAGCTCGATTTCATTATGAGTGATCGGCGGGAAGAGAAAACATTGACCCGCACCATCATTCAAGATAGTTCAAAAGAGGGCGGAACTGCTCTATCCAAGATTTCTTTTGTCTTTCCTGTCGAGGGCAAAAGCATTCGAGATATTACAGCCTATATGGGCGACAACCGCAACCACAAAGGGATTGATATCGCTTGTCCGGTCGGTACGCCCATCAAAGCTGCCTGGGCTGGCAAAGTAAAAAAAGTGACCGTATCTGAAAAATATACGAGCTTTGGCTTTCGCGTAGAAATTCAGCATGCGGATGGCATATGGACCCGTTACGCCCATATGAGCGAAATCCACGTCAAAACAGGAGATTATGTCACGCAAGGCACTATTATCGGAAAAAGCGGCAATACAGGAGACGTCCGCTCTGCCGGCGTTACGAACATGGGCACCTATGACGATCCCAATTCCCCCCGCTCCAAAGGAAGAGGTGCTCATCTGCACTTTGAGGTCTGGAACGGACAAGCCGTCATCGATCCGTTTCCTTATATGAATGGCTCGAAGCATCTGTTCGCTGCCTCTTCCAATAACGGCGCAGGAGTCACAACCGATGCCACCTATGTTGGAACGCCAGGAGCAACTCTTTTTGACGAACGCTTTACCAATAATACGTGGCACACAAAATCTGTCTACAAAGTAGACGAGCTGACCAAAAAGCTATCCATGATCGAGAGAAGCTCAACGGAGCATAGCAATCTCACCTTTACCTTTGATCCCAAAGGGTACAAGACCGTCTTCCCATCCCCTACCGTTACAACAGGCATGAATCTCAAGCTGACCTCCGTTCATCCCGGCATTTTTAGCATGGGGTTCTCCACCAACTTCGGTGAAGGTGCTGGCGAGCTGCGCGTTTTTTTCAATGGAAAAATGCAAATCAAGGTCAACAAATTCTCCGGGACAGAAAACGTAGAGATTCGTGATATCCCCTTTCCCAATGGCGAAATGGAAATCCGTATGGAGCTGTTTTGGAATGGAAAACAAGTCAATCGTTTTTCCCTCCAATACATTCAGATTAAGGAATTGCAAGGGCGACCCGATCTGTACGGAAACAAAGATAAAGTCGATCCGACGATACAGCAGGAGTTTTTTGAGGAACGGGAAATTACGAGCACCTTCATGCCTGGTCAGCCGCGAAAAGTATCGCTCCAGGTCGGAAAGTTCGTCTATATGGATACCCTTACTCTGGACAATATTAACCACATCGAAATGGACGACCAATATGAAATGGAATCATGTGAGGCACGCATCACAATCTCGAACCCTGGCGGCTACTACAGCCCGGACTATAATCCGTTTTACTTTCCGGAAACCTATAAGGAAACGCCTTGGTCTTATTTTGTGAATGGATTCCATGTTGGTGTTCTCTCCGAAAATACTCCTGTCCGGATCTACATGGGTTATGGTCTGAATTTGATGCGTGTGTTTACTGGTCTGATCGACAAGCTCGATTTGAATGGCGAGGAATCGACCATGACCATTTACTGCCGAGATATGTACAAGAAGATCATGAACAAGGTCATTACCGAAGACAAGCAGTATCCTCCAGACGTCGGGCATTCTGCCGCACATGATACCACCGTTTTTTCCTCGATGTCTCGTCGGGACAAAATCATCTCGATGGCCAAAAAGCAGGCCAAGCAGCAGGGCCCAGAGCTCGATTATAAATTTCTGCTTGCCATTGCTGAGCACGAAACCAAAATGGGGACATTGGGCAAAGGTCTTCCCCCAGGTGATTTCATTCTCGGATATGGATGCTATACCGGTGAAAAATGCGATCCGCAATACCAAGGAATCGAGCGACAGCTCTATCGCGGAGCCGTTCGCTATCGGGAAGCCATGGCGAGCAAAGGCTGGCGCTTCCAATCTGTCGACGACGTCAAATATTTTTGGCAAGGAGGAGACAAAGGAGCCTATCAATGGGCAAGCGATACGAATTGGTATAACAGTGTATGGCAAATCTATCAAAAGTTCCGTCCCAGCACGGAGTTTGATTCGATCCCTGAGTGGGAGGGTACTGCACCTGTCCCAACCGAACCAACCGCTAAAGCCGCCTACCTCAAATCCGCTATCGTACAAGACTTGATCGCCCATGCAGGAATGTATAGTTGGCGCAGCAATCCGCAAGACATTTACTACCCCTATGCCATTGTGCAAGAAACGAGCTATACCCACGCGACGCAAGCGACAGGCAAGGTTTTCAAGGCTGTACCGAATAAAGAAGGCGAATTCGTAGAAGTCGATGCAGAATCCATTTTGACCCCAAAAGGTTGGAAAAATCCTTTTATTGAGCCGCCCGGACGCAAATTCGAATCGTATCAATACAAAGTGGGAGAAGCCATCGCGGAAATCATGAAGGATACAGAATTCCGTTCCTATTGTGACCGTTACGGTACGTATCGCTTGGAAGAGATTGATATGAATCGGCCGATTGTAGCTACTTATACGGAGCACGACAATTTGATCACGATTCATAAGACGATCGACTTTTCCCGTGGCAGGAGCCATCTTGTTATTTTGGACGAAGAAAATAAGGCTGGTCATTTCGTAGATACCGAGATTTTGATGGAGCTAAAAGGCGAGGTCCGCACAGGCGTGAGGCACGTTCCTTCTGCCAAGACTGACGAATTGAAGCGACTGGCCGCGCGACGAACATTTTTTGATATAAAACGCTTGTGCCGTACACTGCAAATTTCCATCCCCGGTAACCCTGCCTTGGATGTCCTCGATCGTATTTACATTATCGACTCCAATACAACCACCCGCGAAGCGTATACCATCAAAGGAATCCGTTCGATGTTCGATGCGCAGAACGGCTATATGCAAATCCTCGATTTATTTTGGAGCAACAACGAGGGGGCGATTGTGTAATGGCCGGGATTGCGAATGATTATTTGATTTATCCAATCCTCGATCTGATCCGCGATGAAGTCCACCGTACCAAGACAGTAACAGCAGACCCGTTCGTCGAGGAACCCTCCGTACGTCTAATCCGGGAGCATCCCCTCGATCCGGAAAAGGTTACGGGTGCAAAGCTATTCTACGAATCTGGCTATATGCTGGATATTTCCCTCACATTTGGCTCTACAGACACGACCACCTTCCCGCTTGAGGTCGATCAGCTCCATCCAGACTGGGAGTACTATTCTCTATGGCGCTTGACCTCGGTTACCGCTGCGGGCTACGCACCTGACGGAAAAACGGTAGGATCTTATCTGATCCGTCTACTCTATGATACGAGGGGCCTCTTAACTGGCACCGATGTCCTTCGTATAGAGAAAGAGAGGTGAGTACAAGTGGGCTTCTCCGTTGTTTATTCGGGCGGGGGCGTGATCGACAAGGTACGTGAGCTCCCCTACCCGCACTTTTCCAAATTTACCGAGCCCTTCATTCGCGGACGCATGATTGATGTAACCGCGTCCAAGCAAGTCTTTTCCGATACCTATGCCCTTCCCTACCCGACAGAATTTTTATCCGTGGCGTTTGCTACCAATAATTACTGCGTCGGCGATTACTGGGAGCTGAGTTTGGACGGCGTGAAGGTCTGTGAAACGATTTATACCAAAGAGCTCCCGGAGTCCGTCTCGATGGGAAACAGCTTTGGGATCGTCTATCCACTAAAGCCAAATGCGCAGATCCGCTTTGACTTCCACAACATTTCAGGTACGGAAAAGAAAGTTTGGTACAATGTGAAATTTTTACGCAAGAAACTGTAAAGGAGGCGTATGGATGCCTAGTAAACAAGTAGCTTGGATCGAGGGCGAGGTTACAGCCGATTTGCTCATCAACAAGCTGGCTGATGAAATCGTCAATGCCAAAATCCCGGATACGAAGAACCGCTGGGAAAAGGTGTTTGAGGTTAATGAAGATAAGTGGGTCACGTATACGAAGACGACCGTTGCGAATACGCCAGGAACGTACAAGCATACGGACGGGAAGACTTATCCGGTTTATAAGTTACCAGATTTGCGGGAGTTGAGAGCTGTATACTCAGGGACACCCCTCGTTGATGAAGATGGATATGTCTATGAAACATTTAACTCTGCCAATACGAAATCGGGTAAAAAAATTCAGGTAAAAGAGTTTGTCTATAAAAATGATGAAGGCAAAGACATTTCCCTATTTGTCCCAGGTCTATTGGTGGTTAATGTCGATGATACCGATTCTGCAAACACAGTCGGTAAGAAGTGCTATGTACTTCTTCAAGGTAAATACGAGCTTGATGGAGTTACTTTTACACCTGGAGCTGAGTGGAACGAGTATAAGATCATCACACAAATGCCTTCCGATTGGAATGACGTTCTAGCAAAATCCAAATGGACTGTCTATTACGCAGGAGGTAATTCAACCTATGTAGATCCCACTCCCTACAAATTCGGAATGGTCAAATACATTGCCAACCCCGTCCATCACTACGACCGCACTGTCGTTCTAAAAGCAGTTCCTGACGTACCTTCTGGCCAACCGCCTAACGACTACTTCGTCATGCTAAAACATCCCATCCAGCAATACAACTACTTGGATGTGTCCTACGGCAAAGGCTTCACAGGCAAAAATCCGGTTGGAAACTCTACCGATACGTACCAGCTTGCCTGCGATGAAAACAGCGTTATTCCAGGAAAAGTACCCGTCATCATCGACCAAAAACAAGCAGAACTTCAATACAACAAATGGAACAATCCTGATGATACCGACAAATACATCCCGCCTCACGAAGCATGGGCACTCGATTACGACGACAAGGTCGAAATTAAAAGCCCTTCCTCCCACTTTTTCTACGGCGCCGACTCTGTCGTCTCTTGGGTACCAAACAAGAAGCGTCGCCCAGACTATTGGGTGGAATACAACCTCTCTGTAAGCAATGATCGTGTAGCAATCGTAATTGAGGGAGACCCTTCGCCTGATATGGATGCTTACTACAGCAGCTTTGCTTATATCGGAAAAACGATTCCTTTTGCTGACTATGACCACAAAGGCAATTTTGGCATCACAGTCGGCATGGGTGATTTGACCAAGGAAAAATCAAGCTTCCTTCCTGCCGACATCAAGCAGGACACCAATCCTAACTATTCGGGCTGGGGACGCTACACCTCCAACGGCATGTATTCCTTCTCCATGCTGAAAACTCGAAGCTCCGTCTACTTCCAAGCGTACTACCCTGCCTTCATTACCCAGCTCCCCAAATACGATGGAGTGGGCACACTCCCTCCTGATCTGTCCAAAATGGTACTCGAAGCAAACGGCTTCCAAAGCTCGAAATGGACGAAGAAATATCATGCATCGCCAATCTATCTGGTACACCAGTTCGAAGGCTATCGTGGCTTCCTCGACAGTGTCGTAGCAATCGAGGACCATAATCTGATCAACAAGGACGAGCTCGTCGTCGATACAGAGGAACCAAAAGATCCGAAGAACCCCGCTGCCGGAACTTGGACAGAGGTATACAAGTTCTTCCGAATCAATACCCCTGTTAATTTCTTCAAGTATTCTCCCAACCCTACTGATTGCACCATCGCCATCTTAAAAGAAGTATATTAAAGGAGGATTTTCACATGGCCAATTTTAAATACATTGAAAAAATCACCACTTCTAAAGAGCTCCTCGATACGATTAAATCTGAAATCGAACAACTTACTAACTATACCTTTAACCCAGCTGCCGGAGAGACACAAGAAAAATCAACCTGGACAGTTATGACAGATCTCACCAAAAAAGATTCCGCTTCTGGCAAAACCTCCGAGCTTGTCCTGAAGGGCATCTCCAACATTAACAACGTGACCAAAGAGTTTTATGTTAAATTCGTCAATCCAGGCTTCACCAACCCGAAGGAACACAGTTCTTTGACGGTTCAAGTATTAACAGACTACAATGCCACAGCCAAAACCTTCGCAACAGAAGGTCATCCGGTTAATTTCGAATGGGCTGACGAGAAATTCGTCGTGAATGGCAAACCGACAGACCGTACAATTGATAAACCTGTCTACCTGTACATGAACGTGATGAACAACCGCCTTTCTCTAGTTGCCGTTGGCGATCCGGCTGTTCACTTTGAAGATTATCGCAAGAGCTTCCTGTACGTAGGAGCACTTAAGCCTTTCAAGTACAACATGGATGATGTGGTTGGAAACATCATGCTGACGGCTGGAGCTGTCGCTACTGAGCCTACTGCTCCAATCGCCCCACACGATTATGGTCAATACACCTCTTTTGGCAACAACACCTTGCAAATGCTGGCGACCAAATCGGGCATTCGCTTCCAAAAGCACTATCCTGCCTTCATTACCCAAGCTCCACAGCCGGGCAAAGCATATTCCGATAGCAAGCTCGGGGACACTGGTCTTCTTCTGGAGCCACAAGGCTTTAACGCATCTGCTTGGACACGTCGCTACCATTTGAGCCCGATTTATGTCGTACACGGATATGATGGATACCGCGGCAGCTTGGATGCATGCATTGCTGTTTCGAAAAACAACATTCTCCACTTGGATGAATTGATCATTGATGTTGATCCAAGCGACACGACCAAGAAACACAAGCAGGAAGTGTACCGCTATTTCGACCACAATACCGAACAAAATTTCATGAACTACTCCGCCAACGTAAAAATGGGGGTCGCTTTCCTGAAGGAAGTTCGCTACTAAAAGAAGTCCCTCTAAAACCGTATAGCTAGCAAAAGGGGGAAAACTAGAACGCATCTCTGGTGTTCCCCCTTCTTTTTGGGAGGTGAACCATTTGACCGGGATTTCTTCTCTAGCAGCCTATCAATTCAGACTTGCAGATCACTACGCTTCTATCCGCAACTATATCGGAAAAGTAACTTTCACGACTTCGCCCTCCCGTAAGTATTCCTTCGTCTATATTCCCTATGGACAAAGTGCCAGTATGGTCATGCTAGATTATTTGCTCGCGAATCGGAAATCATTTGCCGCTGATCTTCATGACTCCTTGCAGGATATGATCCGCAATGATACTAGCATAGCCAATCCCATGGAGCTGGTCGTAGTATCTGATCGCTCGCCGTTTAAAGAGAGCTTCCTCCAAGACGAGACCTTGGATGCTGACCGAATCATTAAGCAACCGCTACAAGTCATTCGTCGTGTACATTTATCAGATCGGATTAAAGCAGCAGGAATGGCTAAGCTCAACCCTTCCCAAATGTCCGTGCGTGTGCATAAGGATGAGCTGCATATCGATTTGCCACCAGCATTGGCAAGTCGTTCCATATCGTCAGAAGCTGTCGTCAGGAAAGAACAACCTGGAGCAAGACGAACCGAGCGATTCGCCGGAAAAAAGATAAACGAGTGGTTCACGGGAGAGCGTGCTTCCACGTTCGATTTATTCGTCAACACCGAAAGAAGCTTGGCTGAGCGAAAGTTTTGGGCTTCTCTCTTTGTGCAGATGGAAAAAGAATACGCAACCAGATCGATCACTCAACACCTATCTATTGAGAACAGCCTACCTCTTTCCAACCGCAACAACAGACATACCATGTTTACAGATTGGTCCTATTCCATTGGCGAGCGACATACTTCCTTCCAGATGACCCGACACTTCGTGCAAGCCTTCCACAGAATGAAAACAAAGCCGACGAAAGTGCTTCGCGATATGGACTGGGCTTACCTCAAAGCCCGTCAGTATGACGCCTTGCTGCACTTCCTTCAACGTGCCAGCAGGATCGCTACGCAAGATTTAGCGATCCATCGGGCTTCAACAGGTTTTCGAACCATGCTCCAAGATGGTTCCCTTTTACAGAATCGCGACTGGGGCTATCGAGATTTTACGCGTCTTCTCTCACTCGATTCCTTTTCACCAACCGCCTTCCGACCATACCAAAATGACTTATTCATCAATCGCTCTCGACTCTATGCTGCTCGTCCCTATCAATCCCCAGGTACACTCATCACGGAATATGCTCTTGGTAATCGGGACGTGGTTTCAGAGCTCGCTATTTTCCTATCACAGATTACGGGAACCCGAACGATTCAAACAGATGCTTCGCTCATGACCTATCTGGAACAAAGCTCCCGACACAACAGTCCCCTCTTGTTCGTTCCCAATCCCATCAATGATTCCCTTCGAGAGAAAACCAATCCGCTCTGGATTCCCCAGCACTTCGAACTCGGAAAGAAGGATACTTCTCGTCCCACTTCGATCATCAAGGATGACCTTCGCGCAGATCGCAAGCTCGTACATGCTGCTCATCTTTGGGAAAAGGAACGCGTCATCGATCTTAGTGGGGGCAAAGCACCTAAGCCATCCTTTTATCAGGATGAGGATGACATTTTCGCCAATCTGGAAAATGTACGCCCAAGTCTCCTGACAGAAGAAATGATCTTCGCAACCATCTTGCGCTTACTGCCCGCTCATCTTTTGGAAGACATCCTTGGTTCCAAAGAATTTCCTTCCCACCTGATGGACGACATGATTTTTGCCTCGCGCCTGACAGACGGCCAAAGCATTCTGGAAGCACTTATGGAATGGGCGCTGACCAACAAGACTTTCGATGCTTACGTAGATGAGGAATTTTTGGAGGGTGTACGGACGCGGGTTCAGGCATTGATCGAATCTGAGGTCATTTTCAGTAAAACGTTGCAAGACAGGGCCGGCATTCTTTCCTTTGAGACATGGGAGTCCACCCGTCAGAATGAGATTCTCTCCCATCTGGAGGAAGATGGGGTTGTAGGAAAACGGGACGTATTGCTCCCTTCAACGGTTGAAGAGGTGGAAATCACCAGCCAAATGGAGGCAGCCCCTTCATCCCTTTCAGAAGCACTAGTCGGCGAAGATGTATTCCGTCCAGCCGAGCTGCAAATTGAGAATCCTTTTGGTTACATGGAACCCGATCCGTCCTTTTTGTTCGATGAGCATACAGCCCGCAAATCCGCTCACGCCAGCGACCTTGACGAGTTGCCGGTCACCGCACTGTTGCGCAGCAGAATCACGGAATTGTGCAGCGGCTATCTCTTCGCTACCTCCCCGCATGAACGAGCCAGTTACCTCGTCGACTTATACGATGTGGCAGAAAAAGGCGCGCGTGATGGAGAACTGCAAGACGATGAATGGCGAAAGTATGCCAAGCTCGCGTTGGAACAAACGGTATTGCATGAGCAACTAATTGCCTATCAGCCGGAAGCAGCTGCTCATTTGTTCGAATCCATCCTCAGTTACAAGCTACCAGATCAAGCTGTTATCAACGCGGATTGGGTCGCTTCCAACCAAGAGCGCGCTACCTCGCAGCTCACCCAAATCATGGGTAAAAAAGAACTCGCAGATGCCGTCATCCTGGAATACTTGGCTGGCCAATTGGATCATAGAAAAGGTCATATCGAGAAACCATTACTTTCTGTTCGCGACTACAAGAAAGCATGGGCAGATCGTATAGAAGAAATAGGGCAAGGTTTGGTCTACGACTACTCCAACGATGTACTCGAGGCTGAGCACGATCCCGAGCATTGGTCAGGTGGTTTTTCTGTTCCAGAAGCGTACGATCCCCACGATCCATTCAATGCGTACTATCCATGGACGACGGATATGAATGCACTCGCGATGGGGCAAGACAACTGGACTCGTTTTGGCTCTGGCAGTTGGGAGCATAATCGCGACCAAGGCACTTTTACCCATACAAAGGGCTCCAGTGGCATGAGTGGCTTCATTCGAAATGACTTCACCTATACAGACTATCAGTTTGAGGTCGATTTCAAAGTAGATGAGCCCGCAGATGGAGACAGTGCTGGTATCGTGTTCAAATATCACAACGACCAGAACTACTGGATGTTCGTCGTCAGTGACGGAAGCGCAAGCGGTATGCCGCGACCCATGCAGCTTTTTAAGGTAGAGAATGGCAGATCAACCATGTACTCTACCCCGATGAACCCGTTTGCCTGGGAAAAAGAGAAATGGTACACGCTGCGTGTTTGGGTTACGGGTAACCGCATCCGCGTCTGGGTAGATCACAACCTGCAATACGATTTTACGGATTAGAGGTGATCATTTTGGGTCATACGTTTGGCATTTTTTCTAAATCAGTGGGCAACGTCACATTCGGAAAAATGCGCTCCTCATTGGTAGAGGGCGCATTCCACCCGAATCATCCGGACAATCGGGACAGCCCCAATCGTCCTCGTGCAGAGGATCGTTATGCCGGGTATCAGAATCCGCTTTTAGGCGATCCCGGCAAAGGTCAGATTGGTCGTTGGCAGACGGTCAATCTCGACTCTCTCGAAAGCGTGATCGATCAGATGATAGAGCAATTTGTCCGGGACAAAAATTGGTACGCCAAAGTTCGCTGCCGAGAAGCACTTTGGAACATGTATCGTCGCCTGGAATGGTGGGTCAACCAGCAAATCGATCCGCAAAAAAACGACTACCAGCGTGCCTTGCTCATGGTACGCGATTGCATTTACAAAATCCTGAAAAACGCCGAGCAGCCGGATGGAACCCATCAAAATGTTTCGCTGCCAGTTTGTCCAGCTCCTTACTATTATCACTTTAGCGGTTACTATCTCAATCATTACGATGCCATTGATAAAGAAGTCCCTACATTTGATATGCGGACTCTCCCGCTGTCAGATAAGTTTCACGGCCTTTTCCGTTATGTCTCCTCGACGGAAGATCAGGAATGGAAGATGGTTCACTCTGTCGGTTCCAGTGAGATGGCGGGGAATGAAAATATCATGAAGCTGGATGTGACTACGCTCAAGCACGGTAATTCCAGCAAAGTGACTTTTCAGTGGCGCTTTAAAAAGCAGGGCTTTATTCGTTTTAAATACATGGCTAGCACCGCCCCTGGCGATGGGTTGCTGTTTTTTATTAACAACAATCAGGTTGGCGGGGAATGGAATCAGAACAGCGGTTGGCAAGAAGCGAAATTTCACGTCAAGCCGGGGCAGACTTATAAGTTTGATTGGTTTGTGCGGCGGATGAGTGATCGGCGGTTTGGGAAGAATGCGGTTTATGTTAAAGATGTGGAGTGTGTTGAGGTGGTGCAGAGCTTGGATGAGCAGACGCCGCCGGATGTGGATACACTCTTTGAAGAGGTCTATAGGCAATTTGGTTTGCAATGGATCACAAAATCTAGCGAAAGCATAATGATGACAAACTTTTTTGGAGGAGTAACAACCACTAATAACATACGTGAGCATAGTATAGAGCTTGATAATGAATGCGATGGCATATTCTCTTTCTCTCATAAGCTAATGAGAATGACTCCTCCATACCGCTTTGACATAAATACCTTCTTCACGGATAGCTACACTGAGCATGTTGAATCGGGGGTCGCCCCACACCATAGTAAAGCGGACTCTTCTCACGGCATTGAATGGACTTTACACCCCAATGAATTCTCCCAGACCACTGACAACGCGGCTAGTTCAGTTTATACCGCTATCGTTGGTGATAAAGCAATGGTTGATATTAATGGAAAAGTAGAGCTAATTTGTCCTCCACTAGAAATTGACCATTATCAACCCAGAATTGTAGCCGATATTGATGATGGTACAGCATCCTTCTCTTTTAATGGGGTAAATATATGGAGAAACTGTTTGAACCCTAAAACCGATGTAAAAGCCCTTGTTATGGAAGATCCAATAATCCAAGGTACTGGTGATGCCACTACCACAATTACCATTAATGATGATGGCTGGTTTGAATTTGACTACTACTGTAATTTCAGAGGGTCAGAGTACTTTGAGGTTCTAGTAGATGGCGAACAAGCTCTTTATTCGTTAAGTACCGATGATATCCGTTCGGTTAAAATCCCTCTTACTAAGGGTACTCACTCAATCACATTTAGAGTAACAGACTCGTTCACAGAACTGCCCTATATAGATGAAAAATCTGCAGACTTTGATTACGATGATAATCGCGAGAAGATTAGGGGACGGTTTAAGAGTTACATTGAGGTTGAAAGAGATAGAGATTGGGATTATAACGACCGCCAAAATATTGCTTTCACAGACTCTGATCGTGCCGAAATACAGTACAATATATCTCTCAACCCTGGAGCAACCCTCGATTTTTCTGAAAATCTTACTTTAGAACCAACTACTAATCCAAATGATTTCCAATATTATAAAAAAATCTGGAGTGAAGAATTCAACGAAGGCAATGGTAAATGGAGTTCCGACCTCGATGTTCGCGACAATTGGGAATGGGTAGATATCTACCAGCTTTACAATCCTGATTCTGCAACTGGAGATATTGATGACGGCGTACTGATGGTTAAAGACAAGGATGGTACAACCAATCGAATCCTATTACGAGAATTTCGCCTTCGTAGACCTGGCTATGTTCGTTTTGAGTATGGAGGAAAATATAGTAAGTATGAATCACTGAAACTATATGACAACGGCAAATTAATTTGGGAAGGAAATCAGAATCACGAAGCAGCAGTGGGCATTTATGAAACCGTACATCTTCCTGCAGGAAACCATGAACTAAAGTGGGTATATCAAGACTATGATGAAGTAGAGGTTGAAGTTGGGTCTGGCTCGGACGGAACTGAAGAACTTACTCCAGATGAAGCTGCAGAGATTTGTTTTCCGAGTGGGAATGCAGTTTCTGATTTACGTTATGATTTATACGAAAGCGGGCTTCCCAATGATAGAAAAGCTAAACTAACTTGGAAGGGGCATAACCAATCTACTAACAAAGCCACTGTAGTCAGAGAAATTACTTCCCCCAATTATACTTCCTTTACTTACAAGGAAACCGTAAATGTCTATGGTGGAACAGGGGCTCCTCATAAATATGTAGTTAATCCTATCTTTATAGACAACTTTACTTACACCCACTTGGGCGACCCTTATATCGGTCCAATCGAAAGGCGCCCCGTACCTTATCGAGCATACAATTCTATTGGCTTTATTCATCCCGGGGGTGATCTGAAATTTTCGTTTAAAGTACTTACCCTTTTACGAAATGCAAATCCAGGTGATGAGTTTTATAATTCTAAATACGATGGCCCACGAGGTATATTTTCAATCTATCTTTCTAAAAGCCGGCATAGCCATACTGGTGATCTCATATATAGCACTTCTAATAACATTGGTCATAGACGTACTGAAGGAGGTCCAGTTTGGAACAAATGCCCTTTAATTACTAAAACTATTGAGAACAAACCAGAAGGAAGGTACTACTTTACCCTTGTCTTCGAGGATATCGTGTTTGATCATGTTGAAATCGGGGGATACAGACAAGGTGCAAATATTAGCTTTCCAGAAATTACATCAACTTATTCTGGTAAAACAGGAACTGGGATATTTGATAGCTCGAAAGTACTAATGGAAGTCATTGATAAATCCACAAATAAGATTATTCAATCTAAAGAATATAAAGGTGGTGGGACTACAACTTCTAATTACCTTAGCTATCCTATTAACATTAATATCCCTCCAGGAAAAACCTATCAAATTCGTTACACTCTACTAAAAGGTAAAGGCACAACTGGTGGGCTATCAGGTAAGGGCGGCTCCTTCGCGTTAACAGAGGGTACGTTTTCAGAGAAATGGGTTCCTTACTGCTGTGATTCTACTGGTCACTGCTATCCCAAAAAAGACTCCCCTCACACTGGCAGCCCACCTACTCCACCTAAAACTGATTGGATAATCCCTGATGATTCTTGGTGTTGGATCGATCATATTGAAATATGGGAGAGCCCTAAACCGGTTGAGCTTTGTAAAAATACTAGACTTCGAGTTCGCATTTATGATGAGGATTCTGGTGATTTAATTTCTGAAGAAGATTATACGGGGGAAAAGGAGCAAGAAATAACAGCAAGCTTTAAGAATACAAGTAGCGACGTGAAAAACTACAGCATTAAATACAGATATTATTCTGACTGTGGTGACAAGGTCACTCTTTATGATGCCCAAGTAAAGATTTCAGATTCAAAACCTGTTGAGCCTTCCAGTTGTACTGTCCTCGGATTCAAAGTAACCGAAAACACAGCAATCTGGATGGGAGGGTGTAACGGTAGCAAAATGTATTTAAACGTGTACGCACAGGATGGAAAACTAATTCATTCACAAACGTTTTTGGAAGAAGGCGAACAATCCTTTGCCGTTAATTCTCTCCTACCTACCCCTTCCCCCTCCTATCGCTTTGAATTCATCACCGAACAAAAAGGTACAACCAGCGCCGTCACTGGCAAAGAATACAAAACAACATTCCGAATGAGGGATTTCCATGCTATAGAAACATGGGAGCTGATTCCCGAACCTTTCAACTCCAAGCTCGAATTTTATATCGACAACGTATTAATGGACACTTTCACGCAACAAGGCGGCTTCTATGATCACTACTACCCTGTCGAAGCGGGCAAGCATACTTGTAAATGGAAATTCATCGCGCAAAGTAGCGGACAAGTCTGGGATGGTTGCGAAATAGACTACATCAAACTAACCAACTGGATCTGCGACAAGGTCCTCGTCACCCCTTACTGCGATCCCGGCAGCGGAGACAAATGCGTCGAAGCACTGATCAAATGCTTGCTCGCGATCTGGAAACAACGCCCTGAGGCATGTGTGATTGGCAAACGAATATGGCTATTTACGTAAGGAGGTACTTCTATGAGTGTAGTTTCTCGGCGTAAATCGGGGTTTCTCTTCGAGGATTCTTTCGATTCTCTTACCCTCGATTCCAAGTGGAACATGACACCAAATGACGCTTCAAGGTGGTCGCTATCTGACGCACCAGGCTCGCTCCGTTTAAAAGGCGGAGCCGAGCCGCTTCAACTCTTTTTAGACACACTTACACCCGTGAAACAATTCGTCCTCGATATGAAAAATTCATACAATCCGAAAGCTTCCGGAAGCACAGGTGGACTGACTGTCTTCATAAACCACAATGATTTTTTCCACGTCGAAGAATATTACGATGCATCGCAAGGCACCACGAAAACCTTCCCCTGGCTCCGTCTAGTACGCGATTACAATACCTACACCGCTTATTGGTCCGAGGACGGAGCCATCTGGCACATCATCGGTTCGGAGGAATTTAACCGCCTTGCTCCCAAAATCGGTATCTTTCTCAACAGCAGCGCTACAGACGACTATTTGGACATGGAACACGTCCGCGTTTTCTCCCTCCCCACTCTCACAGTCTCAAACCTCTCCCCCGGCATCCGCGTGGAGCTGCTCGATTCCACAGGAGCCACTGTCGACTCTAAAACGTGTCGGACAAGCCAAACCTCTATTCAGTTTGACATGACCCAGTACCCCATTCCTTTCCTTGGCTCCCTCCGTTTTATTGAAGCTGACGGAAAAACAACCATTAGCTCCAGCGACCAGATGGAAATGTGGGGCGGAGACGAATATGACTTTTCCCCCTCTCTCACCCTCTTTTTTATCGATGGAGAAGGAAAGGAAGTCCACCTGCAAGACAACACGGAGGAGTTTCTCGGTCATATGCTCCAAGGCCAATATAGGGAAGTGAAAATGATCGCCCGAAATACGATGCATCATGGGACTTTTACGGGTATCCAAGGGGTTCTCACCTCCTATGCAGGTACCGATCAATACAAGCGGCTGGTAGATGTCGCTACAGACAAAAATGGAGTGCCTGGTACGTGGGGCGATTCTTTCACCCTACCGGATACTGCCGCAGGAAATGAACAAGTTTTCTGGACGCGGATTTCCCGTGAGACCGATCCATCCCTCGTAGATAAAACGACGCATGTCCATTTTGGGCTCAATTTGTCCGCCGTTTATACCAAATAAATCGAAAAGGAGCTGAATGTATGTCGGTCAGAATCACCCGAACAGGCACCGAAGTCGTCCTCGATCATAATGAGTTGGCCAACAAGGGAAAACGTACCCACATCGAAATCGACTCCTATCTCCAGGAGTTGGATGACGCTAGAGAGGATAAACCGAGCTTACAGGATAAATTCCGTGAGCTAAAAGACAAAGACGATGAACAGGATCGTCAGCTTGATGCCGTGAAAAGTGCTGTTTCTACCTTTCAAACGGGGCTGAATACGTTATCGTCAACCGTCAGCGCGGCAGAAGCGAAAAATCAGACGCAAGATCTCCGTCTTTCACAAGTCGAACAAAAAAACGCACAGCAAGACCAAGCCATTTTGAAGCTACAAAGCGATGTCTCATCTAACCCGAACGCCGAGGTGGTCGCTGCACGCCGAGATCGGGATGGGAAGACTTTTCCCAGTCTAAAAACTCGGTTGGATGATATGCAGGGGAAGATTGGTTCTGGGGGTGGCGGGGGAAATAATGGGGGAGCCACGAGCAGCTCCTTTGATTTACAGACCCCCATCAATATTTTGCTGAATACCTTCCGTGATGCGGAAACACATAATAGACCCGCCTATCGTCAAAACAACATGTATGTAGATGTATTTAGCGATTCCTCAGGAATTGATATCGAGAAGTCGTCTTCTTTTGCCATTATAAATGGTACTGTCTCACCCGGGCTTTACGATACAAACATCATCATGTCCAGTCCAACTGAACCCGCCCCTTATCACGTAACCTCGTCTAGTGAAACATCTGGTTACCCTGGATGGATGGGAATCAACGGAAATTTAACTGATTCCTTTTATACAGATGGAGCGACTCCTCCGGCAGAAGGTCATTGGTGGCAAATTGACTTTTTCGTCCCCAAAATTATTACTAAGGTCGCAATACGAGCTATTGGAATCTCAGCTGGACAGTACGGTCTTGCCACGTTTACTCTGCAAGGTTCACAAGACAATACGAATTGGACAGATTTATACGTAGGATCTCATGCAAACACAGGTTCAGAGTTAGAACACAGCTTTACGAATACCTCAGCATACCGCTATTACCGCCTGGCCAAGCTTCGCAGTTATCGCAGTGCAAACACGGTAATTTATACCGGTTGGCACGAGATTAAATTCTATGAAATTATTGACGCTGTTACTCTCGTGACTAAGGCAGTTAATGTTGGCCGATCTCCAAAGAAGATTATTACAACTGCGGAGTATACTGACGCGGTCACCTTCGACCTGACCCTTGATGGAACAACTTGGGTAAACAACATCGATTTAAACAAGCTAATCGATACCTCTTCACTAAAAGGTACAAACCTCCAATTACGAGCTAACATTCCGTCTACAGGCAGTTTAAAATCTTTGGGATTTACTTGGTATGACGATAGCATGCTTGTTGAGATGCCAGGTAAAGAAGGGGGAGGCGGAGATCGAAGCATTACCAAACCGTTAGTAGACGTCGTGGCCGCTACGAATATTTTGCGTAATGCTTATCGTACTTTGGAAGGCGCGAATCAGGGAGCGTCGGTTCGGCATAATTTGTATGCAGATGCTTTTGTAGATTTATCTGGGGTCGATGTATCTAAATCAGAAGCATTTCAAATCCAAAATGGAAAGTTTACCAAAGCTGCTGGAGTACCTTTCTCTTGGAAGGACTTAGGCGTGCAAACCTCTTCATCTATTGGAGACTGGTATAATAGTAGCACTAGTTTTAGACCTTACAAATCAAATAGTACGACCCAAACCTATGCCGTTGAAAAAATCGCTGACGATAATGCTATTGCAACACCGGGTGGAAATACTGATTACTGGCTTCAGAGTGGTACAAGCGCTGACTTATTCATGAAATGGGTAACACCTGTAGAAATATATAAAATCATTCTTTGGATGAATGGTAGTTTAGGACAAAACGGACACGATTATTGCGATCATCAAATTTTTGTCAAAAATCCATCAACAGGTAAATGGGAAGCAGTTACTCCAAGGATTAATCTCACTTCAAAGACCGATAAAGGAGTACATGGTGACGGTTCATGGCACTACCCCATCAACCTAGACCATCTCGTTAATGAAGTCAAAGTAACTGTCTGGAATAAAAGCTCATATATGACCGTTACTGAGGTACAAATATTACAGGCATCTGAAAAAATTCCTGTCATGGTTTCCAAACCGATTCCATTGGCAAAAGCTCCGACCCATCTTGTGCTGGATGCAGAGTACGAGGGAAATATCAGCATTGATTTGTCACTCGATGGAGGAACCACGTTCACAGCCGGTGTTCCTTTGAATCAGCTGGTTGACTTAAGCACTTTCCTACCAGGTAATTCTCTTGTCATTCGCGCCAACCTTAGTGATAAAGCAGTACTCAATAGCATCGGCTGCATTTGGTATGACAAAGACACTCTCCCAACCTATACAGATACGGTAGGCGGTAGTTCAGGGGGTAACGTACCTGGCAACGGTGTTTCAATGATTCAAGTAGAAAAGTATGGAGTTACCGCCTCACCTATTTCTCCCTCAGAAGTAAATATCACCATCCCCTACACTTCTGACTATAAATTACCCCCTATTGAGGTTTTGAAATTTGCCCCAGGTAAACAAAATTACACTCTCGAAATGGCATCCTTTTCTAGTAACGAAGCCCCTAGCTTTGACCATGACAAGTATTATATGGAGCTAGATGGAACCTTACGACTTAAAACCGACTACTCGATTGAATTGGTAGAAGACGTTGTGCTTCCGTCTGGTAACAGTGTGTACTCATTGACTCTCAATATGGATCAATATTCTAGTATTGAGAAAATCAAGGTGACTTGAATATGACAGTACTAGAAATCAACTCCATGTCTCGAAAAGTTCAATAAAATCTTGAGGTGACAAACATGCCAATTCCAGCAACAACTGGACAATTAAGAACAAAAGTTTCAGATATGCAAATTGGTGATTATATCATCTGTGATTATTGGCAGAACACAGCAGGCTTAACTGGAAGCCTTAGCTCTCTTGGTACAGCAACTCGTAGCGAAATTCCAGTGATAGGGATGACAGCAGCACCAACAAGCGGAAATGGTGGAACATTTTATTTTGTCAAAGTCGATAAAGGACTGTTAATAGGCGACCGAGTTGTAAACCACTCCATCTCCTGGGATGCTGTAAATACAGGAGGTTTTATCCAAGGGCGCCTTTGGGATAATGGAAATGTCATTCCAGTAATGACAGGAGATGCAACTCCTAGTGGAGTAGCAAGCGCGAGTAGTGGAACAACTAATCACCCGTGGCATGCTTTTAACGGGGACATAACAAAACACTGGTATTCTACAACTCCTCCAACAACTACATCACCAGAATGGATCGCTTATGAATTCCCTGAACCAAAAATAGTAAAGAGATATGATATTCTTTCCTATTCATCTGGAGACGGCGGAAGACCAAGGGACTGGACATTTGAAGGCACCAATGATGGAGTAAACTGGGATGTTCTAGATCGCAGGTCAAATAGCACATGGACAGATAAAATTGAAGTTAATATTGATAACAACACTCCTTACAAAAAATATAGGGTCCATGTCACAGAAAGAGTCGGAAACAACACCTACGTTCGTATAGGAGACATTAGAATGTACGAGACAGTAGGAGTTATACGTAGCTTAACAGGCGGAGTTGCTTATGCAAATGCGAATGGAGATCGTGCTTCGACGAATCAGGGATACAACGCTTGGCCCACCAATAATGAATGGGATAAGTATATTTTAAACTTTCCGCAAGATAAAATTCAGCAAGGAAAAGGAATTGGTGATGTATTTAATCATCAAACAACAACTGTGAATTGGTGTCAGGATACACCTGTCATTGGGATGACTAAACCTAGCGTAGGAACTCCTAATCCATCGAGTAATATTGGACGCATCCATAGAAACGGAAAAATTCTTGATTGGTCTGAATCCAGTTGGGGAACGATTTACAATGGCACTTCCCAAGGTTTTCGACCAGTGTTTGAATATAGGGAGGTGTAATACATGGCTACAATTGGAGATCAATTAACTGCACCAGAGGCAGGTTGGAAGCGATATGATAACACTTATCCGTCTATTGCCTATAACGGAACGTGGGCGAAAAGAACAGGATATGCAGGTAGTTATGAATTAACAGATACCTACACTTCAACAGCAGGAGACACGGCAACGTTTGACTTTGTAGGAACAAAAATCCGTATTATATCCTTTTTTTGGAACAACTTCACGACAGATGCGAAGATCACGATTGATGGGGTCGCACATACATTTAGTGAAAGAAGTGCTGCAAATACTCCACAAGTCATTGTTTTTGAAAAAATAGGATTGTCTGAAGGCAAGCACCGTGTTGAGCTGAAATTGAATTCTGGGACGGATTATCTTGGAATTGATGCCATTGATATAGATGATACAGGATCTATTGAATTTCCTATCGGCGTTCAATTAACAGCACCAGCTCAAGGTTGGAAAAGGTATGACGACGGTGATCCATCTATAAAGTACTTTGGAACTTTCGTAAGAGAATCAAATCAAAGCTTTTATGGAGGAACCTCCAACTATGCAACAAGTGCAGATTTTAGGATTAAATTTAATTTTATTGGCACTAAAATCAGAATAATAGGTAACATGTACCAGAACAAATTCCCTAACGTTCCAATAACGATTGATGGTACCACTGAAACATTCAGTCAGTATGGGGATTTAAAGTTTCAAGCTTTACTGTACGAAAAAAAAGGGTTAGACAATAAAAAGCACACTGTAGAGATTACACTTCCTTCATATTCAGGAAGTATTGGTTTTGACCCAAATAACATGAACGTGAAGAATATACAGATTGATGCCATTGATATTGATGCTGATGGTAGGGTTCTCCACCCTGATGAAGTAATAGCTGTGAAAGACTTAACTGTAGGAAAACGTATTCGTTTTAACTACTTGGCACCTGCTGGTACGTTTGGAACCATATCTATCGGAAAAGAAATGTCAGGACTTCTTCCCAATGTTCCTGCAACAAGTGCAAATGGTGATGGGTATTTCATTATGTACGGTACAAATCACAAAGGTGATAAGTTGCTAATGGCCGACCGCAATATCCAAACCATTTCATGGGATGCCTTAAATACAGCGGGGATTGCAAGCGGAAGCGGACTGCCAATAAAAAAACTGCACACCATTCCAGGATTGTCTGGGTATTCTTCTGCCGTGTGTAAAGTTTCTGCTTCAACAGAGTATGACACAGCAAGTTATCATGCATGGAAGGCTTTTGACGGATCAGAGACTACGTACTGGACAAGTACTGCTGCAACTGAAACAACAGAAGAGATTTTAAAGATTGAGTATTCAACACCAACAACAATTACTTCGTATTATCTATATGCCATATATAGTCCGAAAAAATGGTTCTTCGAAGCCTCTAACGACGGAACTTCTTGGGACATCTTGCATAATGGAAATGAAGTATCAAGCTGGCACGGTCTCAAAAAGACCTTCTCATTTAAAAATGACAAAGCTTATACACAATATCGCATCAGAGTATCAGAACGTTACATGTGGAACGGGCTTTATTATGTCGGCTTTTATACTGCCCAATTGTTCACATCCTCTGATAGAGAAATAACATTGCGACTGCCGACAGGTGGAGTAAATGCATCGGATAAAGACAACGAATGGGATAAGTACATGACCGATGACCAGATTTGGAATAATGTAGACCACGGTTCATGGACCAGTACGACCGACCAATCTAATTCAAAGGCCCGCGTGATTCGAGGTTATAACGGTCTCACAAACTGGACATCTGGTTCAACAGATCTTACAACTCCAGGCCGAGGCTTCCGTCCGGTTCTCCTGATTGAGTCAATAAACAATAGATTCCTCGTACAAGACGGAACAGACGTGAAAACGTACACTTCTTCCGGCTGGGAAACTGTTGGTACTACTCCCCCCACAGACGAAATGTTTCTAAATAAAGGCATGCTCGACCTCTCTACTTGCGCCCCTTACTTGAAAGATTTAATCGACAAATCCAACATCAAAATCCTTGTTTCCAAACCTAAAAGAGAGCCCACGGTTGCTCATCTTACTGGAGTTCCTGTACCAAAGATCGAAAAAATGAAAAATGATACTAGCTTTCTTGGCGTTGCAAAAATCAAATCTTTAACCTTATCAGGTACAGAGAAAGGCATTTTAAGAGTAGCAATAAGTACGGACAGTGGAACAACATGGGAAGCAAAACAAAAGAATGGCTCGTGGACAAAAGTTGATGTTACTACCCCCATTGATTTCAAAGCAAAAGCAATGACAATAGACGATTTCAATAGTATCTCTGAATGGGACGAGAAGATTGGCCAAGCTAGAAACTTGCGATGTGCGTTCTACTTCGAACAGTCATCATCCGCTGATGAAACAAGCCTAGACTCCCTTACCATGAATGTAGACTTACTAGATTCGTGGGACATGGCGATGCCCGGAGTCGAATACAAATACGGGTATAACCGAAATACCAACCTGCGAGTCCTTTTACTTTCAGATGGAGATTACAAAATAAACGTAGGCTCTGGCGGTAGCAGTGGCTCCACGATCACTGAAGTAGATGGAGGTACATTTTAATGAAACTACCAATCAAATTCAAACGCGGACTAAAAGCTAATCTCCCCTTCGCTGCATCAGCGGGGGAGCCTCTTTTTACAACCGATACCCATGAACTTTTTGTCGGAACAGGTGACAACTTGGTTCCAATTGCTGCATCTGATCCCACTCTCGCAAACCGTGTAGAAGAGCTTGAAAGGCACAGAAGTACAGTCACCAACACTTACTCCGAAGAATTCGATACATTAACCTATGTCGACTCCGAGAAGTCAACAGCTGGAATTGTAGGCGGAAGGGTAACTCCTACCATTACTCCTGACTTTACGGAAGACTTCAGTACTACAAACTATTTTGACGCATCGAATTCTTTAGGAATCACAGTAGATACAACCAATCGTCTAATCAGGAACTCAGCGGGGATTAAGAATGGTATTTTTTATGCGAAGCCACTTTCCACCTCTAGCACAAATAAAGTAACGATAAATGCTGTAGTTAACGAACCGAGCATATACGCTTTCTCAGAAGCCACTCGCTTTTCTTATTCCGGAAGTGTTTTTTCGCAGCCTATGGGTTTTACGGACCGGACAAATCGCACATGGAAAGTAGCACTTGTCAATGGGAAGGGTATTTATGCAAAAGTAACAAATTCTGATGGCAGCCTGTCTTTTGAAGGAACCATTCTGCCATTTACGGGTACTACCCATACATTCCCTTTTCAATCGATAGATTATATCGTAGATTACAACAATCGTGTCTGGTTCTCCATTTCACATTCATCCTTAGACGGTGTGATTGGTATTGTGAATAGCGACGGTACCACATTCAAGGACTGGTATCCCTTTTATACAGGATCATTTGGGGTACTCACGACTTCATTAACGGTAGATAGGCAAAACAGAATATGGGTATTTCATTCTGTTGACGCCTTTACTCGATTTCACGTTTTTAACAGTGATGGCTCCTTGGTTAAAGATTTGACTAATATCATTAGTTCTGGGACTACGAGTTACCTACGCTCAACCTATGATCCTACAAGAAATCAAATTGCTGTAGCTGCAATTAATTCAAATGTTTTCAAAGTAATCCTATTTGATAGTGCATTTCGCATTGTTCGAAATGTAAGTATAACTATCGGCGGGGGTCATGACAGCTCACTGGACATGATGTACGACTCGAATCTCGATAGATACATCGCTATACAAACAATTTATACGAGCGCAACGACATCCTACACAGTTAAGCTCTATTCTCTTCATCCTGAAACGCTGGCTCACACCACTTCAATCGCAAACATCAACGCAAATTGGGTTTCCAGACTAGTTGCTGACGGTTCAAACTATCACTTTGTGTACTCCTCAAATGTAGAGCTAAACAAATTCTACCTCGCCTCGTTCAAAGCTGCCGATTTATCCGTCGTCGATTCTTCTGTAACGGTCTCTACCTATGCCGGCAAACATTTCCCCTTCAAAGACAGCAACGGAGTCCTGCGAACACTGTCGTTAACTTCCAGATACGACTCTAACCAAGCCATTGACGAATACAGTTTTGGAGCATCCAAAGCTACCGTTACTTTAGAGGTAACAAACAACAACGGGCTAGAGTGGAGAAATGCTATTCCCGGCGAAGAGATTACATTTCAAACTCCCTCCACCTCACTGCTTTTACGGGCCAGATTAAACTCACCTACTGAAAACCTTTCTCCCGAACTGTATGGTTATCGTGTAATTACAGGTAGTTTCTCAGGGGAGGTCATCCAAGAGTTTGTAAGCACTAAGCTTCCTTCTGTCTCTCCTGTTGCTTATGCCTCGATTACTGCGGATCAAACACTGCAAGATGGCTCTATAAACTGGTACCTGTCTAACGACGGCGGCTCTACATGGGAATCCACTGTCTTAGGGCGCAAACATTCCTTTAAGAACCCACTTTACGCAGATTTACGGGTAAAAGCAGTCCTTACTTCCCTATCTGGCTCCGTGAAATCCCCTACCGTCTCTGGTTATACCTTGACCAGCTCCAACCTGTTACTTAATCCAGCAAAAACAAGCACAAACCTTACCGTCATCATGTCCGCAGACCAAACCCTAACTGCCCCCGACACCTTCACCAAAATTACTTTCAATACACCCACCCACGATGAACTGCTAGAATTCGATAAAAACCTAAATCGTTTTATCGCAAAGACACCGGGCGACTACTTAATCGTTGGCTCGGCACGCATCAAAAGCCCAACTACTTCACCCAACGGACTGCATCTAGAAATCCGAATCAATGGTGAACTCCATAAAGTACTCAGCAGCATCGTCTCCTATTCCAACCATGCCTGGTGTTTAAACGGTTCAAGCATCGTCCAACTAAAGCCCGGCGACTATGTAGAGCTTTTCGGCTACTCCTTTTTTGCCAATGGCGTCATAGAAGCCATCCCCACCTATTCCTACTTCCAAATCAAGCAGTTGTGGTAGCATTTTCACTCAAAACACCGTGAGAATTTCCTCAAACTGTCTACTCTATATATAGACCGCACAAGAGAAAGCAGGTGAATAAACGGATGATCCAAACACTACTCAACTCTTCCACTCTCCCCTTGGTAGTATCCAGTGTACTGACGGCAATCGTCACGTATCTGGTTGCACGTCACAACAACAAGAAAGAGTTGATGATAACAGACAGGCAGCAAATCTCACAAGAAAACCAGCAAATTCGCCAGGAGCTTCGTCAGGAAATGGACAAGCTTCGAGAAGAACTCCATGTTTGGCGCAACCGTTGCATGGAGCTTGAAACCATCGTGCAGGAGTGGCGAGATAAATACACGACGCTGGTCGTAGAAAGACAACAGCTGGAGTACCGTGTCAAAGAGCTAGAGACCGAACTCAAAACGTACATGCAAGCGAGGATTTCCTAGATGTTGCCGATCCGGCCGACCTCCTCCACAAGAAGTCATCCACAAAGGTGACACCTACCTGCCTTGGGGCGAAATCTCGCCTCGCGAATGAATTCCCTTCCAAATGAATAACGACTGGATGTTTTCCCCGAAGTACGCCCCGCTCTACTAGCAAAAGGAGGAACCAACCTTTGATTGACATGGACCCATTCATTCACAGCCTGAGTCTGCTTACTTTTATGGCAATCTTGATTGAAGCCGTTACCGAAATTTTAAAGAATGCCTTCCCCGTACTAAAAGACCGCTTCACTTATATCCTCTCTATCCTCATTGGCATTTCGCTCTCCCTCGCTTTTCAAGTCAACCCCTTTGGTCTTGAGGGCAGCGGCTACTACGTTTCTGCCGTGCTGGCTGGTATCCTCACCAGCCGCGGAGCGAACTACCTTAATAGCTTTGTGAAAAAGCTAAATACATCCTCGAAGCAATAGCCTCTCCTTTTCCACACAAAAAGGCACCTGGCCTGATGCAACCATCTTACGCATCAGGCAGGTGCTTCTTCTCTTTTTCTCTTGCTTCTCTCTATACTTCTTCTATCAACCGCGCCAACAAGGTAGCACGCGTCGATATTTCTCCCAGTTCGATCCATTCATCCGGCGAGTGGGCGTAACCACCTTTTACACCAAGTCCATCCAGCGTCGGGACTCCGCAAGCAGCCGCGAAATTGCCATCGCTGACTCCACCTGTACCTGACTCTTCCAAAGCCATCCCTAGTTCATTGATGCTAATCGATTGTGCAAGGGAAAATAATTTGCCTGTCTCTTCGGTTCGCTCCATCGGCGGTCGGCGAATGCCTCCCGTTACGCTGATGTTTGTACCGGCGAGCACTGGCGTGAGTTCGCTCATTACCTTCTCAATGCGTAGGGCCTCTTCCATCGAGATAAATCTCACGTCAATTTCAGCTTCTGCCGAATCCGCTACGACATTGGAGCCAATCCCGCCCTTGATGACGCCCACATTGACGGTTGTTCCTTTTTCGTAATCGGTCAAGGCATGCAGAAATTGCACCTGTCTCGCCAGCTCTTCAATAGCAGAGACGCCTTTTTGATGATCGACGCCCGCGTGTGAGGAAATTCCGCTGACTGCCAAGGTAAAATGGGCGCTTCCCTTCCGCCATGTTTTGAGTGCGCCGCTCGGTTCGGTTGGCGGCTCCAACACAAAGCTCGCCACCGAACGCGCGGCTTCTTCTTCTACCAGTCGGCGAGAAGTCGGACTGCCGATCTCCTCGTCACTGTTTAATAAGAGCACGATTTTTTTATCTGCTGGCAGGCGATCCAGCTTTACCAATGCCCGCATGGCAAACATTGCTTGCAAAACGCCCGCTTTCATATCGTATACGCCCGGCCCGTACGCTTTTTCATCCCGAATCGCAAACGGTCGGCGAGCCGCCTCTCCTTCTAACCATACGGTATCGTAATGGCCGATGATGAGGATTTGTTTTTCCCCGTTGCCCAGCGTACAACGCACCTGATCGCCATACGTCTTATTCGGGATCAGCTCTGCTACTCCCCCTGTCAGCCGTTGAAACTGCAGGGCGAACCAGCCCGCCATGCGGTCACCCAACTGTTTGTCACGAGAAGGCGAGTCCATGTTAACTGACTCTTCGAGTAACTGAAGATAGTGGGGTATATTCTCTTGTACATAAGTGTGGATTGACATAGTGCCTCTTCCTTAATGAGATTGTGAATTGAGTCCGAACAGGCGCTCTAGTCCGTACACTTTTTCCAACAAGACGATGAACACCAGACTCAGCAGGATGACCACGGAGGATATCGAAGCCACCAACGGGTCAAGTGTCTCCTGCATATAGGTGAAAATCGCGAGTGGCAGCGTCGTCGTATCCGGTGCCACCAAGAATAAAGAAACCGTGACATTGTCAAACGACGTCAAGAACGAAAAGATCATCCCCGACACGATGGCCGGACGCAACAGTGGCAACGTAATATCCCAGAACACCCGAAACGGATGGGCCCCCAGCATGTATCCCGCTTTTTCCAGCGTATAATCGAACGAGCTAAGCCCTGTGAGCACCAGCCTAACGACATACGGAATCGAGATCAGCATGTGCGCCAGCAAAAGTCCTGTAAACGTCCCCGCAATACCAATTCGCGTGAAAAACAACAGCGCGGAAATCCCGATAATGAGCGAAGGAACGGTAAGCGGTGAAAGCATTAGTGCGTTGATGATGCCGCTCCCACGAAACTTGTATTTGGACAGCGCGAATGCAGCCAATGTCCCTAGGAAAGTCGCCAAAATCGCCGTTACCGTAGCTAGCTTTAGACTGATCCACAACGAATCGATGAACTCCGGCCGATCCAAAATCATTTCATACCACTGCCACGAAAATCCTTCGGGCGGAAAAGCGAGGTATCCGGCTGCCGTAAAGGAGCTCGGGATAATGACCAAAAACGGCAGATTGACCAAAACAAGCACAAAGAACGTGATGAGTCCGAGTACGTTTATTTTTTTCATGACGCAAACACCTCTTTATACCGCTTGGTTTCAATCAGCTTTGTATACAAAGTCACCAATAGAATCGTGCTTCCCAAAAGCAGGAAGGCAAGTGCCGCGCCCAAAGGCCAGTTCAATGTCGCCATGATTTGCTCATAGGCAATGACAGGCAAGACCTTCACGGAAGTGCCGCCCATTAAGGCTGGTGTCACAAAGGCACTCATCGACAAGCTGAACACCAGTGTCGTACCTGCAATAATCCCCGGCAAACACAAGGGCAATGTCACACTGAAAAACGTACGTACGCGGGAAGCCCCCAAAATCGATGCCGCCTTATTCAAGGACGGATCGATGGCATACAAGCTGGTTGCAATCGCCAGAACCATGTAGGCAACGAATGAATCCGTCAGACCGATCACAATACCGAACTCGTTGTACAAAAGCCGCAACGGTTGATCGATCAGCCCCAGACTGATCAACGTCTCATTGATCCACCCTTTTTCCCCCAAAACCACTACCCAACCGAAGTTGCGAATAACAACACTGATGAGGTGAGGGGCCAGGATCAGCATCGTGACGATTCCACGCATTTTCCCTGTAGCTTGCGCCATGTACATCGCTACAGGAAATCCGAGCAAGAGGCTTACCAGTACCGTCCAGAGACTCACGCGAATCGTCCGCCAAAGAATCTCCAAGTAGTACGGATCTTGTATAAATAATGAATAATTGTGCAAAGAGAACGCCTGATTCTCATCCTGAAAGCTGAGCAAAAGCATCATCAGCATCGGGAGGATGAATACGCCAAGCAGCAAAATCATCGCAGGTGCTGTCAACAATGTAACCGAGAGACGCTTGCTCATCCGTCATCCCCTTCCTGCGGGCATGACCAGTACGTCGTCCGCGTTCCATTGACAGTAAACCGTTTGACCTTCTTGGCGGTCCACCGAGCTATCGGTCATTTGGACTTTTGCCGAGAGCGTATGCTCCCCGACCTTGACCTCACATTCTGTGTACGAGCCCAGGAAGGAGGCAAGCTGCAAATGTCCTTTTACCCGATTCGCTTCCTCACTGACTGCTGTATCGGTCAGCTTGATTTTCTCTGGTCGGATAAAAATGATCACTTTTTCATGGAGTGCCACGGTTCGCTGTTGCTTTGCCGCCTTCACGAGCATTCCATCAGTCGTCCGCAGCGTGAGTACATCCCCGTCCATTCCAATGACTTCCCCTTCCAAACGGTTCGTCTTACCGATGAAGGTATGTACGAATTCAGAAGCGGGCTGATTGTAAATCTCAAGCGGTGTACCGATTTGCTCCACGAATCCGTGATTCATGACCACGATGCGATCAGAAAGCGCTAGCGCCTCTTCTTGGTCATGGGTAACGAAAATAGTCGTAACGCCGATCTCGTGATGTAAGCGCTTTAACTCATCGCGAAGCTCTTCCCGAAGTTTGGCATCCAAGTTACTGAGCGGCTCATCCAACAGCAGGAGCGACGGCTCAATAACAAGCGCCCGCGCAATCGCAATCCGCTGGCGTTGTCCGCCGGAGAGTTGTTTCGGATAGCGGTCTGCTACGTTTGGCAGCTTGACCAGCCCGAGTACACGATTCACACGCTCTTGCATTTCTTGTTTGTTCACTTTGCGTAATTTCAAGCCGTAGGCGATGTTTTCCGCCACAGTCATATGAGGGAACAACGAGTACGTCTGAAACACCATGCCCAGCTCCCGTTTGTACGGAGGCACACCATTCATTCGCTGCCCTTTGATCAAAAGGTCCCCGCCATCCGGGTCCAAAAAACCAGCAATCATATTCAAGGTCGTGGTCTTACCGCAACCAGATGGGCCGAGGAATGAAATAAATTCGCCTTGCTCCACCTGCAGGTTGAAGTTTTGAACCACGACATTGCTTTGAAATTTTTTCATGATGCCGCGCAGTTCAACATCAATCACCTTGGTCACGTGAATACCTACTTTCCTGTTTTAGGTGCGATTTCTTTGTTAAAGCGATCCAGCCAAGCAGATGTTTCCTTGCTCACTACGCTATAGTCGAAGTTGACAACCTTTTTACGATCGAATTCCAATGTTTTCGCTACATCGTCTGGCAGCTTCACAGAGGTTGCCGGATTGTAGTACAGCTTCGTTGCGTACATCGTTTGAATTTCATCTGTCAAAAGGAAATCGACGAATGCTTTTGCCGCTTTTGGACTCTTCGAACCTTTTACCAGCGTAGCTACGTTCGGTACGATGTTTCCGCCCTCTTCAGGGAAAACGAACTCCAATGGTACGCCTGCTTCTTTTTGTGTCAAGCTACGCGCCATTGTCCAAGTGGTGTACGCTGAGCTTTTGTTTTGCAGATTTTGCTGAAGCTGTGCAGCACTCTTCGCAAAGGTCGGCATGTATCCTGCAATCGTTTCCATTTTCTTAAAGCCTTGTTCGATGTCTTTCTCAGACCCGCCATTTGCGTACGCCAGCATGATCATCGTTGAGCGTCCAAAGTTGCTCGCTACGTCTGTCATCGTGATGTAGCCTTTCACTTCAGGCTTCGCCAGGTCATTCCAGGACTTCGGTACAGGCAAGCCTTTTTCTTTTACCAGATCCGCATTATAGGAAATCCCCATCGGCGTGAAGTTTACAACTACACCGCTATCCTCCGTCACACGCAAATCTTCTGGCACGTTTTTCATGTTCGGGATATCTGTTGCGGATACAGTTTCCCACAAGCCTTCTTGACGTCCCTTTTCTTGTTCGCCGCCTTCAACGATTGTAAGGTCGATTTGCGGTGCATTTTTCTGTGCCTTAACCTTCGCTACAATCTCCGTGGAAACACCAGAAACATAGGTCAGCTTTACATTCGGATACTTCTCGTTAAACTTCTTGAAGACTTCATCCTTCATCATCTTTTCAACGGTCGCGCCGTTTCCTGCTACTACCAGTGTGTCTTCCAGCTGAGCTTGTGCTTCGGTGCCGCTATTGTTGCCAGCAGCCGGTGCAGGAGCAGATGTTTGCGGCGTGGAGGAGCCACATCCAGCCAGCAAGGAACCAGTCAAAGCGAAAATGGACAAGACGGATAATGCCTTTTTCTTCATGTAAGTTCGACCCCCGATTGTCTATATTGTTCACGAATAGAGAA
Source organism: Brevibacillus sp. BD137 (assembly GCF_041644655.1). NCBI lineage: Bacteria > Bacillati > Bacillota > Bacilli > Caryophanales > Paenibacillaceae > Brevibacillus > Brevibacillus sp. BD137. The sequence continues at coordinate 27,757 of NZ_JAOTNO010000010.1, read as the reverse complement.
CGACGTTTCCTATTCGGGAACGATAATGCTATACTAGCATAAAGATACTGACTATTCAAGGTAGTCGTACTAGAAGCACCATTCCCCCAATTACAGGCTTGTCAGCATTCTTTCTAATGGTAAAATTACTTCAATCGAGACTCTTCTTTATAGAAGGGCTACTGTACGTTAAAGGAGACCTTTGTATGGACCAAGTATTGTCTTCTGTTCGAAATGGCTGTCGGCTGTTAAAAATATTTCTCGATTCGCCAAAGGAACTCGGGGTAACGGAGCTCAGCAAAAAACTCCAGCTGTCCAAGGGAGCCGTTCACAAGCTCCTGTCCACGCTGGAGTCTGAAGGCTTTATCCGCCAAAATGAAAAAACCAAGCAGTATACGCTTGGCTACACGCTTTTGGAGTTGGGCACGAAGGTGCTCACGAATCACGATATCGTTGATTTTTCCAAACCATTCTTGGACCAGCTTGTCTCACGCACAAACGAATTGGCGGTCTTATGTGTACAAGATTCTAAGGACGCGATCTATGTAGCCAAAGAGGATTCGCTTCATCCCGTTCGCTTTACCGTAGAATCCTTTCGGCGTTTTCCTCTTTACTCTACCTCCGCTGCAAGGGTTTTGCTGGCCTATCAGCCAGAAGAGTTTCAAGATGAGATTTTGCAGGAACATCCGCTGAAAAGCTACACACCTCATTCGTACACGTCTGTTGAGCAAATTAAAGAGGACTTGGTGACGATCCGCCGACGAGGCTATGAAATCAGCTCGAATCGACGCAATACAGGCGTGACCGGAATCGCTGCCCCGATTTTTGATTCAACTGGGCACGTAACTGCATCTGTCAGTGTCATCGGTCCCTCCGACCGCGTGATGCCGAAACAAGAAGAGATTTTACAAGAAACGATAGCGACGGTACGTGCGATGTCAGCTCAATTAGGGTATCGAATGTTTTAAAATCCGTTTAAGATGCCATGAAAAAACCTCCTGTTCATCAGTCTGCTCTGATGACAGGAGGCTACTCTTCATGCTAACTCACTTGTTTTGCCTATGATAACAGCTCAATCCGTTCACTTACTTTTCACTCGATATAGTTATGTTAAATTTTTCATCTTGAGGAGAAACGGTTTTGTTATTTTTTCGTCTACTACTTATGAATAGTATTTCGTGTACAGAAAGGAAATGACACCCTATGAGAAAAACATATTTGCTGCTTTCTTCTTTGTTATTCTGTTCATTGTTTGTTACTGACGCTCATGCAGCTTCACAGCAAGGAACGGTTGCACCTGTTCCTCCCCAAGTAATTGTTCCAACAAGTAGCAAGGATAAACAAGGAAATACCCTTGAAAAATCAATGGCATATGTGAAAACGTTACAAGTGAAAAATGGAAAGCTACTCGTCTCACTTGACTATGTTCAATGGTTTTTCGGTGAGGCAGCAGTAAAAGCTTATCGTCAAGATCATCCATCGGAAAAAGAGGACTATCCAATGCCATATTACATTCGTAATAGCAGTCCTAAAATTAGAACGTTTGAAGTTTCTCCAAAGGCTTCGTTTATTCTTCAAACCAACTCTACACAAAAAGATGGGAATTTCCATTGGAATGAAGCAGTAAACACCGATACTTTTAAAAAGTTTGTGCTTTCTAAAGGAATTCCTTATCAGATACCATTCCACGTTGAAGTAAAGAATGGCATCATCACAAAAGTTACAGAACAGTACGTCCCTTAATTATTTGCAGCACTCCGTTCCTTCACCCGATCCCCTGGATTGGGTTTTTATTTTCCCCTTCTATTTGCAAATAAGGCTCCCATGCACGTTTCAACAGACGAATGCCAGCCTCAATCTCCTCGATGGTCTGCCCCCCGAAGCCGAACTGGAAAGCCGGCAGTCCATTTTCCTGTGGATGAATCCATTTATGTGCGGTTGGATAGACACGAACGCCTGATGCAGCCGCAAATTGGGTCAACTGTTGCGGAGTGCTCTCACTTTTCACTTCTACCGTCACAGACAGTCCGGCATCCTGACCCTTGATCCGGATGTACGCCCCCAGCTGTTCCTGCAAGCACTGCAGCAACACCCCATGCTTTTTGCGGTAAAGCGTACGCATCTTGCGAATATGCCGCTCCCAATCACCATTTTTCATGAACAGGGCCAGCGTCTCCTGATGAATACGCGATGCCGACTGGTCAAAATCCGCCAATTTCTCCTGAAACACCGCCAATAACGCTTGCGGCAAAACCATATAGCTCATCCGAATCGACGGCAGCAACGCCTTGGAAAACGTCCCTAAATAAATGACTCGTCCTTGCGTATCTAGCCCCTGAAGGGAAGGAATTGGCTTGCCATGATAGCGAAACTCCCCATCGTAGTCGTCCTCTATGATGTAGCTCCCCGTCTGATTCGCCCAGTGGAGCAGCTTTAGCCGTTTGGCATACGGCATGACAATTCCGGAAGGATCCTGATGAGAGGGTGTGATATAAACCAGCCGCGCTCCACTCTCACTGAGCGCTTCCACATCAATCCCATCCTCTGTCAGTCTGATCGGGCGCACATCATAGCCCAAATGGGAGAATACAGTACGAACACCGTGATAGCCCGGCTCCTCCATCGCTACAGCCTGTCCCCGTGTCCCGAATAGGAACCCCAATAAGCTGATGATCACCTGCGTCCCCGCACCGATCACAATTTGTTCCGGCGTAGCTTGCACACCCCGAGCTCGTCCGAGATAGCGTGCGAGCTCCTCCCGCAGCTGCGGCTCTCCTTGACGGTCTCCGTAGTAGAGCACATGCTTGTTTTCTTCCTGCATGCATTGGTTGGTGTACTTGCGCCAACGGTCAAAAGGAAAATGCTCGGCATCTACGCGCGCTTGGTGAAAATCATATTGGATCGGAACTATTGTGGGCGTAGATGGAGTTGTTTGGACGTAAGCCGTTTGAGCTGGTTGCTGCCCTTTCCCTGTAGGTACAGGCACTGGCCCATCCCAGTCCACATCGACCACATAAAATCCGCTGCGCTCCCGACTCTCGATGTAGCCTTCTGCCATGAGCTGGTGATAGGCACTCTCGACAGTCGTTTTACTCACTTGCAAAAATCCGCTCAATGCCCGAACAGAAGGAAGACGCGTCCCAGAGATTAAGCGCCTCCCTTGGATTTCTGTACAAAAATAGCGATAAAGCTGTAGATAGAGAGGCTCGCTCCCTTCTACAAAGCGGGGACTAATATCTAGCAAGCCACATCCTCCTCGCTGAATAAATGAAAAACCGACGGGAGTAAAAATCCCCATCGGCACTCACGTTTCTATTACACCACGATTACGCCAGATACGCCTCTCTTACCTGCGGATTCATCAATAATGTCTGGGCATCGTCTTGCAAAATAATTTCGCCTGTCTGAATCACATAACCGCGATGGGCGACAGACAGCGCTTGATTCGCATTTTGCTCTACCAAGAGAATCGTCATGCCTTCCTTGTTCAGCTCCGTAACGATGTCAAAAATCTGCTCTACCAGAATCGGCGCCAATCCCATCGAAGGTTCATCGAGCATGAGAATTTTTGGCTTCATCATGAGTCCACGAGCAATCGCCAGCATTTGCTGCTCTCCACCGGACATCGTGCCGCCTTTTTGACTAACCCGTTCCTTCAGTCGTGGAAAGTAGGCAAAGGCACGCTCGATGCCTTCTTCAATCACCTTTTTGTCGGATACACTGAAGGCCCCCATCTCCAAATTTTCGCGTACGGTCAGCTTTGGAAAAATACGGCGGCCTTCCGGGACGTGAGCGATTCCTGCTAAGGCAATATCATGTGTACGCATCTGCGTAATGTCCTTGCCATTGAAGATGACTTTTCCTTCTTTGGCACGGGTCTGTGCACATATCGTTTTCAACGTGGTTGATTTACCTGCCCCGTTGGAACCGATCAGCGTCACCACTTCGCCTTCGTTTACCGTTATGCTCAATCCTTTTAATGCGTGGATGCCGCCGTAATACGTATGAACGTTAGTCAGCTCTAGCAATGCCATCGATTTTCCTCCTTCTACGACACGTCCGACGCACTTTTTCCGAGATAGGCCTCAATGACGTTAGGGTTGTTGCGGATTTGTTCGGGTGTTCCTTCTGCAATTTTTCTCCCGTAATCCAGCACGTGAATGTATTCGCTAAGTCCCATGACCAGCTTCATGTCATGCTCAATCAAGATAATCGTCAAATCGAGCTCTTTTTTCAGCCGACGAATAAAATCTGTCATCTCAACCGTTTCGCGAGGGTTCATCCCTGCCGCCGGTTCATCGAGCAAAATGATTTGCGGATTAGTTGCCATCGCCCGCGCGATTTCCAATCGTCGTTGCAACCCGTAAGGCAGACTCCCTGCCGCTTCATTGGCAATATGCGCGATCCCGACGTACTCCATGAGCTGATAAGCCTCGACGCGTGTCCGCTCTTCCTCCTGGCGTACACGTTTGGAGTTGAACAAGATTCCAAGAATTCCAGCGGATAAGCGGCTATGCACACCCACCATGACATTTTCCAAAGCCGTCATTTCCTTGAACAGACGAATGTTTTGAAAGGTACGGGTGATACCGCGACTCGCGATCTGATCGGGACGAAGCTTCTTGATACTTTTGCCATTCAGCAGAATTTCTCCCTCGTCTGGCTCATAAAATCCGGTAATCATATTGAAAAAAGTCGTTTTTCCGGCTCCATTCGGCCCGATTACCGCTGTAATGCTTCCTTTTTCGATGCCAATCGAGACATCTTGATTGGCAACCAAGCCACCAAAGCGCTTCGTCAAATTTTTTGCCTCTAACAATGCCATGCTCTTTTCCCTCCTCGTCCGCTATGACTGTTTTCCAGAAGTCAATTGGGACAGTCTGCCGAGAATCCCCAGCTTTTCTTTGCCAAATTCGCTCTTTTTGATCGCATCGAGATCGTTTTTCTTCCGTTTGGCTGGAATCAATCCGTTAGGGCGATACAAGGCTACGAGAATGAGCATGATTCCGAAAATGAGGCGCTGGAACTTGGATGGGTCCAGCTGGTTCGGCAAACTGATGATCCCCGAATTTTGCAGACTGTGCAGGAAGTTGGAGAATTCTTTTAACAGCTGTACCTGCAAGATTGTCACAAATGCGGCTCCAAGCACAACGCCTGGAATGCTGCCACTACCACCCAGAATAACCATGACCAATATTCCGATCGATTCCATCAGCGTAAAGGAGGTCGGATCGATAAACGTCTGCTTGGCCGCAAAGATAACCCCCACGACACCTGCGAAGGAAGCACCCAATGCAAATGCAGCCAGCTTGGTATTCAACAAGGAAATCCCCATGGACTGGGCAGCCAGCTCATCCTCACGTACCGCAATCCATGCACGTCCCAAACGGGAATGCTCAAAGCGTATATTCGCCAATACGATAAAGGCAATCACAAACAATACGATGAAGTAAAAGTAAAACGGCGTCCCCATTTTGATCCCAAACAGCTCAGGAGACGGAATCGGCGTGATTCCCTGCGGACCGTTGGTGATGTTGATAGGCTTGTCCAGGTTGTTGAAGACAATGCGAATGATTTCACCGAAGCCCAAGGTCACGATCGCGAGGTAATCGCCTTTTACTCTGAGAACTGGCAATCCTAGCAATATTCCGAAAACGGCAGCCACAATCAAGCCGACTATGAGAAATGGCCAAAACCACTCACCGGAGAGCGGGAATAGATTCCCTGCAATAAACTCATTCGCTTGCGAGGTCGAGAAAATCGCGTACGCATACGCCCCAGCAGCAAAAAACGCGACATAACCCAAGTCAAGCAAACCAGCAAAGCCTACTACGATATTCAAGCCCAAAGCCATCGCTACGTAAATGCCTACCTGTGAGGCTACCTCCATGTAGTAACGGTTTTCGCCGGCTACCAATGGAATGATCAGGAGGAGAACAATAGCGCCAATCGCCATTTTGATCGACTTGGTGGTATTGGTGTAATAAACAAGCACAATGGATGAAAGAATGCCGAGAAACGCGATCACTGATTTATCCATCAGGTACAATGCGGCAGAAAAGCCTACAATCCAGATCAACGTGAATACGAGCGGAATGCCTTTGAACGATTTCCAAGCGAGATTTGCCATTTATTTCACCTACACTTTCTCTTTTACAGCTTCGCCAAACAGTCCTTCTGGCTTGAAGAGAAGCACGAGAATTAAAATACTGAACGCGAACACGTCTTTGTACTCTGCACCAAAGGCTCCGTTAGTCAACGGTCCCATAAAGGCACCGGACAAGGATTCCAGAAGACCGAGGAGTACGCCACCGATCATCGCACCACGCAGGTTTCCAATCCCGCCGAGTACGGCAGCTGTAAATGCTTTTAGACCGAGAATAAAACCGATATATGGATCGATCGTCCCGTAGTTTTGCGCAAACAGAACGCCTGTCGCGCCACCCAGGCTGGAGCCAATCAAAAACGTAAGCATGATTACTTTGTTTACATTTATGGTCATCAGCGAAGCCGTACTCTGGTCCTGTGCGACGGCGCGCATGGCGATTCCCCACTTTGTTTTATTCACAAACAACGTCAACGCAATCATCATGATGATCGCAATTACAATTACGATCAAACCTTTTGTTGGAATCGTAGCGATACTTCCTAATGGAATCGAGCCCGTAAAAAGAGCGGGACTGTTTAGATAAAACTCATTGCGAGCCAGTGCTTCTGTAAAACGTACGAGGTCCTGCAGCAAAAACGATACACCTATCGCCGAGATCAACGGCACAAGACGAGGTGCTCCACGTAATGGTCGATAGGCAATCCTCTCAATTCCTACCCCCAAGGCACCAGTTAATACCATGGCAATTATGAGTGTTATGAAAAGTGCGACAAATGGATTCATACCTTCAAGTGCCCCTAGCGCATCAGAGATCAACAATACCTCTGTACCGATAAAGGCTCCGACCATGAAAATGTCTCCATGAGCAAAGTTGATAATTTCCAAAATCCCGTAAACCATTGTGTAGCCTAAAGCCACGACTGCGTACATAAATCCAAGTGTCAATCCGTCAACCAACACCTGAGGCAAAATATTGATCATGCTTTCCCATCCCTCATTTCCCTTGTAGACTTGTACAAATTTTCTGCATTCAATTCGTTGACTGGACGTGTTTTCTCGTGGAAAAGGGGCCAACACTGGCGTGCAGCCCCCTATCCTGGTATGAGGCATGGGAGTGTGTGCGCGTTGTGTGGTGTGATTACTCGGCCTTGCCTACGAAAATGGATTTGTCCTTGTCAAACTTGTAAATGAACACGTCTGCATTTGTGTTGTCACCTTTTTCATCAAAGGTAACCTTGGTGAATTGACCCTGAAAATCTTTGGTTTTGTGGACTGCATCGAGGACTTGCTCGCGGGTTGGTTTTTTGCCTCCGTTCGCTTTGGCAGCTTCCAAGACACCATTGAGGATGACGTTCATGGAGTCGAAACCATAGACGGAATAGGTTTCCAGAGGCTTGTTTGTGGCTTTCTTGTACTCTTCAGCCCATTTTTTGCCCTCTTCGGTTTGCGTTACGTCCCCTGCTACTGACGTAAAGACTACACCTTCGACAGCATTACCGGCTATTTTTATCATATCAGAAGAATCCAAGCCATCGCCACCCATAAAATAACCCTTAAATCCTTTTTCACGAGCTTGTTTGATCAAAATTCCACCTTCTGGATACAGGCCCCCGAAAAAGATGATATCCGGATTTTTCACCGTTACCTGGTTAAGTACCGCGCTGTAGTCCTTTTCGCCCTGGGTAATACCCTCAAAGCCAAGGATTTGGACCCCGTCCTTTTCGAATTGCATCTTCACTTGATCGCTCAGACCTTGGCCGTATGCTGTCTTATCATGGATAATATAGGCCGTTTTTACACCAAGTGTATTTTTTGCATAAAGAGCAGCCTTTGGTCCTTGTGCGTCATCGCGAGCACAGATTCGATGGACGGTTTTCTTGCCTTCCTCCGTGAGCTTCACCCCTGTATTTGCCGGGGATACCATGACCAACTTGCCTTCGTCGTACTTTACAGACGATGGAATTGCAACCCCTGTGTTATAATGCCCGACTACACCGTACACATCGGGATCAGAGATGAGCATCTCTGCATTCGATACCCCAATTTTCGGGTCGCCTTGATCATCCTGAGGGAAAAGCTGGAGATCAAATCCAAGTGCTTTAAATTCTTCCTTGCGCTTTTCGAGAGCGTAACCAGCACCTGTCTTAATCGCATCTCCGATAGCAGAATTGCTCCCGGACAGAGGAGATTGTGTGGCAATTTTGATGAGGCCACCCTCGGTCGTTCCTCCACCACTGTTGCCTGGGGCTGGCTGACTTTGCCCGCCGCTTGCGTTACTTCCTCCGCTTGAATTGCTGTTTCCTGCGCAACCTGTTAATGCCATACTCGCAGCCAATACCGCAGATAAAACCCCCACATAAGAACGCTTTTTCATTCAGAATGAATCCCCCTTCTATCATTCTTTGTTCTTGTTACCCAATCCATCCACCATGTTAGCCAGGTTGCGACTTTCAAAAACGATACTCTTCGGGGATAAAGATAGATAGGCTTGGTTGTTTTTATTTTAAAATAAATCTGATAATTTACAAGAAGTAAAATATATTTTATATTCATATATCATTGATTCACAAACGATCACGGGCGTTTGTGTGACCGCAAAAAAACACTCCCTCAAGGTAGAGGAAGTGCCGGAACGACGATTTGCCCACTCTTCACGTCGACAATGCCTGTTGCCGTTAGACGTGCATATGGCAAGTGGGTAGCCGTAAAAAACAAAAGCGAATAAATCGGATCGAGATGGACATGTCCTTTGGAACGGAGTTGATTTACCAAATTTTCACCCATGCTGATCACTTCCTCCATCGGTGCCGACGCGAATTTTCCAGCAAGAGGCAATGGGCATTCGCAAATGATTTTTCCTTCATCGATTAGGACGACTCCACCTTTTATTTCCCGAATACGCTCCAGTGCTTGCGCCATCGCTTGGGGATCGCGTCCGATTACGATCCAATCGCCAGAAGCTGAATAGGTGCTGGCTAGCCCTTCAAGATGCTCACCGAAGCCGTGAAGCACTGCCATTGTTCGGTTCCTTCCAGTTGCATCAATAATGGTGATCAATGCCAACTGCGGATCATGCTGCAAGGATACGTATCCATCCTGATCAACAGGCATGTCCTCTAGCGACAGCCGCGTGATAACGGCATTCTGCATCTGTAGCACAGGGGTCTTGCCGTCCTTATCTGGCTGCAGGCGGAACCAATCAGAATGTGCCTGTTTTTTCAATGGATCTGCCAAGCGTAACGAAGCTTCCTCCCATTGTGGCTGAACGGTTGGAACGAGCAGAGTCCCTTTTTCTGCCACCCGTTGTCCATTCGCAATCACGATGGATGGAGTTGGTTGATCCTTTGCCGTCAACAATAGCATATCGGCGATTCGGCCCGGCGCAATTCCTCCGATCTCCGCGTCCAGCCCATAATAGACAGCTGGGTTCAGCGTCGCCATGACATACGCTTCTTCTGGCGGCATTCCCGCTTCCATGGCAACTCGGAGCGTACTATCCATGAACCCGTCACGATGCATCGGCGGCGTGCTTCCATCCGATGTCAGCATCATCCGTGAAGACCATGGAACCCCCAACTCCAGCCAGCCCTTCACCAGCTCAGGCAGATCAGGGCGTATAGAGGAATGGCGCAATGTCGCATACATCCCTAAACGGATGCGCGACAGCAAATCGGCAGCCTGGATAGCCTCATGACAAGCTGTTATGCCGGCTGCTGCGGCAATGTTCAATGTCTCGTATGACGCCCCCGGATGATGCCCTTCCATCCTTTTGCCCAAGTCCCTCGTATGCTTCAGACCAAAAAGCAGCGTCTCATCCTCTTGTAAAACACCGCCCCAATTCGTCAACTCCCCGCCCTGGATCACACGTGGATGTTCCAGCATTCGCGCCAAATTTTCCTTCGTAAACGACGGATGAGCTTTCCCTGTCTGCGGATCGAGTCTGCCCCAGAAAAATTGCTTCACGGGATGTGCTGCCAAAGAATCCATGATCGCTGCCGTTTGCGAAAAAGGCAGTTGCATGAGCATTAACGTGTCCGACACCATACCAGTCGTACCCGTTTGCAAAGCAAAGTCAGCCAACGTATAAGGGTTATACCATTGAAACGGATGCGCGTGAGGCTCGATGTAACCCGGCACGAGATATTGCCCAGCCGCCTCTATGATCACGGTCTGATCATCGACCAACGGCTCTTTTTCTCCTACATAAGCAATACGTTCTCCTGCCACTGCGACGTGATGCTCTTGCCATTCTTTTGTGTACACATTCAGAACGCTTGCGCCTTTTATCCAGAGGCTTGCCGGTGCCTGACGTCTGCTCACGCGAATCATGTTCAAGTAATCACGATCTGATATGGCTCGTACGCGCATCATTTTTTCTCTCCTCGCTTGTCTCCCGATGTTTTACAAAATGAACGATCGTTCATCGCCACTACAGCTTCTCCGCCCATCATTCATTCCCCTGCAAGCTTGGTAATGGTAGTAACAATTCCCACGGGTGTCTTGTCGCCCTTTATTACACACTAGGGAATAGACGTAATTGCGACAGGAGGACAACTCTCATGCATAAAAACGTAGGTAGAACTGATGCCATGATTCGTATAACTGGCGGTCTGTTGGGCTTGGCGTACGGCATCGGAAAAATGAGTCGTCGCCCATCCAAAACTCCATGGCTGCTCATGGCTTTTTCAGCTATGAAAGTAGCAGAAGGAGCTACTCGCTTTTGTCCGATGTACGCAGCGATGGGCATCAATACGAAAAAAGGGAATGGCATGCAAGGCATGATGGATCAGCTCAAGAAAAAAGGCGTGCAGATGGCAGTCAACCAGTTTACCCGCTCCATGAATATCGCGCCCATCAAAGACTCGAACACCAGCAAAGATGATGAGAGCAACACGCCAGCGACAACGAATAAGGCAAACATACAGTATTCCACAAGCCCACAACTATCGAAGAACCAGGAAAAACACTCCATCAACAATCAGCAAAACACGAAGCTTACTCCCGAGGATCAACTTCTCGAAAAAGCGGCAAGAGAGATCATTTCATTTCGCTCCCAAGAAAATAACAACAGCAGCACTCGCTACCCCACGTACACATAAGGAGAGGAGGCACTGCATATGCTTGTCGGCTCCCAGATGTATGAATGGATGTCCCATAACTTCTTTGTTATTGCCACGATCATTGGCGTCATCGGCGTAATGGGCTATTACTTTTTTCGCACCTCGCGAAAGAGAGGGAGATATCGTCAGTAAAGGAGAAGCAACCAACCGCCTGTCATCGGGCGGTTTTTTCCATTTACAAAATTAATTGTTATACATATAATTGTCATTGCAAGTATTTTTGAACGAAAGAGGGTTATTCCCCTGATCGATCATTGGCAAAAAGAACCGGTTGGATTTCTCATTGGAAATACATACCGGAGAATGATTCATTATGTTTCCCTTTTTTTAAAGGAGTTTGATTTGACCACGGAGCAGTTTGCCGTCCTTTATCGGCTACGAGAGGAAGAGGGTATCAATCAAAAAGAGCTGGCTCAGCGCTCTGCGAAGGATCAGCCTTCCATGACACGCATTTTAGACACACTCGCCAAAAAAGGCTTTATCGAAAAGACATTGAGCGAACAAGACCGCCGCGCTTACATCATTACCCTTTCCCCGAAAGGACGGGAATGGCTGGAGCAGGCGATTCCTGTAGAGGCTCAGGCCGTTGCGGACATATTGGAAGGGATCTCTCCTGAAAAGCTGGCCTTCTTACGGGAAATCTTGCTGGAGATTAACGAGAACATCAATAGAAAAACGACAGACTAGGAGTGACAGCATTGGGAGAGAGTAGAGAGAGACTGTGGACGAGAGATTTCGTCCTGTTAACTGTATGTAATTTGTTGTTGTTTCTCACGGTTCAAATGCAAACCCCAACATTCCCTGCCTATGTGAAGGAAGCTTATCAGGCCAATGATTTTGTTGTCAGCTTGGTTATTAGCTTGTTTTCACTTGCAGCAGTGATCGCAAGGGTATTTACCGGGGAAGCTTTGAAAACGAAAAGCAGTAAGCTCTTGGCAATCGTAGCACTTGGATTTGTCGCGATTTTCAGCGCAGGTTATTACTGGGCGGGAAGCATTGTGTTCTTTCTTCTGTTGCGAATTTTAGTCGGCATCGGCTTTGGGATGGGCAGCACGACCTTTCCGACGATTGTCTCCAATGTGATTCCTACCAGACGAATCGGCGAGGGCATGGGGTATTTCGGCTTATCGACTAGCTTGGCTATGGCACTCGGCCCGTTGATTGGACTTGGAGTGTTAAATGGGTTTGGATTCGGATCGATGCTCATGGTTCTCGTGTTGTTAGTTGCTATTATTTTTCCGTTAATGCATTTTATCCGTGCCTACAATCAGCTTCCAGTGTCGTCCGGGAACACACAAACGGTCACAGGCATTCGTCGATTTTATGATAAAAAGCTGCTGCTTCCAGCTGGACTGAACTTTTGTTTATCCATTACGTATGGCGGGATTCTCAGCTTTTTGGCCTTGTATGGAAAAGAAGCCCACATTGAGAATGTCGGCTGGTTTTTCCTTACGAATGCACTGGCGATGGTGTTGATTCGCCCGTTTTCTGGCAAGCTGTATGATCGCAAAGGGCACATTGCCGTCCTGCCTCCCGGTGCGATTTTCGTCGGGATCAGCCTCTTGCTCCTGTCCCTGACAACGACAGAGTCCTTGCTTCTCGTCTCTGCTGCCTTCTATGGCCTTGGCTATGGCATGATTCAGCCATCTATCCAGGCGTGGATGGTGAAGGTCGTTACACCTGAGCAACGCGGCATGGCGAATGGACTGTTCTTTAATTCCATCGATCTGGGGATCGCGGTCGGCTCTATGCTCCTCGGCGTCATCGCGACACATTCGAGCTACTCTGTCATGTACCGCTGGTCGGCGGCGTGCCTGCTGCTGTTCCTCATCGTTTATTTCCTCTCACAGGTGGCTGCGGCTAAAGCGAAAAAAGCGGCCATCGCGGGTGAAAACGTGGGTATGTGATAACTAAAAAAAGCTGTTCCCCAAGTAGAAATCTCTACAGAAGGAACAGCTTATTCTTTTTTTATCCCTTTTGCTGATACTTCATCGCTCGTGCCGCAATATCCGTGCGATACTGTGCCCCATCAAACGAGATCCCCTGCACCTTCGCGTACGCCGTCTCACGCGCTTGCGCCAAATCCGCTCCGGTTGCCACGACGCCAAGCACACGGCCACCGCTCGTAACGATACCTTCCTCGGTTTCCTTCGTACCTGCGTGAAACACCGTAGCTCCCTCGTTTGCCTGACCCAGTCCGTGAATCAGCGCACCCTTTGGATATTCTCCCGGATAACCCGGCGCTGCCATGACGACACAGACAGCACTTCCTTTTTGCCATGTCACATCGACTGCATCGAGCTCTCCATTGATCGTTCCGACAAAAATATCGAGCAAATCTGTTTCGAGCAACGGCAAGAGCACTTGTGTCTCTGGATCGCCAAAACGCGCATTGAACTCCACGACTTTCGGGCCTTGCTCCGTAATCATCAGACCTGTATAGAGAATGCCTTTGAACGGAATGCCATCCTTGGCCATCCCTGACGCCATCGGCTGGACAATCGTTTTAACGATCTCGTCCACCAGCTCAGCAGACATTTGCGGTACCGGGGCGTATGTCCCCATGCCGCCTGTATTCGGGCCGCGGTCCTCATTGAAGATTCGCTTATGATCCTGAGAAGTAATCATCGGTTTAACCGTCTCTCCATCGACGAAAGACAACAGCGACAGCTCTTCGCCGAACATGCACTCCTCAATGACCACGCGCGCTCCCGCTTCACCAAAGACGCTTTCCTGCATAATCTGACGAAGTGCCTCTTCCGCTTCCTCCACCGTTTCTGCAACAACGACCCCTTTCCCCGCTGCCAAGCCATCCGCTTTAACAACGATAGGAGCACCCTGCTCTCTCACATACGCACTCGCCGATTCGTAATCCAAAAATGATTCATAGGCAGACGTCGGAATCTCGTAGCGTTTCATTAAACTTTTCGCAAAAGACTTGCTTCCCTCGATCATTGCCGCTTTTTGGTTCGGGCCATAGATCGGCAGATTGCGCTCCTGGAAAAAGTCTACAATCCCCGCCAGCAAAGGATCTTCCGGGCCAACGACAGTCAGATCGATTCCCTCATCCTTGACGAATTGAACCAGTGCAGCAAAATCATGGACGCCGATCGGTACGTTTTGAGCGATTTGGGCGGTGCCCCCATTTCCTGGCGCACAGTATACCTTTGTTACTTTAGAACTCTGCAACAGCTTCCAGGCAATCGTGTGTTCTCGACCGCCGCCACCGATCACTAATATTTTCATCATATTTCCTCCTGTGTGAGAGGTAATCCACTCTTTCATACGTGTTAAAAAAGCGAAAGTTACTCCCGAATAGCCTCTTTTAGTGCTTGAAATGACGCGTGCCGGTAAAGATCATCGCAATGCCCGCTCGGTTGCAAGCATCAATCGATTCTTGGTCGCGAATGGAGCCGCCTGGCTGGATGATAGCGGTAATCCCTGCTTTGGCTGCCGCTTCCACGGTATCTCCCATCGGGAAAAACGCATCTGAGGCCATAACCGCGCCACTTGCCAATGCACCTGCTTGCTCGATGGCGATTTTCGCTGCCCCAACGCGGTTCATCTGGCCTGCACCCACGCCGATGGTCATATTGTCTTTAGCCAAGAGAATCGCATTCGACTTGACGTGCTTGACGACCTTCCACGCGAATTTCAGCTGTGCCAGTTCCTCTTCCGAAGGCTTGCGGTCTGTAACCACTTGAATCTCGTTTTCTTCGAGTTGCTTGTAGTCGAAGTCTTGAATGAGTGCCCCGCCTGCAACAGGAGCCACGCGGAACAGGTTGTCCACTTTTTTGGCTGGTTCATTCAGCGCAGAAATACGCAACAGACGCAGGTTCTTTTTCTCAGCCAGAACAGCCAACGCCTCGTCGGTGAAGTCTGGTGCGATAATAATTTCCAAGAAAATCTCTTTCATCGCGAGTGCGGTGTCACGGTCAATCGGGCGATTTGCTGCCACGATCCCACCATAAATAGAGACAGGGTCTGCTTCGTACGCTTTTTGGTAAGCGGCGCGAATATCAGCGCCAATCCCTACTCCACAAGGGTTGGAGTGCTTGATTGCAACGACAGCAGGTTCAGCGAATTCGCGTACAATCGCCAACGCTGCGTCTGCGTCATTGATGTTGTTATAGGAAAGCTCTTTTCCTTGCAGTTGACTCGCATTCCCGATGCTCAACTGATCCGATAACGGCTCACGGTAAAATGCCGCACGTTGGTGTGGATTTTCCCCATAGCGTAAATCCTGTACTTTCTCGTAAGTCACGGTGTAGCTCTCAGGCAGCAGTTCGCCCACCTGCTCACTCAAATAGCGAGAGATCAAGGCATCATAGGCAGCTGTATGACGGAAAACTTTTGCTGCCAGCTTACGACGGGTTTCTAGCGTAGTATCGCCATTTGCTTCAATTTCTTCTGCTACTTTTTCATAATCGGCTGCATCGACCACTACACTGACAAACGCGTGATTTTTCGCAGCAGATCGCAGCATTGTTGGTCCACCAATATCAATATTCTCAATGGCATCTTCATATGTCACGTCTGGCTTCGCTATTGTTTCCTTGAAAGGATAAAGGTTTACGACAACCAGATCAATGGTCTCAATCCCAAGGTCTTTTAGTTGCTGCACATGTGCTTCACTGTCCCTTACAGCCAAGAGGCCGCTGTGGATATTGGGATGCAACGTTTTGACGCGACCGTCCAAAATCTCTGGAAATCCAGTCACTTCAGAAATGCCAATGACGGGAACTCCCTCTGCTTTTAAAAGAGAAGCCGTACCCCCGGTAGAAATGATCTGTACCCCGGCGGCTACCAATCGACGGGCAAACGGAATCAATCCTGTCTTGTCAGAAACGCTGATCAACGCTTTTTTCACACTCACGGATAGAACCTCCTGAATTTTAGTGAAAACATGAGTAACTATTGACCAAAACACGAACAATACTTATATATTATAAAATAATTGTACGCTATTATCAATAACTTCGTAAGGAAAACAAACACAGCCGCCCATGCCTGTTCGGCACTTGCGACTGCATCCACCTGTATTTGCTTTGATGAAATTATCGTTTTTTCTTGCCTTTGCCTGATAGCCTTTTGATGCGGTCTGATAGGGAGACTGATTTGCCTTTGGCAGTCGCCCTGATTGGCTTGATCGGCTTCTTCGACTTGCGGCTCTTCGCCTTTACTTCTTTGGGCATTATGTTCCCTAGCTCTTCCATGGAGATGGAATTGCCGTCCTTTACACGATCCCTGACGCGCTCTTTCGTCTCCTCTGGCACTTCGAATCCCATATTTCCCAGCTCATCGAGCAGCGCATCTACATTGGCTCCGCCCTTCGGCATTTTTTCCGCGAGCTTCATAATATCGTTAAGCGTCCATTGCCGCCCTGTTTTTTGGCTTAGCTTATCGAGCAAGTTCGAAACAAAATCTCCGCTCAAGTCGGCCCCTCCCTTTGTGGGAATATCCTTCTTTATTACTGTATGTCACAAGAGTTGATTTGGTTTGTCATGATTCGCGGAGGATGAATAGCAGCAAAATAGGGTGAGTCGGTCATGTTAGAAGCCGACACCGTCTGAAAGGACATGAATAACATGCATGAAGGACGAGAAAGCAAGATGGTTTTTATTTTCGAAAGGGGGGAACGTTTTAATGGACAGTAGTCCAAGTTGCGGAATGAATAACTGCAATCAAGATTGTGTACGGAGAATTTTCCGGCCTTGTGGCGCTGCGGCATGTTCCCCATACCTTATTTATCATTCTCCCTTTTTATGGGACGAGTGTATGTAGATATCTATATGCAGACATGCTTGCGCAACATGGTCGTATCCCTCCGATCCTTCTTTGCGAAAGGATGAGAAAACCATGTTGAACATTTACAAAACGAATACCCTCGGAAAAATAGAAGAACTGCAACAATTTGAAAAAGGCTGCTGGATTCATCTGACTGATCCTTCTGAGCAAGAAAAGCAACAAGTCGTCAGGGAGTTGTCGATTGACCTTCATTTTTTACAGGATGCCCTTGATGACGAAGAAATCGGACGGATCGACAAGGAAGGGAACCGCGTGAAGCTCTACGTGGACATCCCGGTCTCCACGAAAGAAGCGACGAAGGACAACTATACGACGGTTCCATTGGGAATCATGGTGACGGAAGATTATATCTTAACGGTTTGTCTGGTAGAAACGGCTGTCATGAATGAGTTCGTCCAAGGAAAAGTGAAAAGCTTTCACACGCACATGCGAAACCGGTTTGTCCTGCAAATTTTGTCAAATACGTCGCATGATTATTTGCATTACTTAAAAAAAATCAACAAGCAGACAGAGACGTTGGAAAAATCGTTGCGGCAATCGACGAAAAACAATGAACTGCTTACCTTGCTTGAATTGCAGAAAAGTCTCGTCTATTTTTCGACGTCCCTGGAAACGAACAGTCTGTTGATCTCCCTGCTTCGGAGCGGCAGTTATTTGAAAATGTACGAGGAAGATAAGGCGCTGCTGGAAGAAGTAAAAATCGAAACTAAGCAGGCCATCAAAATGACGGAAATCTATACCGCCATTTTAGGGAACATCATGAATGGCTTTGGCTCCGTCATCTCCAATAATCTGAATCGCGTATTGAAGCTGTTGACCGCCATTACTATTGTCATCACGTTACCTATGGTGATTGGCACCTTTTACGGGATGAACGTCGGGCTTCCTTTTCAGAATCATCCGCACGCATTCACGATCATTATGATCATGTCCACCGCCATTACGTCCGTAACAGCTCTCCTGTTTTGGAGAAAGAAGTATTTCTAAAACGGATGACCAAAAAACCGACATCGTAAAAGGATGTCGGTTACTGCTTTCTCTCTCGATTCACGTCAGCTGGACAAGCCTTCCTTCCAGCTTCACTCTCTCTTCTGCTAAGTAGCCAATGACCTTCACCAAAAGCTCATGCTCCACAGCATGGATGCGAGCCGCCAAAGTCTCAGCCGTATCTGCTTCTTGCACTGCTACGGGAATCTGGGCAATGATCGGCCCTGTATCCAGACCGGCATCAACCAAATGTACCGTTACCCCCGTTACCTTTACCCCGTATGCGAGTGCCTGACCAACCGCGTCTTTTCCAGGGAAAGCAGGCAAAAGTGACGGATGCAGATTGATGATTTTTTCTTCGTAGGATGACAAAAGAGTGTCGCCCACCAACCGCATGTAGCCTGCCAGCACAACCAGCGATATATCACGTTTTTGGAGCTGTGCCACTATTTCCTGCTCAAAAGCAGCCTTGTCTGCATACTCCTTCGGTTGAAATACAAAGGCGTCGATTCCTAAACGCTCTGCCCGTTCCAAAACCTTGGCGCCGGGCTTGTCGCACACGAGTAAGGCAACTTCTACACCTGCAAGCCTGCCGTCCTGTACAGCCTGCACGATCGCTTCAAAGTTGGAGCCGCTGCCTGAGGCGAAAATGGCCAGCTTTCTCACCATTCCACCCCGTTGTATACGACTTTGCGCTCTCCCGCTTGAATTTGTCCGATCAAATACGCCTGTTCTCCCAGCTCTTGCAGCTTTTCCATCACACTCACTGCGTCTTCCGGCTTCACGACGAGCATCATGCCAATGCCCATGTTGAACGTTTTGTACATATCCGGGTAAGAGATGTTCCCCGCCCCTTGTACCAGCTCGAAAATTGGCAGCACAGGCCAGGAACCAACGTTGATCACAGCCTGCATTCCTTCTGGAAGCACGCGTGGAATGTTTTCAGTAAAGCCGCCGCCTGTGATGTGTACCAGAGCTTTCACTTCATGTAACTCGAGAACGGATAGCACTTGCTTCACATAAATGCGGGTCGGTGTCAGCAGCTCTTCGCCGAGCTTTTTGCCCAATACGTCAACATGATCATGCAGGGACATCCCTTTGTCAGCCAAAAGAACCTTGCGAACGAGCGAGAAGCCATTGCTGTGCACGCCGCTGGAAGCCAGACCGATCAGTACATCGCCTGCCGCCACGGAAGCTCCCGTAATCATTTTGCTCTCGTCCACGACACCTACGGTAAAGCCTGCGATGTCGTATTCGCCTTCTGCGTACATGCCAGGCATCTCGGCAGTCTCCCCGCCAATCAGCGAGCAGCCGGACTGAGAGCAGCCTTCCGCGATCCCTTTGACAATCGCTTCGATTTTTTCCGGAATGACCTTGTCTACAGCCAGATAATCGAGGAAAAAGAGCGGCTCTGCCCCTTGAACCACTACGTCATTGACGCACATAGCGACAGCATCGATGCCGATTGTATCGTGTTTGTCCATGGCAAAAGCGAGCTTTAGCTTGGTTCCAACCCCATCTGTGCCAGAAACGAGAATCGGGTTCTCGTATTTTTTGGTATCCAGGCGAAACAGCGCTCCGAACCCGCCCAAATCAGTCATAACTTCCGGGCGGAATGTTCGTTTGACGTGCTTTTTCATGCGCTCGACGGCTTCGTTGCCCGCATCGATGTCTACGCCAGCTTGTTTATATGCTTCACTCATCGTTTCTCCCCCTAGCAAGAGGTGCTTGTATTAGCGGTTGTTCATAAGTAGCACGGTTAGCATTTGAGCGCAGGTAGCGCTTCTTCGAACTCAATCTCTGTCGGATATTCTCCGTTAAAGCATGCGAGGCAGTGTCCTCTATTAGGAGCCGAATCTGTGCGGCCAATTGCATCGATCATTCCTTCAATAGACAAGAACGACAGCGAGTCAGCCTCAATGATTTGACGAATTTCCTCTACGGATTTGGTTGACGCAATCAGTTCCTCACGCGACGAGGTGTCTATGCCGTAAAAGCAAGAATTCATAACAGGCGGAGAGCTGATGCGCACATGCACTTCTTTGGCGCCAGCTTCACGCAGCATGCGGACGATCCGATTACTCGTCGTACCACGAACAATGGAGTCGTCAATCATCACGACGCGTTTGCCTTCCACTACTTTGCGAACCGCAGACAGCTTGAGATAGACAGCGCGCTCACGCAGCTCCTGACTCGGCTGAATGAAGGTACGACCGACATAGCGGTTTTTGATCAAGCCGATTTCGTACGGAATTCCTGTGGCTTCCGCAAATCCGATAGCAGCAGAGATACTCGAATCCGGTACACCTGTGACGACATCAGCATCAATCGCGGATTCCAATGCCAGCTGCTTGCCCAGACGTTTGCGCGCCATATGGACGTTGATTCCGTCGATGTCACTGTCTGGTCGGGCAAAATAAATGTATTCAAACGTACAAATCGAACGCTGTGTCGTTTCGGTATGCTTGCTTTCGGTAATGCCATCCTTGTCGATGACGATCAACTCGCCCGGTTGCACGTCACGCCAGTACTGCGCGCCAATGATATCGAACGCACAAGTCTCGGACGCGACAGTGATCGCATCTCCGAGACGTCCCAATGACAGCGGACGCAAGCCATTCGGATCGAGGGCGATCACGAGCTGGTTTTCGTTCATGACGAGAAGCGCATACGCTCCCTTGATGTATTGCAGAGCGTCCTTTACCGCTCCTGGCAAATCCTTGCACTCAGAGCGGGCAATCAGGTGTGCGATCACCTCAGTGTCGCTGGTCGTCTGAAAAATGGAGCCCTTTGCTTCCAGCTCTTTTCTAAGCACAGCGGCATTTACGAGATTCCCGTTGTGGGCAACTGCCATGCTGCCTTGTGCATAGCGGAAAAAGAGCGGTTGGGCGTTTTCAATCTTACTCGAACCAGCAGTCGTATAACGGGTATGACCAATTGCGATATGACCACTGAACTTCTCCAGATCGCCCTTGCCAAAAGCCTCTGACACGAGACCCATTCCGCGGTGCTTATACCATTTCTCACCGTCGGAGGCGCAGATACCTGCGCTCTCCTGACCGCGATGCTGAAGGGCGTGCAGACCCAGATAGGTCAATTGGGATGCTTCTTTGTGGTTGTAGATGCCAAAAACGCCGCATTCTTCATTCAATTTGTCCCAGATTAACCGATCAAACATGGAATCGCATCCTTCCAGGCTGCTTTCACCTCTTGAGTCGAAGCGTTGATCGCTTCTGTACCGTTCACGTTCACTACCAGACGATCGCCACCGACCGTACCGATGTTTTCAGCAGGTACGCCATGTTCACCTGCCAATGTGAGAATCGCCGCCGCTTGCTCCCCAGAAGCACTGAGCAAGATGCGAGATTGAGATTCACTGAACAAGAGCGCATCAGTACGCAGCTCAGACGTAAGAGTCACCTGCGCACCGACGCCTTTGCCGAAGCAAGATTCAGCCAGAGCGACACCGAGACCACCTTCGGACAGATCGTGTGCGGAGTTCACCAGACCTTGGCGAATCGCTGTGAGAACCAGCTTTTGTACTGCCGCTTCCTTAGTCAGATCGATTTGTGGAGGGCGTCCGGAAATGCTGCCCGTAGCCATCTTTTGATACTCACTACCGCCCAGCTCAGCAAAGGTCTCGCCCAACAAGATGATCGCGTCGCCTTCGTTTTTGAAATCCTGAGTCGTAATATGGTCAACATCAGTGATCAAGCCGACCATTCCCACCGTTGGGGTTGGATAGATCGCGTCACCGCTGCGTTCATTGTAAAAAGATACGTTTCCGCCGATAACTGGAGCATCGAGTGCTACGCACGCTTCGCTCATGCCCTCGCACGATTTTTCAAATTGCCAGAACACCTCAGGCTTTTCAGGACTTCCGAAGTTCAGGCAGTCCGTAATCGCCAGCGGCTCTGCACCGGAGCAGACGACGTTGCGCGCAGATTCTGCAACCGCAATGGCACCGCCCACTTTTGGATCGAGGTACACATAGCGACCGTTGCAATCCGTGCTCATAGCAAGGGCCTTCCGAGTACCGCGCACCATGACAACAGCAGCGTCAGAACCGGGCTTTACAGCTGTGTTTGCACGCACGATATGATCATATTGCTCATATACCCACGCTTTATTCGCCACTGTTGGCTGAGCCAGCAAGCTTTTCAGCGTACCATTCAGATCTTTCGGTTCTTGGATGGCTGCCAGCACATCTACATTCGCGTTTGCTTCGTAGTAAGCAGGCACCGCAGATGGACGATGGTACACAGGTGCGTCGTCTGCCAAGCTGTCTACTGGCACCTCTGCTACTACCTCACCTTGGTGCAACAAGCGCAGCTTGCTGTCTTCGGTTACTTTGCCCACGACAGCGGACGCCAAACCCCATTTGTCAAAAATCGCAATCGCTTCTGCCTCTTTGCCTTTTTCCACGACGACGAGCATACGCTCCTGAGACTCAGACAGCATCATTTCGTATGCAGACATGCCAGCTTCGCGCTGTGGCACGAGGTCCAGATTCATTTCGATTCCGTTCCCTGCCTTGGATGCCATCTCGGAGCTGGAGCTCGTCAAGCCAGCCGCCCCCATGTCCTGAATCCCGACGACGATACCCGTGTCGATCAGCTCCAGGCACGCTTCCAGCAGGAGCTTTTCCATGAATGGATCGCCAACTTGTACTGCCGGGCGTTTTTTCTCGGACTCTTCTGTGAGCTCCTCGGATGCGAAGGTCGCCCCGTGAATACCGTCACGCCCCGTACTTGCACCAACGTAGATAACAGGGTTGCCGATACCGGACGCTACCCCTTTTTGAATCTTCTCGTGGTCGATCAAGCCGACACACATGGCGTTGACAAGCGGATTGCCTTCATACGTAGGGTCGAAATTCACTTCGCCACCCACAGTCGGAATCCCGATGCAGTTCCCGTAGCCTGCAATACCTGCAACGACGTTTTCGAACAAATATTTGACGCGTGGAGACTTGAGCTCCCCGAATCGAAGCGAATTGAGCAATGCAATCGGACGCGCGCCCATCGAGAATACGTCACGGATGATACCGCCCACGCCAGTCGCAGCCCCTTGATAAGGCTCGATCGCTGATGGGTGGTTATGGCTTTCGATTTTGAAAACAACCGCCTGATTGTCACCGATGTCGACAATACCCGCACCTTCCCCAGGTCCTTGCAAAACGCGAGGCCCTTTTGTCGGGAAACGACGCAGGACAGGCTTGGAGTTTTTGTAGGAGCAGTGCTCCGACCACATAACGCTGTACAGACCTGTCTCCGTCCAGTTCGGCTTGCGGTCGAGAATTTCTACGACACGCTGATATTCTTCGTCAGTCAGACCGATTTCTTTGTATAGTTTTTGATCGGCAATTTGTTCGGCTGTCGGTTCTTTATGCGTGAGTTGTGACACTGTTCTGCTCCCTCCAAGTCTTCAGGATCGAGGTAAACATGCGGCGTCCGTCATCGGAAGTCATCCAAGAGTGGACGGCACGCTCCGGGTGAGGCATCATGCCAAGTACGTTTCCACGTTCGTTGCAAATGCCCGCGATGTCTTCCAGTGAACCATTCGGATTCTCGCCATGATAGCGGAAAACGATCTGTTTGTTCGCTTTAAGCTTCGCCAGTGTTTCCTCATCACAGTAGTAGTTGCCTTCGCCGTGCGCGATCGGAATCTGGATGACTTCCCCTGCCGCGAAATCACGGGTAAAGGAGGTATCGTTGTTTTCCACACGCAACTCGGACAGCTTGCAACGGAATTTCAGTGAACGGTTACGCAAGAGTGCTCCTGGCAACAGCCCGACTTCGGTCAGGATCTGGAAGCCATTGCAGATTCCCATGATCAGCTTGCCTTCTCCTGCTGCCTTCACCACTTGTTCCATGACGGGTGAAAAACGAGCGACCGCACCACAGCGCAGATAATCTCCATAAGAGAATCCGCCTGGCAAAAGAATCGCATCATATTTAGAAAGATCCGTATCGGAATGCCATACGTAATCCACAGGCACTCCCATTACGTCTTCAACTGCGTTAAACAAATCAACGTCGGCGTTCGAGCCTGGAAAGACGATAACGGCTACTCGCATATCCTTAGCCCTCCACGATATCAAAGCGATAGTCTTCTACCACCGTATTGGCCAACAGCTTTTCGCACATTTCACGTACACGCTCTTCGGCTTGCGCACGGTCAGAAGTGTTCAATTCCAGCTCCATATACTTCCCGATACGCGCATTGTTTACTTCATCAAAACCCAAGGTGTGCAGAGCACCTTTTACAGCATGTCCTTGCGGGTCCAAAACACTCTCGCGCAATGTTACATAAACAACAGCTTTAAACATGTACGTCTCCTCCTAGTCTCGTAAGCATTTCTTTGTAAGCTTCCTCCACATTGCCCAAATCGCGGCGGAAGCGGTCTTTGTCGAGCTTTTCATTCGTTACTGAATCCCAGAAACGGCATGTATCCGGGGATATTTCATCGGCGAGGAGAATCTCCCCGTCCGCTGTTTTTCCGAATTCCAGTTTGAAATCGACCAAGGTAATGTTGCGCTCGCGCAGGTAAGGTACGAGGACCTCGTTTACAGCAAGACCCATGCGCTCCAATGTCGCTTGGTCACTCTCGCTTGCAATCCCCAACACTTTGATATGGGAGGCATTCACCAATGGATCTCCCAGTGCGTCATCCTTGTAGTAAAACTCGACAACGGGCTGCGGAAGCACAGTTCCTTCTTCCATGCCAAGACGCTTGGCCAATGAGCCTGCTGCGATATTGCGAACGACTACCTCCAAAGGGATAATCTCCACTTTGCGAACAACTTGCTCTGTGGCGGACAGCAGACGGACAAAATGGTTGTCGATGCCCCGCTCCTTCAGCATGGTGAAAAAGATTGCCGTAATGCGGTTGTTCAGCTCACCTTTTCCGGTGATTTGCGCCCGTTTCTCTCCATTAAATGCTGTTGCGTCGTCTTTGTACTCTACCCAGTACTGATCAGGCAAAGATGTCCGATAAATACGTTTCGCCTTACCTTCGTAGAGTTGTTCCTGTTTTTCCACCGTAGGAGTCACCTTCCCAGTCAAAAAGGTTGAGTTTAGGTTAATTCACGAACGTTTCAACTACATTAAAACACAAACATACGCATTTATCAACGAAAAATGCTGGAATAGACTTCGACAAACGTTCGGGATTTACACTATATTTTTCTTCTCAACCTCACTAACATTCGCAAACTCATTATCCAAACTACCTTATATACACATAGAGCCCACCCACGGAGCAGGCTCTTTTCGTTTGTTTATGATAAACTTGTCATGGTACAACCAATACGTGAAAGAAGGAATTTCAGATGTTTCCATTTGAAGTGTCTTTTCCTACCAAAATTTACTTTGGCATAGGCGAACTGGAGCGTTTGGGCCAAGAAGCAAAATTATTAGGCCAAAAAGCATTGCTCGTTACAGGCGGCAATGCTGCCAAACGTACAGGACTTTTGGACCGCGCCAAGGCTCTGTTGCAGGAAGCTCAAGTGGCGTATCTTGTTTTTGACAAAATCGAACCGAATCCGCGTACGGCAACGGTTGATGCCGGAGCTGCGCTTGCGCGTGAGCATCAGTGTGACTTCATTCTGGCTATCGGTGGCGGCTCCGTAATGGATGCCTCCAAAGCGATTGCGGCAGCAGCCGTTTCTGGACGCCCGATTTACGATTACATGCGGGGAAATCCGAGCGGTTCTGGTCAATTACTGGTACCCGTTCAGGAAGCACTGCCGATCATGACCGTCCCGACAGTAGCCGCTACTGGTTCGGAAGCAAACCATATCAGCGTCCTGACTCATTGGGACACGCATGAAAAATCTTCGATCAACGGTCCAGCACTTTACCCGAAGATTGCCATTCTTGATCCGTCTGTCACCTTTACCGTTCCGGCTCGCGTCACAGCAGAGTCTTGCGCCGATATCTTTTCCCATCTGTTTGAAAACTATTTGATCAGCGCGGAAGGGACCCACGTTCAAGACGGGATTTCCGAAACACTCATTCGCCTTGTCGTCGAGCACTCCATCACAGCGATCCAGCAACCAGACAACGCTGAAGCACGATCCACCCTTTTGTGGGCGAGCACGCTGGGCATCAGTCCCTTCGCTGCTGGCGGACGTGGTGCTGGTATGCCGTTGCACGGAATTGAACATCCACTGAGCGGAATCTACGATATGGCTCACGGCCGTGGACTGGCGATCCTTTCCCTTCCGTATTTCGAACAGGTGATATTGCAAGACCGTCCCGAGAGACTAGCCCGTATGGGACGTCATTGTTTTGGCGTTACAGTGGAGAACGAGGGCGAAGCAGCACGAGCAACGATTGATGCCGTTCGCCGTTGGTATGAGCGCATGGGAATCACCGAACGTCTGTCTGACTTCGGTGTGACCAAACAATCACTGGCCCAAATGGCTGAGGAAGCGGTTCGCATTGGCGGACGCGGAATCGGGCATCTGCCTAGCTCACGAAAATTGAATGATTCCGATGTAATCTCGATCTACGAGGCTTGCCTGTAATGGAAGGATCAAACATACTGGCGAGCCTACGCTCAGTTATGTAATAATACAAATTAATCATTAATCAAAATTATTTTACTACGGAGGTTACCACCATGGCAGATCCACGCATTAATGAACTGGCAAGCCGTCTCGTCCGTTACTCACTCCATTTGCAAAAAGGCGAAAAAGTTCTGATCGAAAATACAGGCCTGCAACCTGAACTCGTTCGTGCACTTGTGCGTGAATCATTTGCAGTTGGGGCTCTGCCTTTGGTCACCTTAAAAGACCAGGAAGTCATGCGTGCACTCTATCAAGGCACGAGCGAAGAACATATGGCTCTGATGGCAAAATACGAGTATGACCGGATGAAGGACATGGACGCTTACATCGCCATCCGCGCCTACGACAACATCAACGAGTATGCCGACGTACCGGACGACAAAATGGGCATTTACGCTCGTGTCTTGTATCAACCTGTACATACGAACGAGCGCGTTCCGAACAAACGCTGGGTTGTACTGCGCTACCCAAACAAGTCGATGGCACAGCTGTCCAAAATGAGTCTCGAGAGCTTTGAGGACTTCTACTTCTCCGTCTGCAATCTGGACTACGCGAAAATGTCCGCTGCCATGACTCCGTTGAAAGAGCTGATGGAGCGCACCGATCGCGTACGCATCGTCGGTCCAAAAACGGACCTGCGCTTCTCCATAAAAGGAATCAATGCCATCAAGTGTGACGGCAAACGTAATATCCCGGATGGCGAAGTATACACCGCTCCTGTACTCGATTCCGTGGAAGGAACGATTTTCTACAACGCGGCATCGATCTACAACGGCATTACCTTCAATGATGTTCAATTCACTTTCAAAGAAGGCAAAATCGTGGAGGCGACCAGCTCCAATACTAAAGCATTGAACGACATCCTCGACACGGACGAGGGCGCACGCTATATCGGAGAATTCGCGATCGGCTTCAACCCGCACATCCTCCACCCGATGCTGGACATCCTGTTTGACGAAAAAATCGCGGGCAGCTTCCACTTCACGCCAGGGAATGCTTACACAGTAGCAGACAACGGCAACCGCTCCTCCGTTCACTGGGACTTGGTCCAAATCCAACGCCCTGAATACGGCGGCGGCGAAATCTGGTTTGACGATGTGCTGATCAGAAAAGATGGGCGCTTTGTGTTGCCAGAGCTGGAAGGCTTGAACCCGGAGAATTTGATATAAACGAAATGA